>NZ_JBFUKM010000011.1:0-274497 GCF_056400825.1 Allobosea sp. P4_H5 | reverse complement strand
CTGTTTGGTCAGCCCGCCACTGCCGCCGAGATTGGCCGAAACGTCGATGTCGTAGCCGTTGCTGTCGAAGAAGGCGCCGTTGGCGCCGATGGTCACCACGCCATAACTGTCGAGAAACCATGACGAGCTCATGCGCGCGCGCAGGATGCCGCCGTCCAGATTGAGCGTGCCTCCGGGGTTGACGATGATGTAGTTGGCTTCCAGCACGCCACGGCCGCTGCTGGCATCGCCGACCAGGTTCAGCGTGCCCGTGCCGCCAGATCCAATGACCGTCCCCCCACGTGTTACGACTGAGCCACCTTTATCGATGGTCAGCGTGCCGGTGCCGCCATAGCCGACATAGAGGCCAGGGCCACCGTTCCAGGTCGAGCCGGCGCCGGTTACCGTCACCACGCCGGTGCTGCCGCTACGTTGTCCGATATAGCCTCCGTTGGTGCCGGAGACCTTTCCGCCATTTTCGATGGTCAGCGTGCCGGCGCCTTCAGCGCCGACAGCGAGGATGCCGTTAAAGGTCCAGGCCGAGCCGGCACCAGTCACCGTCACCGTGCCGCTGCTGCCGGAGGCAAAGCCGATATAGCCGGAGACACTCGAGACCGCGCCGCCATTCTCGACGATCAGCGTGCCGGTCCCGGCCGCGCCGACATGAAGATCGCCTTCCTCGAGTGAGCCGACATTGGTCCAGCTCGAGCCCGCACCGGTCACCGTCACCGTGCCGGTGGAGCCAGCCATGACGCCGATAGAGCCGGCAGGGCCCCCACCACTGCCGGCGCTCGTGACCTTGCCGCCAGCGGCGATGGTCAGCGTACCGGTGCCGGAGTAGCCGACAAAGAGCCCGCTGCTATTGGTCCAGGTCGAGCCGGCGCCGGTCACCGTCACGGCACCGACGCTCGCGGTGCCAACGCCGACAGAGCCCCTGGTATTCGAGACCTTGCCGCCATTCTCGATGGTCAGCGTGCCGGTGCCTTGATGGCCGACGTAGAGATCAGAGCTGTTGGTCCAGGTCGAGCCGGCGCCGGTCACCGTCACCGTGCCGGTACCGCTGGACTCAAGCCCGGCAACTCCGACGGTGTTCGATACCTTGCCGCCATCGGCGATAGTCAGCGTGCCGGTGCCCTCAGAGCCGACATGGAGCTCGCCGCTGTTGATCCAGGTCGAGCCGGCGCCGGTCACCGTCACGGTGCCGGTGCTGCCAGTCATGTAACCGACAAAGGTATCCGTGTTCGAGACCGTGCCGCCATCCGCGATGGTCAGCGTGCCAGTGCCGAAAAAGCCGACACGGAGAAGACCGGCATTGGCCCAAGTGGAACCTGCGCCGGTCACCGTCACCGTACCGCTGCTGCCGGGAGAGAAGCCCAAATAGGAGAACGCATTGTTCGTGACCCGCCCGCCATCTGCGATCGTCAGGTTTCCGGTGCCGGAAAAACCGACAACAAGGTCGCTACTATTGGACCAGGTCGAGCCCGCGCCCATGACCGTCACCGCCCCGACGCTGGTGGGGTCAACGCCGACAGAGCCTCTGGTATTCGAGACCGTGCCGCCATTCTCGATGGTCAGCGTGCCGGTGCCCCCAAGACCGACATTCAGCACCGAGCTATTGATCCAGGTCGACCCCGTGCCCGTCACCGTCACTGTGCCGGTGGAGCCGGCGACCGTGCCGACGAACCCAATTCGGTTCGAGACCGTGCCGCCATTCTCGATGGTCAGCGTGCCGGTGTAGCGATAGCCGACGTTGAGGTTGGCGGCGCCGAGATTCCAGTCCGGCAGCGGCGCGGGAAGGCTCGGATCGAGGTCGCCGGTGCCGGTCACCGACTGGGCGAGAGCGGCGGGCGGAGCAGCGAGCAGCGCGAGCCCTGCCGCCAGCATGAGCGCGCGCAGGGAGACGGCAGACGACATCACGCCCGGCACAGGCCGAGCCAGCCTGCTCACCGCAAGCGTCCGAAAGATCGTCTCCGACACCAATCCTGCCCTCTCACCCTCGTGCAGGCTCAGGCAGCGCGGCACGCAAGGCAATGAACAGCGGTTCACAACAGGCCAAATGGATGGGATGTGGCAGTTCCGCCACGCTGGGCGAGCTCAACTGGCGGATCGAGCGCGATCGCGGATCACGCTTTCGCCGGAGGTGGGCGCTGCGCCAAGCGGCCGCTTCGGCATAGGACAGCGTGTCGCCGGCCTTGCCCTCGCCCCACCGGCCTGATACCGCAGCGCACAGGGCCGGCGTAGCACAGCGGTAGTGCAGCGGTTTTGTAAACCGAAGGTCGGGAGTTCGATCCTCTCCGCCGGCACCATCCGATTTCGGTGGCCTGTCGCTTGCTTGCCATGCCGCCGCGACGACGAGGACGACCGGAGCCCACCGAGCGATGACCTCTGCCGACCAGCGCGACCAATTGCTCGCCCTCGCGCAACGCTGCGAGCGCACCGGCCGCCCCGACCGCAATCTCGACGCCGACATCTATGAGGCGCTCGGCTTCACCGTCCGGCGCAAGCCGACCACGCTGCTCGCCCCGCGCACCCCGCCCGGCGGCATCTACCAGCAGGGCTCGCTCTGGAAGGCGATCGGCCGGATCAGCGCCGAGATCGACGTCGCGGTCAACGTCATCCGCGAGAAGGCGCCGGACTGGAACTGGAGCCTGCAATCGGTCGCGACCGAGGAGCAGACCTATGAGGCGCTGGTCGCCGGCTGTTCCGGCCATGGCGCGCTCGCCTCGCTCGCGCTCTGCGCCGCCCTGCTCAAGGCGTTCGCGCGGGGCCGCTCCGATCCGAGCTCGACCCAGGCCGAGCGCTGAAACGATCCCGATTTCAAGGGCGAGGCCGTTTCGCCGCAGAAATCGATTCAAGCCGCCGGCTCAAGCTCCGCTGCGCTGGGCAACTTCACGGATAATTGACCCAAGGCAACAATACGGCGGTTGAAGGCATTGTCCGTGCAGCTAGCTTTGCGCTCGGGCTGAGCAATGCCCAGGGCACGATTCTGGCTGGCGGGGCGCCATTCGGGAGAAGTCGTGCCCCTCTCGTTGTTGGAGCCTGATCGATGGCCCGTTTCGAACCCTCGCGCCGCACTGTGATGGCAGGCGCCGGCGCGCTCGCTGCAGCTGCCGCGCTCGACCTGCCCGCCGGCATCGCGCCGGCCCGCGCGCAAGGAGCGTCCGTGAACCAGAACCCGGGATTCTACCGCTACAAGGTCGGCGACATCACCGTCACCGCCCTGAACGACGGCTTCGCCAAGCGCCCGCTCGAAGGCTTCGTGCGCAATGCCGAGCTCGCCGACGTCAAGAAAGCAATGGAGCAGGCCTATCTGCCGAGCGACGCCCTCTCGATCACCTTCACCACGCTGGCGCTGCAGATCGGCGACAAGATCACCCTGATCGACACCGGAAACGGCGATTCCGGCGCGCCGACCTCGGGCGCCTGGATGAAGAACTTCCAGGCCGCCGGGCTCGACCCGAAGAACGTCTCGACCGTGATCTTCAGCCATTTCCATGGCGACCACATCAACGGCTTCCGGCTGAAAAACGGCACGGCCGTATTCCCGAACGCCGAGGTGATGGTGCCGGCGGCCGAATGGGCGTTCTGGATGGACGACGCCAAGATGAACGCCGCCCCCGAGGCGATGAAGGGCGCTTTCGCCGGCGTGCGCCGCGTCTTCGGCCCGGTCGCCAAGGATGTGAAGCAGTATGAGGCCGGCAAGGAGATCGTGCCGGGCGTGACCGCGATCGCCGCGCCCGGCCATACCCCCGGCCATACCGTCTTCGCCGTTTCCTCAGGCAGCGGCAAGCTGCTGGTGCTGTCGGACACGACCAACCACCCGGCCCTGTTCGTGCGCAATCCCGACTGGTCGGCGGTATTCGACATGGACGGGCCGCAGGCCGCCGCCACCCGCCGCAAGCTGCTCGACATGGCGGTCGCCGACAAGATGCAGGTCTGCTTCTACCACGCCCCCTTCCCCGCCACCGGGCATATCGCCAAGGCGGGCAACGGCTTCGAGCTCGTACCGGTGCAGTGGAGCAGCGCGATCTGAGACCCCTCGCGCATCCGCTGGGAAAGGCCGGGGCATGCGCCCCGGCCTTTCTTTTTGGCGGCGTGTTCCCCGGGCGGCTCGCGATCCCGTCGGCTGCCGTGCTAGACCGCTAGAGCCGGATCACAGCGAAAAACCGGTTCTCATTTTTTCGCACCCTGCCCTAGAGCCATGCCTGCCGGATACCAGCGATGACCGAGCGCTTCACCGCCATCTCCTTCGTCGCCAGCGAGACGGCCGAGGCCGAGGCCGCACGGGCCAAGCTGGTCGAGCGCTATGGCGATGCCGATCCGGCTGATGCCGAGGTGATCGTCGCGCTCGGCGGTGACGGCCTGATGCTGCAGACGCTGCATCGCTTCATGGGCACGGCCAAGCCGATCTACGGCATGAACCGCGGCTCGGTCGGCTTCCTGATGAACGAATTCCGTGAACGCGGCCTGCGCCAGCGGCTCGAGGCGGCGCAGCGCAGCGTGGTCCACCCGCTCGCGATGACAGCAGTCGATTGCACCGGCAAGCGCGTCGAGGCGCGCGCCATCAACGAAGTCTCGCTGTTCCGCCGATCCTACCAGGCGGCCAAGCTGCGCCTGTCGGTCGACGGGCAGGTGCGCCTGTCCGAGCTCGTCGCCGACGGCGTGCTGCTTGCGACCCCGGCCGGCTCGACCGCCTACAACCTCTCGGCGAACGGCCCGATCCTGCCGCTCGACGCGCCACTCCTGGCGCTGACCCCGCTTTCGCCCTTCCGGCCCCGGCGCTGGCGCGGCGCGTTGCTGCCCGACCACGCCAGAGTGACGATCGCGGTGCTGGAGGCCGAGAAGCGACCGGTCAGCGCCGTCGCCGACCACACCCAGATCGACAACGTCATCTCGGTGCAGATCGCGATCGACCGCTCGCTCGATCTCGTCATGATGCACGACCCCGGCCACAGCCTGGACGAGCGCATCCTGCGCGAACAGTTCGGTTATTGAGGCTGCGCGGAGGCGGCTGCCCGTCGCGATGAAGCCTGCCGCGCCAGTGCCAGGCGAAGCGCCATGGGCTTTGCCGCAGTCCCGAATTTTATCGGGGACAAGCCGTGCAAAGTGCCTTGAACAAAACAGGAACATCGTTGATAGTGCCCGCGTGGCCGGCTAGGGTCCGGCTCCGGTCGATCGGCCGGTTCGTGGTGAAGTGCGCAGGAAACGGAGCCTGTCATGGCTGGTAGCGTCAACAAGGTCATTCTGGTCGGCAATCTCGGGCGCGACCCCGAGGTACGGCGCCTCGGCAGCGGCGAGCCGGTGGTCAATCTGCGGATCGCCACCTCGGAAACCTGGCGCGACAAGCAGTCGGGCGAGCGCAAGGAGCGCACCGAGTGGCATTCGGTGGTGATCTTCAACGAGAACCTCGCCAAGGTCGCCGAGCAGTACCTGAAGAAGGGCTCGAAGATTTACATCGAAGGCCAGCTGCAGACCCGCAAATGGCAGGACCAACAGGGCGTCGAGAAGTACACGACCGAGATCGTGCTGCAGCGCTTCCGCGGCGAGCTCACCATCCTCGACAGCCGCGGCCAGGGCGGCGACGAGTTCGGCGGCAGCAGCGGCGGCGGCTATGGCGATGAGGGCTCTTCGGGCGGTAGCTCCTTCGGCCGGTCGAGCCCCGTCGGCGGCGGCTCGCGCCAGCCGGCGATGGCGAGCGGCGGTGGCAGCAGCAGCGGCGGTTCGCGCTCGTCGAGCCATCTCGACGACGACATCCCGTTCTAGGCCCCGCGGGCAGTCGGGCGATCCGGCCTGTTCTGCCCCGTGCCTTCCCCGGACAGGCGCAAGCCTGATCCGATGCGATCACAATGAGATAGATCATCGTCGCGTCCTATCGGACACGCGATGATGATTTATGTGCGCAGGTTGAACACGACCGACAGGAAGCGGACGGTCGGCGTCAGCAGCCGCTCGTGGCCATGGACGAAATTGGCGTCGAAAACGAGCGTATCGCCTGGGCGCAGCTCCATCGCCGCGTCTGCATAGCGGTAGACCATCGCGCCTTCGAGCATGTGCATGAACTCGATCCCGGTATGCTGGAAGCCGGGATGGTCCGCCGCCTCGCTGGTCAGGGTAACCAGATAGGGCTCGATGTATTTTTCACCCGAGAGCAGGTGACCGAGCAATTCGTAGCTCAGCCCGGCGCGCTGGCCGCGGCGCTGCACGGCGATGCCCTGCCCCGCCCGCACGAGCGAATAGTCGGCCTGCTGGTTATAGGAGGCGAACAGCCGCGCGACCGGCACTTTCAGCGCAGCCGCGATCGAAACGAGCGTCGTGAAGGACGGGGTGGCCGAGCCGCGCTCGATCTTGGAGAGCATGCCGTTCGACAGCTTCGCCGCCTCGGCGAGCTGATTGGCGGCCATGCTCAGGCTCAGCCGCAGGCTCCGGATCTCCTGGCCGACCGCCGTCGCAAGGGCCTGGCCACCCTGCCCGCCATCGACTTCGCCAGACTCCTTGATAGATGAGCCCTCGCCCGTGGCCGTGCGGCCGGGCCGCGTCATCATTGAGAGCGCGCCACGCCTGACGCGCTTTCCTTCCGGCGGTTTGCCGTCGCGCTTGCGATCGACCACAGCAGAGCCTCCCAGCCTTTGCGCATCGGTTTCGAGCCTGCGCCACGCCGTTCGGGCGACGTGGCCGCGCCTGTCCCGGCAGCGACATTTTCATGAGATGAAAATATTTGCCAGCGCGTTGACAAGCTGCTGGTGCGACAGAACAATCCCTGAAGTGACCGACAATAAATGTCGTGAGGGGATCATGCTCAACAATCGCAAGCTCAAGACTATCCTTCTCTGCGCAGCCCTGTCGAGCGTCTTCGTCTCGGCATCGCAAGCAAAAGACCTGCGGATCGCCACCGAGGGAACCTATGCCCCCTGGAGCTTCGTCGACGCCGGCGGCAAGCTGACGGGCTGGGACGTCGATATCGCCAACGCTCTGTGCGAGGTGATGAAGGCCAAGTGCACGATCATGGCGCAGGAATGGGACGGCATCATCCCGGGGCTCAACGCCAGGAAGTACGACCTGATCGTGGCGAGCATGGGCGTCACCGAAAAGCGCAAGCAGCAGGTGGCCTTCTCCAAGAAGTACAAGAACACGGCTAGCCAGTTCGTCGCCAGGAAGGACGTGGCCGCAGACACGAACCCTGAAACGCTCAAGGGCAAGCGGATCGGCGTGCAGCGCGGCAGCATCCAGGACGCCTATCTGACCGCGATCTATCCGAAATCGGAGATCGTGCGCTACGACAAGACCACCGATGTCGAGCTCGATCTCATCGCCGGCCGCGTCGACCTGCTGCTCGCCAACAAGGTGACCTCGATGCTCGGCTTCCTGAGGCGGCCGGAGGCAGCGGGCTTTGCGCTCGTCGGCCCGGAATACACCGGCGGCCTGCTGGGCGAAGGCAACGCCATCGCCCTGCGCAAGGACGACGCCAAGCTGCTCGAAGAGGTCAACGCCGCCATCGATACGCTGATCGCGAACGGCACCTATGACAGCATCACCAGGAAGTATTTCGACTTCAAGCTGATGTGAATCGACCAGCGACGCCCAAGGCGGGCTCGGCCTGCCTTCGGCCCGGCAGAACGAGGCCGCCTCCATGATCACCTTTGCGACACTTGGCCCGAGCGGCACCAATCATGAGCTCGTGACCAGGGAATACATCAAGTTCCACGAGATCCCCGACAGCGAGATCGTGCTGGTGCCCGACTTCGACGTGGCCACGAGCGGGTTGATGCGCGGCGACTATGATTTCGTCATCCAATGCGCGGTCCACCCGGACACGCCGCCGACGCTCGGCACGCATTTCCACAAGGTGTTCGCCGTCGACAGCTTCATTTCCCGCAGCAAGGAGCTGGCGGTGCTGACGCGCTCGGAGGTCGAGCGACCGAAATCGATCGGCCTGCTGGCGCCGGCGACCGAGAGCTATATCGACATCAGCCGCTGGGAGACGCGCGTCTCGGACCCCTCGCTGCCGATCATCTTCCAGAACCTGCTCGCCGGGAAATACGATTCGGCGCTGGTCTATCTGGAATATGCTGAGCAGTATCCGGACCGCGTCCGCGTCGACGAGATCCTGGGTTCGCCCGACGATGTCTGGATCGTCTATGCCGACGAGCGGACCTCCGGCGGCAAGCTCCAAGCCTGGCGGGACGGCCCCGTCCGCGAGTTGATCCGCCAGAAGGTTGCAAGCCGCGCCACCGGGGATATGGGGGACGCGCTGCCATGACTCTGGCCTGGCTCTCCGGCTATGGCCTGCAACTGCTCTACGGGGCGGGAGTGACACTGTCGGTCGCCGCCGTGGCGCTGGTGTTCGGAACCGCGTTCGGCCTGTCGCTCGGGGCACTCAAGACCTATGGCAGCAAGCCGTTCCGCTATGTCGCGGAGGCCTATACCGCGATCGTCAGGGGCGTTCCCGACCTCATCGTCATCTACCTGATCTATTTCGGCGGCACGATCGCCCTCACCCGATTGACCGGGCACTATGTCGACATCAACGGGTTCGCCGCCGGCGTGGCGGCACTGGCCTTCATCTTCGCGGCCTATGCCAGCGACATCTTCCGCAGCGCCATCAGGCAGGTGCCGCGCGGACAGTCGGAGGCGGCGCATGCGCTCGGCCTGCCGCGGAGCGTCGCCTTCTTCCGGGTGGTGCTGCCGCAGGCCTGGCGGATCGCGCTGCCGGGCTTCGGCAATCTTTCGATCATCCTGATCAAGCAGACCTCGCTCATCTCCGTGATCGGGCTGGAGGAACTGCTCAGGGCGTCCGCCGTGGTCTCGGGCGCGACGCGCGAGCCGTTCTTCGTCTACGCCGTCGCCGCGCTGCTCTATCTCGCCATCACCAGCGCGGCGTCCTGGGGCCTGCACCGTGCTCGCCTTCGTTCCAATCGCGGCTTTGCCTGAGCGATCCCATGCTTGACGTCCAGATCATGGCCGAGGCCTTCCCGAACCTGCTCAAGGGCGTCGGGCTGACGGGCAGGCTCGCGGTTCTCATCCTGATCTTCGGCATGCTGATCGCGATACCGCTGGCCTATGCGCGCAATGCGCGCTCGGCCTGGCTGCATGGGCCGGCGAGCACCTACATCTTCGTCATCCGCGGCGTTCCCTCGCTGCTGCAGGTCTTCCTTGTCTATTACGGGCTCGGGCAGTTCGACGTCATCCGGACCTCGGCGCTCTGGCCGATCTTCCGCGACCCGTTCTGGTGCGTGATCATCGCGCTCGGGCTCAACTCGGCCGCCTATACCGCCGAGATCATCGCGGGCGCGCTCCGGCTCGTGCCGAAGGGGCTCAACGAAGCGGCGCGGGCGCTCGGCCTGTCCTGGTTCCAGACGCAGCGCAAGGTTACCATCCCACTCGCAATCCGCCTCGCTTTGCCCGCTTACGAGAACGAGATCATCCTGACGGTGAAGGCGACGTCGCTGGCGAGCACGATCACCTTGCTCGACCTCACCGGCGCGGCTCGGCTGGAGGTGTCGAACACCTTCGCGCCCTATGAAGTCTTCCTCACCGCCGGCGCGATCTATTTCTGCATCACGACGTCTTTGAGCTGGCTGCTGCGCAAGCTCGAGCAGCGGCTATCGATCGAGAACCGCGCCGTCGCACAGAAGGCGCGCGACCTCCAGCTCGGCGCGGCTGCGCCCGCCTGAGAACCGAGCTGCGGTCGATCTTCACACCGGCACCGCGCCATGCACCTTGATCTCCTTCAGGACGAGATTGGTGCGGACATGCGCGATGCCCGGCAGCCTGAACAGGAAGTGGTCGAGAAATTCGTTGTAGGCGTCCTTGTCACGGCAGACGACGTGCAGGTGATAGTCTGCTTCGCCGGTGGTCGCGAAACACTCCAGCACTTCCGGGCGCTCGGCCACGCGTGAAATGAAGGTCGAGACGTGGTCGGCCTCGTGCCGCACCAGCCCGACATGAACCATCGCGCTGAAGGCGAGCCCGGCTTTGGCCGGATCGACGATCGCGCGATAGCTCGCAATCACGCCGGCCTCCTCCAGCGCCCGCACCCGCCGCCAGCAGGCGGAAGCGGACATGCCGGCGCGCTCGGCCAGATCCTGATTCGAGATGCGGGCGTCGCCCTGCAGAAGGGTGACCAGCTTGCGGTCCTGCTCGGTCAGTTGCATCGCCTCGCCCTTGGAAGAATTATCCACCTTTGGAATAATTATTGGTCAAATCTACCGAAACGGCAACGCTACCCGGCAAATGAGACAAATCTTTCCAGACCACCCGGCCTAAACTTCCCGCAAGACGCTGCCGGGAGGCCCACGCCATGAACGCTATCTCGCCAACCGGCCCGCTCGCCGACTATGCGCTGAGCGATCGCTACACCCGCAGCACCGGACGCGTCTTCCTGACCGGTACCCAGGCGCTGGTGCGGATCGCTCTCGACCAGGCCCGGCGCGACCGCGCGGCAGGCCTCGACACGGCGGGCTTCATCTCGGGCTATCGCGGCTCCCCGCTCGGCGGCGTCGACCTCGAACTCTGGCGCTCCACCGATATTCTGAAGCAACACGGCATCGAATTCCTGCCCGCCGTCAACGAGGACCTGGCCGCGACCGCCGTCCTTGGCTCACAGCAGGTCGAGACCAATCCGGACCGGACGGTGCAGGGCGTCTTCGGTCTCTGGTACGGCAAGGGTCCCGGCGTCGACCGCGCCGGCGATGCGCTGAAGCACGGCAACGCCTATGGCTCGTCGCCGCATGGCGGGGTGCTGGTCGTCGCGGGCGACGATCATGGCTGCGTCTCGTCGTCGATGCCGCATCAGTCCGACGTCGCCTTCATGGCCTGGTTCATGCCGACGCTGAACCCAGCCTCGATCGGCGAATACCTCGCCTTCGGCGAATACGGCTACGCGCTGTCGCGCTATTCCGGCATGTGGGTCGGCTTCAAGGCGATCTCGGAGACAGTCGAGAGCGGCCAATCGGTCGAATTGCCGGCACCGCGCCAGTTCAACGAACCCGATTACACGCCGCCGGCCACCGGGCTGCACTATCGCTGGCCGGACCTGCCGGGCCCCCAGATCGAGGAGCGGATGGAGGCCAAGAAGATGGCCGTCTTCGCCTTCGCCGAGGCCAACCCGATCGACCAGCGCATCTACGACATTCCCGACGCCTCCTTCGGCATCGTCACCACCGGCAAGGCGCATCTCGACCTGATGGAGGCGCTGCGCCTGCTCGGCCTGGACGAGGAAGCCTGCCGCAGCCACGGCATCGACATCTACAAGGTCGGCATGGTCTGGCCGCTGGCGCGCCGGGCCGCGCTGGAGTTCGTGCGCGGCAAGGCCGAGATCCTCGTCGTCGAGGAAAAGCGCGGCATCATCGAGAGCCAGCTCAAGGAGTATTTCTATGATTATCCCGGGCATAAGCCGCATTCGATGGTCGGCAAGCGCGACGAGGACGGCAATCGCCTGATCTCGTGGATCGGGGAGCTCTCGCCGCGCCTGCTCGCACCGATCGTGGCGAAGCGGCTGGATGCGCTGTTCCCCGAGCTGCACCTGACCGATCGCGCAGCGCTGCTGAGCCCCGAGACCGGACGCATCATCCAAGTGCCGAGCGCGACCCGGACGCCCTATTTCTGCTCCGGCTGCCCGCACAACAGCTCGACCAAGGTGCCGGAGGGCTCGAAGGCGCTGGCCGGCATAGGCTGCCATTTCATGGCGAGCTGGATGGATCGCGAGACTACCTCGCTGATCCAGATGGGCGGCGAAGGCGTGAACTGGGCGGCCTCCTCGCTGTTCACCGGCAAAGGCCACATCTTCCAGAATCTCGGCGAAGGCACCTATTACCATTCCGGCTCGATGGCGATCCGCCAGGCGATCGCCGCCAAGGCCAACATCACCTACAAGATCCTGTTCAACGATGCCGTCGCCATGACCGGCGGCCAGCCGGTGGATGGGCCGATCAGCGTCCATGCCATCGCTCAGGAGGTGCGCGCCGAGGGCGCCCAGCGCATCGCGCTGGTCTCGGACCAGCCCGAAAAGTTCGCGCCTGCCAGTCTGCCGCACGGCGTCACGATCCATCACCGCCGCGAGCTCGATGCCGTCCAGCGCGAGCTGCGCGAGATCAAGGGCGTCTCGGTGCTGATCTATGAGCAGGCCTGCGCGACCGAGAAGCGCCGCCGGCGCAAGCGCGGCACGATGGTCGATCCGCAGCGCTTCGCCGTCATCAACGACCTTGTCTGCGAGGGCTGCGGCGATTGCTCGGTGGCCTCGAACTGCCTCAGCGTCGAGCCGAAGGAGACGCCGTTCGGCCGCAAGCGGCAGATCAATCTCTCCAACTGCAACAAGGACTTTTCCTGCCTCGACGGCTTCTGCCCGAGCTTCGTGACGGTGGAAGGCGCCACCCGCCGGAAGCGGCCGGCGAGCGCGGACGACTTCGCCGGGCGTGCCGAGTTGCTACCGCAACCAACCCTGCCGGCACTCGACAGGCCCTTTGACCTGCTCGTCACCGGCGTCGGCGGCACCGGCGTCGTCACGGTCGGCGCGCAGATCGCGATGGCGGCCCATCTCGAAGGCAAGGGCAGCTCGGTCCTCGACTTCACCGGCTTCGCCCAGAAATTCGGGCCGGTACTCTCGTTCATGCGAATCGCCGCAACGCCCGAGGCGATCAACCAGGTCCGCATCGACACCGGCGCGGCCGACGCGCTGATCGGCTGCGATATCGTCGTATCGTCCTCGCCCAAGGCCTCAGTGACCTATCGCACCGGCATGCGCGCAGTCGTCAACCTGGCGGAGATGCCGACCGGCGACATCGTGCGCCACCGCGACGCCGACCTCGCAACGCGCCGCCGGCTGAAAGCGATCGAACGGGTGATGGGCGCCGAGAACGTCCGCGCCATCGACGCCAATGCGCTGGCCGAGACATTGTTCGGCGATGCCGTGTTCGCCAACATCATCATGCTCGGCCATGCTTGGCAGCAGGGGCTGGTTCCGGTCGGGCTCGACGCTTTGCACCGCGCGATCGGGCTCAACGGGGTCGCGGTCGAGCGCAACCGGCAGGCCTTTGCCGCCGGGCGTCTTGCAGCCGTCGATCCCGCCGCCTTTGCTCCGGCCCCTGCCGCTTTCGAAACGGAAGCCCTCGACGAGATGATCGCTCGCCGCGAACGCTTCCTCGCCGACTACCAGAACGAGGCCTGGGCCCGGCGTTATCGGGCTGATGTCGACAAGGTCCGCGCTGCCGAGCGGCAGTTCGGCAGCGGAGCGCTCACTGGTGCGGTCGCCCGCTCGCTGTTCAAGCTGATGTCCTACAAGGACGAATACGAGGTGGCGCGGCTGCACATGCAGACCGGCTTCCTCGACGAGCTCCGGCAGCGTTTCGAGGGCGACTTCACGGTGAACTACCATTTCGCCCCACCCTTCCTCGGCGGCGAGAAGGATGCCCGCGGGCGGCCGCTGAAGCGCCGCTTCGGCCAGTGGATCCAGACGCCGCTGCGGCTGCTGGCCCGCCTCAAGGGCTTGCGCGGCACCGCCTTCGACCCGTTCGGCTACACGGCGGAGCGCAAGATGGAGCGCGCGCTGATCGGCTGGTACGAAGGGTTGGTCGATGAATTGCTGGCGCAGCTGCCCTCGCGAGCGCCCGATGCCTTGGCGGCGATCGCCGCCTTGCCGATGGACATCCGTGGCTACGGCCCGGTGAAGGACGCCGCCGTGGCACGCGTCAAGGCCGCGGCGGAGCAGAAGCTGAACGAGCTTTCGACAGTAGGAGCGAAGGAAGCAGCCTGACGGAGCTCCCCCGCGGTCGCCCTACGGCACCTCACCCTCGAAGCGCACGCCGAGCGAACCGAGCGCGCGCCAGTAATCGGGATAGGTCTTCGCGACGCAGCCGGGATCGAGGATGGTGACACCGCCGATCTTCAGTCCGGCCAGCGCAAAGCTCATGGCGATGCGGTGATCGGCGAAGGTGTCGATCTCGGCGGGCAGCGTCTGGCCGACCAGCGCCGGATCGGAGGCGACGAGCAGATCGTCGCCCTCCTCAATGCCGAGCCCGGGACGGATCCGCGACAGGCCCTGCGCCAGCGCCGCGACGCGGTCGCATTCCTTGACGCGCAGATTGGCGATGCCGGTGAAGCGGACCGGCGTCTGGTTGAAGGCGGCGAGCACGGCGAGCGTCGGCACCGCATCCTGCATCTGCGAGCCGTCGATCTGCGCCGGCAGGTTCGGGAAGGCGGCGATCAGCTCATGCGCCTTGGCGTCGGGCTGGGTGAAGGCGGAAGCCGGCACGCCGAGATCGATCGCGCCGCCGGTCAGCACTTCCGCCGCCCAGAGATAGGTCGCGGCCGAGGCGTCCGGCTCGATCAGGTAGTCGGTCGCGACATAGCCGGTCGGCGCGATCCGCCAGCCGCCGCTCGCCGGCTCGGACACCTCGGCGCCGAAGGCACGCATCGTCGCCAAAGTCAGGTCGACATAGCCGCGCGCGCCGATCTCCTGGCCGGTCAGCACGACATCGACGGGATTGCGGGCGCAGGCGCCGGCCATCAGCAGTGCCGAGACGTACTGGCTGGAGAGCCCGCCATCGACCTCGACCAGTCCGCCCGCGAAGCCGCCCTGCCCCTGGATGGTGACTGGCGGACAGCCGCTCGGCGCAGTGATCGCGACGCCGAGCCGGGTCAGCGCCTCGACCAGCGGCAGGATCGGCCGCTTGCGCATGTGCTCGTCGCCATCGACGACGACCGTGCCGTCGACCAGCGCCGCCGCCGCCGTCAGGAAGCGGGTCGCCGTGCCGGCATTGCCGAGGAAGAGTGGGGCCGCCGGAGCCTTGAGGCGTCCGTCGCTGGTGACGATGAAGCTGGTCGCATCGGGCTCTTCGATCGTGACGCCCATGTCGCGCAGCGCCTGCGCCATATAGCGGGTGTCGTCGCTCTTCAGCGCGCCGCTGAGCCGGCTGGTGCCCCTGGCCAGCGCCGCGACCAGCAGCGCCCGGTTGGTGATCGATTTCGAGCCGGGCGGCATGACACGGCCGGTCAGCGCCGCCGTCGTCGGCAGGATGGTGAGTTTGCTCAGGGCGGATTGGGTCATGGCAGGCTCGCGGCTCGGTCGCGAGGGTCTTAGACGCTAGGGCCAGGGAGCGAAAGGCATACCGTCATTGCAAACGCAAACCGTCATGCTCGCCCTTGTGGCGAGCATCCACGTCTTGAACACCACATTGCATCTGGGAAGGCGTGGATGGTCGGGACAAGCCCGACCATGACGAGAATAGGTCAGCCCCTCGCCAGTCCGAACCCGCCGACCGGCTGCGTGACGACATGGCTGTCGAAACCGGCGATGATCGGCCTGGCCTTGGCGATCGCCGCCTGCACGACCGGCAGAGCGAGCGAGGCCTTGTGGCTCTCTTCCCTGTCCCAGACCTCGGTCACCCAGATCGCATCGGCATCGTCGGGATCGCGGGCGACGATGTAGCTCAGGCAGCCCGGCATTTCGCCGCTGCTTTCGAGGATGTAGCCGATCAGCGCCTCGCGCTCACCGGGCTTGGCCCGCATCTTCCCGATCAATCCGTACATGGCAGCGCCCTCTCTCGTTTCGGGCGGCACCCTGCCCAAGCGCCCAGCGGGGCGCAACCGGGCGACTGACCAAAGCTGTCAGCAGCTCACTCCGACAAACGGCGCTCCCGGAAGATCGCCTGCGCCATGCGGTCAAGCAGGATCGCGAGCGCCACCACCGCGAGGCCGCCGACGAAGCCGAGGCCCGGATCGGCGCGCTGCAGGGCGAGCAGGACGACCTCGCCCAGTCCCTTGGCGCCGATCATCGAGGCGACCACGACCATGGCAAGCGAGAGCATGATCGCCTGGTTGAGCCCTTGCAGGATCACCGGCCGCGCCAGCGGCAGTTCGACGAGCCAGAGCGTCTGCCAGGGCCCGAGCCCAAGCGCGCGGGCGGCGTGGATCATGCCGATATCGATGCCGCGCAAGCCGAGCTCGGTCAGGCGGGCGAAAGGCGGCAGGGCGTAGATCAGGGTCGCGAGCAGCGCCGGCGCTCGGCCGAGCCCGAGCAGCATTGCCACCGGGATCAGGTAGACGAAGTTCGGAATGGTCTGCATCAGGTCGTAGATCGGCGCGAGCGCCTTTCCCAGCCGCGGCAGGCGCGCCGCGGCGACGCCGAGCGGCAGGCCGAGCAGAACGACCAGCACCACCGCCACGATGACGAGCGCGAGCGTCTGCATCGCCTCGGTCCAGACTCCGAGGCCGGCGAGCACCAGCGGCAGGCTCGCCATGGCGAGCGTGAAGCCGAGGTTGCGCCGCGCCAGCCAGGCGCCTGCGGCGACGGCGAGGACGAAGGCCGGCACAGGGATAAGCAACAGGGCCGCCTCGACGCCACGCACCGGCGCGGTCAGCAGCCTGCTGAGACCGTCGAGGTCGCTGCCATAGCCGGTGACGACGGCATCGACGCCCTGGTTGACCAGTTTCTGCAGCCCCTTGCCGAGATCCGGCAGTCCATCAAGCGTCACAGGCTGGATGCGACCTTGCTGGCGATCTCGGCCGGCAGCCAGGCCTTCCAGACATCCGGTTGCGTCTTGAGGAAGACGAGTGCCTGCTGCTCGGGCGAGACGCCCTTCTCGCGCGCCTCGGCCAGCATTTTCGAGGTCAGCTCGCTGGTCGTGGTGTACTTCCTGAAGAAGCCGGCGAGTTGCGGTGCCTTCTTGGCCAGTTCGACATTGGCGCCGATAACGACGCGGCTGACCGGATAGGCGGTTGCGCGCTTGGGGGCGTCGCTCGCCTTGAGCTCATCCCAGATCGCCTGGTCGAAGGCCGGC
Source organism: Allobosea sp. P4_H5 (assembly GCF_056400825.1). NCBI lineage: Bacteria > Pseudomonadati > Pseudomonadota > Alphaproteobacteria > Hyphomicrobiales > Alloboseaceae > Allobosea > Allobosea sp. P4_H5. The sequence continues at coordinate 257,746 of NZ_JBFUKM010000011.1, read as the reverse complement.
TCCTCGAGCTTGACCAGGTCATAGGCGCCGACCAGCCAGCTCGGCCCCCAATAATAGAACACGACCGGCCGCTTGCGCTTCAGGGCGGATTCGACGGCGGCAACGATCGCCTCGCCGGAGCCGCCGCGCAGATTGGTGAAATCGCCGGAGAGCCCGTAGGCGACGAGCTTCTTGCTGTTGATGCCCTCGCAGACCCAGCCGGCGACGCAATTGTAGAAGCGCCCCTTGCCGGGCTCGTCCGGGTCGGTGAACAGCTCCTTGTAGCGCTTGAGGTCCTGCACCGATTTCAGCTCGGGCGCCTTGGCATCGGGGCCGGAGACCAGATAGCGCGGCACGAACCAGCCTTCGTTCGCATCCGGGAACGTCGTGCCGAGCGGCTCGACCTTGCCGGCGGCAGCTTCCTTGACCCAGGCCTCGACCGGGTTGGCCAGCCAGATCTCCATGACGATGTCGACGTCGCCGCGACCGAGACCGTTGACCAGCGGTGCGATCACGCCCGGCACACGCTCGACCTTGCAGCCAAAACCCTTCTCGGCGATGGCGCTGGCGACCGCGGTATGGAAGGCGGCGGAGTCATAATCGAGCCCCGCCATCTTCAGCGGCCGGTCAAGCTCGCAGGCGAAGCCGGGAGCAGTGAGACCGAGGCCGAACAGCAGTGCTGCCCCTCGCAGAACGGCTTTCATCATGACGATCCCCCGCTGATGGCGGTGCCTGACCATGGCACCTGACGACCCGGCATCCTCCACGAAGCGCGACAGCAAGCGAAATGTTCCGCCCCGACAGACGAAAAGCTTAGCGCCGCTTGCAGATCATGGACACTGCGCGAACGGCGGATGGGATGGACCGCGCGCCTGACCGGACCTGTCAGCAGTGCTAGCTCAGCCGGGCGTCCCGAGCGCTCGCAACGCCTTCAGCGTTTCGCGCAGGCCGCGATGCAGCGGCTTGTCCTTGCGCAGGACGAGGCCGAGCGTGCGATGCACCCGCGGCGACAGGGCGCGCACGACCAAACCGTCGCTCTCGCCGCGCACCGCCATGCCGGGCAGGATGGCGCAGCCGAGGCCGGCGCCGACCAGCCGCTTGATCGCCTCGACGCTGCCGAGCGACATCACTGGCTTCAGCGTCACGCCGGCGCGGGCAAACCATTCGTCGGCGATGCGCCTGGTGATGCCGCCCGGCTCGAACAGCAGCACCGGCAAGCGCGCCAGCGCCTCGGGCGTCAATCGCGGCGGCAGCTCCATGCCGGGCGGCGCGATCACGGCAAACTCGTCCTCCAGCAGCGGCGTCACGTCGAGGCTGCGGCCAGCGGCCGGGAGCGAGACCAGGCCGATGTCGATCTGATTGTCTTCGATCGCCTTGACGATGTCGGAGGTATTGCCGGTGCTGACGGTGATCTCCAGCGTCGGGTGGCGCTGGCGCAATTCGCGCAGCACCGGGGGCAACAGGAAGATGCAGGCGGTGGCGCCGGTGCCGATCCGGACACGGCCCATCGCCCCGGTTGCATGCCGCGCCATCGCCTCTTGCGCCGCCGCCACCGCCGCGGCGATCCGACCGGCATGGTCGAGCAGTTCGGTACCCGCCGCGGTCGGCTGCGCCCGGCGTCCAACGCGCTCGATCAGCACCGTGCCGAGGCGGCGCTCCAGTTCGCGGATTTGCAGGCTGACTGCCGGCTGGCTCAGGCCCAGCCGCTCGGCCGCCGCCGAGAAGCTGCCGAGCGCGATCACCTGGCGGAAGCTGTCGAGCTGGTCGAGACGAAGATCACGCATCTCAAAGAATTTCTCATGCTCTGCATAATTTCGAGAAGCTTCATTTATGAGACGGCAAAGCGCAAGCTGCCCTGGCGGCTCGGGCAGAAGCCAGCCGCGGCAGGACGCGAGCGATGAGCGGGATCTGGGATGCGGGACGACAGCTGCTGCTTGAGGCGGCAAACTATCTCGGCGCCTCCCAGCATTCGCGCTATCAGCAATTGCGGATCCTGCGTGAACTCGACGAGCACCGCCTCGCCGATATCGGTGTCACGCGACAGGAGGCGCTGAGCGGGCGCCCCTACCATACGGAAAGGCAGCCCGACCGGGCTGGAACGATGACGATGACCACCTCAGAGCTTGCCGGCAATGCTGCGCTATCCATCCTGGTTCGCGATGCCGAGGAAGCGGATATGGGCGCGATCCAGGCGATCTACACCCATCATGTCTTGCATGGCCTCGCCAGCTTCGAGGAGACGCCTCCAGGCGTCGAGGAGATGCTGGTGCGCCGAGAGGCAGTGCTGGCGCTCGGCCTGCCCTATCTCGCCGCCGAGCTCGATGGCCGGATCGTCGGCTACAGCTATGCGACGTCCTATCGCCCCCGCCCGGCCTACCGCCACACCATCGAGGACTCGATCTATGTTGCCGACGGGTTCGGCGGCCGGAAGATCGGCTCCACCCTGCTCGGCGCATTGATCGGCCGGTGCGAGGCCGGGCCCTGGCGCCAGATGCTCGCCAATATCGGCGACAGCAATAATGCCGGTTCTATCGGCCTGCATCGCCGCTTCGGCTTCGAGCCGGTGGGCACCTTGCGCTCGACCGGCTTCAAGTTCGGCCGCTGGGTCGACACGATCCTGATGCAGCGCAGCCTCGGGCCGGGAGACCAGACGTTGCCCGGCGGGGTGAGATAGTGTGTTTGCCCCAAAAGCGCGGGTCATCCCGGACGGAGCGCAGCGGAGATCCGGGATCCATTCCGGAGCTTTTCCGAGAGAGGTTCCGGAATGGGTCCCGGGTCTCCCCTCGGTCGCCCGGGACGACTCGGAACGGGTTGGCGTGGCCTGACGAGAACGGTTGTCGATGATCGCGCCTCGCACCGTTTTCTGCCTCGGGCTGGCTCAGCTCATCTCCTGGGGCATCTCCTATTATCTGGTCGGCGCCTTCGGCGAGCGGATCGCAGGCGAACTCGGCTGGTCGCAGGCGATCATCCATGGCGGACTCTCGGCTGGCCTCTTGGTGATGGGGCTGACCTCGGGTGCGGTCGGCCGCCTGATCGACCGACACGGCGGCCGCACCGTGATGTGCGTGGGATCGCTGCTCACCGCTGCCGGCTGCCTAGGCCTCGCCTTCGCTCACACGATCGCCGCCTACTACGCCGCCTGGATCTGCCTCGGCCTCGCCATGCGGCTCAGCCTCTATGACGCCGCCTTTGCTGCGCTGGCCCGGATCGGTGGCAGCGCCGCGCGCCGGCCGATCGCCCAGATCACTTTGCTCGGCGGCCTCGCCTCGACCGTGTTCTGGCCGCTCGGCCATGCACTCGCCGAGCAGTTCGGCTGGCGCGGGGCGCTGATCGCCTATGCCGGCTTCGCCCTTCTAACCCTGCCGCTGCACCTGACGCTGCCGACCGTCTTGGCGCGGCCACTGTCCGACGCTGCCGCAGCGAAGCCCATCGTCACGCTCAGTGCGGCCGATACCCGCTTCGCCGGCCTGCTCTATGCGCTGATCGTCACCTTCGCCGGCGTCCTCAATGCCGGCATGTCCGCCCATATGATCGGCATTCTCGCCGGGCTCGGCCTGCCCGCCGCAGCCGCTGTCTGGATCGGCGCGACGCGCGGCATCGGCCAGTCGCTGGCGCGGCTCGGCGAGGTGCTGTTCGGCGCGCGCTCCAGCCCGTTCGACCTCAACCTCGTTGCCTGCCTCGTGCTGCCGCTCTGCTTCGTCGTCGGCCTCGCCGGCGGCGCGAGCGCTGTTGCCGCGCTGGCCTTCGCCTTTGCGTATGGCGCCGGCAATGGCGTGCTGACGATCACGCGTGGCACGCTGCCGCTGATGCTGTTCGATCCGAAGAGCTATGGCGCCTATGTCGGCCGGCTGCTGGCGCCGGGCTTCTTCCTCTCGGCCGCCTCGCCGCTCGGCTATGCGCTGCTGATCGAGCGCTATGGCGCCTCGGCGGCGCTGATCCTGTCCGGGACGCTGGCGCTGGCCATGCTGGTCTCGGCGATCCTGCTCCGGCGGCGTTTCCGCAGCCTGCCACGCTCCTGACAATCTCTGTCAGCACACCCCACAAGAACAATGCGGCAACATCCACGGCTGCGTGCTACTCATGCCCGCCTCTCGCCCGGCCGCACTGGCATGGCCCGGCGATTGCCCTATCTGTACGGCTTAGCTCAATTCGGACACCACCATGGCTCGCAAGACCACGCTCGCCGACCAGACCGCGACGCTGGAAGACATGTTCGACCGCAACCGTGCGGCCGATCCGAATTCGCGCGTCATCTCGGTGCGCGGCGCGCGCGAGCACAATCTCAAGAACGTCGATCTCGCGATCCCGCGCGACAAGCTGGTGGTGTTCACCGGCCTCTCCGGCTCGGGCAAGTCCTCGCTCGCCTTCGACACGATCTATGCGGAGGGCCAGCGCCGCTATGTCGAGTCGCTCTCGGCTTATGCCCGCCAGTTCCTCGAGATGATGCAGAAGCCCGATGTCGACCAGATCGACGGGCTCTCGCCCGCGATCTCGATCGAGCAGAAGACGACCTCGAAGAACCCGCGCTCGACAGTCGGCACCGTCACCGAGATCCACGACTATATGCGCCTGCTCTGGGCGCGCGCCGGCATCCCCTATTCGCCGGCGACCGGCCTGCCGATCGAGAGCCAGACCGTGCAGCAGATGGTCGACCGCCTGGTCGAGCTGCCGGAGAAGACGCGCGGCTACCTGCTCGCGCCGGTGGTGCGCGGCCGCAAGGGCGAGTTCCGCAAGGAGATGGCCGACTGGCTGAAGCGCGGCTTCCAGCGCGTCAAGGTCAATGGCGAGTTCTACGAGATCCCGGACGCGCCGGCGCTCGACAAGAAATTCAAGCACGACATCGACGTGGTGGTCGACCGCATTGTCATCCGCCCCGATCTCGGCGCCCGCCTCGCCGACTCGCTGGAGCAGGCGCTCGACCTCGCCGACGGCATCGCCGTCTTCGAATATGCCGACGAGAAGGAGGAGAATGGCGAGGCCCGCCGCGTCACCTTCTCCTCGAAGTTCGCCTGCCCGGTCTCCGGCTTCACCATCCCCGAGATCGAGCCGCGGCTGTTCTCGTTCAACAACCCGTTCGGCGCCTGCCCGGCCTGCGACGGCCTCGGCCACGAGATGCGGATCGATCCGGAAATGATCGTCCCGGATCACTCGCTCTCGCTGAAGAAGGGCGCGATCGCGCCCTGGGCCAAGTCGACCTCGCCCTATTACGGCCAGACGCTCGATGCGCTCGCCAAGCATTTCGGCTTCTCGACCAGCAAGCCCTGGAGCGAGCTGCCAACGAGCGCCCGCGACGCCATCCTGTTCGGCACCGGCACCGAGGCCGTGCGCATGGCCTACAATGACGGCCTCCGCGCCTATGAGGTGAAGAAGCCCTTCGAGGGCGTGATCACCAATATGGAGCGGCGCTGGAAGGAGACCGAGAGCGACTGGGCCCGCGAGGAGATCGGCCGCTTCATGTCGGAGACGCCCTGCGCCGCCTGCAACGGCTTCCGGCTCAAGCCCGAGGCGCTGGCGGTCAAGATCGACATGCGCCATATCGGCGAGATCTCGCAGCTTTCGGTCAAGGACGCGCTCGCCTGGGTCAGCGCCCTGCCCTCGCGCCTGTCGCACAAGCAGAACGAGATCGCCCCGCGCATCCTCAAGGAGATCCGCGACCGCCTGACCTTCCTGCTCGATGTCGGCCTCGAATACCTGACACTGGCGCGCGGCTCGCGCACGCTCTCGGGCGGCGAGAGCCAGCGCATTCGCCTGGCCTCGCAGATCGGTTCGGGCCTTACCGGCGTGCTCTATGTGCTGGACGAGCCCTCGATCGGCCTGCACCAGCGCGACAATGAGCGCCTGCTCGGCACGCTGCGCCGCCTGCGCGACCTCGGCAACACCGTGATCGTGGTCGAGCATGACGAGGACGCGATCCTCACCGCCGACTATGTCGTCGATGTCGGCCCCGGCGCCGGCATCCATGGCGGCGAGATCGTCTCGAAGGGCACGCCGCAGGACATTCTGGCCGACCCAAACTCGCTCACCGGAAAGTACCTCACCGGCGAGATGAGCGTGCCAGTGCCCATCAAGCGCCGCAAGCCGCAGAAGGGCCGGAGCCTGAAGATCGTCGGCGCCCGCGGCAACAACCTCAAGGACGTCACGGTCGACATCCCGCTCGGCCTGTTCACCTGCATCACGGGCGTCTCGGGCGGCGGCAAGTCGACGCTGATCATCGACACGCTCTACAAGGCGATCGCGCGCAAGCTCAACGGCTCGATCGAGCACCCGGCCAGCCATGACCGTATCGAGGGCATGGAGCATCTCGACAAGGTCATCGACATCGACCAGTCGCCGATCGGCCGCACCCCGCGCTCGAACCCGGCGACCTATACCGGTGCCTTCACGCCGATCCGCGAATGGTTCGCCGGCCTGCCCGAGGCCAAGGCGCGCGGCTACCAGGCCGGCCGGTTCTCGTTCAACGTCAAGGGCGGCCGCTGCGAGGCCTGCCAGGGCGACGGCGTCATCAAGATCGAGATGCACTTCCTGCCCGACGTCTACGTCACCTGCGACGTCTGCAAGGGCAAGCGCTATGACCGCGAGACGCTCGAGGTGAAGTATCGCGATCACTCGATCGCCGACGTGCTCGACATGACGGTCGAGGAGGCCAAGGACCTGTTCAAGGCCGTGCCCTCGATCCGCGACAAGATGGTGACGCTCGCCCGCGTCGGGCTCGACTATGTCAAGGTCGGCCAGCAGGCGACGACGCTCTCGGGCGGCGAGGCGCAGCGCGTCAAGCTCTCCAAGGAGCTCAGCAAGCGCGCCACCGGCCGCACCCTCTACATCCTCGACGAGCCGACCACCGGCCTGCATTTCCACGACGTCGCCAAGCTGATGGAGGTGCTGCACGAGTTGGTCGAGCAGGGCAATTCCGTGGTGGTGATCGAGCACAATCTCGAGGTGATCAAGACCGCCGACTGGGTTCTCGACCTCGGCCCCGAAGGCGGCGACGGCGGCGGCATGGTCGTGGCGCAAGGGACGCCGGAGGACATCGTCCGGATCGGCAAAGGCCACACCGCGCGCTTCCTCAAGGAGGTGCTGGAGCGGCGGCCGTTGAAGGGGAAAGGGGCGCGGGAGGCGGCGGAGTAGAAGTCAGAATGCCACTTCTTGCCAGACCTTCGCGCCGCTTATGCGGCAAGCTAAAAGCGAATATGCTCGTAGGAAGATCAGCAGCGCCAAATATCTGATCGCTGTTATCAACAGAGCAGCTTATTGTTCATGGCCCGCTGCCCAGCTAGACCTGCATCATGCGCGATATTCCTGACAACTTATTCGCAACCCAGCAGATGCTGACCGGGCTAATAAGGCCGCAAACAGAGAACCTCGGGTCGATTTTTCACCCGTATGACGTGAAGGCCAGCATTGCTGCTGCAGGCGGTCTGCTTACGATTCCAAAACTTCAGGCGAACACGGTCAGACTGGAGGCAATTGCGCACCTGATTGTCTCCAGCGCTTCTGGAAAGAAGAAACCGAACAAGCAGGACGCCGCCCGTTGGTTTAAGCAGGTGGGGCAAGTCTTCGCGCACATGGAAGACCCGGCCGAGGATGTGTTTGTCGGCCGTGTACATTTCGAAGGACGAAATTACCACGTGCTTGAGGGGTTGGCAGAAGCAAACAGCCATCACTTGCAGCACATGCTCACGGCCGTCGCGAATATGCCCGACCGCGGCGGATATGCCGCGCTCAAGCAGTCGTGCCGCGCAATGCTGACGCTATCCGACCTCGTCTGTGCTCGCTCAGGGTTGGAGGCCTTTTGCCGCGGAGACGAATACGGCCTCGATGGGTTGCCGGTTAGCGACCTTCCGACACTTAAGACGCTAGCTGCGCGTGTAACCTTTTCGGATGATGACTTGGTGCGTGCTGGCATAAGTCGCCGGTCACTTAGCGGGTTTTGCTTACCACCGTCACAGCGCGAGGTAGGTATAGGTGGTTATGGCGATAGCTGGCTGGAGAAGCGGCCACTGATCGACTTTCACGATGAGATAGTGATTGCCCTGCCGTCGGCCATGAGCACGGCCATACGGCGTGCGGTGATTGAGGCCTGCCAAAGTGCTGGTGCAGAATCTGCCTTGTGGGCTGGCCTACTTATCGCCCAAACCGAAGAACTTGGCTTAAACCCCGCTCTTTCACGTATCGGCATCCCTCCCACGGAGATGAAGCCGGATTCTAATGTGATTTCTTCAAAACCAGTCGAGTTTCAGCCAGGCTTGTGGTTCCATATCGTACTACTCGCCGATGACTTCGCCGAATTCAATGAAACAGGCTTCAGTAGGCCGAGTTCTTCCAGCGACAAGACTGGAGCTGGGCTACAACAGGCAATAGATACCGCTGTTGCAGGCACCAAAGCTCAACCCGGATTTAAACTAGGGATTTCGCTCATCGTCCTTTGCGGGATCGGCAGGGGGCAAATGGTGGAGTTTAGTCGCCCGGCTCATTGGCTGGCCGAGGGTATAAGCAGCTACGATCTCGACGTGCTGGGCTGGCGCCACGACTTCAACATCGCCGAACTGCTCAAATTCCTCCTTGCCGAAGGCACCGCGGGGCATATGGGTTTTCCATTAATGGCGATCAACGGGCTTCTCGCGCGTATCGGCTTTGCCTACGAGAACAATGGCCATGTGGTGCCCCATGAAGCTATGCCGGATGGCGCCGATGGTGCCACGCTCATGGTACCCACCAACGCACATCTGCAGCTCAGAGCCGAGCACCATGTCCGCTTCGACAAACACGCGGTACGCGATCCGACAGGCAACGTACTCGTTGTCCGCCGTAAGGATGGAGGCAAGCGTTCGCCGCAGAGTACCCAGCGGATTTATGTCTCGCATCTCGATGCTCAATCACTCCGCTATCGTGGGGTGTGGAGGTGGGGTAGCCGAGCATGGTGGCTTGAAACTGTACCGTTGGAAGAACGCTCCGACCTCTACCCTATCTTTGAAATGCAGATGGTCTGGATGGAGCGCATTGCCCCTATACTGGTAGAGCACGTGCCGAATCTTCCGAATTTTCTGACTTGGAAGATTGTCGCGCCTGCATGGCCCGCTATCCGACCGGAAGAGCTCAATCCACCACCCGTAGAAGAGCTGAAGGCAGCCATCAGGGCCTCCTGCGATCGGGGCGCAAACGTCGTTACCACGGAAATAGGGTTGCCGTTCTTCCACGGGCTTTCCCATCTCGACAACAACTCTGAAGTTACCTTGATTGAGGTCTTCCTTGAGCAGGTTGCTAAGCTCGCAAACGGCGCGGCGGTCAATGTTGCCGCGCTTTTGCACGAGATCATCCCTTCAACCGAGGCCCGGCAGCTCCACGCGTTCGCGCCACAGGATTTCCGCGATCACGTACGCGACTCGGTTCCGCACAAGGTCGTTGAAATAAGCCGGTTTGACGATGCCTCCCAGCGGTTGGGATTGGGGTGGCATGGGCTTCCTCGACCCGGCGGTACGGTTCGCGGGCGTGATGAATGCACTAAGGTGCTCAACGCGATCACTACCGCCGCAGAGAAGATGTTCTGTGCGCATCTTAGCCAGTTTGAGAGACACGCGCTGATCCGCCGTGTTGTAGAAAATCATGAGGCATCGATTATCGACAAGTCGCGTTGGGAGCGGACCTCAGGCGCTATTCTCGACCTTTCGGCCAACCCTCAGGCAACCCGCGAAGAAGTCTCCAAGAATATTCAAAAGGCCAACGCCACCAGCTTAGCGAGTCGGATTATTTTGGAGGCGGCATTGTGCGAATGTCCGGTAGGCGCCGGCTTCGTGGTTGCAGATTTCGACCTATCCAATCTGATGGCCCTGGCGATGATGATCCATCACCTGGGTGGTTACTCCGATGCCATCCGTTACGAAGGCATGCGCCCCGAAGTGCGCATTTCGCCGGCCGGTGAGGTGCAGATTGATGCGTCATTCTTCGACGCCATCGTCAGACCTGTGGGAGAGTCCTTTGTTACGTATCAGATCGACAAAAGCCGCCGCGACTATTTTGAGTTATCGCATCAACCCGAGCCACTGACTGAAGAACAAGCAACCAGTCGAACTGATCCCGCCTTCGCTGCCGCTTGGGAAGCGGAAATGGGAATCTCTCTCGGGAACTTTCGCACGGCGCTTGAGGCACTCGAAAATCGACTGGTCCAGACCGGAAAGGCGTGGGAGATATTGCCTAGACCCGCATTGCTTCAGCACCTCTCCGAGGCCGTCAATTGTGCCGAGCAATTTATTGCCTCGCTTGAGCTTCTGCCGCGAGACGATTGGAAGAACGTCCTTCCGCCTTACACCGATCAAGATCGGCAGCCATGGCGGTTCAGGCGGCGTTTGTCCGTTGCGCAGCGTCCCATTCTACGGCTTGAGCCGTCCCCCGACTCAGATGTCGTGATCGCACCCGGCATGATCCGAGACGCCTTTCGTATCCAGCTTCATAATTTTTACTACGGCCAGTATGATCTCAGCTCGATCGCATCAAAAGAGATGCGAAGATGGAGAGAGCATATCGTTGCAAAGGAAGCGGCGGAGTTTGAAGAACGGGTCGTTGCGCGCTTACATCAACTCGGATGGCAGGCGAAACGGGGCGCGAAATTCTCCTATATTCTTGGCCGCAAGCTGCCCGAAGACCCTGGCGATATTGATGTGCTTGCCTGGCATTCTGACGGCCGCATCATGCTCCTCGAATGCAAAGATCTGCAATTCGCCAAGACTTCCAGCGAAATTGCCAAACAACTTCATAAATTTCGAGGGAAAATGGACGAAAAGGGACGCCCAGACCTTCTTCTTAAGCATCTCAAACGGATGGAGCTCGCACAAGAGAATGCGGTCGCGTTTCAATCCCACCTTCAACTGCCTGCGGCGAAGATCGATGGCGCTCTTATCTTCGCGCGCACCGTCCCGATGAGCTTTGCAGCAGAGCGGATAGGTCACGACGTGAAACTTTTCACCTTTGCGCAGCTGGAATCGGCTCTTGAAGGCCTCGCAAAAACGTAAGCGCCGCTCGATAGCTTGCGCAATTGGCCGACCTACTTGGGATGGCCAGGTTGCCGAAAGCTGACATGCACCGTGTCGGCGATGGGCCGTTGGGAGAATCAACTGCCCACACTTATCCCCGCTCCCAAAACCTCCCGTACAATCCCCTCGCCCATCACCCATACGGGGCGGCCGTCCGGAGGTATGCCAGAGGCTGGGTGAGGGTCGGCGCCTGCGGGCGGGGGTTACGCCCCGCTCCCGGGAGGCTTCGGGGCACCGCCCTGGGGACACTACGATCCCTGTGCGAGGAGCTCGCTAGATGAAGCGGCTGCACAGAGCCCGCTCCGATCGGCTCGCCGATTGGATAAAGCGGTCTCTCACTCAAGGTGAGAGACGGGTTTGATCGGATGATTCAATCCGGTCGAGCCCGGCTCGGACCAGCGTGATGGCCAAAGGGAGCGACGACCCGAAGAGGGGAACTGGCGCCCATTGGCATTGCGGCACGGCCAGCAGCCGGCTTCGCAGAAGCGCGGCCCGGAGCTTTAAAATCGCCGAAGGCGGAGCGCCACGGGGCGTGCGGATGGGGACCATCCGCGCCGCTTCCTGGCTCAACGGAAGCGGATGCTACTCAACGCGCCTCGCGGCGCTCCGCCAGCCCCGTATCGCGAAGCGCCCGCAGGCAGGCCTGCGGGCGGGGTCTGGCGCGTGGGTGAAGCAAGGGCGCGGGAACCACGACGGAGAACCCCTCCCGCACCGAAGTCGGGCCTACCCTCACAAGGCGAGCCGCGGGCTCGTCATTGCACGCCGATGTCCTCCCCTGGGCCAATTTGTCGCCCCAGGCCTGCCATGCCCTAACTCGCCATTAACCTCGATCGTTCATTTCCTCGAAGGAGTAGTGGCTTCGCGCGGGCTGTAGCTGCTGCGGTGCGAGGGTGACACATCATGCGGCTGATCGTCGGCGCAATCATTGTCTTCGTCTGCGTCTTCGGCAGTTACGCGGCCATGGGTGGCCACCTCGAGGTGCTCTGGCAGCCGTTCGAGTTCGTCATCATCCTCGGCGCAGCGATCGGTGCCTTCATCATCGGCAATCCCGGGCCGGTCCTCAAGGCCGTGCCGTCCATGCTCGGCACGATCATGAAGGGCTCCAAGTACTCGCAGGAATGCTACGTCGAACTGCTGGGGATGCAGTATTCGCTGTACAAGCTCGTGAAGCAGAAGGGCATGCTCGCGGTCGAGGAGCACATTGAAAATCCGGAAAAATCGACGCTGTTCAATGCCTTCCCGACATTTGCCGCGAACCATCATGCGGTCGAGTTCGTCTGCGACTACATGCGCATGTTGACGCTGGGCGCCAACAACGCCCACGAGATCGACGCTCTCATGGACGAGGAACTGGAGACGCACCATCAGGAGCAGGAGCGTCTCGTTTCGGCCATGCAGTCGATCGCCGACGGAACACCGGCGCTCGGCATCGTCGCCGCCGTGCTCGGCGTGATCAAGACGATGGGGGCGATCAAGGAGCCGCCGGAGGTGCTGGGACATCTGATCGGCGGCGCGCTCGTCGGCACCTTCTTCGGCGTCTTCGTCGCCTACGGCTTCTTCGCGCCCATGGCGGCGTCGCTCAAGAGCACCTTCGAGGCGGAAGCCAAATACTTCCTGTCACTCAAGGCGGGCCTCCTCGCCCATATCAGCGGCCAGCCGCCGGTGATGGCGGTCGAATTTGCTCGCAAGGCTCTGATGAGCGACGTCCGCCCGACCTTCAGCGAAGTGGAAGCGGCAACCGCCAAGCTGGCCGCCTAGATCCGGCCCAATCTCCAGCAGGGACTCGATGACCAAGCCCGTCCAGCAGATTATCGTCAAGAAGGTCAAGAAGGCCGCTCATGCGCACCATGGCGGGGCCTGGAAGATCGCCTATGCGGACTTCGTGACCGCCATGATGGCGTTCTTTCTGCTGATGTGGCTGATCAGCATGACGACGCAGGAGCAGAAGGAAGGCCTGGCGGAGTATTTCGCGCCGGGGTCCTTGAGCCCCAGCACCAGTGGCGCTGGCGGCATGCTGTGGGGCACCGCTCTCGACAAATCAGGCAGCAAGCCGTCGCCGCCACGCGAGGCGGCGACGGGGACCGCCAGGCCGGAGGACAAGGCGCGCCGGACCAGCTCTGGCGGCTCCGGCGAGCGCGAGGCCAACCGCTCGGCTGCCGGCCAGCAGGCCAGCCACAGCGCGATAGCCAGCCTCCGGCAGGCGCTCCAGAGCATGCCGGAAATTGCCGATCTGTCGCGCAACATCGTGATCGAGCCGACCAAGGAGGGGTTGGATGTCGCCCTCATGGACGAGTCCGGCCGCTCCATGTTCCCCGAGGGCTCGGTCCAACCTTACCCGAGCACCCGTCGCGTGCTAGAGACGCTCGCGCCCACTCTGCGCCGCCTGCCCAACCGCCTGGCGATCACCGGCCACACGGCCGCCACGCGCCCGGGCTCGGTGGCGGGCGTCGATCCCTGGAGCCTTACCACCGGGCGCGCGCTCGCCGTCCGCGAGATCCTGTCGGGCGCAGGGTTCCCCAACGACCGCTTCGCGTCCGTGGTGGGGCGCGCCGACACCGAGCCGGTCTTCCCGGACAACCCCTACATCTCGCCAAACCGACGGGTGAGGATCACGCTGCTCAGTGAAGAGCCGCCCTTGCCCCCGAACCTCTTGCGCTGAACAGATCGCTCGGCCGCCTCACGGTCCGTTTGAGATTGAGCTCAAGGCTGACAAAAGGCGAGAGGCTGGTCATTGCAACGCGGAGCATGTGCGGCCCGGAGACTTTAAGAAGCCGAAGCAGGCAGCCAAGCTTGCGCAGGCTGCGTAGACTTGCCTGCGCGCGCCACGGCGCGTGCGGATGGGGGCCATCCGCGCCGCTTCCTGGCTCAACGGAAGCGGATCTCATGACGCGCCTCGCGGCGCTCCGCCAGCCCCGTATTGGTTAGCGCCCGCAGACAGGCCTGCGGGCGGTGCTTGGCGCGTGGGTGAAGCAAGGGCGCGCCCCCTTCCTTCTCCCCTCGGGGGAGAAGGTGGCAGCGCGCAGCGCTGACGGATGAGGGCCGCCTATGCAGGGCGAGCAGCGAGCGGCTCACCCGGTCGGACCGCCCTCATCCCCCTGCCGGGACCTTCTCCCCCGAGGGGAGAAGGAGGCCAATCACCCCCCGCGCCCTTCCGTCGCACGGCATTGTGAGGGTCTTGTTTACGCCTTGTTAAACCGCTCCTGGACATCCCTGCGATGCAAACAGGAGATGACCCGATGATCAGATTGGCCCCTCTCGTGGCGCTCAGCCTTCTTTCGGCCACAACCTCGGCTTTCGCCGCCCCGGCTCAGCCACTCGGCCAGTTCAAGCAATGGAACGCGGCGGCCTATGACGGAGATAAAGGCAAGCGTTGCTATATCATCTCCTCGCCGAATGCCGAGACACCTGCGACGTTGCGTCATGGCGACGTGTTCTTCTTCGTGCAAACTGCGCCGAATGCGCAGGATCGCACCGAGTCGAGCTTCCAGACCGGCTATGATTTCGCCAAGGATTCGACCGTCACCGTGACGATCGGCGACGAGACGTTCCGCATGCTGACCTCGGGCAACAATGCCTGGCTGCAGCGGCTGGAGCGCGAGGGCGAACTGCTCGCGGCAATGAAGGCCGGCGACGAGATGGTGCTCGCGGCGCGCTCGGCCCGCGGCAACGAGACCAGCTACACCTTCTCGCTCGAAGGCGTGACCGCGGCGTCAAGGCTGCTGGAACGCTGCAGCTGAGGGTTACGCGTCTTTCCGGGACTTCGCGCAGCGAAGGGCCCGGAACCCAGAACCCATGCCGTCGTCGGATAAGACGCGGCATCCGATTGGAGAACGATCGAGCGCATCGGTTCTGGGTTCCGGGCTCAGGCCTTTGGCCTGCCCCGGAATGACGGTGTGAGTTACAACACCCCGTGGCGCTCGAACACCGAGCGCAGGCTGTTCCCGGCGAGGAGCTCCTCGCGGGTCGAATCCTCGGCCTCGATCTTGGCCAGCGCCAGCCGGATCGCCTCGGACGCGATCGCGCGGGGCACGATGACGACGCCGTCGACGTCGCCGAAGATGAAATCGCCCGGCGCGACGCGGGCACCTCCCACTTCGACCGGTTCGTCGGCCGCCATCATCTCGGCCCGGCCCTTGGTATCGAGCGGGCCGATGCCGCCATGGAAGACCGGGAAGCCGAGCTCGCGAATGCGGCGGACATCGCGCACCAGCCCGTCGGTGAGGCAGCCGGCGGCGCCACTCACTTTCGAGGCAGTGGTCAGCAATTCGCCCCAAGGCGCGATCCGGTCGGTCGGCCCGTCGCAGGCAAGCACGGGAATCTCGCCGGGTTTGAGGCTATCGATCAGGTCCATCTCCAATGCATAGGGATTGTGCCCCTCGGGGAAATGGTAGCGCTTCATGTAGAGCCCGGTGCGGGCAAAGCCGCAGAGCACGCTGGCCTCGTCGAGCGGGCGCACGAACGGCTTCACCGCCTGGTCGGGATGGCCGAGCCCGTCGAGGACATCGGAGAGAACGGCCGAATAGAGCCGGCCCTTCAGCTCGGCGAGATCGAATTCCCTGGCCAGATCCGGCATGTGCGCTTCCCCTCTCCTTATTATGGGGGAAGCTTCCGGGCGCGCCGGCGGCGGGTCAAGCCGTCGCCGGCGCGTGGGGCGGATGCGTCAAGCTCAGGGCGTCAGCGCGTCGAGGCGGGCATAGCTCGCCTCCATGCCGTATTCCATTCCGGTGGCGAGCATCGCCTCGCGGGTGGCCGAATCCGGCAGGGTCATGCGCATGGTCATGAGCGTGCCCGCGCCATCGGCCTCGAAGCGGGTCTCGATGTGATTGTCGGGCGTCGGATTGGGCATGTTGTCCGGCGCCGGATCGGGCATGTGGAAGCGCTCGACATGCTGGATGCGGCTGAACGGCTCGAGGCTGACATATTCGCCGGTGAGGGTAAGGCTGCCGCCGCTGCCATCACTCCACTCATAGCGGATCTTGCCGCCGGGCCTGGCCTCGTTGATGCAGACCGGCATGGTCCAGCCCTCGGGGCCGAGCAGCCATTTCTGGATCAGCGCCGGCTCGGTATGGGCGCGGTAGACCGCCTGCGGCGAGGCCTTGAAGCAGCGGGTGACGACGACATGCGTGTCGCCCTCGGTCGTCAGGGTCAGCCTGGTCATTTTGGGTCCCTCTCCTTGCCTGGTTCCATGTCGGCCAGAAGCTGGTCCAGCCGGTCGTAATTCGCTTCCAGGGCCTGCCTCAGCATGGCGAGCCATTTGTCGATCTCCGCGAGCGCTCCCGGCGCGAGCCGGCAGGGCCGTTTCGTGCCCTCGACCCGCCGGGCGATCAGCCCCGCCTCCTCCAGCACCTTCAGATGCCGCGACACCGCCGGCTGCGACATCGCGAAGGGCTCGGCGAGCTCCATCACCGTGGTTTCGCCAAGCGCCAGCCGCGCCAGGATCGCCCGGCGCGTTGGATCGGCGAGAGCGGAAAAGGCCGCGTCGAGGTCATTCATACCCAAATCCTTATATAACTATCTTGTTAAATATACCATCGCACGCCGTCAAGCCCCGTTGGACCGACAGGCCTGCGGGAGTATGACCTTGCGGAATGCCGCCGCGGGGCAGACGATGAAGCGTCGCGCCCGAGGCCCGACGCGACCTCTGGCAAAGCCACAATCCGAAACGGAGGGACGCCGCCATGCATAGTCTTCTCAAGTTCGCGGCCCTGCTTGCCCTGTCTGCTGGCGGCTTTGCCGCCCTGGCCCCGGCGACCTCGACATCCGCCGACGCAGTCGTCTGCGCGCGCGGCGTCCGCGGCGCAGCCTGTGCCGGGCCGCGCGGTGCGGTCGCGGCTCGCCGCCGTCCGGTCGTGGTCGCTCCGGCCCGTGGCACGGTCGTCGTGCCGGCGCGCCGCGGCGCGGTGATCGTGCGCTGAGTGGCCCCAGACCGGCGAGATTATCGCCTAGCTGCGGCTCGCGGCCGGCAGGTCGTGCGTGATCACCGCCCGCAAGAGCAGATAGAGCAGCAGCCCGTTGAGTAGGTGCCAGCCCCAGTGCAGGCCGAACGGAACGGCGCTGCACAGCACGGAATCGAGCGAGCGGAAGCTAAGCGACGCAGCGAAGACGAGGCCAGCAACAGCGATCCGCGCTCCCGTCACAGCATCGCCGCGTCCCCTCGCCGCCAACGCGACGCCAAACAGGCCGATCAGGAAGCCGGCATAGCCGGCCGAGCCGCGCATGCCGGCGGGAAGCAATGGCGCAAGGCCCGAAGCCAGGACGAAGCAGGCGGCGAGGAAAAGAATCGCCCCGATCGCCGCGGCCAGCGGCGACAGACCAAGGAACCGATTGAGCGTCAGCCCAAAATAGCAGAGCGCGAAGAGCTGGATCGGCACGACATCGGCCAGCAGGGTCCAGCGCTGCGGCATGGTGTGGAACAGGAAGGAGCCGACGCCGATGATCGCAACCAGCATAGTCAGCGCTTCGGCCGGCCAGTCGCGACGCCTCTGCCGTCGCAGCAGCAGCCATGCGACCAGCGCGGCGAGCAGGAAGGCGGCATTACTGACTGCGTTCAGCGGCTCGGCCCAGAAGGCTCCGCTCAGCCGCTCGCAATAACCAGCGCCCTGCATGCCCTGCTCCGCACCCATCCGAATCGTCGAATCATGCCGCCAACACCATGCGAGCGCGTGACGCCAGCCCACCGAACCGGGCGAAATTCTCGTCGAATCGGCTCATGGTGAACAGCGCGTTACACGCCCTTTTGCCCCCGCAACCAATGTTGCAGCGCAAACTGCATAGCGAATTGCATCGATTTTACGCAAATTTGTGCTGAACTTGGATCGCACGCGATCTGGCACCTGCATCAGCCTAAAAATTAGGCTCAATTTTCATTGTTCTGACAAAATCGTTAAGCGCTCTGCGCGGGTCTGGCGCCGTTTCCAAACGATCTCTTAATTCGTCATGCGTCAAAAGCATAACAGAGCTGACGCCGCGCCCCTGTGAGAGGCACCCTGATCGCTCTATATGCAGTGCACAACGAATTCATCGCTGTCGGGGCCAAGCCCCGAAAAACCAAAAGGTTATCGCCATGTTCCTGTCCATGATCGCTTCCAAGATCCGCGCCTATCTTCGCTATCGCGAGACCGTCCGCGAGCTGTCCCGCCTCACCGACCGTGAGCTCGACGATCTCGGCCTGTCGCGCTCGGACATCCAGTACGTCGCCCGCACCCACGCGGCCTGATTTCTGACCGCCTGGGTTAGACGAGTAGTTTCTCCTAGACTCCGCGTTCCTCCCCTCGGGGTCTGGTCGAAGAGCGAATGCCCGCTTCCGAGCGGGCATTTTGCGTTTCTGGGCCTTGATGCTGCCCAACGCCCTTGACCTTCCGCGCCACCGCGGACACATCGCGACCATGACAATCGCACCCATCCACGTCGTCGGCGGCGGCCTCGCCGGTTCAGAAGCCACCTGGCAGATCGCAGAAGCCGGCGTTCCGGTCGTCCTGCACGAAATGCGTCCTGAGCGCGGCACCGACGCCCACAAGACGGAAGGGCTGGCCGAACTGGTCTGCTCCAACTCCTTCCGCTCGGACGATTCATCCTCCAACGCCGTCGGCCAACTCCATTGGGAGATGCGCCGGCTCGGCTCGCTGATCATGGCCAAGGGCGACGCCCACCAGGTTCCGGCTGGCGGGGCGCTCGCTGTCGACCGCGACGGCTTCTCGCAGGCCGTCACCGCCGCACTGGAAGCCCATCCCAATGTCACGATCGAGCGTGGCGAGATCGCCGGCCTGCCCCCGGCCGCGTGGGACAAAGTCATCGTCGCGACCGGCCCCCTGACTTCGCCAGCGCTCGCCGAAGGCATCCGCTCGCTTACCGGCACGGGGGAGCTCGCCTTCTTTGACGCGATCGCACCGATCGTCCATTTCGATTCGGTCGACATGGACGTCGCCTGGTTCCAGTCGCGCTATGACAAGGCTGGACCGGGCGGCACCGGCGCCGACTACATCAACTGCCCGCTCGACCGCGACCAGTACGAGGCCTTCATCGACGCACTGCTCGCGGCGGAGAAGACCGAGTTCAAGGAGTGGGAGGGCACGCCCTATTTCGACGGCTGCCTGCCGATCGAGGTGATGGCCGAGCGCGGCCGCGAGACGCTGCGCTGGGGGCCGATGAAGCCGGTCGGGCTGACCAACAAGCACAACCCGACGGTGAAGGCCTATGCCGTCGTGCAACTGCGCCAGGACAATGCGCTGGGCACCCTGTTCAACATGACGGGCTTCCAGACCAAGCTGAAATACGGCGAGCAGGCCGCGATCTTCCGGATGATCCCCGGGCTGGAGAATGCCGAGTTCGCCCGACTCGGCGGCATCCACCGCAACACCTATCTCAACTCGCCGGAACTGCTCGATCCGCAATTGCGGCTGAAGGCCGATCCGCGCCTGCGTTTTGCCGGCCAGATCACCGGCTGCGAGGGCTATGTCGAGAGCGCTGCGATCGGTCTGCTGACCGGCCGTCTCGCCGCAGCCGAGCGGCTCGGCCAGCCGCTTGAGCTGCCGCCGGCGACGACGGCACTAGGTGCGCTGGTCAACCACATCACCGGCGGCCACATCGTCACCATCGACGAGGGCCCGCGCTCCTTCCAGCCGATGAACATCAATTTCGGCCTGTTCCCGCCGATCGAGGGCGTGGCGACAACGGGGCCTGACGGCAAGCGCCTGAAGGGCCCGGCCAAAAGCGTCGCCCGCAAGCAGGCGCTGACGGCGCGGGCGAAGATCGAACTCGATGGCTGGGTTGGCGGGGCGAGCGTGCAGGCGGCGGAGTGAGCCGCGGGATCCCCTCTCCTGGAAGGAGAGGGGTGGGGGTGAGGTGTTCGGGAGAGATCGTAAGCCTGAATCTGACCGCGCGGTCAGCGCTCGCGGCACTGGTCAAACGGCCTACACCTCACCCTGCCCTCTCCTTCCAGGAGAGGGTTCCCCGCGCCCTTTTCGTCTTCGGAAATATCTAGGCCCGCGCCGCGCGCCACAGCGTCCATTGCCGCTTGAGCGGCGAGAGGCCGATAATGGTGCGGTAGGGATCGTAGCTGCGCCGCTCCATCTGCTTGAGATAGGGCTCGACCAATGCGACGGGCAGGAAGGCCGGCTTGATCGCCGCCGGCACCGTGGCGCCGAGATCGTTGAGCTTGCGCAGATGGATGCGCGCCAGTGCCCGCATCTCCTTCAGCGAATAGGTCAGGCCCGGCCCGCCGCGGCCGCGCACAATGTCCTCGCGGGTGACGCCGTTGCGGCCGAGCAGATCGGCCGGGAGATAGACCTGTCCGCGCGCCGCATGCCAGGGGAAGGCCCGCATCAGCCCGCAGAGCGCATAAGCGACACCGGCATGGCCGGCAGCCGTCGCGCCGCCGGGATCGCGGCCTTGCGCCAGCACGAGGGAAGCAAGT
The DNA here is from genome assembly GCF_056400825.1 of Allobosea sp. P4_H5. Classification (NCBI taxonomy): domain Bacteria; kingdom Pseudomonadati; phylum Pseudomonadota; class Alphaproteobacteria; order Hyphomicrobiales; family Alloboseaceae; genus Allobosea; species Allobosea sp. P4_H5. The sequence goes on along the minus strand of NZ_JBFUKM010000011.1, from coordinate 237,331 downwards.
CGGATCAGCGCACTCGAGGTCTCGCCGGCATAACCTTCGAGGTCCGAGAGCGCGGGCATCGGGTCGTCATAGAGATCGAAGACACGCGCCTCGACCAGGCCCGAAAGCGGGGCGATCGGCAGGCGAAAGCGCCTGACGGTATCGAGCAGCGCCTGGGCGACCGGGTGGCCCGACACGGGCGCGTCCGAACCGGCCTCGAGCACATCGCGCCACCATTGCAGGCGAACCTCGCCCGGCAGCGGCTCGCTGACCTGCTCGCGCACGCGGGCGATCTCGTGGCTGAAGGCATAGAGCGCGAACAGGCCGGGCCGCAGCGCCTCCGGCGCATAGAGCGAGGCGATATAGCGGTCAGGATCGTGCTCGCGCACCAGCGCCAGGCAATGGCCATAGGCCTGGGAGAGCGGGGCCGGCGCAGTGCCGGCACGGTCCTCGGTTCTCGTGGTCATGCGCCCTCCCCGCTCCCGCCGTCACGCGGGTCGAAGCGGCGGCAGTCTAGGCTCAGGCAACCGCCTTGGCTACGCGGGAGCGACATGGCTGGTTGGATTTGATCGCCGACTAGTCGACCGCGATCAGCGCTGCGGCAACGCGCCGCTCCTCGCCGACGAGGACGTTGTAGGTGCGTGCCGCGGCCGGCGTCGCCATCGCCTCGACGGTGATGCCGGCAGCCTTGAACGGATCGCGCAGCGCAGGCGGCAGGAAGGCGATCTCGCGGCCGATGCCGAGGATCAGGAAATCGATAGTCTCGGCCTCGTCGAGAACCGGCTGCAGGCTCTCCAGCGTGACCTGCGCGAAGGATGTGACCGGCCAGATCCGGATGCCGGACGGCGTCGCCAGGATCGAGCCGCGATGGCTCATCTCCGCAAAGCGGAAGCCGCCGGCGCCGAAAGCGTCGAGCTGGAAGCGTCCGGGGACGAAGCCGTCGAAGCGACGCTCCACCATCAGCGCATGGCTCGGAAAAGTGGAAACCGGTTTTCCGATGAAGCCATGCGCAAAACCAAGGACGTCAGACCCGCGCCTTGGCTTCGGCGAGTTCCTCGCTCTGATCGAGGCGGCCGGCGCGCACGTCGAGATAGAGCAGCACCGGCGTCGAGACGAACATCGCCGAATAGGTGCAGACCATGACGCCGAACAGCATGACCAGCGCGAAGCCCTCGATCGCCGTGCCGCCGAAGAAGACCAGCGCGATCAGCGCCAGGATGGTGGTGGTCGAGGTGATCGCGGTACGCGACAGCGTCGAGTTGACGGATAGGTCGAGCAGCTCCGGGATCGGCATGGTCTTGTAGCGGCGCAGCAATTCACGCGTGCGGTCGAACACCACGACGGTCTCGTTCAGCGAGTAGCCAACGATGGTCAGGATCGCCGCGATCGAGGTCAGGTTGAATTCGAGCTGCGTGATCAGGAAGAAGCCGAGCGTCAGCACGATGTCGTGCATGGTGCCGACGATTGCGCCGATCGCGAGCTGCATCTCGAAGCGGAACCAAAGATAGACCAGCACGCCGATGATCGCGAGCACGACGCCGAGCGTGCCGGCCTGGACCAGCTCACCCGAGACGCGCGGACCGACGGTCTCGACCCGGCGGAACTCGTAGGCTTCGGCGAAGGCGGCACGCGCCTTAGTCACCACGGCCTGCTGCGCGACTTCGCCGCCGGGCTGGAGCGCGAAGCGCATGGAAAGGTCGCCGGCGCTGCCGAATTCCTGGACCTCGACCTCGCCGAAGCCGAAGCTGTTGGCGGTCTGGCGGACCTGGGCGATGTCGGGCTTGCCGCTTTTGGCCTGCATCTCCATCAGCGTGCCGCCGCGGAAATCGATGCCGAAATTGAGGCCGACCGTGAGGAACAGCACCAAGACCAGCACCGAATAGGCGGCCGAGAACGGATAGGCGAGACGACGCCAGTGAACGATGCGGAACTTGGTGTTGTCGGGAACGATGCGAAGCAGGCGCATGGTCTGTTATCTCCTGGCCTGCGGCGTCAGAACGGAAGGGCCTTCGGCCGCGCCCAGCGATACCAGAGCGCGATCAACATGCGCGTCAGCGTCACCGCGGTGATGACCGTGGTCAGGATGCCCAGAATGAAGACCACGGCGAAGCCGCGCACCGGGCCGGAGCCGAGCGCGAACAGCGCGACCGCGGCGATCAGCATGGTGACGTTGGAGTCGATGATCGTGGCGAAGGCGCGCGTGAAACCCGCTTCAAGCGCCGAGACCAGCGATCTGCCGAGGTGCGATTCCTCGCGCATGCGTTCGTAGATCAGCACGTTCGAATCGACCGCCGTGCCGATAGTGAGCACGATGCCGGCGATGCCTGGCAGGGTCATGGTCGCCCCGAGCAGCGACATCAGCCCGAGGATCAGGCAGACGTGGACCAGCAGCGCGATGCTGGCGATGATCCCGAACAGCCCGTAATTGCCGATCATGTAGAGGATGACCAGCACGGTCGCGATGATCGTCGCCATCTTGCCGGCCTGGATCGAATCCTGGCCGAGGCCGGGGCCGACGGTACGTTCCTCGACGATCGTCATCTTTGCCGGCAGCGCGCCGGCGCGCAGCAGGATGGCGAGGTTGTTGACCGCCTCGACCGTGAAGTTGCCGGAGATCTGGCCGGAGCCGCCGGTGATCGGCGACTGGATGACCGGGGCCGAGATCACCTTGTTGTCGAGCACGATGGCGAGTTGGCGGCCGAGATTCTCGGTGGTCGCCTGGCCGAAGCGCTGGGCGCCGCGGATGTTGAAGCGGAAATTGACGATCGGCTGGCTCGAGCGCTGGTCGAAGGCCGGCTGGGCGTCGATCAGATCCTCGCCCTCGACGATGATCTGGCGGCTGATCGGGATCGGCTGGCCGCCCTGGTCCTGCGAGGGCAGCATGTCGACATCGCTGGCATTCGCATCCGCGACCATGCGGAACTGCAGCTTGGCGGTCTCGCCGAGGATCTGCTTCAGGCGCTGCGGATCCTGCAGGCCCGGCACCTGGACCAGGATGCGGTCGAGGCCCTGGCGCTGGATGTTCGGCTCGGTTGTGCCAAGCGCGTCGACGCGGCGGCGCAGCACTTCCATCGCCTGCTCGACAGCGCGGCGGATACGCTCGTTCGCGCCGGCCTCGGTGACGCTGAGCTGGATCAGGCCGTCGGGATTCTCGGTGAGCTCGATCGACTGGTTGCCGGACGGTCCGAAGGCGCCGAAGGTACCGATCGGCTGGGCGAGTTCGCGCAGCTTCGGCATCAGCTTGGCGCGGTCGCCCGCCTCCGGGACACGCAGCTGCACGCCGCGCGGGGTCAGGCCGATGCCGCCCTGCAGGCCGACGCGCTCCTCGCGCAGGATGCGGCGAACGTCGTCGCGCAGCTGGGTGACCTGGCTGCGGATCAGGTCGGCGCGGTCGATCTCGAGCAGGACGTGCGAGCCGCCCTGCAGATCAAGGCCGAGCGTCATCGCATGGATCGGCAGCAGGAAGCGCGGAATCCAGGCCGGAGCGCCTTGCTCGATCGCCTTGCGGGTCTCGGGCGAGAACAGGTTCGGCACGGCGAGCCCGCAGCCGAAAACCAGCACGAGCAGAACGAGAATGACCTTGCGGGCCTGGAGACGAAGCATCTGTATGAACAGCCTTGTTGGCGGGCGCGGCGTCTAGCCGCGCCTCACGGCCTTCAGCTCTTGACCGGCTCGCCCTTGGCGCGCACGTCCGAAACCATGCCCTTGAGGATGCGCACGCGCACGCCATCGGCGATCTCCGCCTCGAGCTCGGCGTCGTCGATCACCTTTGAGACCTTGGCGATGATGCCACCCGAGGTGACGATCGTGTCGCCGCGGCGCACGTTCTTGATCATCTCCTGATGCGATTTCACCCGCTTCTGCTGCGGCCTGATGATCAGGAACCACATGATGATGAAGATCAGGACGAACGGGACCAGCGACATCAGGACGTCGTTGGTGCCGCCGCCTCCAAAGCCCTGGGCAAAAGCGGGGGTGATCACGGGAAGGCTCCTTCACGTCGCCGCCGATTGACGGCCGGCCGGCGCGGGGGTTGCAAAATCGCGCGGACTATAGCCAGCGATGTCATGAAATCAATCGAAAGCGACCGGTCCTCCGACCGTTCTCCCAGCTAAGCGCTCCCCGCCCTGCGCGCAATGGCCTTGCCTTCACGCGCACAGCGGAGTTATGAGCGTACCGTACCGTTCGGTACGCCATATTAGCGGACCAGCTGCGATGACCGACACCGCCCCCGACCAGACGCTCGCCACCCTGCTGCGCATCGCCGACGCACTGGAGCGCCTCGCACCGCCCGCCAAGCGCAAGCCCGATCTCTCCGCCGCCGACGCCTTCGTCTGGCATGCCGCTGGCCATGAGCTTGCGCCGGTCGCCAAGGTGAACCGCGTCGCGCTGTCGCTGCTGCGCGGCGTCGACAGAGTGCGCGACACGCTGGCGGAGAACACCGAGCGCTTCGCCCGCGGCCTGCCGGCCAACAACGTCCTGCTCTGGGGCGCGCGCGGCATGGGCAAATCGTCGCTGGTCAAGGCGGTGCATGCCGACACCAACAAGCGGCTGCCGGCCGGCGCCCTCCCCCTCAAGCTGATCGAGATCCACCGCGAGGACATCGAGAGCCTGCCCGTGCTGATGGGGCTCCTCAAGGCCGATCCGCACCCTGCCATCGTCTTCTGCGACGATCTCTCCTTCGACGGGCAGGACACCTCGTACAAGTCGCTGAAGGCTGCGCTCGACGGCGGCGTCGAGGGGCGGCCGGAGAACGTCGTGTTTTACGCGACCTCGAATCGCCGGCATCTGCTGGCGCGCGAGATGGTCGAGAACGAGCGCTCGACGTCGATCAATCCTGGCGAGGCCGTGGAAGAGAAGGTCTCGCTGTCGGACCGGTTCGGCCTCTGGCTCGGCTTCCACAAATGCAGCCAGGACGAGTATCTTTCGATGATCGACGGCTATGTCGGCCATTTCGGCCTGACGATCGAGCCTGAAGCCTTGCGGCGCGAGGCGCTGGAATGGGCGACGACGCGTGGCTCGCGCTCCGGGCGCACAGCCTGGCAGTACATCCAGGATCTGGCCGGGCGGCTGGAGACGAAGCTGGAGGGGTGAGCCTTCCTTCTCCCCTCGGGAGAGAAGGAGAAAAGCAAAACGGGGCGGCCTTTCCTGGGACCGCCCCGCCTGGTTTCGACCGGTGGGGTCTCGCGATTGCCGGTCGAAGTCTGACCGGGATCAGTTGCTGCTGAGATAGGGCATCGGGTCGACCGGGGTCGAACCCTTGCGCAGCTCGAAGTGCAGCTGCGGCGAGTTGACGTTGCCGGACTGACCGGACTTGGCGACGACCTGGCCGCGCTTGACCTGCTCGCCGCGCTTGACGCTGAGCTCGCCATTGTGGGCGTAGGCCGAGACATAGCCGTTCGGGTGGCGGATCAGCACGAGATTGCCGTAGCCCTTGAGCTCGCTGCCGGCATAGGCGACGACGCCGCCCTCGGCCGCCTTGACCGGCGTGCCTTCCGGAACCGCGATATTGATGCCCTCATTGCCGCCCTTGCCGGCATAGCCGGTGATGACGCGGCCACGGGCCGGCCAGCGGAATTCGGCGCCGGACGAAGCCGACTCCTCGGCCTTGGGCAAGCTCGCAGTGGTCTGGGGCTCGGCGGCCTTCGGCTCCGGAGCGACCGCCTTCGGCTGCACGGTGGCCTTGTCGGCCGGCGCGCTGGCGACAACCGGAGCGGCAGCCTTCGGCTTGGCCGGCTGGGCGACGGGAGCCGGGGCCGGCAGCGCCGCAGTCTTGGTCTCGTTGCCGGCCTTGGCGGCGGCCTTGGCCTTGGCCTCGGCGGCGAAGCGGGCTCGGGCCTCACCCATGCGCTTGGCGTCGGCGGCAGCCTTGTCCTTGGCCTCGGCGGCAGCCTGCGCCTTCGCCTGGGCAGCCTGTGCTCGGGCATCGACGGCCGCGACCTTCGGGGCGGCCGCGGACACGGCCGGCACGGAGCCAACCGGGCGCGACACCGGCGGCGGCGCAGAGCGGGGCTGCTCGAAACGATTGTCGCTCGGCGCCGGCTGGCGTGCGGCGGTCTGCGAACCGCCGCCGTTATAGACGGGGACGACGATGCGCGAACCCGGCGTGACCTCGCCGGAAAGACCATTGGCCTGCATCAGCGCAGAACGCGGCACGCCATAGCGACCCGAGATCACGTCGAGCGTTTCGCCATGTGCGACGACGATCGGGGTGCCGCCCTGGGCGCTCCAGCCGGCGGCCGAACCCGGCGCGCTCGGAGCGGGGGCGGACTGCGGCGCAGCACGAGACGCGACGGACGCGGTCGGCGGCGCCAAAGGCTGGCTGCGCACGCTCGGATTGCCGGCGGCGGACGCCGTCTCATAGGACTGGCGCGGCGCATTGCGGCCGATCGAGCCGGTCGTCGCCGGATCGCGCTGGGAGGCCGGAGCCTGCGCGGTCTGGAAGGGATTGCTGAAGGGCGCCTCGGTGAAGCGCAACGTGTCCGAGGAGCAAGCACCCAGGCCGGCTGCAAGGGCGCAGACCGACACGGCGCGAACCACGGATTTCGACACGGCCAGCTCGACTTGCTTACGCATGGACTCTGCACTCGCGAACGACGCAACTCTACGGTCCGCATTAAAGAGCCGGTTAGGTTAAGAAGGCGTTTCGCTACTGACAGGTCAGATGAATTTTCGAAGGCGGCTGCAATCTTCCTGACGCAGCGGGGCACCGTCATGGTCGGGCTTGTCCCGACCATCCGCATCTTCCGTGGCCGAGGGCTGTGCTCAAGACGTGGATGCTCGCCGCAAGGGCGAGCATGACGGGCAGGGTCAGCGTGGTCGCCGCAACGAACGCTTAAAGTGCCTGCGACAGCCCCGGCGCCAGCGGCGGGATGCGCATGATCGCGCCGAGCGCGTGATCGAAGCCCTCCTCGCTGCGGGTGACGACGACGAGCCGCCCTGCCCCCTCGACGCGCAGCGCGCCGACGAGGCGCCCGCCGATCTCCAGCCGGGCAAGCAGCGCCTCCGGCACCGTCTGCATCACGCCGTTGACCAGGATGCGCTCGAAGCGACCGAGCGTGCGATCGGGCTGCAAGCCGTCGGCATGGCGCAGCTCGACGAGCTGCGCGAAGCCACCACCGGTGAGCCGCTCATGCGCGGCGAGCGCGAGCGTGCGATAGCGCTCCAGCGAAACCACCTTGCCGCCCATGGCCGCGAGCAGCGCCGCGACATAGCCCGAGCCGGATCCGACTTCGAGCACCCGGCAATCGGGCTTCATCTCGAGCGCGCCAACCAGCGCCGCGACCGTGTGCGGCGCCGTCATGGTCTGGCCGCAGGGGAGCGGCACCGAGACGTCCTGGCGGGCGAGATCGGCGAAGCGCGAGGGCGCGAAATGCTCGCGCGGCACGCGCTCCATCGCCCGGAGCAAGGCGAGGTCGCGCACGCCGCGCGCGCGCAACGACAACAGGAAAGCGACGGTACGTTCGCTCTCGCTGCTGGCGCCCTCGTCGGTCATCCCTCCCGCCCTCAGGCGAAGAGCTGTGCAAAGCGCGTCATCGTCGGCTCATGCGTCAGGTCGAGCTCGAGCGGCGTCACCGAGATCTTCTTCTCGGCAAGTGCTCGCAGATCGGTGCCGTTAGCCGGCTCGTGCTTCCCGCGCTGGAAGGCGATCCAGTAATAGGGATTGCCGCGCCCGTCGCGCCGCGGCTCCAGCCGCATCAGCTCCTGGTCTCGCCGGCCCTGCGCCGTCACCGCGACGCCAACGACCTCGGCAGGCGGGACGTTCGGGAAGTTGAGGTTGAACAGGATCCCATCGGGAATCCCCTCCTCCAGCAGCCGGCGGATGATGCCGGGCGCATGCTGCAGAGCGCAGTCCCAGATGATTTGGGTGCGGTCGCCCGCCATATAGGCCTGGCTCACCGCGATCGAGGGGATGCCGAGCAGCGTGCCTTCCATGGCGGCGGCGATGGTGCCGGAATAGGTCACGTCCTCGGCGACGTTCTGGCCGCGATTGACGCCGGAGAGCACGAGATCGGGCTTGATCTCGGCCATGACCGAGCGCACCGCCATGATCACGCAATCGGTCGGCGTGCCCTGGACGGCGAAGCGCTTCTCCTCGATCTGGCGCAGGCGCAGCGGGTTCGACAGCGACAGCGAATGCGCCACGCCCGACTGGTCGGTCTCGGGCGCGACTACCCAGACATCGTCGGAGAGCTGCCGGGCAATCTGCTCGAGGATGGCGAGGCCCTCGGCATGGATGCCGTCGTCATTGGTCACCAGGATGCGCATGGGCTCAGGCCGCCTTCTCGATGCGGGTGACCCCGCGCATATAGGGAACCAGCACCTCTGGCACGGTGATCGAGCCGTCGGCGTTCTGGTAGTTTTCCATCACCGCGATCAAGGCGCGGCCGACCGCCGTGCCCGAGCCGTTGAGGGTGTGGACGAAGAACGGGCCCTTGCCGTCCTTGGTCTTGTAGCGGGCATTCATGCGGCGCGCCTGGAAATCGCCGCAGACCGAGCAGGACGAGATCTCGCGATAGGTCTTCTGGCCGGGCAGCCAGACCTCGATGTCGTAGGTCTTCTGCGAGGCGAAGCCCATGTCGCCGGTGCACAAAGTCATGACGCGGTAGTGCAAATCGAGCTTCTTCAGTACGTTCTCGGCGCAGGACAGCATGCGCTCATGCTCTTCGCGCGACTTCTCCGGCGCGGTGATCGAGACGAGCTCGACCTTCTCGAACTGGTGCTGGCGCAGCATGCCACGCGTGTCCCTGCCTGCCGAGCCGGCCTCGGAGCGGAAACAGGGGGTCAGCGCGGTATAGCGACGCGGCAACTCCTCTTCGGAGACGATCATGTCCGCGACGAAATTCGTCAACGTCACCTCGGACGTCGAGATCAGCCAATGCCCCGTGGTGGTCCGGAACAGGTCTTCTTCGAACTTCGGCAGTTGACCGACCCCGTAGACCGCCGCGTCTCGCACCAGCAGAGGCGGATTGACCTCGGTATAGCCGTGCTCCTCCGTGTGCGTGTCGAGCATGAACTGGCCAATGGCGCGCGACAGCCTGGCGATCTGGCGCTCCAGCACAACGAAGCGCGAGCCGGAGAGCTTGGCCGCCGTCTCGAAGTCCATCTGGCCGAGCGCCTCGCCGAGCTCGAAATGCTCCTTCGGCTGGTTGACGCCGACGAGGCGCTTGCCGGTCTGTTCCGGCTTCGTGCCATGGGCGTGCAGCAGGACGTTGCCATGCTCGTCGGCGCCATCGGGCACCTCGTCGAGCGGCGTGTTCGGAATCGCGGCGAGCTGGGCGTTCAGCGCCTCGACTGCGGCCTTCTCCTCGGCTTCCAGCGCCGGCACCTGCTCCTTCAGCGCGGCGACCTCGGCCTTGAGCTGTTCGGCCAAAGCGAGGTCCTTCTGGCCCATCGCCTTGCCGATCTCCTTGGAGAGGGCGTTGCGACGCTCCTGCGCGGCCTGTGCCTTGCTGATCGCGGCCCGGCGCTGGTCGTCGAGCGCCAGCAGCGACAACGACAGTTTCTCAAGCCCGCGCCGCTGCAAGCCCCGATCGAACGCCTCAGCGTTCTCGCGAATCCATCTGATGTCGTACATCGCTCAAGCCGATCCGTTGTGGAATCGGCTGATCCTCTAGACCGGGACGGGCGGCGTGGGAACTGCCTGCGTCGCCATAACCGCCCGGCGCTAGTAGGGCGGCTCCTGATGGACGAGCTTGCCGTCGATCAGCAGGCGCTTGATCGCCGCCTGCCCGGAGCTCGACACGGCGGCGACGATCTCCAGCCGCTTGCGCTCGGTCGTCTCGATGGCGCGGCCGGTGCCTTCAGGCACGAAATAGCTTTCGAGCCCATAGGTGACGCGGATAGCGCGGCGGCCGGCATTGCAGTCAGGATCGCCGTCGGCATTGGTGACGCAGGCGCCAGCCGAGGCGACCTTGCCCTCGATCACGGTCTCGCCGGCGCCGGCGGCCGGACGGGCGAGATAGACGCCCTTCGCCTCGGCCAACCCGTCGGGGCCGGGTGCGACGCGGACGAACACAGCCTGGTTGCGCTCGAAGCTCTTGTCGCCTTCGAGCTTGGAGAGATCGAGCGTGCTGATCTTGTAGCCGAGGATGACATAGTCGCCGCGGAAGAGGTCGCGCGGATCGACCGGCGCCGTCGCGAGCCTGACCTCGGTGCCCGAGCGCAGGATGCCGGCGCGCGACTCAACCATGGCGAGGATCAGCCCGCAGAGCAGGACGATGGCGGCGAGCCCGCGCCAGAGCGGCGAGACGCGGCCGAGAAAAGCGTCAGCGGACGGGAGGCGGATCACGGCGCGGCCTCCGTCGGCTTGCTGAATTTGGCGAGGAGCCGGCGCATCCCGCTGGCGATCGCGATGAGGGCCGCGCCGCCGACCAGGAAGAACAGCGACTGATCGAGCAAGGTGCCGATGGTCTGCCAGAGCAGGGTCACGATCGCGATGGCGAACAGCAGCGAGCCGGCGATGCTGAGCCGGCGCACGCCGCCGCCCGCACCGGCGACGACGATGCCGATCGCGACCATGAGGATCAGCGCCGCGACGACGATCTTGCCGGCCATGCTGACCGCGCCGCCGCTCCAGAACAGCACCGGTACCAGCAGCGACATGACGAGCGCCGCCGCCAGCGGCCAGGCGAAGCGGCGCTCGCGCGCCAGCAGGCCGAGGCCGACCACCGCCGGCAGTGCCAGCGCATAGGCGAAATAGTTCAGCGAGTGAGCCGTGCCGGCGCGTGCCTCACTGGGTTCGAGGATGCGGATCAGCTCGACATTGAGCGACAGGATCAGCCCAATCAGCCCCCAGGGCAGAAAGGCGGTGAGCAATCCGGGGCCCCCGCGGTCGAGCGCCAGCGCACCGAGCGCGACGAACAGCGCGGAAACCGCGAGACCATAGGCGAGCAGGCCATAGTCGAAGCGCAGGAAGGCCGGCTGGCCCGGCAGCGTCGCGAACCAGCCTAGCAGTGCCAGCGCCGCGACATGGTGGACGAGGCGGTTGTGCCGGGTCGCAGCCAGCCAAAGCGCCGGCAGGAAAGGCAGCCAGAACAGGAGATGGGCCCTGCCCTCGCCTTCGTCCCAGCGGCCGCCGGCCCAGCAGCCGATCCCGACGATCGCGATGATGAGCGCGCCGTTCGAGCGCAGCAGGAAGGCGACGATCAGCGCCCCCAGCGCGACAAGGAGCGCCCCGCCCGGCCAATCGGTCGGCAGATGATACATCTGGCCGACGAGCGCGACGCCGGCGGCAAAGATCAGCGTGCCGCAAGTCGCAGCGGCATCGGCGCCGCCGGTCGAGCCACGGCTCTGCAGCCGCGCCGAGACGCCGAGCGCACTGGCGAGGCCGAGCAGGATCATCACGAGCTTGGCAACCCTGGGAATCTCCTCCCAGTTCGCCGCGACGAAGGCGGAAACGCTGGAGGCGATCAGCAGGCCGCCGAACAGGCCGATCAGGGCCGGCAGCTTGAAGCCGCCGCCCTCCTGTGCCAGCGAGCGGCGGATGGTGGCGGCGCTCTCAGGGGCGATCAGCCCCTCGCCCACCCAGCGACCGAGATCGGCTTCAAGCCGTTTGCGATAGGAACCCGTCAGCATCGCGGCCTATTTGGCACGAGCTGACGAGTTTTGGCGAGGGTGGTCGCAGAGGCGCCAACGCTTCCCCCTCCCCCCGCTTGCGATGGGGAGGGCTGGGGTGGGGGGCAGCGCCGCTCAGCGCTTCGCTGGAAGAAGTCCCGAACCCGGCTTTCCAGCCCCCCATCCCTAACCCTTCCCCATCGCAAGCGGGGGGAAGGGAATCCGTCGGGCCGCGTCAGGCCGCCTTGACCTTGCGCTTCCGGGCCAGATCGGGCGGCGTCGCCTCCTCGACCAGCGCCGCGACCACGGCGTCAAGGCTCATTACCGTCTGGGCCTGGCTGCCGAGGCGGCGGACGGTCACGGTCTTCTCCTCGGCCTCGCGCTTGCCGACGGCGAGGATGACCGGGACCTTGGCCAGCGAGTGCTCGCGGACCTTGTAGCTGATCTTCTCGTTGCGCAGGTCGGCGCGGGCGCGCAGCCCGGCCGAGAGCAGCGCCATGGTGACCTCCTCGCCATAGGCATCCGCCTCCGAGGTGATCGGCGCGACGACGATCTGCTCGGGCGCCAGCCAGAGCGGGAAATGCCCGGCATGGTGCTCGATCAGGATGCCGACGAAGCGCTCCAGCGAGCCGCAGATGGCGCGATGGACCATGACCGGCTGCTTCTTCTCGCCGTCCGAGCCGATATAGAAGGCCCCGAAGCGCTCCGGCAGGTTGAAGTCGACCTGCGTCGTGCCGCACTGCCAGTCGCGGCCGATGGCGTCGCGCAGCACATACTCGAACTTCGGCCCGTAGAAGGCGCCTTCGCCCGGATTGATCTCGGTCTTGATCCGGTTGCCGGACTGCTTCGCGATCTGCTCCAGCACATTGGTCATGACGTCTTCGGCATGGTCCCAGACCGCGTCGGAGCCGACGCGCTTCTCCGGCCGCGTCGAGAGCTTGATCACGAGCTCCTCGGTGAAGCCGAAGTCCTCGTAGACCGAGAGGATCAGGTCGTTGATCTTCATGCACTCGGCGGCGAGCTGCTCCTCGGTGCAGAAGATGTGCGCGTCGTCCTGCGTGAAGCCGCGCACGCGCATCAGCCCGTGCAGCGCGCCCGACGGCTCGTAGCGGTGGACATTGCCGAACTCGGCCAGCCGGATCGGCAGGTCGCGGTAGCTCTTCAGGCCGTGCTTGAAGATCTGGACATGGCCCGGGCAGTTCATCGGCTTCAGCGCGAAGACCTTCTGGTCGCGCGTCGGATCGTTCGGGTTCTCGAAGGCCGAGGCCGATTTCACCGCGAACATGTTGTCCTGGTACCAGCCCCAATGGCCCGAGGTCTCCCAGAGCGACTTGTCGAGCACCTGCGGGGCGTTGACCTCCTCATAGTCGGCGGCGAGCCGCCGGCGCATATAGGTCAGCACCTCCTGGAACAGCCGCCAGCCCTTGGAGTGCCAGAAGACGACGCCCGGCCCCTCCTCCTGGAAGTGGAACAGGTCCATCTCGCGGCCGATCCGGCGATGGTCGCGCTTCTCGGCCTCCTCGAGCTGCTTGAGATGGGCGTCGAGCTCCTCCTGCCGGGCGAAGGCGGTGCCGTAGATGCGCGTCAGCATCGGGTTCTTGCTGTCGCCACGCCAATAGGCGCCGGCCACCTTCATCAGCTTGAAGGCGTTGCCGACCTTGCCGACCGAGGTCATGTGCGGGCCGCGGCAGAGGTCGATCCAGTCGCCCTGCGCATACATCTTCAGCGTCTGATCTTCCGGAATCGCGTCGACCAGCTCGACCTTGAAGGCCTCGCCCTTGTCCCTGAAGAACGCCTTGGCCTTGTCGCGGCTCCAGACCTCCTTGGTAAAGGGTTTGTCGCGCGCGACGATCTCGCGCATTTTCTTCTCTATCGGCGCGAAATCTTCCGGCGAGAACGGCTCGTTGCGGAAGAAATCGTAGAAGAAGCCGTTCTCGATGACCGGGCCGATCGTCACCTGCGTGCCGGGGTAGAGCTCCTGGACTGCTTCGGCGAGAACGTGAGCGCAGTCGTGCCGGATCAATTCCAGCGCGCGCGGATCCTCGCGGTTGAGGAACTCGATCTTCGCATCGGCGGTGATCGGGTCGGCGAGGTCGACAACCACGCCGTCGAGCGCCATCGCGACCGTGCGCTTCAGGAGAGAGGGCGAAATGCCGCCGGCAAGCTCCTTGCCGGTGATGCCGGAGGGGAATTCGCGCTGCGCGCCATCGGGAAATGTCAGGGAGATCGTCATCGATCGGCTCCTGCTCACTCGGGGATACAAGCCCCGTAAGCCAAGGCCGGCTGCATGGATGAGCGGGGCGGCGTGGCCTGCAGCCGGTTCGGCACGCGCGCCGGCCCCGCCTATACGAGCCAAGCGACACAGGCAATCGTGGAGTGGAACCGTGCAGCGCGACTCAGTGTTCGCTCGGAGGCTCCAGTTCGACCGGCGGCGCGTTGACCCCGCGCCAGCGGCCATAGGCCCAGGGCTTGTACCAGGCTCCCTCCGGCGGCAGCTCCTCGCAGACGATGTCGATCCCCGAGGTGCCGAGCGGCGTGCAGCGGCAGATGCGCGCGAAGCCGACCCAGCCGCCGGCCCAGAGGCCGTGCCGCTGGATCGCCTCGTCGGTATATTCCGAGCAGGACGGCCAGTGCCGACATTGCCGGCCGATCAGCAGGGACAGGCTGAGCTGATAGCCGCGGATCAGCAGATGCGCACCCCGGCGCGGCAGGCGCATAAATGCCCGTCGCCATGAAAGGCTTTTTTCAGCATGTTTAGGCAAGTATGACTCGGCTGAACCCTGCCGACTCCCTCCAGCCGAACTTCCATCGCCCCTCTTCGATCCCGCCTTCCCAGATCCTGGTCATGATGCGCGCACGCTTCCTTGCCTTCGCCACCGCCCTCTGCGGGCCGCTGCTCGCGCTCGCCCTGGCTACGCCCGCAGCGGCACAGCAGCGAGCCTATCTGATCTGGCTCGACGCCGCCAAAATCGACGTCACCAAGGTGATGGGCCTGCCCCCGGCACAGAACTCGCCGGAGCATCGCGCCGAGTTCGAGAAGGTGCTCGCCCTCTCCTCGGCCCGCACGCCGGAGCGCGAGAAGCAGGCGATCGCCGACCAGTACCAGACGTTCAATGCCTTCCTGAAAGGCATGGACCACAACTATATCGACGGCACCCATCGCGAAACGCGGCTGCTGATGCGCGAGGCGCAGGTCGAGCTCGCCATCCTGCTGAAGAGCGTCAACCGCCTGACCAGCCGCATCCGGCCGTTCCAGATGTGGAACAAGGTCAGGGTCAAGCCCTGCCCCGGCGGACGGCCGGAAGGAACCTCCTTCCCCTCGGCACATGCCGCGACCGCGGCGCTCTATGCCACGCTGCTCTCGGACGCCGTCCCCGAACTCGCCGACAAGTTCGAGGAGCGGGTGAAAAGCTATGACGAAAGCCGTCTCATCTGCGGCTTCCACTACCCCACCGACCTGGAAGCCGGCGACAAGATCGGCCGCGTCGTCGCCAAGGCACTGCTGGCCGAGAAGGCCTTCAAGGTCCGCTATGACGAGACGAAACCGGAAATCCGCCAGGCGTTCGGGCTGAAATAACCTTCAGCCCGCCACAGTCTCGCGCCGCTTCGCTTCGATCTGGCCGATCGCGTCGACCACCGCGTCGAAGGTCAGCATGGTCGAGGCGTGGCGCGCCTTGAAATCGCGCACGGGCACGAGCACCGAGAGATCCGCCCATTTGCCGCCCGGCGGCTCCGCCCCCTCCTTCAGGATCGCGCGGGCCTGCTCGCGGACCTCGCGCAATTCGGCGGCAGTCGAGCCGACGACATGGCGCGCCATGATCGAGGACGAGGCCTGGCCGAGCGCGCAGGCGCGGACATCGTGGCCGAAGCCGGAGACGACATCCTCGTCCATGGTCAGGTCGATCGTGACCGTCGAGCCGCAGAGGCGCGAATGGGCCGTCGCCGTCGCATCGGGCACCGGCAGGCGCTCGAGCAGCGGGATGTTTCCTGCCAATTCCAGGATTCGCTTGTTGTAGACGTCGTTCAGCATGGGTTGCCCCGGCCGGGTCTGGAGTTGCCGGCTTTCGCAACCAATATAGAGTGCCGATGCGCTCTTAGGGAGAGCGTGTCACATCGCTGGACGAGCGGGCGAACTTGTCTGACCTGCCGGTCGCAAGACCGGCGCAAACCGAAACGGGAGGCTCCACATGGATAATGTGGTTAAGTCCTTGTCCGTAGAGCGGGCTCGCAGCCCCTCCGCAGACAAGTTCATCATCACCCAGCCGACGCAGGTCGAGGCCGAGGAGGCCGTGCGCACGCTGATCCGCTGGGCCGGCGACGATCCGTCGCGGGAAGGACTGCTCGATACGCCGCAGCGCGTCGCCAAGGCCTATCGCGAGTTCTACAAGGGCTATCGCGAGGACGCGGGCGACATGCTCGAACGGGTCTTCGAGGAGGTCGACGGCTACAAGGACATGGTCCTCGTGCGCGACATCCCGTTCTATTCGCATTGCGAGCACCACATGGTGCCCTTCGTCGGCAAGGTCCATATCGGCTATTACCCGAACGGTGGCGTGGTCGGCCTGTCGAAGCTGGCCCGCGTCGTCGAGGTCTATGCACGCCGCCTGCAGACGCAGGAGACGATGACGGCGCAGATCGCCCAAGCGATCGAGCGGACGCTCAAACCGGGCGGCGTCGCCGTTCTCGTCGAGGCCGAGCACATGTGCATGTCGATGCGCGGCGTGCAGAAGCAGGGCTCATCGACGATGACGACGCAGTACACCGGCCGCTTCCGTGATCCCGCCGAGCAGGTGCGCTTCTTCACCATGGTGAAGTCGCCGGGGTTGTGAAACGACAGCACCCGTCATCCACATGTCATGCTCGGGCTTGACCCGAGCATCTCGGAAACCAGTGTCTTCTGGTCCTGAGATTCCCGGGCCGGCGCTTCACGCCGCCCGAGAATGACGGCTCACGTTACCTGCCGTATATGCGAGACCTCACCGTCAGGATTTCGACATGACCGCCTTCCCCACCCTTTCAGCCAAAGCCGAGATCGAAGAGGGTACGGTCCTTGCCCCCAAGTTCGATCGCGACGGCCTCGTCACCTGCGTCACCACCGACGCTGTGACCGGCGAGGTGCTGATGGTCGCGCATATGAACGCCGAATCGCTGCGCCTGAGCATCGAGACGGGCGAAGCCTGGTACTGGTCGCGCTCGCGCCAGGCGCTCTGGCACAAGGGCGAGACCTCCGGGCAGTTGCAGAGCGTTGTCGAGATGCGGATCGACTGCGACCAGGACGCGATCTGGATCAAGGTCAATGTCGGCGGCGATGGCGGCTGCTGCCACACCGGCCGCCATAGCTGCTTCTATCGGGTTAAGCCGGTCGGCACCGCTGCGGACGGACCACTGGAGCCCGTTCCGACCAGCTTGCATGGCAAGCTGGTCGGAACGGGCTCCAAATCCTAAGTGAGAGACGGATTCACCGATCAGGTTGATTCAACCTGATCGGATCCGGCTCTAACCCTTCTGACCCGCCGCGGCCTGCTTCGTTGGCAATCCTTTCACCAAGCTTTCATGTTTCCTTCAAAAGCGACTGATAGCCGCCTAGGGTCCCGGCGCCGTTCATCTTTCGCTCATCGGCTGGCGTGATCCTGAAGTCCTCCCGCGGAGGGATCGCGCCGATGAGACTGGAGAACATCGCCAGACGGGCCTTTGGATTTGGCGGCGGCGGAGCTGCGATGAACCATCTCGTTTCAGAACCTGCTCCGCGCCTCAGCCGGCCGCGGATCGGCCTCGCCCTTGGCGGCGGCGCCGCGCGCGGCTGGGCGCATATCGGCGTCCTCGATGTCCTGACCGAGGCGGGCTACGCGCCCGAAGTGATCGCCGGCACCTCGATCGGTGCGGTGGTCGGCGGCTGCTACGCCGCCGGCAAGATGGAGCCGCTGCGTGAGTTCGCGCTCGGCCTGACCAAGCGCCGCGTCGTCGGGCTGATGGATTTCCATCTCGGCGGCGCCGGGTTGATCTCGGGCGGCCGACTGAAGCGCCTGCTCGAACGCGACCTCGCCGGCCTGCAGATCAGCGATCTCAGGCAGACTTACGCCGCCGTCGCGACCGAACTCGGCAGCGGCCATGAGATCTGGCTGACCCGCGGCTCGCTAGTCGACGCGCTGCGCGCGTCCTACGCGTTGCCCGGCGTGTTCGACCCGGTGAAGCTCGGCGGCCGCTGGCTGATGGACGGGGCGCTGGTCAACCCGGTGCCGGTCACGGTGGCGCGGGCGCTGGGCGCCGACGTCGTGCTCTGCGTCAACCTGAATAGCGACATGACCGGCCGCGGCACGGTAATCCAGTCCTACGGCGCCGACCCGGACCCGGACCCGGAGCCCGAGCAGCGCCAGGCGACCGGCTGGTTCGGCGGCATGCGCGAGCGCATGCGCGGGATCGTCGGCAAGGCCAATCACGAGCAGCAGCCGGGCCTCGCCGGCGTGATGATCGACGCCTTCAACATCACCCAGGACCGAATCTCGCGCTCGCGTCTCGCCGGCGATCCACCGGATGTGATGATCGGCCCCAAGCTCGGCCGCGTCGGCCTGTTCGACTTCCACCGCGCCGACGAAGCGATCGCGCTCGGCCGGCAAGCGACGGAACGCGCGCTGGATGAGATCGCCGCGATCGTCGCGGCCAATCACCTGCCGCTGAACTAGCGGCAGGCCGCGGCTCGGCGCCTCACGCCATCGCGATATAGTCGCGCATCGCCCGGCTCTCGGCCTCGATCTCGGCGACCCGATGCTTGACCACGTCGCCGATCGAGACGATGCCGGCGACCCGGCCGTTATCGACCACCGGCACATGCCGGAAGCGGCCCGAGGTCATGATCTCCATCAGATCGTCGATGCTGGTGTCCGGCCGGCAGGTCACGACCTTGGCGGTCATGGCGCGCGACACCGGCGTCTCCAGCGCCGCGGCGCCATCCGTGCCCAAGGCCTTGATGATGTCGCGCTCCGACAGGATGCCGAGCAGACTGCCATCGGCGCCGGTCACGACCACCGCGCCGATCCGCTTCTCCGCCAAGGTCCGCGCCGCTTCGCCGAGCGTCCGGTGGGGCTGCACCGAGATCACCTCTGCGCCCTTGTTGCCGAGAATATGAACGACGTTCATCGACTTCTCCTCCAACGGTAGCGGCACCGTTGACCGGCGCTCGTTTGATGGGTTCGACGTAAGCAGCGCCAGAACGCGGATCGTTGCGTCCGCGATACGACGCTAGCTTGGACTCATTCGACTGTGAGCGAAGTCTGAGGCGACGGCAAGGCGCTCGCATCGAAAGCCTGCGCGCTGCGGTTGCGGCTAGAGCCGGATTCACCGATCAGCTTGCGATGTCAGCTGATCGGTGCGTGCTCTAGAGCCGGATGATTTCAGATGGAATTGCAAAGCGATGCCATCTGAAATCTGAATCCGTCTCTCATCAAAGAGTTAGAGCAGGATCTATGCGAAAAACCGGTTCCCACTTTTTCGCATCCTGCTCTAGCGGCGGACCGGCCCGCGATCGAGCAGCGGGAACAGCAGAAGGCCGGCGAGGAAGCCGCCGATATGCGCCTCCCAGGCGATGCTGGTCTCCTCGCCGAGGATCGGCACCAGCCCGGCACCGAACAGGATGTTGGTGACGAACCAGATCACCACGAACAGCAGCGCCCGCGAATTGCGCCAGAGACCGCCGAGCCGCTCGGCCGGAATCGCACGGACCACCTCGTCATGGCCGAGCCCGCCGAAATGCACGCCCGGCGAGAAGACGAAGCGGATCGCCGCAGCCGTCGCGCCCGAGACACCGGCCGAAGCGCCGACCAGCGGCAAGACGTCGAGCTCGCGCGACCACCAGTGCAACAGGGCGCCGGCGACCGTGGACACCGCCATCAGCAGCAGGAAGCGCCCGGCCCCGAGCCGGCGTGCGACTGGGCTGCCGAAGGCGGCCAGCCAGACGACGTTCGAGACCAGATGCAGCCAGGAACCATGCAGCAGCCCATAGCTGAGCAGGGTCCAGAGCTGGCCGCCGCCATCGGCCAGCAGCAGGCGGACCAATTGCAGGCGCTGGACGAAATCGGGCGTGCCGGAGGTGCCGAGCGAGCGGGCGATCTCCTCCAGGCGCTCCGGCGCGAACCAGAGCGTCAGGCGCGCCGGCACGAAAGACAGCCAGGAGACGAGCAGGAAATCGTCGCGCTCGCTAAGCAGCTCGCGCGCGCCCTGGATCAGCGCCAGGGCCGCGATCAGCCAGACGACGACGCCGGGCAGGTTGAAGACCGGCTCGCGCACTGGCGGGCCATATGGATCGTCTGGGTTCGCCGACATCCCGCCCTCACTGGCGCATGGGCCTGCGGCAGGCAACAGAAAAGGGGAGAGCGAGCGCTCTCCCCTCTCCTCCCCGGCCGGTCACGCCCCCGCGCCCCCGCCTTTTCCAGTGAGCCCGGACGCTTGGTGCGGGCTCGAATTCGACAGGGGATTTATGCGGCATTTTAGGGATCTTCCACAAGCTTAACCGTTGCTTAACCTTAACGACCCCTGCCGCCTCCCCCTGTCCGGATCGCGTGGCAAGACGGCATGCGGGCTGCGTCGTCCCGATTCGCAAGGGCCCGACAGTCCCCACCTCGAACGAAAGCGATCCGATTTGACACGCATTCGCACGATCAGGGACAGCGCAGACCGGACTGGACACGACATGAAGAATCCGAGCACTCGCCTGGTTTTCGACTACTGGGACACGTTGCGCGGCGAACGGAGCGCCCCCGAACGGGGCGAGATCGAGCCGGGCGCGTTGCGCCATGCGCTGGCAGACACCTTCGTGCTGGAGAACGAGCCGATCGGGCCGGTCTTCCGCCTGGCCGGGACGCGGCTTTGCGCCCTGTTCGGGCGCGAATTGCGCGGACGTGCCTTCGCGGCACTCTGGCCCGATGTCGAGGCACAGGGCGACATGCGCCGCCTGGTCCAGACCGTGATGGACGAGACGGCGGGCGCCGTCGCCGGGCTTTCGGCCCAGACGCAGAACGGCGCGAGCGTCCATCTCGAGCTGCTGCTGCTGCCACTGCGCTATCGCGGACGGACCCATGCCCGCATCCTCGGCGCGTTCTCGCCGGCGCTGTCGCCGGAATGGCTCGGCCTCGACACGCTCGAATCGATGCGGATGATCTCGCTCAGGATGATCTGGCCCGATGCGCGCACGCAGCGCCCGACCGAAGCTGCTGCCCAGGACAAGAGGCCGAAGCTGATGCTCCTACCCGGTGGACGTGTGTGAGAACGCTCTAACGTGCTCTTAACCCGCGAGCCGGTAGCATCACTCTGGTAGAAACAGAGTTTGCAATGCTCACGGCGCCCCACAATCCAAAGACGGGCTCGGTCCCGGTCGAGCGCCGGCGCCATCAGCGCATGAAAGTCGTCCTGCTTGGACGCTACATGCTGCCCAACCGCATGGAATATCCCTGCCAGACCACCGACATCTCGCCGGGCGGGCTGCACATGGTCGCGCCGGCCAAGCCGATGATCGGCGACCGCGTCATCGTTTACCTGGAGCATCTGGGACGAATCGAGGGCACGGCGGTACGCACCACCCCCGCCGGATTCGCGATGACTATCACCGCGACAAGCCGCAAACGCGAGAAATTCACCGCACAGCTGACCTGGCTCGCCAATCGCGACGAACTCGGCCTGCCCGAGGATCGGCGCCATGAGCGCATCATCCCGCGCAACCCGCGCTGCATCATCGCCCAGGAAGACGGCAGCGAGTATGCGGTCCGACTGATCGACATCTCGCTCTCGGGCGCAGCCTTCGCCAGCGATCACCAATTCGAGATGGGCACGGCGGTCCGGCTCGGCAGTACCGCGGCGATGATCGTGCGCCGCTTCGACGGCGGCTACGCCGCGCAGTTCCGCATGCCGCTCTCGGCCGACGTGCTCGACGAGAATCTCGAGCTCTGAGCGCGGACCAGCGCGCTTCTTCTTCCCGTTGAAAGCCCGTTCCGGATGAGCTGCATGCGGCGGCCATGCGAGCAACCGGGTCGGCTCATCACATGCAGCCTTTTGACAAAGCTCTCCGGCTGATTTCAGCGCGGGGCTGAAAACCCGTGCGGGCCTCCGGAAGACCCGCGACGGATACAGCGCGCGCAGAACCCCTCTCTCGGATGGGAGAGGGGCAGGGGTGAGAGACCGCCGCTGATTGGTAGAGCGCAACGGAGCCGTTGATCTTTCAACGGATGGGGCAGGCCCTCACCCCTGCCTTTCTCCCACACGGGAGAAGGGTTTCCCGCGCTCCTCATCCACGTTCAAGGCCGACCACTCGGCTGAGTGAGGCCGCATCCCATGGTTAAGAGACTGGATGGTTAAGGACATCCATGGTTAAGGACTTCTAGCACGAGCGCTGAAAATTCTTACCCTCGGCTTTATACGTTATTTTCTGTAAGTACTTTGATCTTCAATAGGCTCGATTTCAGTAAAATTGCGCGCTTTCATTTCAAGCGATCTCTACAGCCCAAGAGCATGGTCGTTCCCGGGACAGGAAAGGGGACGACATGTTTTCGGGTTTTCGGGGATTTCGCGGCCTGGCCGCTGCTACCATCATCACCCTCGCCGGCGTGACCGGCGCTAAGGCGCAGCAGACCAGCAGCGTGCCGGTCGCCAGCGCGCCGATCGTCGCCGGTGGCGAGGCCCGAGCGCCTTACGCCTGGGTCGACTTCTGCAAGCGCAGCCCAAGCGAATGCGCCGTCGACACCCGCGAGGCCGAGCAGATCGAGCTGACGGCCAAGACCTGGAAGCTGATCGTCGCCGCCAATCTCAAGGCCAATCGCGAGATCGAGGCCGTCACCGACCAGGACCATTGGGGCGTGGTCGACCGCTGGGACATCCCAACCGATGGCAAGGGCGACTGCGAGGACTATGTCCTGCTGAAGCGCCAGCGCCTCGCCGAGGCCGGCTTGCCGCGCCGTGCCATGCGCGTCACCGTCGTGATCGACGAGGAGAATGCCGGCCATGCCGTACTGATGATCCGCACCGACCGCGGCGATTTCATCCTCGACAACAAGCGCAACGCGATCCTGCCGTGGAGCCAGACCGGCTACACCTACGTCAAGCGCGAATCCCAGGCCCGTACCGGCTGGGCCTCGCTCGGCGGCCTCTCGACCTCGACGGTGGCTTCGCTGCGCTGAACCAGACAACGCGTCGGGCGGGGACGAAACCCGACGCGAATACCAGACCGGCGAAGTCTAGACGGGCTTCGCCACCAGACGACGAGTCCGGTCACGTCCCCACCCACCCGTCCCCGACCGGGCATCGTCCAGGGCCGGCTCCTTCCCCGGGAGCCGGCCCGCTTCTTTTTTTTAGTAGTGGAACCGCGGCGCAGAACGGGCGGTCAATCGATCCGCTTCATGCCCTTGGCGAACTGCTTCCAGCGCTCGGAATAGCCTGCGGCGGAGGCACGCAGGCCCGCGGCGGCGGCCTCGTCGAGCGTCCGGATCGCGCGCGCCGGCGAGCCGACGATCAGCGAGTTGTCCGGGAATTCCTTGCCCTCGGTCACCAGAGCATTGGCGCCGACCAGGCAGTTCCGGCCGATCTTCACATGGTTGAGTACGGTCGCGCCCATGCCGATCAGGCTGTTCTCGCCGATGATGCAGCCATGCAGAATGGCGCGGTGGCCGATGGTGCAGCCGGCGCCGATCCGAAGCGGCGCGCCCATGTCGGTATGGAGCACGCAGCCTTCCTGAATGTTCGTGGCCTCGCCGATCTCGATCCACTCATTGTCGCCGCGCAGCACGGCGCCGAACCAGATCCCGACATCCTTCGCCAGCCGGACGCGGCCGATCACATGGGCGTCGGGCGCAAGCCACCATTCCCCCTGCGGCGGCGTCTCGGGCGCGGTCCCGTCGAGCGAATAGAGCGGCATGGCGTATCCTCCGAAGTTTCACCTGGAGGATTGCAGGGCCGGCGCCCTGCCCGTCAAGCGGCGCCGAGCATCATCAGCATGTCGAGCACAACCCGGCCGCTGATCAGGCTCCAGAGCGAGGCGATCATGCTCGCCGCCATCACGAAGAAGAAGGGCCGTCCCTCGATCTTCCGTCCGCGCACGGTGTTGCGCAGGATCAGGAAGGGCGCGCTGAACACCACCACCGGCACGCTCGCCACGGCACCGACGCCGCCGCCCTGCAGTAATTCGAAGCCGGCGCGCTTGTGCGTGAACAATTCGAAGGCGCTCGCCAGCAGGCCGGCAAAAGCAAAGCCGAGGACCAGCGATTTCAAGGCTTCGATGGCGGAGGGTTCGAGCGTCACGGGCGCGGCTTCCAACGGATGCTGCCGAACCATGGCGCAAGGACGATCACTGCGAAAGCGAAGCTTTAACCTTTGGTTAACCACACCGGCGCCGACATGGTTTACGGGGTGTTAAGGCGGCTCTGTTTCAGTTCCTTGACAGGGCCGCGCGTCGGCCCCGGGGACGAATCCGATGAGCCTCTACGCGCCCGACCAGACCCAGCCGCTCGCCAGCGCCACCGATGTCGCGGCGCTGATCCGCAACCATCTCAAGCGCCGCCCCGCCCCGGCCCAGCCGCGCGGCGACCGGGCTCTGCTGCGGCTTGCGGCCGCGATCGTCGTGCTCGGGCTGGCAGGCACCGGGCTTGCCCTGTTCGCCACCCGCCCCAATCCCGACGCCGGCACCGACCTGCAGGCGTCGCGGGTCGGCGAGGTCGTGCTGGCGATCCCGGAGAACCTGACCGGCGCCGATGGCGAGGATGGACGCCTGGTCGGCATGGCGCGCCTGCGACTGGACTGGCCGAGCCTCGGGCCGGTGATGCCCGACACCAGGCACCGCCTGCTGGTGACATTGAGTCCACCGGACAAGGTCAACGAGCCGGCAACGCAGCTCTCGACCTATGCCCGCTTCCTGACGCCGACGGTCTGGTCCAATCCGGGCGGGCTGGTGGTGCGCGGCTTCCGCAAGGGCTCGCCCTATGAGGGCGACGAGCTCTATGTCTCGGTGCCGGATGCGCGCGGCTTTGCGGCGCGCTGCCCGGTCGAGACCGCCCAGAGCGGCCTCGATGAACCTTGCCGCGTGACCTTCCGCCATCGCGGCGTCGATGTGAACATCCGCTTCCCGCGCGCCATCGTCGCCGACTGGCAGATCATGCTCGGTGGCGTCCGCCGCACGATCGACGGGCTGATGCGCTGAGCGCCTGAGCCCTCAGTCCTCGAGATCGACGTCGAGGATCGCCATGGTGAAGTTGAACGAGCGGTCGCCGTCCTCGTCGTCGACATGGATGATGCCGATGAACTCGTCGGCGAGGTAGACCTCGGCCGAATCGGTCTTCTTCAGCCGCGCGCGCACGCTGATGTTGTGGTTGGCGAAGGTGCGGCGGAGATAGGCTTCGAGCTTGGCGAGTTCGGTCTTGTCCACGATGACGATCCTTATGTGTGGCGCGGACGGATGCCACGCGTGAGCCGCGAGGGCAAGGACGAAGGCGTTTCCGCCAACAATGCATGGCTCCTGCGCTTCGCGGCGCTGACGCGGCATCGTCGCCTGTGCCAAGCTTCGCCTCCCCCTGATCGAGGATGGATTCCCCGATGAAGCCCTGGTTGCCCGCCGCGCTCGACTATGTCGCAAGCTGGCTCGAATTCCAGCGCCGCCTCCATGACCAGCCCGGCTGCGCGGTCGCTGTCGCCGACGGTAGCGAGATCGTCCTGGAAGCCGCCTTCGGTAGCGCCGACCTCTCGACCGGCGAGGCGCTGACGCCGCGCCATGGCTTCCGCATCGCCTCGCATTCGAAGAGCTTCACCGCCGCCGGTATCTTGCGCCTCGTCGAACAAGGGCGCCTGCGCCTCGACGACAGGGCCGGTGCCTATGTCGAGGGCCTGCACCCCGAAGTCGCGGCGGTGACGCTCACCCAACTTCTCTCCAACAGCGCCGGCCTCCTGCGCGACGGCGTCGATTGCGGCCAGTTCTTCGACCGCAAGCCCTATCTGCGCAAGGACGAGCTGCTTGCCGACCTCGCCCGGCCGCCGGTCTTTCCGGGCTCGCAGCGCCTCAAATACTCCAATCACGGCTTCGGCCTGCTCGGCCTCGTCATCGAGGCGGTGACCGGCGAACCTTACGCCGGCTGGATCGCCCGCGAGATCGTCACGCCTGCCGGGCTGAAGGAAACCAGGCCCGATATCACCCTCTGGAACGGGCCCATGGCGAAGGGCCATAGCGGCACGCAGCCGCTCGGCCGGCGCGTGGTGATCCCGGCCGACAATCCCGGCAACGCCATGGTCTCGGCCGCCGGCTTCGTCGCGACCGCGGCCGATATCGCCCGCTACATTGCCCAGCTTTCCCCCAAGGCCGAGCGCAGCGTGCTGTCAGGGCTCAGCCGCCGCGAGATGACGCGCCGGCTCTGGCCCGACGCCGAGAGCAGCCTCGGCCGGCATTATGGGCTCGGTACCATCTCGGGCGGTGGCGATGGCTGGGACTGGGTCGGCCATTCCGGCGGCTTCCAGGGCTTCATCACCCGCACCGCCACCGTGCCGGAACAGGGCCTCACCGTCTCGGTGCTGACCAATGCCATCGACGGCCTCGCCCATCCCTGGCTCGACGGCGTGATCCAGATCTTCCGGACCTTCGCCGAATATGGCGCGCCGACGCCGGCGACCAAGCGCTGGCGCAAGCGCCTCTGGACGATCTGGGGCGCCGGCGACCTCGTCCCGGTCGACGGCAAGGTGCTGATGGCCAATCCGGCGCTGTTCAATCCCTTTTTCGACGCCGGCGAGATCATACCGGAGGGCGAAGACCAGGGCCGCATCGTCAAGGCCTCGGCCTTCGCCAGCCCGGGCGAGCCGGCTCGCCTCGTCCGCAATGCAACGGGCGAGATCGAAGAAGCCTGGCTCGGCGCCGCGCAGGTGATCACTGAGGATGCGCTGAAGGCTGAGATGCTGGGGCGCTATGGCGGCTGAAGAGCCACAGCTCCCCTTCTCCCCTTGCGGGAGAAGGTGGCCCGAAGGGCCGGATGAGGGGTCGCGCAGGTCTACCCGTCATGCTCGCCCTTGTGGCGAGCATCCACGTCTTGAACACCGCGCGCGATCGGCAAAGTAAAGACGTGGATGGTCGGGACAAGCCCGACCATGACGATGAGGCGTCGGGAGACCCCTCACCCTAGCCCTCTCCCGCAAGGGGAGAGGGAATCGGCCCCGCCCTTCATCCGCGTATGCGCCTCACCTCACATAATGCAGCCGTCCAAACCGCCGGCGGAAGGCCGTCACGTCGCGGGCGATCACCTCGTCGGGACGCGCGCTCGACAACCCGTCGGCGATATAGCCGGCGAGCTCGGGCATGTGCTCGGGCTTCATGCCGAAGCGGACGATCTCGGGCGTGCCGAGCCTGAGGCCATTGACGTCGCCTTCCACCTCCGCGATCGGCAGGCCGATGCCGCAGCTCAGGATATTGACGGCGCGCAGCCGCTTCGCCGCCGCCTGGCCGCCGCCATAGGGCGCCGCCTCGATCGCGAACTGATGCGAGGTCGTCGTGCCGCGATCGCGGGCGAAGACCGGCACCTGCCGCTCGGCCAGCGCTTCGGCCAGCGCTTTCGCCGTCGCCGCCATCATCGCCGCGTAGTCGCGGCCGAACTCCTGCCAGTCCATCATGGTGATCGCCAGTGCCGCCGATTTCGCCGCATCGAAATTGGCGGTGAGGCCGGGATAAGCGATGGCATCGAGCTTTTCGGCGAGGCCGGCATCGTTGGTGACGATCAGGCCGGAGGGCGGGCCGCCCAGGCTCTTATAGGTGCTCATCGTCATGACATGAGCGCCCTCTTCCAGCGGCTGCTGCCAGCCATGGCCAGCGATCATGCCGGAGAGATGGGCCGCGTCGAACAGCACGATCGCGCCGACCTCGTCGGCGATGGCGCGGATCTCGCGGATCGGATGCGGGAACAAATTGAGGCTGCCGCCGATGCTGATGACCTTGGGCCGAAGCCGCCGCGCATCCTCGCGCAGCTTCTCGACATCGATCGTGTAGCCGTCGGCATCGATCGGCGCCGGATGGGTGACGACGCCATAGAGCCCGGCAGCGCCGGCACCATGATGGGTGACATGGCCGCCGATCGCGGGGGGCGGTGCGATCACGACATCGCCGGGCCGGGCCGCCGCCATGAAGACGTAGAGATTGGCGATCGCGCCGGAGGGCACGCGGATCTCGGCATAGGACGCGCCGAAGACCTGCGCTGCAAGCTCGGCCGCCATCACCTCGATCTCCTCGATCGCCTCGAGGCCCATCTCGTATTTATCGCCGGGATAGCCGAGCGAGGGGCGCGTGCCGAGCCCCTGCCCCAGCACCGCCTCGGCGCGCGGGTTCATGACGTTCGTTGCCGGGTTAAGATTGACGCAGTCGCGCTCATGGATGGTGCGGTTCTCGGTGACGAGGTTGGCGAGCCTCTCCTCGCGCGCCGCGCGGTCCTGGCCGGCGATCTCGCCGGCGATCCGGAGCACATAATCTTCGCTCGCCACCGGCACCCAACCGCGCCGCGCCAGTTTCACCGTCATCGCCATCCCCGTAGAGTGTTGTTTCGTGCGGCCATTGCAGCGATTTGCCGGCGCGGATGCAAACCAGTTATCGTCGCCGAGAGGCCTAGAAAATCTAGGCCTAGAACCTCGTGCCGCCCATGCCCGTCAGACCGCCCCGCCCGCCTTTGCCACCGCTCAATGCGCTGCGCGCCTTCGAGGCTGCGGCTCGGCTCGGCAGCTTTTCAAGGGCGGCAGAGGAGATCGGGGTGACGCAAGGTGCCATCGCCCAGCAGGTGCGCCATCTCGAAGCCTTCCTCGGCCTGACTCTGTTCCGGCGATTGCCCCAGGGCGTCGCGCTGACGGAGGCCGCGCAGGAAGCCCGGCCACGGCTCAGCGCCGCCTTCGATGCGCTCGCGCTGACGGTGCAGGAACTCAAGGCGAGCCATGCCAGCCGGGCGCTCGCCATCGCCGCCCTGCCCTGCCTCGCCCAGCTCTGGCTGTCGCCGCGGCTGCCGGCGCTGCAGCAGGCCTTTCCCGGGTTGGCGATCTCGATCAGTGCGATGGAAGATCCGCCGACGGGTCGGCACGACAGTTTCGACCTGGCGCTGTTCTACCTCGCCAAACCGCCGATCAATGCTCTCACGCTTGGCGAGGACAGCCTGTTCCCGGTCTGCGCCCCAGCCCTCGCCCACAAGCTGCGGACGCCGGCCGACCTCGCCGGCCAGACCCTGCTGCACGACGCCGTCTGGCGCGGCGACTGGGCGCGCTGGCTCCGCCATGCCGGCGCCAGCGGGATCGATGCCGGCCGCGGCCCATCCTATTCGCTCTATGCACTGGCGCTCGATGCCGCACTTGGCGGGGCCGGAATCCTCATCGGCCGCAGGAGCCTCGTCGCGCCTTATCTCGCCGAAGGGCGGCTGGTTGCCCCCTTCGCCGATGAGCTTCCGAGCGGCGATCTGCTGACCACGCTGTTCCCGCCAGCCGGCAAGCCGCATCCGCGGCGAGCCGAGGTCGTCGCCTGGCTGGAAGCCAATACCCGACCAGACCCGTTGGAGACCCGGTGCACGCCATGGCTGAAGGATGATGCAGCGGGAGCGGGCAAGTCGGTAGGGATCGCTTCCGCGATCTGCTAGCTTGCCGAACAGGCGATCCTCCCGTGAAGCACACACGGCGGTGCCGACGGCCAGTATCGCAATTGACGGCATTTGCTCCGGACGACTGCCATGAAAGCTGTCGGACGCTGTCTGATCGCGGGCGCTGCCGCGCTCGTGTCATCCTTGCCTCTTGAAGTCCGGGCGCGCGACGAGACGATCGAGCGCCTGCGCCTCGGCTCGGGCTTCGAAATCGTCATCGGTGAGAGGCAACCCGATCCGGGAGGACGGCTGCTGGAAGCCCTTGCGATCTGGGTCGGCGCGAAGCTGGGGCAGCCGGTCCCCACCTCATTGCCGAGGCTCGTCTTCAAACGAGCTGACCAAGTCGCCGTGCTGCGGTTCAAGCAATATGCGTCAGAAATCGTAACGCAACGCGCTCAGCCAACCATCATCTCGATATACGATTCACGCGAGAACATCATCTATCTGAGAGACACTTGGAGCGGCGCGACGGCAGCAGATCTGTCCGTCCTGGTTCACGAACTGGTTCACCATTTTCAGGAAGCGCACCAGACAAAATTCGAATGCGACGCAGCGCGCGAGGCCGCAGCTTTCGAACTGCAGGAGAAGTGGTTGAGACTATTCGGAGAATCGCTCGAAGAGGATTTCCAGATCGATCCGTTCACGCTCCTGGTCAGGACATCCTGCGCGATGTGAGATCGACGTTGAAGGGATCATCCCCTGCCGAAGCTCGATGAGGTCGAGGCCTCGGCGGCAACCTGTCAAAACGAAAAGGGGCGGCATTTCTGCCGCCCCCCGAACGAATGTTCTGTCTGGCGCCGATCAGCGCTTCGAGAACTGGAAGCTGCGGCGGGCCTTGGCCTTGCCGAACTTCTTGCGCTCGACCACGCGCGAGTCGCGGGTCAGGAAGCCTTCCTTCTTGAGCGGACCGCGCAGCTCCGGCTCGTAGAAGGTCAGAGCCTTGGAGATGCCGTGGCGGACCGCGCCGGCCTGGCCGGAGAGGCCGCCGCCCTTGACCGTGACGATAACGTCGTACTGGGTCATGCGATCGACCAGCATCAGCGGCTGCTGCAGGATCAGGCGCAGCACCGGACGGGCGAAGTAGACTTCCTGATCACGGGTGTTGACCGTGATCTTGCCGGAACCCGGCTTGATCCAGACGCGGGCGATGGCGTTCTTGCGCTTGCCGGTGGCATAGGCGCGGCCCTGCGCATCGACCTTCTTGACATGGACGGGAGCCTCGGGCTGGACGC
This sequence comes from Allobosea sp. P4_H5, assembly GCF_056400825.1. Classification (NCBI taxonomy): domain Bacteria; kingdom Pseudomonadati; phylum Pseudomonadota; class Alphaproteobacteria; order Hyphomicrobiales; family Alloboseaceae; genus Allobosea; species Allobosea sp. P4_H5. The sequence continues at coordinate 206,958 of NZ_JBFUKM010000011.1, read as the reverse complement.
CCTTGGCGACCTGACCGAGCTGCTCGAGAGACTGGAGAACCTCGGCCATCGTCAGACCCTCGCGTTCTTGCGGTTGAGCGCCGCGACGTCGAGCGCCTCGGGCGACTGGGCGGCATGCGGATGCTCAGAGCCCTTATAGACGCGCAGATTGCCGAGGATCTGGCGGAAGAGCGGGCCGCGCGGCAGCATGCGCTCGACAGCCTTCTCGACGATGCGCTCCGGGAAGCGACCTTCGAGAATGAACTTGGCGGAGCGCTCCTTGATGCCGCCGGCATAGCCGGTGTGATGGTAGTAGATCTTCTGGTCGCGCTTGCGACCGGTCAGCACCACCTTGTCGGCGTTGATGACGATGATGTTGTCGCCGCAGTCGACATGCGGGGTGTAGGCGGCCTTGTGCTTGCCGCGCAGACGCATCGCCACCAGGGAGGCGAGACGGCCGACGACGAGCCCGGAGGCGTCGATCACAACCCACTTCTTCTCGACATCGGCGGGCTTGAGCGAGATGGTCTTCATCGCGGCACCCTTCGGCTGCTTGAAAAAAGGACAAGCCGCCGGCAGGCCGGCGGCGGTGTGGGGGCTGGATAGGCGGCCACACCGGCGATGTCAAGCAAAGAAAATACCCGACCTTGGCGGAAAACGCATTGTTTTCAGAGCAATGCAAGAAACGGTATCTAGATACCGCCATCGAGTGAAAGCTTGCGCAACCCGTTCCGGCGCGCGAGCATGACTTCCCACAACCCGGAGGAACGCCATGCCAGCTCCAGCAACCCGTCATCTTGCCGGCGCCGCGTTGTTCGCGCTTCCGCTCGCCTTCGCGCAGCCGGCCCCCGCCGAAGTCCATGTGCTCAGTTCCGGCGGCTTCACCGCTGCCTACAAGGACCTCGTCGCCGGCTGCGAGGTGAAGCTCGGCGAAAAGGTCGTCAGCGCCTATGGCGCCTCGATGGGAGCCGCCCCCGACGCGATCCCGAATCGGCTGGCGCGCGGCGAGCCGGCCGATGTAGTGATCCTAGCGGCCGACGCCTTCGAGAAGCTGGTCGAGGACGGCAAGGGCGCGGCCGGAACCCGCGTCGACCTCGCCCGCTCGGCGATCGGGCTCTCGGTCAAGGCCGGGGCGCCCAAGCCGGATATCTCGACGGTCGAGGCGCTGAAGAAGACGCTGATGGAAGCGAAGTCGATCGCCTATTCGGCAAGCGCCAGCGGCACCTATCTGTCCGAAGAGCTCTTTCCGAAACTCGACCCCAGCGGCCAGGTCATGGCCAAGGCGAAGAAAATCTTCTCCGAACGCGTCGGCACGATCGTCGCGCGCGGCGAGGCCGAACTCGGCTTCCAGCAGGTCAGCGAATTGCTGCCGATCGAAGGCCTCGATTTCGTCGGCATGCTGCCGGAAGAAGTCCAGCGCGTGACGGTCTTTTCGGCCGGCCTCGCCGCCGGCGCCAAGCAGCCTGAGGCGGCAAAGAAGCTGATCGCCTGCCTGGGCTCGGCGGAAGCGGCACCGGCGATCCGCAAGACCGGGCTCGACCCGCTTCCGGCAAAATAGCCAGGCTACCGCTCGGCCGGGATCGAATAGGTCCCGGTCGCGTGGCAGACCATCTCGCCCTCACCTTGCGAATAGAGACAGACTTCGCCGACGGCGAGGCGCTTGCCGAGCTTGAGAAGCTTTGCTTCGCCGATCAGCGCCGACTGCCCCGGCTTGCGCAGGAAGTTGTAGTTGAGGCTCGTGGTCACCGCGAGCGCGACCGGGCCGATCTGGGCGAGGATCGCGACATAGAGCGCGAGATCGGCCAGCGCCATCATGGTCGGGCCGGAGATGGTGCCGCCCGGCCGCAGGTGCTTCTCATGGTAGTCGCAGCGCATGCGCGCGCTGAGCGGCCCGACCTCCTCGACGAAATAGGTGCGCCCGCCATAGTGGAGCTGCGGGAAGACCTGATCGAGATAGGCCTCGATCTCGGCGGCGCTCATGCGGGTCGTCATCGTGCGGAAAACCTAGAGGCTGTCAGTGACCATGGATAGGATTTGGGCGTCGGCGATTTTGTCCGAGTGCCAGGAGCTTGGTGCGGCCAAGCCTTCCGGCTTGGCCGTAACGAGCGACGCCGCAATCTGGCAAAAGCGCCACGCCGCTGCGCGGTGAGGTGAAACCGGCCGACTGCGGCGTCGCATCGCTTGCCGATACCAGCGGTATCGGCTGCGCAACGCTCCTGGCATTCGGACGGTTTGACCTCACCCAAACCCTGTCCATGGTCACTGACAGCCTCTGAGTCTGATCGGACGTTGATCCCCTTGCAGCACGGCCCCCGTCTTCCGACAATAGGACAAACCGCGAAAGGCTGATCGCCATGAACGCCCACGCCAAGGCGCAGATCCTGCTGCGCGAGGATGCCGACGGCATCGCGACGCTGACCCTGAACCGGCCCAAAGCGCGCAATCCGCTGAGCGAGGCGATGCTGGCGGCGCTGTCGGAGACACTCGCTGCGATCGCGAACGACCACAGCATCCGCGCCGTGGTGCTGGCCGCTGCCGGCCCGGTCTTCTCGGCTGGGCACGACCTCAAGGAGATGAGCGCGCGCCGGGCCGATCCCGATCGCGGCCGCGCCTATTTCGCCGACGTCCTCGGACGTTGCTCAGGCGTGATGCAGCAGATCACCGCCCTGCCCCAGCCGGTGATCGCTGCGGTCGAAGGCACGGCGACCGCCGCCGGCTGCCAGCTCGTAGCATCTTGCGACCTTGCCGTTGCCGGCGAAGCTGCGCGCTTCTGCACGCCGGGCGTCCATATCGGCCTGTTCTGCTCGACGCCGATGGTCGCGCTCTCTCGCAATCTCTCGGCCAAGCACGCGATGGAGATGCTGCTGCTCGGCGAGATGGTGCCGGCGCAGGAAGCTGCCCGCATGGGCCTGGTCAACCGCGTCGTGCCTGCCGGAGACGCGCTCACGGAAGCCAGACGGCTCGCCGCGATCATCGCCTCGAAATCGGCGGCGACGGTCAAGGTCGGCAAGCGCGCCTTCTATGAGCAGCGCGAGATGGGGCTGAAGGCAGCCTATGACCACGCCTCGGCGGTGATGGTCGAGAACATGCTGGCGCGCGACGCGGAAGAAGGCATCGGCGCCTTCATGGAGAAGCGCCAGCCGGACTGGCGTCACAGCTGAACTGGCGGACCCGTCGCAGGACGAGTCCGCTGGATGGACGCCTATGCGCCTATTTCCGCCCGGTCAGATGCCGAAAAGAAGGATCGGCTCATGTCTTGCCGGTGCCGGCTCGGCTTCGGCTGGAGCGGCCCGCTGCGCCTGCTCGTCCGCCGGCAATTGCAGCACGGTCGCGGTTTGGCCCACCGAGAGGTTGGTCAGCAATTCGATCCGCCCGTTCGGCAGTTCGATCGCGTCGTGATGGGCATAGGGCTTGTCGAGATCGATCTGGCGGAAGCGCGCCAGCGTCTCCCCGAGCCGGCGATGCGGCAGGAAGCCGATCGCCCTGTCGCATTCAATCTCGGCCGAGAACACCAGTTCCGTGCCGGGCATGACGCAGACCGCGACGTTCGGCTCGCTAACCGCGCAGAACCCGCGGGTGCTCGACCCGGGGAAGCCGGTGGTCTTGAGGACGTCGCCGACCTTGGCAGGAGTCGACATAACATGGTGCAGACTGTAGTCGCACATGGCAGGCCCTCCTTACTGATGAAGAGCGGGATTTGCCCCTCACTCCTGAAGATGGGGAACCAGCTTGCCAACGCCATGTTCCGGACATCTGCGCGGCTTTGCCGCTGATTCAGGGAAAGCTGGTAATTCGTTCAATTCGCTTGGATTTTGACTCCGTGAATCACGACGCTTACGACGATGCGCTCATTCGCCGCATCCTGCGCGAGGTGAAGACCATCGCGCTGGTCGGCGCCTCCGCCAACGAGGCGCGGCCGAGCTGGATCGTCACCAAATACCTGCTCGATCGCGACTATGACGTGATCCCGGTCAATCCCGGCCTCGCCGGGCAGACGCTGCTGGGCAAGACGGTCTACGGCTCGCTGAAGGACATCCCCCGGCCGGTCGACATGGTCGAGATCTTCCGCAACTCGGAGGCGGCCGGACCGATCACCGACGAGGCCCTCGGCCTCGACCCGCTGCCCAAGGTGATCTGGATGCAGCTCTCGGTGCGCAATGACGAGGCCGCGGCCAAGGCCGAGGCCAAGGGCCTCACCGTGATCATGAATCGCTGCCCGAAGATCGAATATGGCCGGCTCTCCGGCGAGATCGGCTGGCAGGGCATCAATTCACGCATCCTCTCGGCGAAGAAGCCGGTGCTCGCCGGCAAGGGCTTCCAGAAACTGACGATCAATCGGCCGGGCACGTAACCTCTTCCCCGCTGGCGGGCGATCGCTAATCTCGCCGCTCCCGCTCACGCCGGAGAAGGCCGATGCCCCCTCTCGATCGCCGCACCGTCCTTCTCGCGGGGCTCGCCGGCGCGCTCGCCACCGGCAGCGCCCGCGCCGCCTTTCCGGAACGGCCGATCCAGCTCGTCGTGCCCTTCGCGCCGGCTGGTGGCACCGACATTGCGGCGCGCCGGCTCGGCGAGACCCTGGCGCGACAGCTCGGCCAGTCGGTGATCATCGACAACCGGCCGGGCGCCAACGGCATCGTCGCCGGGCAGGCGGTGGTGAAGGCGCCGGCCGATGGTCATATGCTCCTCGTCGCCACCGCAGCGAGCTTCGCCGCCGCCCCGGCGCTCGGACAGAAGCTGCCCTATGACGTCGCCTATGATTTCGCCCCGGTCGGCATGCTCGGCCTGTTCCCGCTGGTGCTGAACGCCTCGCCGACCCTGCCTGTCAGTTCACTTGGCGAGTTCCTCGCCTATGCGAAGCAGCGGCCGGGCCAGCTCAATTTCGCCTCGGCCGGGGTCGGCGGCACCAACCACCTCGTCTTCGAGATGATCATGCAGGCAGCCGGCCTCAAGCTGGCGCATGTGCCCTATCGTGGCGCCGGGCTCGCCGCGGCCGACCTGATGTCGGGCCAGGTCCAGGTGATGATCGACAGCCTCGCCGCCAGCCTCGGCAATATCCAGGGCGGCAAGCTGAAGGCGCTCGCGGTCACCACCGATGCGCGCCAGCCGCAACTGCCCGAGCTGCCGACGCTCAGGGAACAGGGCGTCGACCTGATCTATCCCGGCTGGGCCTCGATCGTCGCGCCGGCCGGCATCGCGCCGGACACGCTGCACATCCTCAACACCGCGATCAACGCGGCGATGGCCGACGCCGAGCTCACCGCACGCTATCGCGAGCTGGTGATCGAGCCCGTCGCCTGGAGCCCGCAGGAGACCGGCGCCTTCATGGCCCGCGACCGCGCGATCCTGACCGAGCTGGTGGCGAAGACCGGGATCAGGCTGACCGAATAGGCGGAGGAAAGGGCATGCGCCGGGAAAGCACGACCTGCTGCATCGCCGGAGGCGGACCGGCCGGAATGATGCTCGGCTTCCTTTTGGCGCGCGCCGGTGTCGAGGTGATCGTGCTGGAGAAGCACGCCGATTTCCTGCGCGACTTCCGCGGCGACACCATCCATCCCTCGACCATGCAGGTGATGCACGAACTCGGCCTGCTCGAGGACTTCCTGAAGCTGCCGCATGTCCGGGAGGACGATCTCGTCGCCCGCTTCGGAGCTGAGGACATCACCGTCGCCGATTTCAGCCATCTGCCGGTCAAGGCGCCCTTCATCGCCTTCATGCCGCAATGGGATTTTCTCGACTTCCTCGCCGATCACGGCCGGGCTTATCCGAATTTCCGATTGCTGATGCGGACGAAGGCCACCGGGCTGATCGAGGAGAAGGGGCGTGTCGTCGGGCTTACGGCCGAGAACCCCGACGGCCCGCTGGAGATTCGCGCCGATCTCGTCGTCGCAGCGGATGGACGGCGTTCCGATGTCCGCGCCGCAGCAGGCTTCACAGTCACGGAACTGGGCGCGCCCATGGACGTGCTCTGGTTTCGCTTTAGCCGCCGGCCGGATGAGCCGGCACAGGCCTTCGGCCAGGTCGCGGCCGGGCGCTTCTTCATCCGGCTCAACCGCGGCGACTATTGGCAATGCGCCTTCATCATCCCGAAGGGGTCCCTGGAGCGCCTGCAGGCCGCCGGGCTCGATGCCTTCAAGGCCGGGCTCCTCACGCTCGCGCCGGAGCTGGCCGATCGGACTGGCGAACTCGCCTCCTGGGACGATATCAAGCTGCTCTCGGTCGCGGTCGATCGGCTGGAGCGCTGGTGGCGGCCGGGGCTGATCTGCATTGGCGATGCCGCGCACGCCATGTCGCCGATCGGCGGCGTCGGCATCAACCTCGCGGTCCAGGATGCGGTCGCGGCCGCCAATCTGCTGGCCAGGCCGCTGCGCGAGAGAACACTGGCGGATACCGACCTCGCCGCCGTGCAGAAGCGCCGCGAATGGCCGGCCAAGGTCACGCAAGCCGCCCAGGTCGCGATTCAGAACCGGGTGATCACGCCGCTGCTCGCGGCGGACAAGCCGATCGCGCCGCCCTGGCCGCTCAGGCTGCTGCAACGCTTTCCGCTGCTGCGCCGGCTGCCCGCGCGCATGGTCGGGATGGGTGTCCGCCCGGAGCATGTCGGGCCCGAGCTGAGGGCTCGACACTGAATTGACGCCTCGCAAGGCGTTCGTTAAATCGAACAAGTCGTCCGAAATCAGAGTTTCCGAGGGAGCACGCCATGACCGACCGCGCACCGGGTTTCCATACGCTCGCCGTCCATGCCGGCGCAGCTCCCGACGCAGCCACCGGCGCGCGCGCCACGCCGATCTACCAGACGACCAGCTTCGTGTTCGACGACGTCGACCACGCCGCCTCGCTGTTCGGGCTGCAGGCCTTCGGCAATATCTACACCCGCATCGGCAACCCGACCAACGCGGTGCTGGAAGAGCGCGTCGCCGCGCTGGAGGGCGGCACGGCGGCGCTCGCGGTGGCCTCGGGCCATGCCGCCGAGTTCCTCTGCTTCCACGCGCTGCTGCAGCCGGGCGACGAATTCGTCGCCGCCAAGAAGCTCTATGGCGGCTCGATCAACCAGTTCAACCATTCCTACAAGAACTTCGGCTGGAACGTGATCTGGGCCGATTCCGATGATCTGGAGGCCTTCGCCGCGGCGGTGACGCCGAAGACCAAGGCGATCTTCATCGAATCCATCGCCAATCCCGGCGGCGTCATCGTCGATATCGAGGGCATCTCGAAGATCGCGAAGAAGCACAACATCCCGCTGATCGTCGACAACACGATGGCGAGCCCCTATTTGATCCGCCCGTTCGAGCATGGTGCCGACATCGTCGTGCATTCGGCGACGAAGTTCCTGGGCGGCCATGGCAACTCGATCGGCGGCCTGATCGTCGATGGCGGCTCGTTCAATTGGGTCGGCGACGAGCGCTACCCGATGCTGTCCAAGCCGCGGCCTGAGTATAATGGCATGGTGCTGGGCGAGACCTTCGGCAATTTCGCCTTCGCGATCGCAACCCGCGTGCTCGGCCTGCGCGACATGGGTCCGGCGCTCTCGCCCTTCAATGCCTTCATGATCCTGACCGGCATTGAGACCCTGCCGCTGCGCATGCAGCGGCATTGCGAGAACACGCTCAAGGTGGCGACGCATCTTGCCAAGCACCCGGCGGTCGAGTGGGTGAACTATGCCGGCCTGCCGGACAACAAGTACCACGCCCTCGCCCAGCGCTACTGCCCCAAGGGCGCCGGCGCGGTCTTCACCTTCGGCCTGAAGGGCGGCTATGACGCCGGCGTCCAGCTGGTCTCGAAGCTCTCGCTGTTCTCGCATCTCGCCAATATCGGCGACACGCGCTCGCTGGTGATCCACCCGGCCTCGACCACCCACCGCCAGCTCTCCGACGCGCAGAAGACCGCGTCAGGCGCCGGACCGGAGGTGGTGCGCCTGTCGATCGGCATCGAGGATGTTGAGGACCTGATCGCAGATCTCGATCAGGCGCTGGCCTGACGCCCTGAAACCCTTCTCCCCTCGGGGGAGAAGGTGGCAGCGCGAAGCGCTGACGGATGAGGGAAGGACGGCTCACCCGGTCGAGGCGCCCTCATCCCCCTGCCGGGACCTTCTCCCCCGAGGGGAGAAGGGAGCTGCTTCGTGTCAGATGCACCACGCCCATCGCCAGTACGGTGAAGCCGAGCGCCTGATGGGCGAGACCGGCCCAGAGCGGCACGACCAGCAGCAACGTCACGATGCCCAGCGTAGACTGCGCCAGCACGAGCCCGGCAATGGCAGTCGCGCGCTTGGCGGCGCCCGAGCCCGGCGCGGCGCGGCGCAATGCCAGCATCTGCCAGAGCGCGAAGGCGAACAGGACATAGGCGCCGATGCGGTGGTTGAACTGCACCAGCGCGACATTATCGACGAAGTTCTCCCAAAATGGCGTGCCGGCGAAGAGCGTCGAGGCGGAAGGCGCCAACGCTCCGTCCATCAATGGCCAGGTGTTGAAGGTGAAGCCGGCCTTGGAGCCGGCCACGAGGCCACCGAGCGCGATCTGCACGAAGAGCAAGAGGAGCAGGAACCATGCTGCCGCCCTGCCCCGTGCCGGCTCGATCCGGCGTAGCGGCGTCAGCCAGGTCGCAAAGGCAATCACGCTGGCGAAGAAGAGGCCGGCGAAGGTCAAATGCAGCGTCAGCTTGACCGGGGCGACCGCGATCATGCCCGGTTCCAGCCCGGAGGCGACCATGATCCAGCCGATCGTGCCCTGCAGTCCGAGCAGCAGGCCCATGCCGAACAGGATCGCGGTTTCGCGCCACGGCATCGAGCGCCGCAGCAGGACGACGGAGAAGCCGGCGAGATAGAGCAGCCCGATGAAGCGGCCAAGCTGGCGGTGGCCCCACTCCCACCAGTAGATGAACTTGAAGTCGGCCAGCTCCATGCCCGAATTGAGGAGCTGGAATTGCGGGCTCAGCCGGTACTTCTCGAATTCGAGCACCCAGGCGGCGTCGGAGAGCGGCGGGATCGCGCCGGTGACAGGGCGCCATTCGGTGATCGAGAGGCCCGAACCGGTCAATCGCGTCGCGCCGCCGACCACGACCATGACAAAGACAAGGAAGGCGACGGCCCAGAGCCAGCGGCGGATGCCGGCATGGCCTGTCGCGGCCGGAACGGCAGGCTGATCGAGCGCGATCGTCACGGCGGCGGGACCTCGGGTCGCAGGGAGCAGGCTTGAATACGCTTCACAAGCGCGGCGGCGGGTGACAGATAGTCCGCCCTTGAGACCTGAACAACGCCCGCAATGCCGCAGCCCGGACTGAAGATCGCCATGAGGCAGACCCATCGCAAGCTCGTCGGCACGGTCGTGATGATCGTCTTCGTCTGCGTCTACGCGCTCGTCGCGATGGCGCTGGCGCAGGGACGGATCACCGAAGCCTCGAAGCTCGTGCAGACGATCGCCTATGTCGTGCTCGGGCTGGTCTGGGTGCTGCCTCTGCTGCCGTTGATCAAATGGATGGAGCGGAAGGACGAGGTCTGATCGGGCCACCGCCGCGGGCCCATCAAAGCTGCCCAGCGATCCGCGAGCCGCCTCGACGACATCGTCATATGCCCCGAGGCCGATAACGGCCCTTTTCGAGCGGTTTTGTCGTTTCCTGCGTTTCCGACCCGCCGAACTCAAGAAACTTGCAGCCGGCCCCGGCTTTTAGAGCGCTTTTCTCGCAGCCGCCGCAATACCGTTTCGCCGCGTTCAAAAGCGCCCGGCGGCGCGATGCATGCCGCGGGCAAGAGGGGGATGGGGCCATGAAAAGATTGCTGCAGCTGGGTTCTCTTGGCCTTGCGCTCGGCGGGGGGCTGGCTGAAGCCGGCACCCTGGACACTGTGAGACAGCGCGGCGTCCTGAAATGCAGCTCGACCATGGGCACGCCCGGCTTCTCCATCGCCGACGCGACCGGCCGCCATCGCGGCCTCGACGTCGATTTCTGCCGCGCGGTCGCGACGGCGGTGTTCGGCGATCCCGAGAAGGTGATGATCGTGCCGCTCCCGGCCGCGGCCCGGTTCACGGCACTGCAGTCCGGCGAGGTCGACATCCTCTTCAACACGACGACATGGACGATGGGGCGCGAGACCACGAACGGCATCCTGTTCGCCGCCGTGACCTATTATGACGGCCAGGGGATCATGGTCCGCTCGGGCGAGGTCAAATCCGGCAAGGAATTGAACGGCGCGACGCTCTGCACCAATCAGGGCTCGACGACCGAGCTCAACCTCACCGACTTCTTCCGCTCGAACAATCTGAAGAACGAAATCGTCGCGTTCGCCTCGCAGGAAGAGGCGCTGCAGGGCTATCAGTCGGGCCGCTGCGACGCCTTCAGCTCCGACCGCTCCGTCCTCTACGCCTTCCGCTCGAAGCTGACGGAGCCGCAAAAGCACAGCGTGCTGCCCGATACACTCTCGAAAGAGCCGCTCGGCGCCGCCGTCCGCCAGGGCGACGACCCCTGGTACAATATCGTCAGATGGTCGGCCTATGCGATGCACGCGGCCGAGGAATTCGGGCTGACGTCGAGCACGGTCGAGCAGGCCGCCGCTACGACCAAGGATCCCAATGTCCTGCGCCTGCTCGGCCGCGAGGGTGCGATCGGCGAGTCGCTCGGATTGTCCAAGGACTGGGCGCTCAACATCATCCGTAAGGTCGGCGCCTATAACGAGGTCTTCGACCGCAATATCGGCATGGACAGCCCCTTGAAGATCGAGCGCGGCTTGAACGCCTCCTGGAAGCAAGGCGGCCTGCACTACGCCCCGCCGATTCGCTGACTGCTCAGCCAGAGTCTCTTGGCCCTCGGCTAGCCGGCGCTGACTTTCCTGCCCCGGTTCCACACAAGGAACGGCAGTCCCGACAGCAGCGCCTTCAGCGCGGCCTCGCTCTGATGCAGGCCGTTGAGCGAGACGCGCGGCAGCGCATGCGGATGTTCGGCATGCTCGGCGAAGAGATGCCCGGGCCGGGTCGTCACGGCACTCGCGAACCCCGCTTCCTTCGCCAAGGCGAACTCACGCGGCCCGGCGGAGGTGGGATCGCCGACCGGGTAGGCGAAGTGGCGGACGGGCGTGCCCAGCGCTTCCTCCAGCCAGGCCTTGCTCTCGACGATCTCGCGGCGCGCGATCTCCTCCGGATGCTTGGCGAGCATCGGATGGCTGAGCGTATGCGCGCCGATGGTGACGCCGGGCGCACCGGCGAGCGAGCGCAGCGTCTCGGTGGGCAAGCATTCGCGCTCGACCAGCCCGGCGGGATCGATGCCGGCTTGCCGGCCGAGATCGAAAATCACTGAGAGCAGAATCGCTTCAGGGCCTTTGCGCAGGCGCCAGTAGAGCCGGTCGAACGCCTTTTGCTTCTCGGCGTCAGTTCCCGCGGGCGCGTCGAAGCGACCACCCGGGAGTTCGAGCGAGATCCGCGGCAGCGCCCGGATCGCCTCCTCCAGCTCCAGCCACCAGAGCCGCGCCGTGCGCTCGGCGAAGCCGCGTACGGCATAGAGCGTCCAGGGCGCCTGGTGCTTCGCCAGCACCGGCCAGGCATGGTCGAGATTGTCGCGATAGCCATCGTCGAAGGTGAGCGCGACAAAGAAGCGGCCGGGTTTCGGATCGGCCAGCCGTGCCAGCGCCTCGTCGAGCGAGACGATGTCGTAGCCTTCCGCCCGGATCAGGGTCAGCGCCCGGTCGAGGAAATCCGGCGTGATCTCGAGCAATCCATTCGGACTGAAGCCGCCCGATGTCGCCGGGCGGACATGGTGCAGCGTCAGGATCGCGCCCCTGCCCTGGGCGAGCCCCCTGCCCCAGCGGTCGGCGCCGGTCGCAGCGATGGCCGTGAATGCGGCCGAAAAAGCCTTGTGGCGCAGGCTCATGCCCGGCGTCTCCGAGAGATCGATTCAACCCTTCGCTAACGCTGTTCGGCGAAGCTGTCTTGCAACGTCCGCGACAGTGGCAGGTCCGTTCACAATGCGGGGTTAAGGAAGGCGGCATGTCCGTCGTCGCCGACCGCGCGCCCAGCCCGTCCGCCGCCCCTGCCCTGCGGCGGGAGACGGAGACGCGCCTTTGGGCCAGGGTCATTGCAGGCAGCGACCTTGCCGCCCTCGAAGCCAATTGGCGCGCGCTGGAAGCCGATGCGCTGGTGACGCCCTATCAGGCCTATGACTGGATCCGCCCCTTCGCCACGACAATCGGCCGGGCCGAGGGGATGGACTTCCACTTCGTCCGGGTCGAGGACGGCCAGGGCGCGTTGCTCGCACTGTTCCCGCTGGTGGTCACCCGGCGTCTCGGCACGCGCTTCGCCGAATTCATCGGCGGCAAGCACGCCAATTATCACATGGCGCTCTATCGGCCGGATTTCGCCGAAGCGCTCGATGCGACGGCAGCGCAGCAGCTGCTCAAGGAGATCGGCGCGGCGATCGGCGGGATCGACGCGCTGTTCCTGATCAACCAGCCGACGGCCTGGCAGGGCATCGCCAATCCGCCGGCCAGGCTCGCCGCGGGGCAAAGCCCGAGCCGTGCCTACAAGCTGGCGCTCGAACCGGGCGATTGCGACGGCACGCTCCGGCGCTCGATGAGCAAGCATGCCCGCAAGAAGATGACGACGAAGCGCAATCGTTTCGCCGAGTTCGGGCCATCAGAACTGGTGCGGGCCCATAGCGACGCCGAGATCGGGCGCGTGCTCGACGCGTTCCTGGCGCAGAAGGCGGCCCGCTTCGCGCAGCTGGGCCTGCCCGACCCGTTTGCCACCCCGGCGATCCGCGCCTTCCTGCGTGAAGGAGCGCTGGCGCAGGCCGGCCGCTCGCCGGCAATCGAGCTCTATTCGCTCGATCTCTCGGGCCGTTCGGTCGCGACCTATGTCGGCGCCGTGCAGGGAAAGCGCTTCTCCGGCATGGCGACCTCCTTCGATCTCGGCTCGGAGGCGGCGCGGACCAGCCCCGGCGAGATCCTCCTGATCGAGCTGATCAAGCGCAAATGCCAGGCGGGCGTCACCATGTTCGACCTCGGCGTCGGCGAGGCCCGCTACAAGACGACGATCTGCGACGACAGCGACGAGCTCGTCGACACCTTCGTCCCGCTGACGGCCAGGGGGCGGGCCTATGCAGGCTACAGCCAGGCGAAGCGCGCGCTGAAGCGGCGGATCAAGGCTTCGCCCCTTGCTCTGAAGACGGCGCAACGCATCCTCGGGCTGTTGAGGCGCCGCAAGCCGGCAGAGGCGGACGAGTAGGCCGCCTCCGCCATCTCTCACTATCTCTGAACCTCTCAAATCCACCGTGCCGAAGGAACGGCGGCGCGGCATCGCCGGCACCGTCCTGATCCACAGGATCGCCGGGGCGCTGGCGGAGCGGGGACAATCGCTGGCGACGGTCGCGGCGGCGGCAAGATGCCGTGACGCAGGTCTGCCGGGCAAATTTGCCGACGCTTGTTTCCCTCCGAAGTCGGAGCCCGGTGGCAGTCTCAAGGCAACAGAGCGCCAAAAGCGGACATTGACAGAGCGCCTACAAACGGACACTGCCGCTGAGAGCGATAATCGGCCGGAGAAGCCGGCCAGGACCATCCGTTTTTCACACCGGGTTCAACAGCCGCTCCAGAGATCGGACGACGCTCTCGCCCATGGCATGCCGGGTCTCGATGGTCGCGCTGCCGAGATGAGGAGCCAGCACGACATTGTCCAGCCGCCGCAAGGCCAGCGGGACGTCAGGCTCGTCGGCGAAGACGTCGAGCCCGGCGCTGCCGAGCCGTCCCGACGCCAGCGCTTCGATGAGGGCCGGCTCGTCGACGATCTCACCGCGTGCGATGTTGACCAGCGTCGCGCCGGATCCCAGCGCTGCGATGACGCTGCTGTCGACCAGACCACGATTGGCCGGCCCGCCCGGGCAGGCGATGACGAAGACATCGCTGTCGGCGGCGAGCGCCCGCGCATCGGCGTGATGGGGATAGGCGCAGCCTGCGACCGGCCGGCGCGTGCAGTAGCGCGGGTGCATGCCCATCGCCTCGGCGCGGCGGGCGATGGCGCTTCCGATATGGCCGAGGCCGAGCAGGCCGATGCGCAGGCCCGTCACCGAGCGGCCGAGCGGAAAGGCAGCTTCTGCCCAGGCGCCGCTGCGGACATGGGCATCTGCCGCGGTGAGCCGGCGGCGGGCCATGACCATCAGCGCGATCGCGAGGTCGGCGACCTCATCGGCGAGCGCGGCCGAGCTGTTGGTGAGTGGGATGCCGCGCTCGGCGAGCGCCTCCGTGTCGATCTTGTCCAGCCCGGCGCTGTAGCAGGCGACAAGCTCGAGCGCCGGCAGCCTGGCGAGCAAGGCGCGATCCAGCCGCGCCTTGCCCGTCGTGGCGATGCCGCGGATCCGGGCACCATGCGCGGAAACGAGCGCCTCGATCTGGTCGGGGCTCCCTGGCCCGAGCACGTCGAAGCGCTCCGCCAGCACCGCGATCGTCGCCGCGGGTACCCCGGCCGAGAGAACGAGGATGGTGACGGGCTGCATCAGGCCTTGGCGAGCCAGGCTTCGGCAAGCTGCCAGGCGCCGCCGGAATCGAGCACGATGTTCTGAAGTTCCTTGCGCGCGACATGGCGCGCCTCGCGGAAGAACAGCCAGGAATAGTAGTCGTTCCTGTTCAGCGCGGTCTGGAGCTCCTTGTAGATCGTCTTGCGCTTGGCCTGCTCGGTCTCCTCGCGGCCCTGGTCGACCAGGCGGAAGACCTCCTCGTCCTTGATCCCGGACCAGTTCTGCGCCGCCGTGCGCCCGAAGAACGGGCCGAAGACGTGGTCGGGGTCGGCGCGCGGGACATTGACGCGCCCCATCGCCAGTTCGTGCTGCAGCCCTAGCACCTTCGGCACCCAGGCCTGCCGCTCGAGGATCTCGATCTCCATGTTGATCTTGAACGGCTTGAGCTGGGCCTGGACGATCTGAGCGACCTGCGTGTCGGGGTCGCGCTGGATGATCGAAAGCTTGCAGATGAAGCCGTTGGGCTGGCCGCCCTCCTTGAGCAAGGCCTGGACCTTGGCCGGATCGAGCTTCGGCTGCGGCACGCTCGCGTCATAGGACCAGTCGCTCGGCGGCACCCAGGTCGGCGTCACCGCGCCGAAGCCGCGGGTGATGCCCTTCATCAAGACGTTGCGGTCGATGCCGTGGTTGACGGCGGCGCGCAGATGCGGATTGGCGAAGATGCCCTTGGAGACGTTGAAGGTCAGCCATTGCGCGATGCCCGGGGGCACCGCGACCAGCTTCAACGCCGGATTTTTCTCGACCTCCTCGAAATCGCGCGGCGTGACGCCGTCGACGAGATGCACCCCACCCGACTTGACCTCGACCATCTTGACCGCCGTGGTCGGGATGATCCGCAGCGTCACAGCATCGGCATAGGGCAGCCTCTTGCCGTCGGCGCCATCACGCCAATAGCGCTCGTTCCGGACGAAGCGGATCTGGCTGCCGCCAACCCATTCCGCAAACTTGTACGGGCCAGTGCCGACCGGCTGGCGGCCGAAATCCTGGCCGAGCTTCTTCAGCGCCGCCGGCGAGCACATCATGCCGGCTTCCACGGCGAGCGATGCCAGCGCCGCGCCCGAGGGCTGCTTCAGGTTGATCTTGACCGCCATCGGCCCGGCCATCTCGGCACCGGCGATGTCGGCAAGATCGGGGCTGCGCGGCGCGATCGAGTTCGGCGCGACGACGCGCGCGATGTTGTAAACCGCCGCCTCGGCGTCGAAGGGTTCGCCATCATGGAAGACGACGCCCTCGCGCAGCTTGAAGACGACGGATTTCTTGTCCTCCGACCATTGCCAGCTCGTCGCCAGCGAGGGCTGGAGATTGCCCTGCACATCGAACTTCAGCAGCCCCTCGAACATCTGGATCAGGGCGTAACGATCCGAGGTCGGCGCATCGCCCATGATCGGGTCGAGGCTCTTCGGCTGCAGGTCCATCGAGGCAACGATGGTGCCGCCGCGCACCGGGGCCCCTTGCGCGAAGGCTAGGCCGGGCAGCCCGGCGATGAGACCCGCACTGGACGCACCCAGCAAGAGACCGCGACGCGAAATCAGGGCCATTGGCGTGATCCTCCCAAGGCGCTCTTGGTCTGGCGCCGACGGAGAAGGCACCTATCAGATATGTTATGAGGTAGGCAATCAGTTTTTGCCCACCGATGCAAAGCCGCATTGCATTTCGGCAGGACCGGTTTCTGTGTCACGGCGCGCAGCCTAGCGGCGAAAGGCTCAAGAGCGACCTCCACCGACCGGCATCACCCCGTTGACGCGCTCTTCAAGGCAGCATATCTGATATGTTATGAGTGAGATCGTCGCCCTTCAACCTGACAAGCAGCGCCTGACCGAAGCGGTGACGCAGTTCGTGATCGACCGCGTTGCCGAGCGCGTCTATCGCCCGGGCGACCAGCTTCCGTCGGAATCCGAGCTCGCCAAGCGGCTCAACGTCTCGAAGCCTGTGGTGCGGGAAGCGCTGGGGCGCCTCTCGGCGCTCGGCATTGTCCAGATCCAGCAGGGCAAGCCGACCACGATCAAGGGGCTCTCGGTCGCCCCGCTCGACCAGTTCCTGCGCCTGGCCGTCCGCGTCACCGACAATGGCCTGCGCGAAGCGGTCGAGCTCAGGCGCGCCATCGAGGTCGAGGTCGCGGCGCTCGCCGCCGAGCGGGCGACGCCGCTCCAGCTGGAGCCGGTCGAGCTCGCGCTGGAGAAGATGCGCGCCAATATCGACGGCGATTTCGAGCGCTGGCTGCAGGGCGACCTCGCCTTCCATGTCGCTCTGGCGCGCTGCTCGGGCAACGCGCTGCTGGAGCATCTGGTCAGCGCGCTCGTCGACACCATCAAGTTCACCCAGCGCGCGCTCGGCATGCAGCGCGACCTGCGCGATCCCACTGCGACAGTCGCCCGTCATCAGGCCATCGTCGATGCGATCAAGGCCCGCGACCCCGCGGCGGCGCGCATCGCCATGACCACCCATTTCGCGGTGTCCGACGCCGTCATCGCCGAGATCGCCCGCGACCACCGCCGGCTCGATCGCTACTGAGGGATCGCGACCGTGCTGCCTTACCTCGCCAAGAAGCTCGCGCAGATGCTGCCGGTGGCCTTTTTCGTCACCATCATCGTCTTCGCGCTCACCAACCTGCTGCCGGGCGACCCGACTGTCACCATCCTCGGCGAGCAGGCGAGCCTGGAGCAGCGCGCCGCGGTGCGCGTCGAGTACGGCCTCGATCAGCCGGCTCCGGTCCGCTACGTCACCTGGCTCGCGCGCGTCGCGCAGGGCGATTTCGGCCGCTCTTTGCGCACGCGCGAGGATGTTGGCGAGATGCTGGCGGCGCGCATCCCGGTGACGCTCGAGCTCGGCTTCCTCTCGATCCTGATCGCAATCGCGATCGGCATGCCCGCCGGCATCCTGGCCGCGCGTTTCCGCGGCAGCCTGATCGACGTCGTGGCGAGCCTCATCGCCATGTCCTCGGTCGCAGTGCCCTATTTCTGGATGGGCGTGCTGCTGATCATGCTGTTCTCGCTCAAGCTCGGTTGGCTGCCGCCCTCCGGCCACATCCGCTTCCTCGACGATCCCGGCGGCAACCTCAGGCTGATGGTGATGCCGGCACTGACGATCGGTACCGCCTTCGCCGCGCTCGTCATGCGCCAGACCCGCGCCTCGATGCTGCAGGTGCTGTCGATGGACTATATCCGCACCGCAAGGGCCAAGGGGCTGAGCGAGCGCCTGGTCCTGGTCCGGCACGCGCTGCGCAACGCGCTGATCCCGATCGTCACGGTCATCGGCCTGCAGGTCGGAGCCCTGCTCGGCGGCGCGGTTGTGACCGAGACGGTCTTCGCCTTGCCCGGCCTCGGCCGCATGCTCGTCGACGGCATCTTCCAGCGCGACTTTCCGGTCATCCAGGGCGCGATCCTGTTCATCGTCATCGCGGTCTTCGCGGTGAACCTCCTGACCGACCTGCTCTACCGGGCCTTCGACCCGCGCGTGAAGGCGTGAGGCGATGGCGGCCGTGACCGAACTCATGCCCCCCGCCGCCGCGCCGACGCGGCGAGCCCCGCTCTCGCCCGGCGCGATCATCCTGCGCCGCATCCTCGGCTGCTGGCAGGGCCGGTTCGGCACGATCGTCCTCGCCGTCATCGTCGCGCTCGGCCTGCTGGCGCCGTGGCTCTCGCCCCATTCACCGATCGATATCGACCCCGACGCCTTTTCGATGCCACCGAGCGCCGCGCACTGGTTCGGCACCGACGAGATCGGCCGCGACGTGCTCTCGCGCGTCCTGCACGGCGCCACTGTCTCTCTCCAGGTCGTGATCTTCGCAATCGGGCTCGCGCTGATCGCCGGCTCACTGCTCGGGCTGGTCTCCGGCTGGCTCGGCGGGCGCTGGGACGCGCTGATCATGCGCGTCATGGACGCCTTTCTCGCCTTCCCGCTGCTGGTGCTGGCGCTCTCGATCGTCGCGGTGCTCGGCCCCGATCTCGTCAACGTCATGCTCGCCATCGCGATCACCAAGATGCCCGGCTTCGCCCGGCTGGTGCGCGCGGAGGTGCTGACGCTGCGGGAGGCCGACTATGTCGTGGCGGCGCAGGCCTCCGGGGCGCGCCCCTTTCGCATCCTGTTCAAGCACATCTGGCCGAACGTCTCCGGCAACGTCATCGTCTATGGCTCGCTCTCGGCCTCGCAGGCGCTGATCACCGAAAGCGCCCTCTCCTTCCTCGGCCTCGGCGTGCAGCCGCCGACGCCGAGCTGGGGCTACATGGTCGCGACCGGCATCCAGTTCTACCAGTCCTGGTGGATGAGCTTCTTTCCCGGGCTCGCCATCTTCCTGACGGTGCTCGCGCTGAATTTCCTGGGTGACGCGGTGCGCGACGCCTTCGACGCCAGGCTCGGCGACAGCCATGGCTGAGCCGGGACGCCTTCAAGCCGACCTGACGGGGCGCCGGGTGCTCGTCACCGGTGCGACGCAGGGCATTGGGCTCGCCATCGCGACCGCGCTCGCGCACTCCGGCGCCACCATCTGCCTCAACGGCCCGGCCGGCGGTGAGGAACTCGATGCAGCCTGCCGCGCATCGGGATCAGCGCTCGGCATCGCCGCCGACCTGACCTGCCCCAGCGACGTCGAGCGCCTGATCGCCGAAGCGACGGACAGGCTCGGCGGGATCGACATCCTCGTGCTCAACGCCGCCCTGCAGGAACGGGCGCCCTGGCACGGCTTCGAGCGTGCCGCGCTCGACCGGCAATGGGAGCTCAATCTCGCCGCCAACTACCGGCTGATGCAGGCGCTCGTTCCAGCCATGGCGGAGCGCGGCTTCGGCCGGTTGATCGCGATCGGCTCGATCCAGCAGGTCAAGGAGCATCCGCAGATGCTGGCCTATGCCGCGAGCAAGGCCGCGCTGGAGAGCATGGTCCGCAGCATCGCCCGCCAGGTCGCGGCCGACGGCGTCACCTGCAATGTGCTGGCGCCGGGCGCCATCGCGACCGCGCGCAATCGCGAGGCCCTGGCCGATCCCGCCTATCGCGACGCCGTGCTCGCCCGCATCCCGGCAAACCGCCTGGGCACGCCGGAGGATTGTGCCGAGGTCGCGCTGTTCCTGGCCTCCGACGCCGCCCGCTACATCACCGGCACGACGCTCTTCGTCGATGGCGGCATGCACCTTTGAGGGAGTGAACAGGCCGATGAAGATCGTCGACATGAGGGTGCGCTGCGTGGCGATCCCGCTCAATGCACAGCTTCGCCACAATACCGGGGTCCATCCCGGCTATTTCCTGCGCACCATCCTCGAACTGATCACGGACGAGGGCATCGTCGGCCTGGGCGAGGTCGGCGGCGGCGACCAGCGCGGCGCACTGATGAAGCTGAAGCCACGCATCATCGGCATGGACCCGTTCCATCTCGAATTGATCAAGCTCAAGACGTTGCGAGCGATCTATTATCTCTCCAATGCCCGGCTCTATGCCGCGATCGAGATGGCCTGCCTCGACATCCAGGGCAAGGCGCTCGGCCGCCCGCTCTGCGACCTGATCGGCGGACCGGTGCGCGACCGCATCCCGATGATCGCCTACCTGTTCTGGCGCTATGACCGGCCGGGCGGCGGCCATGACGAGCATCCGCAGGACATGGCCGATCTCTGCCAGGAGTTGCACGAGACGCTCGGCGTCAAGGCGATGAAGCTCAAGGCCGGCGTGCTTTCGCCGGACATCGAGGCGGCAGCGGTCGAAGCCTGCCGCGAGCGCATGGGGCCGGATTTCGGCCTGCGCATCGATCCCAACGGCGTCTGGTCGGCGCCCACCGCAATCCGCATCGGCCAGCGGCTGGAAGCCGTCGGCATGGAGTATTTCGAGGATCCGGCCTGGGGGCTCGAAGGCAATGCCGCGGTCCGCAAGGCCGTGCGCATCCCGATCGCCACCAACATGTACCCTGCCAAGTTCGACGATCTCGGCCCTGCCATCCGCCTGGGAGCGGTCGATATCGTCCTGACCGACATCCACTACTGGGAAGGCCCGCGCGGGGTGAAGGACCTCGCTGCGATCTGCCGGACCTTCGCGCTCGGCGTCGCCATGCATTCGGGCGCCGAATTCGGCATCGAGCTCGCAGCCATGCTGCACACCGCCGCGACCATCCCCGAGATGAGCTTCGCCGGCGACGCGCATTACCACTACCTGACCGACGACATCATCGAGGGCGGGCTGATGCCCTATGAGGACGGCGCCATCCGCGTGCCTACCGGGCCCGGCCTCGGCGTTTCGCTCGACGAGGACAAGATGCGCCATTACGGCGCCCTCTACGACGAGAAGGGCGACTACTACGCCCGCTTCCACCAGGACCCCTACCGCCCGGACTGGCATCCGGTCGTCGGCGGACTTTGAGAAGCCGCCTCGCGATCTCTTCTATCCGCAGAAGCGCTCACCACGACCCGATCACGCCGGCAACCATCAGGAACGACGCATGTTCGACATCCCCACGATCAACCGTCCCGCCAAGGCGCTTCTCGACGGGCTCGCCAGCATCGGCACTGCCACCGCGTCGAGCGAACTCTACAAGATGGGCATTCGAAACCCGTTCATCGCAGGAGCCGTGCCGCACTCGCGCGGCAAGGCCATCGCTGGCCCGGCCCTTACGCTCCAATTCATGCCGAAGCGCGAGGATCTCTATGGCGACGACGAGTACGCCGATCGCGAGAAGCAGCTTCACAGGCACGCGCTCTATCACGTCGAGGCCGGCGACGTCGTCGTAGTCGACGCCCGCGGCGACCTGCAGAGCGGGATCTTCGGCGAGATGATGCTGACCTATTTCGCCGGCAAGGGTGGCGCGGGGATGGTCATCGACGGGGTGATCCGCGATGCGGCAAAGGCGTTCGCGCTCGACATCGGCTACTGGATGCGTGGCGCTTCGCCGAACTTCCATACCCAGACGACACTGATGCCGCACGCGGTCAACGTGCCGATAGCCTGCGGCGGGACTTATGTCAGACCGGGCGACATCATCATCGCCGACGATGACGGGGCGATCTGCGTACCCATCGCCTATGCCGAGAGGCTGCTCGAGGCCGGCAGTCATCATGCCGAATGGGAGGACTTCTCGCGCCTCATGCTGTCGAAGGGCGGCGATCTTCGGCGCTACTATCCGCTCGCGCAGGATGCCGAAGCCGAGTACCTGGCGTGGAAAGCGGAGCAGCAGCGCAATTGAGGTTGCGCGCTGCCTTTCGGCTCGCAGGGGCTGCGGGCTGGGCGGCGCTTAGTGGCATGCTGCCCGGAACCGGACACCGAAACTCCGCTGATTGGAATTAGCTCCAAGCTCCAAACTGCCGCGGTGCTCGCAAGCGCCAGCGCGGCCGCCTAGCCCTCTGCCGTAACCACCCGGGCAAGGAGGAGCAAAGTCAGAGCAGCTACACCGGAGAGTGCGACCAGCACTGCCGCACTCACCGAAAGCCCGGCACGTTCCATCATCACGGCGAACGCTAGCGGCGCTGCGGCGCGGATAGCGAGGCCCGGCGCAGACAATTTGCCGAGCATGGCGCCATAGCCGGCGGGGCCGAAAAGCTGGAGCGGTACGGTGCCGCGCACGATCGAGCTCAAGCCCATGCTGACGCCGTATGCGATGGCGAACAGTCCAGCGAGGGCGGCCGTGCCTCCGCCGAAGGCCAGCAGGACGAACCCGACCGGCATGAGGGCGCCGGAGACCCACGCCGTCGTCACCGGAGCCACGTTGGTGCCGAACAGCATCTCGATGAGCCGCCCTGTGACCTGCGACGGGCCAACCATGGCGCCGAAGGTGACCGCCAATGCTGCGCTGAAGCCGAAGCCCTGCAGCAGCGTCAGCATATGAACCGACATGGCCGAGACGACGAAGCCCTGCAGCGAGAACGCGAGCGCGAGCAGAACAAAGGCACGTCGGCGAGCTGCCCCGGCGAGATAGCCGTCGGCTGTTGTCACCTCGGTCGATTGAGAGGGCTTCACGGCCTGCATCGATGGGCCGCGAGGCAACAGCAAGGCGTGCAAAGGCAGGGCCAGAAGCAGGTACCCTATGGCATAGATCTGATAGATCGCACGCCAGTCCGCCTGTGCCAGCAATGCGGTCGTGAGCGGCCAGAACAATGTCGAGGCGAAGCCACCGATCAGCGTCAGCTTGCTGATCGCCCGTCTGGCATTCGCGCCATGGGCCTGCGTGAGAGCCGTAAAGGCGGCGTCATAGAGAACCAGCGTCGAGACGACCTCAAGGGCGATCATCGCCGCGTAATAGCTGACCAACCCTTCCGCCTTGGACAGGGCAAAGAGCGACAGGCTCGCCAGCACACTGCCGATGCTCATCATCCGGCGCGTGCCGAATTTGTCGATCAGGCGCCCGGCAAAAGGAGCGGCGAAGCCGCCTGCGAGCAGCCCAAGGGCAAAGCCGCCATAGGTCCATTCGGGCGCCCAGCCCAGGCTCTTGGTCATCCCCGGCGCAAGGACGGCGAACGCGTAGTACAGCGCGCCATAGCCGGCGACCTGTGTGACGCCCAGGGCAAGGATGAGCCCGATCCGCGCGTTAGGGACCGGGCTTATTTGCGAATGGACAGGTGTCGTCATCGGGCCTGAGCGGTCTCGTCGATTTTAGATGAGCTGCCGCAGCCGCAGCCGGCGTTGCCCTGCGCTTTGACGGATGCGTCGTCGGCACAGCAGGCGTCCACGTCACGCGGAGCCGGACCGCCACAGCAGCTGCCGGTGGTTTCCGGCGCGGCTGTGCAAACGCCGGTTTCGGGCAGGACGAGCTGGACATCGTCAGCCGCGGCCACGTCGCCAGCGATTGCGGCGACGACCGAACGGACCTGTTCATAGCCGGTGAGCATCAGGAAGGTCGGCGCGCGGCCATAGCTCTTGATCCCGACCGTGTAGAAGCCGGGTTCGGGATGGGAGAGCTCGCGGTGACCGTGCGGGGGCACCGAGCCGCAGGAATGCAGGTTGGGATCGATCATCGGCCCAAGCGCCTTGGCGCTCTCCAGCCATGGATCAAGCTCGATGCGTAGCTCGCGGGTCAAGGAGAGGTCTGGACGCTGGCCCGTGCAGACGACGATCCGATCGATAGCGGAAATTGAGCGAAGACCGTCAGGCGTCTCGCCGTCGAGTGCGAGCTGACCATTCACCTCCCGCACCATGGTGACCGCGAAACTGGTGACGAGCTCGATGCTGCCCGCTTCGACGAGCTGCCGCAGCCTCTGGCCGAGATCGCCGCGAGCCGCGAGCTGGTCATTGGCGCCGCCACCATAGACGCGGGACAGGTTGTTGCTGCGCGTCAGCCAGATCGCCCTGGTGGCGGGTTCAGTGGTGGCGAGCTCAGCCAGGTCGAGCAGCACATTCGCTGCAGAATGGCCGGCGCCGACAACGACAGTGGTGCGCCCGGCATAGGTTGCGCGGTCTCGGCCGAGCACATCGGGAATGCTGTAGGCGATCCGGCCGGCAAAGGCTTCTTCGCCTTGAGCCGCGACGCCACCCGCCCCGAGTGGGTTCGGCGACGCCCACGTTCCCGAGGCGTCGATCACCGCTCGTGCGAGCTCGCGGCGGACGCGGCCGTCACAGTCGATGACGGTCAGCTGGAATGGGCGCAACTCGCGGTCACGGCTGACGACCTTGTCGACACCTCGCCGCCCGATTGCCTTGATCCGTGCGCCATACTCGATGACCGGCGCCAGCTCTGGGGTTTGCGATAGCGGAGCAAGATAGGCGCTGACGAGGTCGCCGCCGGTCGGATAGGCCGCCTCATCCGGCGCCTGCCATCCCGCCTTTTCCAGCAACGAGCGACCTGCCGGATCGACGTTGTAGGCCCATGGCGAGAACAGCCGAACATGGCCCCAATCGCTGATGCTCGCGCCGGCTGCAGTGCCGGCTTCGTAGACCTTCACGGGAAGACCGCGTGCAACGAGATTGGCGGCGGCGGCGAGGCCCACCGGACCAGCGCCGATGACGGCGATCGGTAGCTCCATCATGATACTATATCCTATTATTCTAGAATGATGGAATTATCAGGCAAATAAAAAATCGGCTCATGCGGCCTGATTGGCGGTAGAGCAGGCTTCGTCGGCGCAGCACTCATCCGCGAGGAAGCCCACAAGGGCGGCCATGGCGGGATATTCGGCCCGGCAGATCAGGGTCGTGGCCTGCCGCTCCTGCGAGACCAGTCCGTTCTGCACGAGACGCTGCAGGTGGTGCGAGAGGGTCGAGGCGGGAATGCCCAGACGCTCCTGCACCCGGTTGACCGGCAGTCCGCCATGCCCGGCGCGGACGAGAACCCGGTAGAGCTCAAGGCGCGTGGGATTGCCGAGCGCTTCAAGCTGCTTTGCTGCTTCTTCGACTTTCATGGAAATAGGTTGCGCCGCTCGATGCATGCTGTCAATCGGTATTTCCAAAGTTCTCGAATTACTCTGCGGCCTGCACCTTCCGGACGCTACCGCCGCGCTCGTACCAGCCCTTCGAGCCGTTGACGATCCAGACCACCGTCAGCATCACGGGAACCTCGATCAGCACGCCGACGACCGTGGCGAGTGCTGCTCCAGAGTTGAAGCCGAACAGGCTGATCGCGGCCGCCACGGCGAGCTCGAAGAAGTTGGAGGCGCCAATGAGGGCGGATGGTCCAGCGACGCAATGTTGCTCGCCGGCAATCCGGTTCAGCAGATAGGCGAGGCCGGCATTGAAATAGACCTGGATCAGGATCGGCACCGCCAGGAGCGCTATCACCATCGGCTGCGCGAGGATCTGCTCACCCTGGAAGCCGAAGAGCAGAACGAGCGTCGCGAGGAGCGCCACGAGAGAAGCAGGGCCAAGCCTGCCGAGCAGGCGATCCAGCGCCGCTTGCCCGCCATTCGCCAGAACACGGCTGCGAACAAGCTGAGCAACGATCACGGGAATGACGATGTAGAGGATGACCGAGAGGACCAGCGTTCCCCATGGCACCGTGATCGCCGACAGGCCGAGCAATAGGCCGACGATCGGAGCGAAGGCGACGACCATGATCGCGTCATTGAGTGCCACCTGGCTCAGCGTGAAGTGCGGCTCGCCCTTCGTCAGGTTCGACCAGACGAAGACCATCGCCGTGCAAGGGGCCGCAGCCAGAATGATGAGCCCGGCGATGTAGCTGCTGATCTGCTCGGCCGGCAGCCACGGACGGAACATCCAGGCGATGAAGAACCAGCCCAGCGCCGCCATCGAGAAGGGCTTGACCGCCCAGTTGATGAAGAGCGTGACGCCGATGCCGCGCCAGTGTCGGCCGACCTGCCCGAGTGCCGCGAAATCGATCTTCAGCAGCATGGGGATGACCATCAGCCAGATCAGCATCGCGACCGGCAGGTTGACCTTGGCGATCTCGGCGGTGCCGATGGCTTGGAAGACGCCAGGCATGACGTGGCCGAGCGCGATGCCGACGACGATGCACAGGGCGACCCAAAGCGTGAGGTAACGTTCGAAGCTGGACATCGGCGCCTCAGTCCAGCTTCGCGCGCGGGGTCGCGCCTTCGAGCGCACCGATCTGCCGGACCCGCTGCGCCAGCGCCATCTGGTCAAGGCTGGCGACGGGCAGCGAGAGCAGCATGCTGATGCGGTTGCGCAGGTAGCGCAGCGCGGTCACGAAGGCGCGCTCACGCTCGATCTCGCTGCCCTCAAGGTTCGAGGGATCTTCGATCCCCCAATGCGCGGTGATCGGCTGACCCGGCCAGAACGGGCAGGCTTCGCCGGCCGCCTGGTCGCAGACGGTGACGACCATGTCCATCACGGGAGCGCCGGGGGCGGCGAACACGTCCCAGGTCTTCGAAGACAGTCCAGTGGTTGGAATGCCCTCCGCCTCCAGGACTTTGATGGCCATGGGCTTCGGACCAGGGCCGCCTTCGCTGCCGGCGGAGAAAGCGCGGAAGCGCCCCTCGCCGAGATGGTTCAGCAGCGCCTCGGCCATGATCGAGCGGGCTGAATTATGGGTGCAGAGAAACAGCACGTTGTGGACGCGATCAGGCATCGGTCGTGACCTTGGCAGGTTGGCAGCAGGGGGTGAGCTCGGCGAGGAGAGGAGCGCAGATCTCCGGGCGACCGCCGCAGCAATCCTTGAGGAGGAAGGCGACGACCGAACGCAGGGCGTCGAGATCCGCCCGGTAGACGATCGAGCGGCTGAAGCGCTCGGAACGGACGAGCCCGGCGCGACTGAGGATCGCAAGATGCGAGGACATCGTATTGTGCGGGATGTCCAGGCGCCGCGCGACTTCACCGGCGGGCAGGCCCTCCGGCTCTGCCGTTACCAGCAGACGAAACACGTCGAGACGGGTACCCTGCGCCATGGCGGCGAGAGCGAGGATGACTTGCTCGTTTTCCATATGTCGAGACTTATCGACATATTTGGATCAACGCAAGGCTCCGCTCGGTCTCCGGACCAACCGCCCAATATCCGAGCCTCTCGTTGGAAGTGCGCCGGTCCAGAGTTTTCAGCGCGACGGTTCCGGTCGCGCTGGTGTGGATAGCTGCTCAGGTCGCCGCGCGCCAATGTGACAACAGCTTCCGCGACAAGCAGCCCTTTAGATAATGTTCGGGCCTTCCACCTGGGTGCGTATCTCGTCTTGAGGACGGTGAGGACCACGGCCGCGTCAGTGCCGCTGGATCCTGTGTTTGCTATGGCCGGGAGCGATCCCGTCGACGGTGGAAACCATCCGGATCAGCTTACGGCCGACCTGAGCCCCTTTTCTCCCCCGGACTGAGGGATTTTGGCGCGAAAAACTCCAACTTCAAACGGTCTGGTTTGCGGGGATCGGATCAGTCCGGGATGACGCAGCCCTTTCCTCCAACCTTTCAGCATTTGCCGACGGCGTTGTCCGCCGTCAGGCCGGCGCCGGCTCCTTATCCGGCATGGCCACCTCGATCGTCTCCGGCGCATCGACCATGACGAGCGCGATCGGGGCTCCGGTCAGGTCGGTGAGGCGATAGGCGGCTTCGACCGCATGGCCGTTGCCGACATGGCCGGCCATGACCAGCGCGCCCTGGGCGCGGCCCAGCAGCGGCGCAAGCGCCTCCGCCTCATCGGTCGAGGTGGCGGCGACCAGCACCCAGTCATAGGTCTCGCAGAGTGCATCGAGCGCGACGTCGACGATGTCGGACGCCGCCAGCACGGCCGCGCGCCCGGCCCGGCCCGGCGCGATCTCGTGCAGACGCGAATCCGGCTCGCGCGTGATGATGTCGGAGAACATCGCCTCGCCGGCGAGCAGCTCGGAGAAGCCGGCCCGGTCACGGGAATCGCTGGCGAGGTCGACCAAGATGCAGCGGCTGCGCTCGGAGAGAAGCAGCGCCAGCGTCCGCGGCAAAGCCTCGCCGGGCTCGGCCCCGTCCAGCACCACGACGAGCGGCGCATGGCCTTCGCTCGGCTTGTTGATGCAGGCCGAAAGATCGGCCGCGCCCGACTCAGGGTCGGCGACGTCGAGATGAAGCTGGCCGACACGCCCGCCATGGGTCAGGAGGCCGGCAATGCGCTCGCGACGCGCCGGCGCCGCCTTCACGGCGCTCTGCTCATCCTCTTCCAGCGTCTCCATCTGCGGCTCGGCGCGTGCGCGCATCTTGCGGCGCGGCGCGTCTTCGGCGGGCGCCGGGGTTCCGCCGTTCAGAAGCTCGCGCGAGACGACCGCCGCCAGCGCGACCAGGAAGGTCGCGAGCGTCGCGACGACCATGGTCGGCAGCTTCTTCGGGAAGGACGGGGCGGTCGGCTCGACGGCGCGTGAGATGACGCGGGCATCGGCCGGGGTCGCATTCTGCGCGTCGCGGGCGAGCGCCTCACGATAGCGCAGCATGTACTGTTCGAGCTGATCGCGCTGGGTGCGGGCCTCGCGCTCGAGCGCGCGCAGCTGGACCTCGTCGTCATTGGCGCCGGAGGCCGTCTTCTTCTGGCCGTCGAGGGCGGCGGTGACACTCTCGACGCGCTGGCCGGCGATCTTGGCCTCGTTCTCCAGCGTGCGCACGGCGCGTTCGGCGGCGGCGCGGATCTGGCCCTCAAGGTCGGCGAGCTGGGCGCTCAGCTCCTTGATGCGCGGATGCTCCGACAGGAGGTTGCGCGATTCGAGCGCGATCTGGGCGCGCAGGTTGACGCGCTGCTCGATCAGCCGGCGGACGAGCTCATTGTTGGCGACATCCGGAATCTCGAAGGTGCGCCCGTTCTTGATCGCATCGCGAAGAATCGAAGCCTTGGCCTGCGATTCGGACTGCTGGTTGCGCGCAGCGGAGAGCTGCGTCGACAGGTCGGCGAGCTGCTGGGTGGTGATCGTGGTGTTGTTGGCGCCCACGAGCAGGCCGTGACGGGAGCGGAATTCCTCGACCTTGGCTTCGGATTCAGCCAGCTTCCTGCGCAGTGGCTCGATCGTGGTCGAGAGCCAGGACGAGGCGCTGCGGGCGGTGTCCTGCTTGGCCGCCTCCTCCATGTCGAGATAAGCGGCGGCGATCTCGTTGGCGCCCTTGGCGGCGAGCGCCGGGTCCTGCGAGGTGAACTCGACCGCGACGATGCGCGAGCGCCCGACCGGGAAGACCAGGAGCCGGTCATAGTACTTCTCCAGCACCCGCTCCTCCGGCGAGCGATCGGCCGGATGGGCGCCGATGCCGAGCAGCACGCCGACCTTCTTCAGCGCCCCGAGCGCGCCGGCGCCGGAGTCGAATTCGGGATTGCCGACCAGACCGATGCGCTTGATCGCCTCGCGCGCCAGATCCCGCGACATGATGACCTGGACCTGGCTCTGCACGCCCTCGGCATCGAATTGCTGGCCGGAATTGTCGGACGACTGGCCCGGCCGCGTGTAGTAGCTGTCGCGGCTCTGCAGCAGGAGCTGGGCCTGGCCGGTATAGCGCGGCGGAATGACGTTGACCGCAACGAAGGACAAGCCCAGCGCCGCCAATGTCGGCCCGATGATCCAGAGCTTCTTCGCCTTGATCGCGGCCCAGAGAGCCGGCAAGTCGAGCAGGTCGGAGCGGCTCTCGCCGGCGGCCGCAACGGTATCGTAGCGAGCGGTCATGAGGCTTCCATTCACGCAGAACTCTTGTGCCCTTGGGGGAGCACGCAACCTCATCTGAGCGCATTAAGGTTATTGGCGGGTTAAAGCGGCGCAACGCCGGGATACATCCCGCGCCCCCGACGCTCAGCCTTTGTTAACCATGTCGGCCTAACCCTACGGACAGATTCTGAAGGGTTCGCCGGTGATGATGAGTAGACATCCCGTCTGTCTGGCGCTTGCCGCTGCGCTCGCAGTGGCCGGCTGCGCGCCGCGCATCGAAGCGCCCGAATTCGCCGTCGAGCGGACCGCTCCCTACCAGCTCGCCAGCGGCGACAAGCTGCGCGTCATCGTGTTCGGCCAGGACAATCTCTCGAACATCTATGCCGTCGACGGCTCCGGCCGCATCTCCATGCCGCTGATCGGCGCGGTCGAGGCGCAGGGGCGCTCGACGCAGCAGCTCGAGCGCGCGATCGAAGGGCGCCTGCGCGCCGGCTATCTGCGCGAGCCAAAAGTCTCGGTCGAGGTCGACGCCTACCGGCCGTTCTTCGTGCTCGGCGAGGTCACCAATTCCGGCCAATTCCCGTTCGTCAACGGCATGACGCTGCAGACCGCGGTGGCGATCGCCGGCGGCTTCACCCCGCGCGGCCAGCGCAACTATGCCGAGGTCACCCGCCTGATGGACGGCCAGCTCGTCACCGCCACGGTGCCGATCACCTATCCGGTCCGGCCCGGCGACACGATCGTGATCAAGGAACGCTGGTTCTGACCGGCTCTCCCCGGGATACCGCCATCATGCCCGCCGCGGCCGGTTCGGCTCCGCTCAAGATCCTGCATGTCTTCCGCGCGCCACTCGGCGGGCTCTTCCGGCACGTGCTCGACCTCGCCCGCGGCCAGATCGCGCGCGGCCATGCCGTCGGCATCTTCTGCGATTCGACCACGGGCGGCGTACGGGCCGACCAGATCTTCGCCGAGCTCGGACCGCAGCTTTCGCTCGGCGTCACCCGCGTGCCGATGTCGCGCTATCCGAGCCTCACCGATATGCGTGCGCAGATCTCGGAGGTTTCGGCCCGCAAGCGGATCGCGCCGCAGATCGTGCATGCCCACGGCTCCAAGGGCGGCGTCTACGCCCGCCTGCCGGCTCTGGCCTCGCCCGGCCGGCGCTACGTCACCGCCTACACCCCGCATGGCGGCAGCTTCAACTACAAGCCCGGCAGTGCCGAGCACCGCGTCTACATGACGATCGAGCGCCTGCTCGAGCGGGCGACCGACATGTTCCTGTTCGAGAGCGCCTTCATCGCCGGACGCTTCGAGGCCCATGTCGGGCACAAGCCGCGCACCGACCATCGCATCGTGCTGAACGGCATCTCGGAAGCCGAATTCGAGCCGATCGACCATGCCGATGCCGAGTTCGACCTCGTCTATCTCGGCGAACTGCGCTCGGCCAAGGGCGTCGACACGCTGATCGAGGCGCTCGCGCTACTGAAGCGCCGCGACGGGCTGACGCCGCGCATGCTGATCGTCGGCTCCGGCCCGGACGAGGCGCTGCTGCGGCAGATGACCGTCGACCAGAGCGTCGCGAGCCAATGCGTGTTCGAGCCGCCGGGACCGATCCGCGCCGCGCTCGCCAAGGCGCATGTCATGGTGATCCCGTCGCGGGCGGAATCACTGCCCTATGTGATCCTGGAAGCGGCCGCGGCGGCGCAGCCGCTGATCGCGACCGATGTCGGCGGCATCAAGGAAATCTACGGCCCCGGGCATGCCGACCGCCTGATTGCAACGAACGAGCCGACCATCCTGGCCGACGCGATCCGCAAGGCCCTGGCGACACCGGCGGCGGAGCGACTGGCTGAGGCTGCCGACCTCGCCCTGCATGTCAGGGCCAATTTCTGCCTGAACGCGATGATCGACGGCGTCCTCGACGCCTATCGGGCCGCGCTCGCCAAGCGCGCCGGCTGACGTCCGGGCGAGCTCGGCCGCCTCCAGTTCCGCTTTCGCGAATCCTCACCTATGCTCTCCTACGTCGCGGGTGCCTGGCGTTGGCCCTGTCCGCTCGCGGCATGAACCGGTTCGGATGGCGCGAGCATGTGGCGCGACGAACGCAATGCGCACGCGCGCCGTGCGCGGCTTGAATGCGAATGGGCGCGGCTGTTCCGCTATGCCTGCGCGCTGACGCGCGACCGGGAGCGGGCTGCCGATGCCGCGCAGGAGGCCGCCTTGCGGGTTCTCACGGCCAAGAGCGAGCCGGCGGAGGATCCCGCTTATCGCCGCTGGCTATACAGCATCCTGCGCAACCTGCTGATCGACCAGGGCCGGCGACAGCAGCGCGAGCAGGGCGCGCCGGCATCCGAGCCGGCCGATTGGCGTTTCGACGAGCGCGCGCTCAGCGCGATCACGGTGCGGCAGGCACTGGAACAGCTGCCTGTCGCGATGAAGGAGGTGGTGGTCTTGGTCGACCTCGACGGCTTCAGCTATGCGGAGGCGGCGGCGCTGATCGGCGTACCGTCCGGCACCGTCATGAGCCGCCTGTCGCGCGCCCGGGCCATGCTGCTCTCGATCATAGGGGGAGCCAATATCCGTGTGCTCCCGGCCCGCCATGCCGCAGGCTGACCAACCCTCCCGGTCGGACTGGGAGACGCTCAACGCCTTCGCAGACGGTGATCTGACGCCGGCGGCGCAGCGCGCCATGGCCGAGCGGCTGGCGAGCTCACCGGAGACGGCAGAGACACTGCGTGGCATCGTCCGGCTGAAGCAGGAATTGCAGGCGCTGCCGGCCGACGACGCGCCACCCCTGCCCTCTTTCCCGACGTCGCCACGCTCGGGCTGGCGACGGGCCGCGGCGATCGCCGCCGTGCTCGTCGTCGCCGCAGCCGTCGCGCTGACACCGATCCTGCTGCGGCAGGATGCCTCCGAAAGCTTCCTCACCGCATCCCTGACCGCGCATGAGCAATTCGCGGCCATGCCACCCCAGCCTGCAGCGACGATAGCGCCGGTAGCAGCCGGCGCGATCACCAACGAGCTCGCCCGCCTCGGGCTGCAGCCGGTCTGGCAGGCGACCTCGGCGGCCGGTCAGGTCAGGGTCGGCTTCGTCGGCCTGCGCGGCTGCCGGCTCAGCCTGCATGTCAGCCCCCACGCCGAACCGGCACCTCCCCCCGACCTGTCGGCCAGGACGCTGGCGGGCTGGAACGCCGGCGGGCACGGCTACCTTCTGATCGCGACCGAGATGCCGCCGGCGCGCTTCGAGATGATCGCCAGCTTCCTCAAGGCGCTGACGAACGAGCCTGCGGAGAAGGTCACGCCATTGCGCATCGCCCTGCTGGACGACTGGCGCAGCGCCCAGCCCTGCCTCGCCTGAAATATTTATCGATCGGATGGAATGATCCGGCCCGCTCATCCGTCTTGTCCTTCGAACGCCGGCGCAGTGACGCCGTCGCGAGGGAGGACATGATGGGCAAGCAGGAACGGTCCCTGGGCGAACTCTATGGCGACGATCCCGAGCGCGGCGATGCGCTGGCCTTCGGCCGCCGCACCGGCTCCTCGCGCCGCGGCTTCCTCGGCGGCGCCGGGCTCGCGGCGATGGGGGCTGCCGTCGGTGGCACGATCCCGTTCTCGGGCACGATGCCGGCTGGGCTGATCCCCGCTGCGCTGGCCCAGGGCACGCCGCCGGCTTCTGCCCCGGCAGCCGCCGCACCGAAGGGCCCGCAGTTCCTCGATTTCCCCGGCAAGGCCAAGGGCCTCGTCCTGCTCGGCGACCGGCCGCTCGTCGCCGAGACACCGGAGCACATGCTCGACGACGACACCACGCCATTCGAGAAGTTCTTCGTCCGCAACAACGGCCAGACGCCAGACGAATTCAAGGAAGGTGACGCCTGGGAGCTCTCGATCGATGGCGAGGTCAACACGCCGCTGAAGCTCAAGCTCGGCGAGCTCAAGCAGAAATTCACGCACAAGACCTTCCGCACGGTGCTGGAATGCGGCGGCAATGGCCGCTCCTTCTTCCAGCCGCAGGCGCGCGGCAACCAATGGACCAATGGTGGCGCCGGCTGCGCCGAATGGACCGGCGTGCCGCTCGCCGACGTGCTGCAGAGCGCCGGCCTGAAGTCGACCGCCGTCCACACCGGCAATTACGGCGCCGACCAGCATCTCTCGGGCGATGCGACGAAGGATGCGATCTCGCGCGGCGTGCCGATCGCGGCGGCGCTGGAGCCGCATGCGCTCCTGGTCTGGGCGATGAACGGACAGCCGCTCCCCGCCATCCATGGCGGGCCGCTCAGGGTGATCATCCCCGGCTTCCCGGCCTCGGTCTCCCATAAATGGCTGAAGCGGATCGCCATTCGCGACAAGGTGCATGACGGCCAGGGCATGGGCGGCACCTCCTATTCCGTCGCGATCAAGCCGATGATCCCCGGCGGCAAGACCGACGATTCCAACATGCGCACCATGACCGACATGCCGGTGCGCGGCATCATCACCAATCCGGCGAATGGCACGCGCCTGGCCGCCGGCACGCGCAAGCTCGCTTTGCGCGGCGCCGCCTGGGACGGGCATGAGGGCGTCTCACGCGTCGATGTCTCGATCGATTTCGGCGCGACCTGGCAGCCGGCGAAGGCGGCCGAGCCGAAGAACCGCTATGACTGGCGGCGCTGGACGGCCGAGGTCGAACTGCCGTCCGACGGCTATTACGAGCTCTGGGTGCGCGCGACCGACAGCAAGGGCCGGGCGCAGCCGCATGTCGCCGGCGGATGGAACCCGCAGGGCTACGGCGCCAACCCGATGCACCGGGTCGCGGTGCTGGTCGGGTGAGCGCCATGATCGCACGCATCCGCCGCGCCGGGCTCGCGCTCGGCGCGGGCCTGCTGCTCGCCATGCCGGCGGCGCTGGCGCAGGCCCCTGCCCCGTCCGAGGAGACGCCGGAGATGTTCCCGGCCGGCCCGAACCGCGACGAGGCCTTCTATGCCTGCGTCGCCTGCCACAACTTCAAGCTGGTCGCGGCCCAGGGGATGAGCCGCGAGAAATGGGGCGAAGCACTCGACTGGATGGTCAGCAAGCACAACATGCCGGCCCTCCCTGCGGAGGAGCGCGGCAAGGTGCTGGACTATCTCGCCGAGGTGTTTCCGGCCAAGGCGCCGGCCCAGCAGGGCGGGTGGAAGAACCCGTTCCTGAACTGATGCGACGCCCTTGGGTCAGAACAGCTTGAGCGCGACCACGCCGGCGACGACCAGCGCGATGCCGAGCCAGCCGGCCGGGCGGATGCGCTGGCCGAAGGCGAGCGCGCCGACCACGGCGGTCAGCACCAGGCCGACGCCGCCCCAGACGGCATAGGCGACCGAGAGGTCCATGCCGCGGATCGCCTGCGCCAGGGCGGCGAAGGCGCCGACGACGCAGAGCACGCCGAGGGCGCCGACGAGCCGGCGCTTCAGCCCGTCGGAGAGCTTGAGCAGGCTGGTGCCGATCACCTCGAGGATGACGGCAAGCCCGAGCCAGGCCAGCGCGAAAGCTTGGGCGGAGGCAGCGAAGGTCACACCAGCCTCCGCTCATCCTCCTTGGAGGCCGCAGGGTCGGCGTCATGACCGACGCCGCGTTCGAGCAGCACGATGCCGCCGATGATCAGGGCCAGCGCGAGGATGCGCGGCACCGTCAGATGCTCGGCGAAGAAGGCATGGCCGATCAGGGCGATACCGACGATGCCGAGGCCTTCCCAGACCGCATAGGCGACGGCCATGGGGATGACCCGCAGGGCGACGCTGAGCAGGGCGAAGGACAGTCCGATCAGCACGAGCGGCAGGACCGCGACGAGGACCGGGCCCGCGACGAAGGCCTTCAGCGCCGACGTCGCAAGCAGCTCCACGGCGATAGCCGCGAGCAGGATCAACCAATGAAAAGACATAAGTCACACAGGGGCGCTGGCCCGGGGCGCAGGCGGCGCGGGTGCGGCGTCTGCGGGGTGCGCATTGTTAGCGTTTAAAAGACGATGTTCGAGATGAAGGGAGCACTCAGGCTTTCGCCGAAGGCCAGCACATCGCCATACCCAAATCACCGGAAATACCCGTGGGCAAGGTCAATGAAATATGTGCTTCTCAGACACTCATCACGGCCTTAATTGCCTGAATCTATGCCTTTTGTCAACTCAATCGCGATTTTCAACGCTTTCAACACTATTTTCTTAACCTCGAAACCATCAGCTAATACCTTGAAGGCCCGAGCGAAAATCAACCTTTCGACAGGTCAAAAAAGATGCTTCCGCGGTGCGGTTTCGGCCGCCCGAATTGCGCCGAAACCACTTCAAATCCCGATCGCTTCCGCAGAGTCCGATTAAGTCTTCCGAGAGCAATTTGCGTTAGAGCCCGTTCTGATCAGCTTGCCCCGCAAGCTGATCAGAAAAACGGTCTCTTTCTAAAAGCGAGAGACGGATTCACCGATCAGGTTGGGGCAACCTGATCGGATCCGGCTCTGGTCACGATGGCTTTCAGCGCGGCGGGCGAGCCCGCATACCCTGCGCGAGGACTGGACGAGATGGGCGCTTTCGACGTTCGCGACCTGATCAAGGCGGATTCTACCGGCCCCGCATCTGCAGGCGGCGCATCGGGCGGCACGCGGACCTTCCACCCGCTGGCCGAACGCATCGCCGCGATGCCGGTCAAGCAGACGCTGTCGCCGGTGCTGATCGAGGGGCTGGTGCGCCTCGCCGACATGCTGGTGATCCTCGGCGTCGGCGGCCTGGTCTTCGCCTTCTACGTCGCCGGCAAGGTCGACTACGCCCTGCCCTACCAGGTCACGGTGCCGCTGGTGGCGGTCGGCGCGCTCGCCGTCTTCCAGGCGCTGCACCTCTACCATGTCAGCGCGCTGCGCAATTTCATCAGTATCGCGGTACGGGTCGCGGCCGGCTGGACGATCCTGTTCCTGCTGGCGCTGGCCGGCTTCTTCTTCCTCAAGGTCGGCGACCAGGTCTCGCGCGTCTGGCTTGCCGCCTTCTATGCCGTCGGCCTCGCGCTGCTGCTGGCCGAGCGGCTGACAGCCTCCCTGATCGTCCTTCGGCTCACCCGGATGGGCCGGCTCGAGCGTCGCACGGCGATCGTCGGCGGCGGCCCCGCCGGCGAGGAACTGATCAAGGCGCTGGAGGCCCAGCGCGATACCGGGCTGCGCGTCTGCGGCGTCTTCGACGACCGCAATGACGACCGCTCGCCCGACCTCGTCGCCGGCTACCCCAAGCTCGGCACGATCGACGATCTCGTCGAGTTCGCGCGCCGCACCAAGCTCGACCTCGTTATCTTCACCCTGCCGATCTCGGCCGAGGCGCGGCTGCTCGCCATGCTGCGCAAGCTCTGGGTGCTGCCGATCGATATCCGGCTCTCGGCCCATATGTCGAAGCTGCGCTTCCGGCCTCGCTCCTATTCCTATATCGGCGCGGTGCCGGTGCTCGACGTGTTCGACCGGCCGATCGCCGACTGGGACATCGTCGTCAAATGGGTGTTCGACAAGATCGTCGGCACGCTGGCGCTGCTCGCCCTGTCGCCGTTGATGATCGCGACCGCGATCGCGGTGAAGCTCGGCTCGAAGGGCCCGATCCTGTTCCGCCAGAAGCGCTATGGCTTCAACAACGAGATGATCGAGGTGCTGAAGTTCCGCTCGCTCTATCATGAGATGAGCGACTTCGCCGCGGCTAAGCAGGTCACCAAGGACGATCCGCGCGTCACCCGCGTCGGCCGCTTCATTCGCAAGACCTCGATCGACGAACTGCCGCAGCTGCTCAACGTCGTGTTCAAGGGCAATCTCTCGCTGGTCGGCCCGCGCCCGCACGCCATCCACGCCACCGCATCGAACCGCGCCTATGAGCAGGTCGTGGACGGCTACTTCGCTCGCCACAAGGTCAAGCCCGGCATCACCGGCTGGGCCCAGGTCCATGGCTGGCGCGGCGAAACCGACACCGAGGACAAGATCCAGCGCCGCGTCGAGCATGACCTCTATTACATCGAGAACTGGTCGGTGCTGCTCGACCTCTACATCCTGATCAAGACGCCGTTCTCGCTGATGACCAAGAACGAGAACGCCTATTGAGTTCGCTCGCGCACAACCTGGGGCTCGGCCGGCGCCTCCGGATTTCCCACGCCGCCCTGCAGCGCGGCGCTCTCTGGTTGCTGACCGCCTCCAGCTGGGTCGCGATCATCGAGCCCTCACCCTATGAGATCGCCTTCCTGCTCGTCCTGGCGGTGTTCGGGCTCACCGGCATCCGCCTGTCGCGGGCGCTGCTGCCGCTGATTCTGCTGCTGCTCGGCTTCAATCTCGGCGGCGCCGTCTCGCTGATCCCCTGGATGCACGATCCGGATGCGGTGCGTTTCATCGCCGTCTCCTTCTACCTGATGGTCACGGCCATCGTGCTGGCGGCCGTCATGGCTGACGACACCCAGGCCCGGCTCGAGGCGCTGAAGCGCGGCTATCTGTTCGCGACCTGGTGCACCGGCCTCCTCGCGATCGTCGGCTATTTCGACATCGCCGGCCTTGGCGACCATTTCACGCTCTGGGGCCGCGCGACCGGCACGTTCAAGGACCCGAACGTGCTCGGCCCCTTCCTGGTGCTGCCGATCGCCTTCGTGCTGCAGGACATCCTGGTGGGACGGCGCGGGCTCGTCGGCGGCCTCGCCCTCATCAGCGTGCCACTCGCGGCGCTGTTCCTGACCTTCTCGCGCGGCGCCTGGGGCAATCTCGCAGCTGCGGTGCTGCTGATGGCGGGCCTGACCTTCCTGACGGCGGGCACGGCCCGGTTGCGGGCGCGGATCGTCGCGCTGGCCCTGACCAGCCTGCTGCTCGCCGCCATCACCCTGGCGATCGCCCTCTCCTTCGACGTCATCCGCGAGATGTTCGAGGTCCGGGCCAGCCTCGACCAGAGCTATGATCTCGGCGTCACCGGCCGCTTCGGCGCGCAGCTGCGCTCGATTCCGATGCTGCTCTCCGAGCCCAACGGCTTCGGCCCGTTGCGCTTCCGCTGGCTGTTCCTCCAGCAGGATCCGCACAACGTCTACATCAACGCCTTCGCCTCCTATGGCTGGCTCGGCGGCTTCTGCTGGCTGGCGCTGACCGTGGCGACCTGCTGGGCCGGCTGGTGGCTGGTGTTCCGGCGCGGCCCGCTGCAGGGCCAGGCGATCGCGCTCTGGTCGGTGCTCTTCGTCACGATCCTGCAGGGCTTCCAGATCGACACCGACCATTGGCGTCACTTCTACCTGATGCTTGGACTGGTCTGGGGTCTGGCCGCCATTGTGCGCCGCCCGGGCGGTGAGCCCACGTCATGACAGGGAAGGCAGAGGAAGCCCGGCAGAACCAGGCGATCCAGGTCCTGCGCGGCCTCGCGGCGCTGCTCGTCGTGATCGGCCATGCCATCCATGAGACGCAGGCGATGGGCAGCGTCCTCGGGCGTGCGCCGCTCGACGGCTCCCTGCTGCGCTGGAGCACCGGCGTCGACATCTTCTTCGTCATCTCCGGCTTCATCATGGTCTACAGCTCGACGCAGCTGTTCCAGCGTCCCGGCGGTTGGCGCAGCTTCCTCTGGCGGCGCTTCGTGCGCATCGTGCCGCTCTACTGGCTGCTGACGACGCTGTTGCTACTCGGGGCCCTCGTCGCGCCGCGGCTGCTGAACGTGCCGATCGACGATTGGCGGCACGTGCTGGCCTCCTATCTCTTCATCCCCTCCCTGCGGGCGCCGGGGGAGATCCGCCCGGTCATGGCGCTGGGCTGG
Source organism: Allobosea sp. P4_H5 (assembly GCF_056400825.1). Classification (NCBI taxonomy): domain Bacteria; kingdom Pseudomonadati; phylum Pseudomonadota; class Alphaproteobacteria; order Hyphomicrobiales; family Alloboseaceae; genus Allobosea; species Allobosea sp. P4_H5. The sequence continues at coordinate 167,835 of NZ_JBFUKM010000011.1, read as the reverse complement.
ACGCTGAACCTCGAAATGTTCTTCTACGTGCTGTTCGCCTGCACCCTCGCTTTGCCGATGCGCTGGGCCGTGCTGGTGCTGACAGCGATCCTTGCTGTGCTCGCCGGCATCGGCCTCGCGCTCGAGCCGACGCAGGTCCAGCTCGCCTTCTGGACCCAGTCGATCATCCTCGAATTCGCCTTCGGCTGCCTGCTGGCGCTCGCCTATCTCGGCAGCCTGCGGCTCGGCGCGCCGGCCGCACTCATATTGGCCTGCGCCGGCATGGCGGGCCTGGTGCAATGGTCGATTTTGGCGGATCTGCAATTGCCGGACGCGCTGCGCTGGGGCGTGCCTGCTTTGATGATCGTCACTGCCGCGGCTCTGCATCGGGGCGCCAGCGCGGGGCGTGGAGCGCCGTCGCGCCTGCTCGGCCTCGCGGTGTTGCTCGGCAACGCCTCCTACAGCCTCTATCTGGTGCACCCGTTCGTACTGCGCCCGCTGCGCAATCTCTGGACGCAGGCCGTTGGCGGCGCGCTTCCGCTCACCGCCTATGTCGTGGTCGCGACGGGAGCCTCCGGCCTCACCGCGCTGCTGCTCTATCGCTATGCGGAGCAGCCCTTGCTGCGCGCCATGCGCAGCCGGCGGCCGGGCGGAGCCGGCGAGCGCGAAGCGCCCTCGCCCCTGGCGGATCAGCGTTCCTTGCGCACCACCACATAGGCATAGGTCGTCACCAGGCGCCAATCGACCTTGGCGGCGAGCCGGTTGAAGGCTGCATCGAGGCCGCGCAAACCCGGCATCCGCTCGAAATAGCCGCTACCCCAGAAGGGCTGGACGTGGACATCGCGGAAACCGGCCCGCTGAAGCATCGGCGCCAAGGTCGCGTGGCTGCCACGGCACTGGTCGTAGAAGGCCGGGAAGACCGGGTCGTCGCCGTCCTGCCGCCGCGCCGGGAAAAGCGCATGCATGATGGCGCGCGAAGCCGCCTTCGGCAGGATGTGATTGAGCGCGAAGACCGGCGCCCAGAGCGTCGGCATGAAGGCGAGCCCGATACCGCCGGGCGCCAGCAGGGCATGGATGTTGGCCCAGGCGCGCTCGACGTCGTGGACATGCTCGAACACCATGCGCGAGATCATCATGTCGTAGCCGCCGCGGGCGACGTCCGGCTCGGAAAGATCGCCGGCGATGTCGAAGCGCGCGGTGCGCAGCCCCTTGGGCGTCAGCGCGAGCTCCCCCGCATCGATATCGTTGACGATGAGGTCGAGCCCATGACGGCGCGCGTCCTCGGCCGAGAATAGCGGATCACGGCCGCCACCGATCTCGCAGAGCCGCGTCAGGCCGAACTGGTGCATCAGCGCCAGGATCGTCGCCTCGTAATGGTCCCAGGCCCAGTTGGAATGCCAATCGGGCTGGAGCCCGGCGAAGAAGCTCTCGATCGAGCCCCTGTCCACCGCCGCGGCGTCCTGCGACCGCAGCGGCCGACGTTCGGTCAGCGCCATCGACATGACGATATGTCCCGTTTCCTGCTGTGAGGCCCCGACCCTGCGCCCGCTGCAGGGGCCGCGCAATCGAAGCCTTAAGGGAAGGTTAACGAGCCATAGAGCCGGCCGCTCCGAAAAGGGACAGCGCCAGGCTGAGGCCCCCAGCCTTCAATCGCACTCGGTCAAATCGCCATTGCTGACCTTGTGGGTCTGGCATGTCGCCTGGCCTGTCCGCTCCCGCGCGCAAGCGGAAAGCGCGAAAGCGAGGAGCGACAAGGCGACGATGATTCTCACTGGACGGAACGGCATGGGAGCGCGCGGCTGGCTGGCGGACATGTCCGCCAGTTGGCGGTAACTGAGCCGGTTTCGTTCAGGACGCGCTAGGGCGAGCGGCCGGGCCGCCTCTCGCAAAACTGAAATGTAAGAGAAGAATGGTCGGAGCGAGAGGATTCGAACCTCCGACCCCTTGTCCCCCAGACAAGTGCGCTAACCGGGCTGCGCTACGCTCCGACGGGTCGGCTTATAGAGCGCACGACGCCGCGATGCAACGCGGCAATTGCCGGATCGGAACGCTGGATTCACAGCTGCCTGTCGTCATGCGGCGGCGGTGCGACTTCGGCCGGCGTAATGCCCCTTCGCCCCGCACGACGGACCAGGGTGCGCACGAGCCCGGCGAAGACGATCACCAGCGGCAAGGCCAGCACCGCGCTACCCTCCAGCGCGAGCCAGATCGAAGCCGCCAGCGTCGCGATCATCGCGACGACGAGGAGAATGTTGGTCATGCCGTGTCCAATCCGGCCCAGGACCGCCGCTGCGGCCTGCTCGACTGCTCCTCCGGCGAGGATAAGCTTCGCACTGTGGCCAATCCACTCTTCAGCCGGCCAAACATGCTCGGGACTTTCCGAGCGGATCGCACCAGCGTCAAGCCACGTTCAGGACTGGACGCCGGCGCGGAGAGCGCCCAGCCTTCGCATGTGCGCTGCGCCGAACGCGCTGCTCGCTTCGTGGCTGCGACGCCCGCGCCTTCGGTTCGGCAACCGGCACAAGCAGGGGCGTCTCCGCAATGCCGCCCGGCGCAAATCCTAGTGGGTTTGCAGCCTGCATCAGCGTCCTCGCGACGATCCGCGCCTGCGCGCTGGCATAGTCGGCAGCCTGATCGCGGACCCGGCCAGCGATCGCCTCGAACAACTGGAACATCATCGCCTTCGCCTCCATGCCGCAGCGCGGCGTCGCAGGCACAACGCGCGAGAGCGGCACAGGTGCCACCGCGCCGCGATATTCTTGGTGCCTTGCCCGGTGTCTTACGGCATGCTGAGGCGCCTCAAACCAGGGGAAACGCGATGATCCGCCCGGCCCTGCTCGTGCTGTGCAGCCTTCTGTTCCACATCGGCGACGCCAGCGCCTCGCTGTTCTGCCTCGTCCCGGAGACGGCCGACGGCTTCGTCGCCCTGCGCGCCGCGCCGGGCGCGCAAAGCCGGCTGATCCTGCGCATGAGGGCCGGCGACGAGGTCCAGATCATCGAAGGCGGCCGCGGCGGCTGGAGCAAGGTCAGGCATTGGCCCGGCGATACCAGGCTGGCGAAGGGCTATGAGGGCTTCAGCGAGGGCCATGTCGCGCGCCGCTTCCTGAGGGATTGCGGCTGAGCGGCGAGGCAAGACAATGACGAATACGGCTGCCAACTGCATGAACCAGGGTCTGTAACGGCAAGATTTTGTTAACGTATTCTGTTCAAATGCGGTTCACAGGGTGAATATTATCTTCATGATATAGGCACCGCTTCATGGAGGCCCCGTCATGACCCTGGACTGGCGCAACAGCCTGATGCTCGGCTTCATCGCGGCCGTGTTCGTCACCTGCCTGTTCGGCCCCTATATGATCTCGGTGATGCTCGGCGGGCTCGGCCTGACGTGCTATCTTACCAAGCACGCCAGGCCCGGAGCCTGAGCCCGTCTCACGCCGCAAGCGCGAGACGCTGAGCCAGCCAATCCCGCACCAGCCCCAGATCCGCCTGTGACAGGCCATGGCCGGTCGGCAGGCTGCGGTGCTCCACCAAAGCCCCTGCCCCGGAGAGCGTCGCCGCCAATCGCGCCGCATTCTCCTCCGGGATGATCGGATCGAAGCTGCCGGAGACGATCAGCACGGGCTTACCATCCAGAGTCGCGCTCGGCGGCTTGGAGAAGGGTGACATCGCCCGCAGCAGCACCGCTCCCGACAGCACCTCCGGCCGCAGCAGCAGCATCGCGGCGGCGATGTTGGCGCCGTTCGAGAAGCCGAGCGCGATCGGCGCCGGCAGCCCGTATTCCGCCCGCGCCTGCTCGACGAAATCGGCGAGCTCATGGGTCCGCCGGATGAGGTCGTCCTCGTCGAAGACGCCCTCGGCCAGACGGCGGAAGAAGCGCGGCATGCCGGCTTCCAGCGTCCGCCCGCGCGGCGAGAGCAGAGCCGCACCCGGGGCGACGGTGCGCCCGAGCGGCAAAAGGTCGTTCTCGCCGCCGCCGGTGCCGTGCAGCAGCAGGAGCGGCGCCTGGCCGGGTGCGCTCGCCGGCTCGAAGCGATGGATGAAGGGCTCAAGCGCGCGGGTCGATAGAGGAAGTGTCATGGCGCGGCCTCCTTTCACGATGGTGTTCGGTGATGGGCGCCCCGCCCGAAGGCGGAGCGCATTCAGGGATCAGACCAGAGCCGGCAGGACGGCCTCGATCTCGGCGCGACGCGTCTCGTACCGCGCCGGCAGCTTGAGCGCGCCGCCGAGGTCGTCGGCCGGCTCGTCGATGGCGAAACCGGGCGCGTCGGTCGCGATCTCGAACAGCACGCCGCCGGGCTCGCGGAAGTAGACGGAGCGGAAATAGTTCCGGTCCCTCTGCTCGGTGGGGCGCAGGCCGAAGGTTTCGGTCAGCGTCTTCACCATGCGGGCCTGCTCCGCGTCGTCGCCGGCGCGGAAGGCGATGTGGTGCACCGAGCCGGCGCCCATCCTTGCCGGCAGGAAGCCGCCGGCGGCACGCAGGTCGACGACGCCGCCATGAGCGGTGCCTTCAGCCCGCATGCGGACAGTGTTGCCCTCGCGGCTCGCCTCGACGAAGCCGAACACGTCGCGCAGGATCGCGGCGGTCGTCTCCGTCTTGTCGAGCAGCAGCGTGACGCCGTGGAAGCCGCGGATCGCGGATTCAGCCGGCACCTCGCCATTGTCGAAGGCCGGCTCATCCTCGCTGCCAGGCACGCCGACCAGCGCAAGCCGCATCCCGTCGGGATCGCGGAAGTTCAGCACGGTCTCGCCGAAGCGCTTCTGCGGGGCATCATGGGCGACGCCGTTGGCGATGAGCCGATGCGTCCAGTAGCCGACCGCCGCCGCGGGGATGCGGAAGGCGGTCACCTCCGTCTCGCCGACGCCGAGCCGGCCGGGCGCGACATGCTCCCAGGGGAAGAAGGTCAGGATCGTGCCCGGATTGCCGTCGGCATCGCCAAAATAGAGATGCCAGGTGGTCGGGTCGTCGAAGTTCACCGTCTTCTTGACCAGGCGCAGGCCGAGGACGCGGCTGTAGAAGTCGAGATTGCGGCGGGCCGGGCCGGCGATGGCGGTGACGTGGTGGATGCCGTTGATCTGCATGATGTCGTCCTCCGGGCTGCGAGAAGCGGCCCTCGTTGACGCCAAGATGATCGCGCTTCGCCAAATTGCCAGACCCCACTCATTGCACACTAGCAATGTCATTATCTTGAAATTCCAATTTGAATTGCGATATCGAAATCGACATTCTCTGCCGCAGACCCAACCGGTCCTTCGGAGAAAGACCATGATCGACACTCGTTTCGCCCCCTATGGCGCCCTCGTATTGCGCGTCGCGCTCGGCGTCATGTTCATCGCCCACGCCTATCTGAAGTTCGCCGTCTTCACCGTTCCCGGCTTCACCGGCTTCCTCGGGCAGGTCGGCCTGCCCGGCTTCCTCGCCTGGCCGATCATCCTGGCGGAAGTGCTCGGCGGCCTCGCCATCCTGACCGGCTTCTATGGCCGCTACGTCTCGGTCCTGCTGCTGCCGATCCTGCTTGGAGCGCTTTCGATCCACGCCCCCAATGGCTGGGTCTTCAACGCACCGAACGGCGGCTGGGAATACCCCGCCTTCCTCGCTCTGACCGCCTTTGCCCATGCCCTGATCGGCGATGGCGCGCTGGCGCTGCGTTCGGCCGGGCTGCCGGTTGCGGCCAAGCCCGCTCTGGCCTGAGCCTCGGCGACCATTGCGACAGAACGGGCGACAGGTTGCTGCAACCTGTCGCCCGTACCATGTATCAGGGGTAGCTGACTCGCCCGGAGCCGCCCGCTTGCCGACCGCCACCTCCTCTGTCGCCTGGGACGATTTCCGACTGATCAAGGCCATCGCCGAGGCACGCAGCCTGCCGGCCGCCGCCGAGCTGATCGGGCTCAACCATTCCACCGTCTTCCGCCGCCTCGGCCAGATCGAGGAGAGTCTCGGGACGCGCCTGTTCGAGCGGCATCGCTCCGGCTATGTGCCGACGCCCGCCGGCGAGGAGATGGCCGTCCTGGCAGAGCGGCTGGAGACCGACATCGCCGGCTTCACCCGGCGCCTGGCCGGCCGCGAGATCCAGCCGGCCGGCGAATTGCGCGTCACCACCAACGACTCGCTGCTGGTCGAATTGCTGACGCCGCTCTTCGCCGTCTTCATGAGGCAATGCCCGGACATCAAGCTCGACGTGCTGCTCGGCAACCAGGCGCTCAATCTCAGCAAGCGCGACGCCGATGTCGCGATCCGCGCCACCGACAATCCGCCGGAGAACCTGGTCGGCCGCCGGGTCGCCCAGATCGGCTGGGCACTCTATGGACGCGCAATCGACTTCCCGGAAGGCGCGCCGGCCGACCCCACCGAGCTCACGCAGCAGCGCTGGATTTCGCTCGGCGACCAGTTCGGTAACTTCAAAGTCGTGCAGTACCGGCAGAAGCACATTCCGGCCGACCAGACCGTCTACAAGCTCAACACCGTGCTCGGTCTCGCCGAAGCGGTCGAGTCCGGCATCGGCATCGGCTTCCTGCCCTGCTTCATCGCCGACAAGCGTCCGGCGCTGGTGCGGCTGGCGCAACCGCAGACCGGCTATGCCGCCGATCTCTGGCTGCTGACCCATCCCGACCTGCGCCACTCGCCGCGCGTGCGGCTCTTCCTCGATTTCATGGCGCAGGAACTGGCCAAGCTGCGGCCACTGATGGAAGGCAGCCCGGCAGGCCGGGAGGACACCGAAGCGCCCTCGCCGGCCGAGGTATAGCGAGCGGTCAGGCCGCCTGACGGTTGATGCCGGATTCCGCCAGCTTGGTCAGCTTGCTGTCGGCGGCATGTTCCTCATCGAGATTCTGCTGCAGCAGCGCAGCACAATCCTCGCGCCCAAGCTGCTTGGCCCAGGCGGTCAGCGTGCCGTAGCGGGTGATCTCGTAGTGCTCGACGGCTTGCGCCGCCGCAATGATGGCCGCATCCAGCACCTGCTTGTCGTCGACATCGCCGGTGACCTCGTCGGCCTCTTCGAGGATGCCGTCGATCGCCGGGCAATCGGTCCCCTTGGCCTCGACGCCGTGCTGCTGGAAGACCTGCTCGAGCCGGCGGATATGGCCTTCGGTCTCGCCGAGATGGGTCTGCAGACCGTTGCGCAACTGCGTATCGGTCGCCTTCTCGATCATGGTCGGAAGTGCTTTCCTGATCTGCTTCTCGGCGTAGTAGATGTCCTGCAGCTGATGCACGAAGAGATCGTCCATCGTCTTGATGTCCTTGGAAAACAGGCCCATGCCTTCCTCCTGCTTGCATTTTTCCGGATGTACCGACGCAGCCTGCGCGGGCGGCGTGCTTCCCTGTCGCTGCAACGTGTGCCGCCGCGAACTGTTCCGGAAATTTGCGGCGGCGGATGCAGCCTGCAGACATCTACGCTAGGCTGCCCGCATGGAGCTCCTCATCCCCCTGATCGCCGGCCTTGCGCTGATCTGGCTGATCGGCCGCGGCGTGCCTTGGGACGCCAAGCTGGTGACGATCGTCGTCACGCTGGCGGTCATCGTCGCAGTCGTCCTACTCGAGCGCAACGGCCTCTGGCCCGAGGCTTTCCGGCGGCGCTGAGACGCCGCCGGAAAGCCTGTGCGGTCGTTCAGGAGACGAGCTTCAACCCGACGATGCCGGCGACGATCAGGCCGACGCAGACGAGGCGCAGCGCCGTCGCCGGCTCTCCGAACAGAATGATGCCGAGGATGGCGGTGCCGATCGTTCCGATGCCGGTCCAGATCGCATAGGCGGTGCCAAGCGGCAGGCTCTTCAAGGCGAGACCGAGCAGCCCGAGGCTCACCGCCATGCTGGCGACCGTCAAAACGGTCGGGACGAGGCGGCTGAAGCCGTGCGTGTATTTCAGCCCGATGGCCCAGCCGATTTCGAACAAGCCAGCGAAGAAGAGATAGGTCCAGGCCATGGCGGCCCTCCTTATGGGAAGGGCGGGGTCGTCCACGCCTATTGGGAAACGCGCGCTCAAAGCGTCGCGGAGGTCGTCCTCGCGCGCTGATCTAGCGAGCCGAATGCGACGATTCAAGCGCAGGCGCGCTCAACCGTCCTCGCCAACGGTCGCGCCGGCCAGGGCACCATGCAGCAGACGACGGCATTCGATCAGCTCGGAGAGCGTCGCCTTCAGGAAAGCGAGGTCGTCGGCGTCGACGAGCGGCTGGGCCGCGCGCGGCAAGGAGGACAGAAGCGCCTTCGCTGCGAAACCTGGCTCCATGGCAGGGGCAGGCTGATGATGCTGCACCGGCTGGGCCGCCGGCATCGCTTCGCCCCGCGGCGGTGCCATGTGGACGGGCGCAGGCGACTGGGCAGGCGCGTTGCCACCGACGATCTCGCCGCCGCGGCCGATCGCCTGGACGTAACGCGGCCCCTGCTCCTTCAGGATGCGCTGCAGGCCCTTGATCGTGTAGCCCTCGCCGTAGAGCAGGCGGCGGATGCCCTTGAGCAGGGCGACATCGTCAGGCCGGTAGTAGCGCCGGCCACCGCCGCGCTTCAGCGGTTTGATCTGGGAAAAGCGCGTTTCCCAGAAACGCAGAACGTGCTGGGGAATGTCGAGGTCTTCGGCGACCTCGCTGATCGTTCTGAATGCGTCTGGGCTCTTGTTATCCAATTCGGCCTCGAATCCGCTGCCGTGGAACTCCAGAGTCACTCTTCCTCACCCACGCCGTTCAATCCGTTGATCCGCGCCTTCATCACATTGGACGGCTTGAACACCATCACGCGACGCGGCTCGATCGGGACTTCGACGCCGGTTTTCGGATTACGCCCGATTCGCTCGCCTTTGTCGCGTACCACGAACGAGCCGAACGAGGACAATTTGACGTTTTCCCCACGTGCCACCGCGTCGCAGATCTCGTCCAGCACCGCTTCGACCAATTTGGACGACTCCGTCCGCGACAGACCGATCTTCTGATAGACGGCCTCGCACAGATCAGCCCGCGTAATCGTTTGCCCCGCCATCAGCTCCTCCAAGGCGTTTCTTCAAACAGCGGCGTCCCTAAATCAACCATCGCCCCACCGGAGGCGGACGCTAGGCGGCGAGGCGACTACGGTCAATCCTCGACACACCCGCACAAGTTGAAAAACGCGGAAATCCGCGCTGACGACCGCTAAGAAAATGTCATAAATCCAAAGTGCTTAGCCTGGGCGGCCAAACCGGGCCGCTACCAGCGGATCAGCGCCGACCCCCAGGTGAAGCCGCCACCCATCGCTTCGATCAGGACGAGCTGGCCGGGCTTGATGCGCCCGTCCATATGGGCCTGCGCCAAAGCAAGCGGAATCGAGGCCGCCGACGTGTTGCCGTGCTGCCCGACAGTGATAACGACCCGGTCCTCGCTGATGCCGAGCTTGTGGGCGGTGGCGTCGATGATGCGGCGGTTGGCCTGATGCGGCACGAACCAGTCGATGTCGGCGCCGCTGAGCCCCGTCTCCTCGAAAGTGTGGCGCACGGTGTCGGCGAGGTTGACCACGGCATGCTTGAAGACCTCGCGGCCCTCCATGCGCAGGAAGCCCACGGTCTTGGTCGAGCCCGGCCCGCCATCGACATAGAGCTTGTTCATATAGCGGCCGTCGGAGCGGACATGGGTCGTCAGCACGCCGCGATCGGCGAGCGTGCCGGCGCCCTCCTCCGCCCGCAGCACGACGGCGCCGGCACCGTCGCCGAACAACACGCAGGTGGCGCGGTCTTCCCAGTCGAGAATGCGCGAGAAGGTCTCGGCGCCGATGACGATGGCGGTCTTGGCCGCGCCGCTCACCAGGAACTTGTCGGCGGTGGCGAGCGCGAAGACGAAGCCGGAGCAGACGGCCTGCAGGTCGAAGGCGGCGCCTTGCGTGATGCCGAGCGCGGCCTGGATCTGGGTCGCGGTCGCCGGGAAGGTGTGGTCGGGCGTCGCCGTCGCGACGATGATGAGGTCGACCTCGCTCGCCGGGATGCCGGCGTCGGCAAGCGCGGCCTGCGCAGCCTTCAGGCCGAGCGTGCCAGTGGTCTCATCGTCGGCCGCGATGTGGCGGGCATGGATGCCGGTGCGCTGGACGATCCACTCGTCGCTGGTGTCGACCTTCTGCGCCAACTCGGCGTTGGTCAGGATGCGCGCCGGCAGATAGGAGCCGCAGCCGCGCAGGACGGATCGCATTCTGGACAAGGACGTTTCTCTTCCCTACTCGCCGGCGGCGACTTGTGGGCTTGCCGGTGCCGCGCTGGGCCGCGCCGTCGCGGCGACCATCTCGCGCACCTTCGCCATCAGATTCTCGCGCGCCATCTCGTAGCCGAGTTCGGTCGCGCTGGCGAACCCGACGGCATCCGTGCCGCCATGGCTCTTGATCACGATGCCTTCCAGGCCAAGAAAGACGCCGCCATTGACCTTGCGCGGGTCCATCTTGTCCTTCAGCGCCGCAAAGGCGCCGCGGGCGAAAAGATAGCCGATTTTCGACATCAAGGAACGGCCCATCGCGGCGCGCAGATATTCGCCGATCTGCTTGGCGGTGCCTTCGGCGGTCTTCAGGGCGATGTTGCCGGTGAAGCCCTCGGTGACGACGACGTCGACCGTGCCCTTGCCGAGATCGTCGCCTTCGACGAAGCCGTGATAGGCCAGATGCGGCAGGTTGCTCTCGCGCAGGATGCGGCCAGCTTCCTTGACCGCCTCGACGCCCTTGATCTCCTCGACGCCGACATTGAGCAGGCCGACGCTCGGCCGGTCGATGTCGAGGACCACGCGCGCCATGGCGGCGCCCATCACGGCGAGATCGACCAGATGCTGGGCATCGGCGCCGATGGTCGCACCAACGTCGAGCACGACGCTCTCGCCGCGAACCGTCGGCCACAGGCAGGCGATCGCCGGGCGATCGACCTGCGGCATCGACTTCAGGCAGAACTTCGACATCGCCATCAGCGCGCCGGTGTTGCCGGCCGAGATGGTGACGTCGGCCTCGCCGGTCTTGGTGGCGTCGATGGCGCGCCACATCGACGACTTGTAGCGGCCATAGCGCAGGGCCTGGCTCGGCTTGTCGTCCATCTTCACCGAGACCTCGGTGTGGTGGAAGGTGGTGACGGCCTTGAGTTGCGGATGCGCATCCAGCAGCGGCACGACCTCGGCCTCGTTGCCGAAGATCACGAATTTCGCGTCCGGGCGACGTTCGAGCGTGAGGGCGGCGCCCGGGATGACCACGGACGGACCGTGGTCCCCGCCCATGGCGTCGAGCGCGATTGTAACCGGGCGTGTCATGCGGTGGTGATCGATTCCAGGGCCTGCGCCCCCGTGCCAGGCGGCCGGGCGGGCGGCGGACAATAGCGGGTTGGCCGCTCGCCGCAAGGGAAAGCGCGGAGGTTTTCGCCGGTCATTGCTCGCGCTTCAGCTGCAGCAGGGCGGCGAAAGGCGATTCGGCCGGCGTCTCGGGAGCCGGCTCGCTGAACGCCACGCCGGGCTTGCGCGGATAGGGATCGAGCGACAGCGCCAGGAATTCGAGCGTGACCACACCCAGATCGATCGTGCCGTCGATGATCGGCTCCGGCGGCTCCTCCTCGTTGAGCAGCACCTCGATGTCGATTTCGTCGTCCTCGGACGGCTTCGCCATGGCGGCGATCTCGGCCTCCGGCGCGAAATCGAGCTTGACCGGCACTTTGAGCTCGACCGGGAAGGGCTCGAGCGTGACGACGCAGTTCTGGTGCAGCCCCGCCTTGATCATGCCTTCGAGCTTGAGCCGCTCGCCATTGCGCGAGAGCGAGTAGCTCGCCTTCAGCGCCTCGACCGAGACGACGCCGAGATAGGTCGCGATCGCGGCAAGATCGCCCTGCTCCGGCGTGATCTCGACCGGAACCGGCCGCAAGGTGATGCTCTCGACGCGAATCGGACGGTGAAGGGGCAATTTGTCCTGAGGGGAAACGGTCATGCTTCGATACTGTCTGAGAAAGGCGGGAACAACGGATCGGCGGCAAGGATATCGTCGAGCGAGCGCGTGGCCAAGACGGCGGCCCCCGCCCTCGCATGGCGGGCGAGCGCCGCTGCATCGATCTGCGGGGCGATGTTGCGGGCGAGCGCGGCTTCGAAGGCTCCAGGCTCCCCGGCGGCAAGCGCCTCCTCATAGCCGCCGAGACGGCCATAGAAACTGCGGCCGATCTTCTTCATCCGCTTCGGCACGGCAACGTCGCTGATGCCGCCCTGGCGGAAACCAAGCTCGAGATAGGCAAAGCTGGCGTCGATCAGGTCCTGCGCCACGTCGGCCGCCGGGGCCGGCAAGTCGCGCAGCCGCCGCAGCACCAGGAAGAGATGCAGCGTCAGCGCCTCGAACCGCCCCTCGAAATCATCGGGCACGCGGCCTTGCACATACAGGGCCGGCTCGCGCGAGGCGCCGACGATGCGCTCAAGCAACGTGTTGACCGGCGCCATGCGCGCCCGCTTCCTGCCGAACAGGCCGAAGATCACAGCCCCTACCCCGCCTTTCCCAACCAGCTCGGCTAAAAAGTGACTTGCCTTGCCAAAGCCATGCTCGGGCGTTACGCCAAGCGCACCCACCCTGACAAGCGCGGTAGCTCCGCGCGCCTTCCCCCGGATCCGCCAAGCATGACCGCTCCGACCCGCCGTACCGTCCTGATCGGCTCGCTGGCCGCCGCGCTGCCGCTGGCCGGCTGCGGCACTGCCACCAGCCTCGGCTTCCGCACCCCGACCTCCGCCGGCCTCAACGAGGAGTTCACCCGCGGCTTCGTCATGGACGACGAACTGATCGCCAAGGTGAAGGTCGGCATGGACGTGCAGACTGTGCTGACCACGCTCGGCACGCCATCGACCACCTCGACCGTCGGCAACCGCACCTTCTACTATATCAGCCAGACAGTGCGCCGCCGCTTCCAGTTCCAGGACTTCGCCGTCATCGATCAGAAGGTGCTGGTGGTCTATTTCAACAAGGGCTTCAAGGTCGAGCGCATCGCCAATTACGGCCTGCAGGACGGCGTGATCTTCGACTTCATCAGCCGCACCACCTCGACGGGCGGCGAGGAGCAGAGCTTCCTGCGCAACCTGTTCAAGGGCGTCACCAAGTTCACGCCGTTCGGCGCCTGAGCGGCTTCTCGCCACGCACGCAACGCAAAAGCCCTGCGGTATCGCCGCGGGGCTTTTTCTTGGCACAAGGCCGCCGCGTTCATCGATGAGGCGGATGATTCGAGCCGCCGACTCGGGCGCCCGGGGCGATGCGGCGGTCGCTATCGTCGGCCCGCCGCCTCCGCTATATTATCCCTCATGCTGCTGGCAAGGGGTCACGATGTTGGACTCCGACAAGCTGTTCTCCGGCTCGATCCCGGAAAATTACGACCGCTACATGGTGCCGCTGATCTTCGCGCAATACGCCGCGGATCTTGCAAGGCGCGTCGCCGCCCTGTCGCCAATGGCCGTTCTGGAGATCGCTGCGGGCACAGGAGCCGTCACCCGCGCTCTGGCGCCGAAGCTGCCTTCCGGCGCGCGCTATGTCGTCACCGACCTCAACCAGCCCATGCTCGACTATGCGGCTTCGCAGCAGCCGCCGGACGGCCGCGTCAGCTGGCGCCAGGCCGATGCGATGGCGTTGCCGTTCGACGAAGCCGCCTTCGATCTCGTCTGCTGTCAATTCGGCGCGATGTTCTTCCCGGACCGTCCGGCGGCCTACCGCGAGGCCAGGCGAGTCCTTAAGCCCGGTGGGCATTTTCTCTTCAGCGTCTGGGACCGCATCGAGGACAACGTCTTCGCCGACGATGTGACGAATGCGCTGGCAAAGCTGTTCCCCAACGACCCGCCACGCTTCCTGGCACGCACGCCGCACGGCTATCACGACAAGATGCTGATCCGCAGCGATCTGGCGAGCGCGGGCTTTGCCGATGTCGCGATCGAGACGAGAGCCGAGATCAGCCGCGCGCCCTCGCCGCGCCTTCCGGCCGTCGCCTATTGCCAGGGAACGGTCCTGCGCACCGAGATCGAGGCCAGGGAGCCGGGGGGACTCGCTGCTGCGACCGACTACGCGACCTCGGTGCTCACCGACCGGCATGGCAGCGGCGAGGTGGCCGCCAAGATCCAGGCCCATGTCATCCTGGCAGTCGCCTAAGTTCGCGGAGCCGTCTCTAAGCTTATGAGAGAGAACGCGTTATCCGATCAGATCGCGTTGCAATCTGATCGGCGCGTGCTCTAGCCGCCCTTCGGCTTCCGTTCCGGCAGCGTCATCGCGAACACCCCGACGATAACCAGCGCGAGCCCGGCCCAGGCGGTCGGGCTCAGGCGCTCGCCGAGGAAGATGACGCCCAGGGCGACCCCGGTGGGCACGCGCAGATAGGCGACCGAGGTCGTCCCGACCGTACCGAGCCGGTCGATCAACCGGAAATAGAGGATGAAGGCCAGCGCAGTCGAGAACACCGACAGCGCCAGCAGCGCCTGGATCGATGTGGTTGAGGGCGTGATCGTCCAGGGCCGGTCGATGATCAGGCTGAAGGGGATCAGGATCACGGCGCCGCAGATCAGCGAGCCCGCGGCCGGCATGATCGGGTCGAGCCCCTTGAAATTGCGCCCGAACAGCGCCGCGCCGCCATAGCAGGCCGCCGCCGCGACGAGGGCGAGCTGGGCCCAGAGCTCGCGGCCGAAGCCCGAGAGCGCTTCCATGCCGATGATCAGGCAGACGCCGAGCATGCCGGCCGCGACGCCGAACAGCTTCCTGCCCGCAGCAGCCTCGGTGCGGAAGAACAGCAGGCTGAGCAGGAAGGCGAAGATCGGCGAGCCGGCATTGAGGATCGCCGCGAGGCCGGCATCGACGCTGGTCTCGGCCCAGGCAATCAATGTGAACGGCACGGCGCTGTTGAGGCAGGCCTGGATCAGGAAGCGCCGCCAGATGACAGGGTCGCGCGGCAGGACAAGGCCGCGCCAGCGGATGACGACGAGCAGGATCGCGCCGGCGATCAGCGTACGCAGCGCGATCAGCGTCAGCGGCGGGATCGTCTCCACACCGAGCTTGATGAAGCTGTAGGAGCCGCCCCAGAGCGTCGCCAGCAGGAGCAGAGAGGCCAGATCGGTCAGGCGGCCGGAGCGTGCGGTGGCGGAAGCGGCTGGGGTGGTCATCGGGTCCTCCTCGGATGGCCGGGACCATGACAGGCGAAGGCTGCTCCGTCGCGCCGGAACGCTACGGCCCCGACCGTAGGCTCGCAGGTCGATTCAACCGGCTGACAATCTGATTCCACTGCCCAGCGCAATCCATTGCAGCGCAACGAAAAACCCCGCGGATCGCTCCGCGGGGCCAGGCGTTGGTCAGGCGATCTGCCGCTCAGCTATGCGCCAGGATGGCGAGCAGCAGCAGCGCGATGATGTTGGTGATCTTGATCGCGGGATTCACGGCGGGGCCCGCCGTGTCCTTGTAGGGGTCGCCGACGGTGTCGCCGGTGACCGAGGCCTTGTGCGCCTCGGAGCCCTTGAGATGGCGCACGCCGTCCTTGTCGACGAAGCCGTCCTCGAAGCTCTTCTTGGCGTTGTCCCAGGCCCCGCCGCCCGAGGTCATCGAGATCGCGACGAAGATGCCGGTGACGATCACGCCCATCAGCATGGCGCCGACCGCGGCGAAGGCCTGGTTCTTGCCGGCGATGGCGTTGATGACGAAGAAGGTGGCGAACGGCGCCAGGACCGGCAGCAACGAGGGAACGATCATCTCCTTGATCGCCGCCTTGGTCAGCATGTCGACGGCGCGGCCATAATCGGGCCGGTCCGTGCCTTCCATGATGCCGGGCTTCTCCTTGAACTGGCGGCGGACTTCCTCGACCACCGAGCCGGCAGCGCGGCCAACCGCAGTCATGCCCATGCCGGCGAACAGGAAGGGGATGAGGCCGCCGAGCAGCAGGCCGACGACCACATAGGGGTTCGACAGCGAGAAATCGACGACGACGCCCTTGAAGTACTGGAAGGTCGTCGAGCCCGCCTTATTGGCTTCGGCGACGAAGAAGTTGAGGTCCGAGGTGTAGGCAGCGAACAGCACCAGCGCGCCGAGACCGGCCGAGCCGATCGCATAGCCCTTGGTGATCGCCTTGGTGGTGTTGCCGACGGCGTCGAGCGCGTCGGTGGAGTGGCGGACCTCCTTGGGCAGGCCGGCCATCTCGGCGATGCCGCCGGCATTGTCGGTGACCGGGCCGAAGGCGTCGAGCGCCACGACGACGCCCGCGAGGGCCAGCATCGCGGTGGTGGCGATGGCGATGCCGAACAGGCCGGCGAGACCGTAGGAGACGATGATGCCGGCAATGATCACGATGGTCGGCATCGCCGTCGATTCCAGCGAGACCGCGAGGCCCTGGATGACGTTGGTGCCGTGGCCGGTGACCGAGGCCTGGGCGATCGACACGACCGGGCGCTTGCCGGTGCCGGTGTAGTATTCGGTGATCACGACGATGAGCAGCGTCACCGCGAGGCCGACCAGCGCGCAGCCGAACAGGGCGCCCGAGGTGAAGGTCACGCCCTGGACCGTGGTGAACGAGGCGGCGAAGCCGCCGAACATCAGGTAGTTGACCGCGGCGATCGCGCCGACCGAGAGCACGCCGGCGGCGATGAAGCCCTTGTAGAGCGCGCCCATGATCGACTGGTTGGCGCCGAGCTTGACGAAGAAGGTGCCGATGATCGAGGTGACGACGCAGGCCGCGCCGATCGCCATCGGGTAGAGCATCATCGTGCTTAAGCTGGCCTGCCCGGCGAAGAAGATCGCGGCAAGCACCATGGTCGCGACCAGCGTCACCGCGTAGGTCTCGAACAGGTCGGCCGCCATGCCGGCGCAGTCACCGACATTGTCGCCGACATTGTCGGCGATGGTGGCCGGGTTGCGCGGGTCATCCTCGGGAATGCCGGCCTCGACCTTGCCGACGAGGTCGGCGCCGACATCGGCGCCCTTGGTGAAGATGCCGCCGCCGAGACGGGCGAAGATCGAGATCAGCGAAGCGCCGAAGCCGAGGGCGACGAGCGAGTCGATGACGGTGCGGCTCGAGGGCGCGAAGTCCTTGATCGAGGTCAGGAAGCCGTAATAGCCGGCGACGCCGAGCAGAGCGAGGCCGGCGACCAGCATGCCGGTGACCGCGCCCGCCTTGAAGGCGACGTCGAGGCCATCGCCGAGCGACTGCATCGCGGCTTGCGCAGTGCGGACATTGGCCCGGACCGAAACGTTCATGCCGATGAAGCCGGCGACGCCCGAGAGCACGGCGCCGATCAGGAAGCCGATGCCGACATAGGCGCCGAGCAGATAGGTCAGCCCGACGAAGAGCACGACACCGACCATGGCGATGGTGACGTATTGGCGCTTGAGATAAGCCTGCGCGCCCTCTGCCACCGCACCGGAAATCTCCTGCATGCGCTGGTTGCCGGCATCGCGTTTCATCACGTCGCCATAGGCCCATAAGCCGTAGACGATCGATAACGCACTCAAGACAATGATGATGAGCAAGGCCGACATCGAATTTCCTATCCCTGAGATTTCGTCATCCGGGGTAGGACACCCCGACGGAGCCGGTTTTCCGGTTCTTTGAACGCAGGAAACGGCTCTGTCGGCCTCACGAAGAATCAGGCCACAGCGCCGATCACCAGTGTCGGATCGGATTGTTGCCCAGTTTCCGCCAGAATCGCAAACGGATCGGCTGAGAATTCCGGGAGAATGTCAGGTCATGGCGCACCGACTTGTTGATCGGCCGTGACCTTTTGAGGGTCACTCTAAAGTGCCACGTCCCGATTGACGTTCTTGTAGAGCAGGTAGCAGGCGTCGCCGAAACCGGTCGGATAGAACTGCTGAGGGCAGTAGCCGCCCATCCAGATGAAGTCCTCGGCCCAGATCTCGTGCCAGTCCTGCCCGAGGAAATAGAGGCCCTGCCCTTCCAGCATGTAGAGCCCATGCTCCATCACATGGGTTTCGACATCCGGGAAAAAGGCGCCGGGCTTGAACCACATCAGGTTCATCTCGAAGTCGAAGCGCATGTCGCCATAGGGCAGCAGGAACTGGAAGCCGCGCCCTTCCATGCCGGTATGATTGGTCAGCGGCACCGCATCGCGATGCGACAGGATCGGCTCGGGCACGGCCAGGCCGGGCGCCGGCTCGTAGCGCTTGCGCAGGCCAAGTACGCGGGCCCGGGCGTCACTGTCGTTGCGCAGCGAAAACCGCGTCCCACCCGGAACATAGGCAAAGCTGCCGGGACCGAAGGAGTTGCCGCCCGCACCGTCAATGGCGAACGCCGCTTCGCCGGACAGGGCGTAATAGAAGTGCTGGACGCCGTCCTCGGCGAAAGGCGCGAGCGTGCCACCGCCAGGCTCGATCTCGAGCACGTACTGCGCGAACTGAGCGCCCAGCACCGGCGCCGCGAGAATGCGCGCAATGGTCTTTTCCAAATGCGGCAACCGGCTGACCAGCACGCCCTCGGGCGGCATGAAGGCATAGTTCCTCTGCACGACGCCGCGGTTGTGACCGATCGCGCCCGCGACGGGACGACCGGCGAACTGGGGAAGCTGGTGAGGGCGCATGCGAGGTCTCCGCTTCAGGCTGGACTACCCAGCAAGGATCACGCCGCCACGCGCCTCTGCAAGCTCTGCCAGGCCACGAGGGCCAACGCGACCGCGACCGGCGGGAAGACCAGCCAGTTAACGCTGTCCCAGCCGCCGGCGCTCAGCAGACCACCAGATGAGAACGAGGCGATGGCGACCGAGCCGAAAACAAGGAAGTCGTTGGCCGCCTGGACCTTGACCCGTTCCTCCGGCCGATAGCAGTCGGTCACCAGCGCCGTCGCGCCGATGAAGCCGAAATTCCAGCCGATTCCGAGCAGAACAAGCGCGATCCAGAAATGCGCGACGCTGAGGCCGGAGAGCCCAACGATCGCCGCGAGCGCCGTCAGCAAGAGGCCGGCGGCCGTGACCTTCTCCTTGCCGAACCGCGCGATCAGGCGGCCGGTGAGGAAGCTCGGCCCATACATGGCGAGCACATGCCACTGGATGCCGAGCGCCGCGTCGCCGACGCTATGGCCACAGGCGACCATCGCGATCGGCGCAGCGGTCATGACGAAGCTCATCAGCCCGTAGGCGACGAGCGCCGCGATCACCGAGGCGATGAACTTGGGCTGGCGCATGATCTCGGGAAGCGGCCGGCCGCCGCCGGTCTTCGCCTCCTTCATCGGTGGAGCGCGCAGCGCCAGCACGACGCCGATGGCAAGGAGGGCGAGCACGCCCTGGGCCAGGAAGCTCGCGGCAAAGGGCGCGGCCGGCGTCAGGTCGCGCGTCCAATAGACCGATTGCGGGCCGATCACCCCCGCCAGCAATCCGCCGATCATCACCCAGGAGATGGCGCGCGGCCGGAAACCCTCGCTCGCCGTATCGGCAGCGGCAAAGCGATAGCTCTGGACGTAGGAGCTGTAGAGCCCGCACAGGAAGGTGCCGAGGCAGAACAGCCAGAACAACCGCTCGGCCGCACCGGCCGCGGCGATGCTGGCGCCGACGGCACCGATCAGCGCGCCGATGACATAGCCGTTGCGGCGGCCGAGCCGGCGCATCAGGAACGCTGCCGGAATGACGCCAGTGGCGAGACCTAGCTGCATCAGGCTGACCGGGACGGTGGCGAAGGCCTGGTTGGTGACCAGTTGCGAACCGACGATGCCGCCGAGCGAGATCACGATCGCCGGGCTCGCACCACCGAGCGCCTGGGCACCGGCGAGCACCAGCGCATTGCGCCTGGCGAGCGTATCGCCGTCCATCACCGGAACATGCTGGTTCATCGCAGCCGCCGCCCTTCGCGGCCGCGCGGCCGCCTTCTAAAAATGAGCGAAGGAGCCGCGTACGAAGCTTCGCGGTCGGCCCGCCTCGGTATAGCGCACGCTCCCCGCCTCGGCGGTGACGCGCCCGATGCGCGCGAGGCTGAGCCCCGCCGCCTCGGCGGCAGCAACCATAGAAGGAAATTCTCCTTCCGGGATCGTACAGAGAATTTCGTAGTCGTCGCCGCCGGTCCAGGCCAGTTCCGCCAATGCGGGATCGGCCATGACGGCAGAGCGGGCCGCGGGCGAGAGCGGCACGGCGTCGAGGTCGATCTCGGCGCCTGCTTTCGAAGCTGTCAGCAGCTTGCCGAGGTCGCCGACGAGACCGTCGGAGACGTCCATCGCGGCCGAGGCATGCGCCTGCAGGGCGGCGGCGAGCGCAACCCGCGGCTGCGGGTGCAGATAGCGGTCGGCGAGGAAGGCGCGATCGGTTTCCGAGAGCTTGGCCACCCAGTCGGGCCGATCCGGCCCATGCGCCTTCAGCCCAAGCGCGCCATCGCCGATCGTGCCGGTGACGGCGACGATGTCACCCGGCTTGGCCCCGGAGCGCAGCACCATGCGGCCGGCGGGAACGCTGCCGAAGGCGGTGATCGAGAGGGTCAGCGGGCCGGTGGTCGAGACCGTGTCGCCACCGATCAGCGGGCAATCGCCCTCGCCCGCCATGGCGCCGAGCCCCTGTGCGAAGCCGGCGAGCCATCCTTCCGTCCAGCCCGTGGGCAGAGCCAGCGTCAGCACGAAGCCGTCGGGCCTCGCGCCCTTGGCGGCGAGATCGGAGAGATTGACGCCGAGCGCCTTGCGCCCGATCGAGGCCGGCGGATCGTCGGCGAAGAAGTGCACGCCGGCGACGAGCGCATCGGCGGTGACGACGAGCTCGTAGCCGCGCGCCGGGCGCAGCAGGGCGGCATCGTCGATCAGGCCGAGCCCGGCGCGGCCGGCGATCGGCGCGAAATAGCGGGCGATCAGTTCGAATTCGCCGGGAGGCTGGGTTCCGGCCACGGCGCCGCTCACGCCGCCGGAGCGTCGAATTCCTCGGCGCGGACGTCGCGGGCCATCCTGTCGAGCACCGCGTTGACCATGCCGACCTCGTCACCCTCGTAGAAGGAGCGGGCGACCGCGACATATTCCGAGATCACGGCGCGGCCCGGCACGTCCTTGCGGAAGGCGAGCTCATAAGCGCCGGCGCGCAGGATGGCGCGCACCACCGCCTCGACGCGTTTCAGCGGCCAGCCGGAGGCGAGGAGATCGTCGACGGAACGGTCGACCAGACGCTGCTCACGGACGACGCCGCCAAGCAGATCGCGGAAGAAGGCGATCTCGGCCTTGGGGAGCTCGATGTCCTCGACTTCCTTGCCGATCCAGAACGCCTCGAACTCGGCCATGGCCTCGACCACGCCGCGTCCACCAACCTCCATCTCGTAGAGCGCCTGCACGGCCGACAGCCGGGCGCCGCGGCGCATCTCGGATCGGCTCATTTCGACTCCTCCGCCAGCGAGCGCTTGTAACGCAGCACCGCGAGCGCAGCTTCCGCCGCGCCGCCGCCCTTGTCCATCTCGCTGCGGTTGGCGCGGGCCCAGGCCTGCGCGTCATTCTCGACGGTGAGGATGCCGTTGCCGAGCGGCAGGGCAAAGGCGACCGAAAGGTCCATCAGCGCGCGCGAGCTCTCGCCGGCGACGATATCGTAATGGCCGGTCTCGCCGCGGATGACGGTGCCGAGCGCGACGACGGCCTCATAGGGGTCGACCGCCTCGTCGGCGGCGCGCAGGCCGATGACGATGGCAGAGGGGATTTCGAGCGCGCCGGGGACCGTCACGACATCGACGCGGCAGCCGGCCTTCTCGAGCACGGCGGTCGCGCCGGCGAGCAGCTCATCGGCGAGGCCGTCGTAGAAGCGGGCCTCGACCACGAGCACGCGGGCATCGTCGAGCGGAGCAGCCGAAACGGCCGAAGATTGCCGGGATCCGGCCATGATGACATTCCTTGTCTGGGATTGAGGACGCTGGTTAGCCGCCCGGGCGCGCCTCCGCAAGCCGCGCGGCATACCTGGCCATCAGATCGACCTCGACGTGGACGCCGTCCCCCTTCCGGCGTTCGCCCCAAGTGGTGACGCTGAAGGAGTGCGGGATCAGGAGCACGGTGAAGACATCGTCCTCGACGGTGTTCACGGTCAGCGAGGTGCCGTCGAGGCAGATCGAGCCCTTGGCCGCGATGAAGCGGGCGAGCCCCTGCGGAGCGCGGATATGGAAACGGGCCGTCGCACCCCAGGGCTCGCTCGGATCGGGGGCGATCTCATCGATCTTCAGGATGGTGCCGACACCGTCGACATGGCCGGTGACGAGATGACCACCGAGCTCGTCGCCCATCTTGAGCGAGCGCTCCAAGTTGATCTTCGTACCAGGCGTCCACGCGCCGACGGACGTCTTCGCCAGGGTCTCGGCGGCCGCCTCGACCTGGAAGAGGCAGCCGGGCTCGCCATCTTCGCGCGGCTTGAGAGCCGTCACGGTCAGGCAGACGCCGGCGCAGGCGATCGAGGCGCCGAGCTCGATGCCGGATGCCTCCCACGGGCAGGAAATATCGAACTGCTTCAGGCTCGGACCCTTGGTCTGGGCGCGGGTGACGGTGCCGATGGCGGTGACGATGCCGGTGAACATCAGGCGATCCTCGTGAAAACTTCGAAACGGTCGCAGCCGACCTGTCCGGCTTCGGTGACGGCGTAAATCTCGGGATCGGCGAGCAAAGCCGCAAGCCCTGGCCGGACAGCGACGATGCCCTCGGCTGCGAGCGGCTTCGGCGAGGTCGAGACGATGACCTCGTCAGCGAGGCCCTGCAGCGCCAATTGCTCGCCGATCGTCGGGCCGCCTTCCGAGAAGACACGGGTGATGCCGCGCGTCGCCAGCAGACGCAGCGCCTCGGCGAGGTCGAGATGGCCATCGGCGCCACGGGAGACACGCATGACCTCGACGCCGGCGGCGACCAGCCTCTCCTCGGCCGCGACCGGCGCATCTTCAGCTGCGATCACCCAGAGCGGCACGGTTGTCGCCCCCTGCACCAGCTTGGCGGTCAGCGGCAGGCGCAGCGAGGAATCGAGCACGACACGGATCGGCGAGCGGATTTCGAGCCCGGGCAGGCGCACGGTCAGCAGCGGATCGTCGGCAAGGACGCTGCCGATGCCGAGCATGATCGCATCATGGCTGGCGCGCAGGCGGTGCACCCATTCGCCGGACTCAGGGCATGAGATGGCGAGCCTTGCGCCCCCTACCCCACCGGCGAAGCCATCGGCGGTCCGCGCGACCTTGAAAGTCACCATCGGCCGGCCCTCCGTCACCCGCAGGACATGGCCGCGATGGCTGCGCTGCGCCTGGCCTTCGAGCACGCCGGTGACGACCTCCAGGCCCGCCATGCGCAGCAGGGCATGGCCGAGGCCGGCGATCTGCGGGTTGGGATCCGACATCGCCGAGACGACGCGCCTGACACCGGCGAGCAGGGTGCGCTCGACGCACGGCGTGCCGCCACGGACGGTGCGGTGCGAGCAGGGCTCGAGCGTGACGTAGAGCGTGCCGCCGCTCGCCGCCGAGCCGGCCTGCTCGAAGGCCATCGCCTCGCCATGCGGACGGCCGCCCGGCTGCGTATGCCCCTCGCCGACGACCACGGGACCGTCCGGGCCATCGCGCACGACGACGGCGCCGACGCTGGGATTCGGCCAGGTCCGGCCGAGCCCGCGCGCGCCGAGCTCCAGCGCCCGCGCCATGAAAGCGCGGTCGATCGCGTCCTGATCAGGCATCGTCGCGGGCAGGCGCCGGCTTGGTCGCGGGCTCGATCTCGTCGCCGCCGAGCTGGCCGAGCAGCTCCTCGAAATCGCGGGCCTCGCGGAAATTCCGGTAGACCGAGGCGAAGCGGACATAGGCGACGTCGTCGAGCGATTTCAGCCCCTCCATCACCAGCTCGCCGATGGCCGAGCTCTGGATCTCGCCCTCGCCGGAGCTTTCGAGCTGGCGGACGATGCCGTTGACCATGCGCTCGATCCGCTCGGGCGCGACCGGGCGCTTGCGCAACGCCACCTCGATCGAGGTCTGCAGCTTGTCACGGTCGAACACGGTGCGCCGGCCCGAGCGCTTGACCACGGTGAGCTCGCGCAGCTGCACGCGCTCGAAGGTGGTGAAGCGGCCGCCGCAATCGGGGCAGACGCGCCGGCGCCGGATCGAGGCGTGGTCGTCGGTCGGCCGCGAATCCTTCACCTGGGTATCGAGCGAGCCGCAATAGGGACAACGCATGAACTGGCCTCGAGGTTGACTTGAGGGACGATAGCGCCCGCGGCCCTTCATTGCCCCAGCCATGCCGTCGCAGGCCAGCGAAAAACGACCAGCCGGCGGCAAGGGAGCAAGCACGAGATCGCATGACGCTCCGGCACCGGATCGCAGCCCTCGCCAGAAAATGACGCCGGACGATTTGCCTTGCCCATGGCAAGATATCGTTCTGCGACGCGCCTGCGCCTGCCTGCCGATCCCCATCGCCTGCCAATCGGAGTTTCGCAGATGTCCAATGACACTACCGGCGACGCCTTCGGCGGCCTGGTCGTCCTGGCCTTCGACCTTCTCGACAGCGAGATCCAAAGGTCTCCCGAACGCCTCGCCGAAATCCTCAAGAGCCCGGTGGTGCTGTCGACGGCCCAGAAGGGACTGCTCAGCTTCGCGAACGCGAAACTCAAGAGCCAGACGACCCAGCTCTCGTCCGAGGACATCCAGAAGCTCCGCTCCATCGGCGACGACGTCCTGTCCAAGGCCGCCGACGAGTATTTCAAGCAGATCAAGAAGTCGTCGAACTACAAGGCTTTGGAGAAGCAGGTCGACGCCTTCAAGCAGGCCGCCAGTTCGTCGGCACTTGGCGTCTGGGTCGATCAGCACAAGGGTATCGTCTACGTCGTCGGCGCGGCGCTGGCGCTGGGAGCGGGCGCCGCCCTCTTCGTCACCAAGCCGAACAATGGTGCGGTGACGCTCGGCCTGCAGCAGCTGGAGAAGCTGAAATTCGAGGTCGTCAAGCTCGGCGCGCTCAAGCTCGGCGTCGGCGGCATCGTCTTCGATCCGACGGCCGAGCTGGTCGGCGCCAAACTGACCGGCAAGCTGAAATGGGACCGGCTGAAGCTCGATCTTTCGCTTCAGGTGGTGACAAAATCGGCCGCGATCGAGAAGGTCGAAGGCGAGGTCATGGTCCAGTACGGCTCGTTCGAGCTCAGCGGCATCGTCAAAAAGGATGTGACCAAGCCGACCGTCGATCTCAACCTCAAGCTGAGCGCGACGGACGACCGCTTCAACGTCTCCGTCGCCGCGCAGGTCAAGGACGGCCAGTTCGGTGGCAGTGCCTCGGCCGGCTACAAAATCACCAAGGGGCTCGATCTCAACGCCGAGCTCAGCCGGGCCAACCGGGGCGATGCGCCCGGCGGCCCGGAGAACCTGTTCATGATCAAATTGACCGGGACCTTCCCGTAGAAAGAGGTCCCAGTCGCCTCCCCTCAGTAGATCGGGAAGCGCGCGGTCAGCTCGTGGGCCTTGGCCTTGACCGCCTGCTCGACGGCGGCGTTGCCCTCTTCGCCATTGGCGGCGAGGCCGTCAAGAACCTCGGCGATCAACTCGCCGACCTTCTTGAACTCGGCGACGCCGAAGCCGCGCGAGGTCGCTGCCGGGGTGCCGAGGCGAATGCCGGAGGTGACCATCGGCTTCTCCGGATCGAAGGGGATGCCGTTCTTGTTGCAGGTGATGTGAGCGCGCCCGAGCGCGGCTTCGGCGGCCTTGCCGGTGACCTTCTTCGAGCGCAGGTCGACCAGCATCAGGTGGTTGTCGGTGCCGCCGGTGACGAGGTCGAAGCCCTTGCTCTTCAGGGTCTCGGCCAGCGCCTTGGCGTTGGCGACGACGGCATGGGCGTAGCTCTTGAACTCCGGCTGCAGCGCCTCGTGGAACGAGACGGCCTTGGCGGCGATGACGTGCATCAGCGGGCCGCCCTGCAGGCCCGGGAACACGGCCGAGTTGATCTTCTTGGCGATCGCCTCGTCATTGGTCAGCACCATGCCGCCGCGCGGGCCGCGCAGCGTCTTGTGCGTGGTGGTGGTGACGACATGGGCGTGCGGGAACGGCGAGGGATGGGCGCCACCGGCGACCAGCCCGGCGAAATGGGCGATGTCGACCATGAAATAAGCGCCGACCTTGTCGGCGATCTCGCGGAATCGGGCGAAATCCCAGTGGCGGGCATAAGCCGAGCCGCCGGCGACGATGATCTTCGGCTTGTTCTCGACGGCGAGGCGCTCCATCGCGTCATAGTCGATGATCTGGTCGACGACGCAGACGCCATAGGGCACGACCTTGAACCACTTGCCGGACTGGTTGACCGGGGCGCCATGGGTCAGGTGGCCGCCGGCAGCGAGATCGAGGCCCATGAAGGTGTCGCCCGGCTGCATCAGCGCCATGAACACGGCCTGGTTGGCCTGCGAGCCCGAGTTCGGCTGGACATTGGCGAACTGGCAGTCGAACAGCCGGCAGGCGCGCTCGATTGCGAGCTTCTCGGCGATGTCGACGAACTGGCAGCCGCCATAATAACGCCGGCCCGGATAGCCCTCGGCGTATTTGTTGGTCATCACCGAGCCCTGCGCCTCGAGCACCGCCTGCGAGACGATGTTCTCCGAGGCGATCAGCTCGATCTCGTCGCGCTGGCGACCGAGCTCGAGCTCGATGGCACGGGCGATCTCGGGATCGACATCGGCAAGGCCGGCGCCGAAGAAGGAGTTGGAGAGGTGCTTGTCGCGCGCGGCTTCGGTCATGTCCGGCTCCTAAGAATGCGGCGGCCGATCGCGGCCGATCCCCGCGCGGTCCCTATCACGCAGAGTGAGGCTGTCCAAGCGCTAGATGGACGCGGCTAAGGAGCTGCCCGGCGCGCGCCCGAACGCCGGACGGAGGGACGGTAGACGAGCTTCCGGCGCGAGGCAGCCTGCATCAGCTTGCGGAAGGTCGGGCACTCCAGATGCGAGGGCGCGGGACAGTCGGCGACATGGCGCAGGATGTCCCGCAGCGTGCGCAGCTCGATCATCTGCCGCTGCAGTTCGTCCGCTTTGACGCGCAACTGATCTCGCGGAATATCGGGCCTGCCGTCGCGGCCGAACATGCCGGCGATCTCCTCCAGCGAGAAGCCGGCCGCCTTGCCCATGGCGATCAGCGAAAGCCTCAAGAGCACATCGGCATCGAATTGCCGCCGCAGGCCCCGCCGCCAGAGCGAGGCGATCAGGCCGATCTCCTCGTAATAGCGCAGGGTCGAGGGCGCGACGCCCGAGCGTTCGGCGACCTCGCCGATATCGAGAACAGTCATGCTTGACCTCAAGTCGACTTGAATTCGTACGCTCTGCCGAACTCATCATTTCGGCAAGAGGATCATCATGGAAGCTGTTCTCGTTTCAAGGCAAATTCCGATCTGGCAGGATCGGCGCGCCATCGCCCTCCTGATGGCGGCATCGCTCACCACCATGGCGAACGCGACGATCGCTCCGGCCCTGCCCGGGCTGGAACGACTGTTCGCCGGCGAGCCCAATGCCGCGCTGCTGACACGGCTTCTGGTACCGGCGCCCTCGCTCAGCGTCGCGATCCTTGCACCACTCGCCGGGCTCGCGGCCGACCGGATCGGGCGGCGCCGGCTGCTGCTCTTCGGCGTGATCCTGTTCGTGCTGTCAGGCTGCGCCGGGCTCGTCCTGCCCGACCTTCCGACGATCTTTGCGAGCCGGCTCGTATTGGGGGTGGCGGTCGCCCTGATCATGACGGCGCAGACGGCGCTGATCGGCGATTATTTCACCGGCGACGACCGCAATGCGCTGACCGGCCTGCAGATCTCGGCACGCAATCTCGGCGGCCTCGTCTTCATTCTCACCGCCGGCTGGGCCGCGACGCTCTCGCCGCGCCTGCCCTTCGCGATCTACGGGCTGGCCGCCGCCTTCCTGCCGCTGATGTGGCTGGTGATCGTCGATCCGCCGAGGCCGGCGCAGGCCAGCGGCGCGAAACCAGCGGGCGATCGCAGCGATGACCACCCCTGGCGACTGCCCCTCACCTCGCTGGTGCTGCTGCAGGGCGCGACCAACATGATCTTCTTCATCATGCCGACGCAGCTGTCCTTCTTCCTGGATACGCGAGGCTATGACAGCGCGATCATGACCGGCTCGGCGCTGGGCGTGCTGATGCTCTCGGGCGGCGGCTGCGCGCTGCTCTACCCGCGCATCCAGCGCAAAATCGGCTATGCCGGCATCTTCGCGCTGGGCTATGGCGCGATGGCGCTGGGCTTTCTCGTCCTGTTGCTCGCTGCGACCACCCCGGCGATCTTCGCCGCGGTCGCGGCGATCGGCGCGGGCTACGCGCTGGTCTCGCCGAGTTTCGTCGCGCTCGCCCTCAACCTCGCACCGGCGCAGAAGCGCGGGCTCGCCGGTGGCATCCTGACCGCCTCGATCTTCATCGGCCAGTTCTGCTCGCCGCTCGCCAGCACGCCGGTGATCGCGGGCTTCGGTTACACCAGCCTGTTCGGCGGCACAGCAGCGTTGCTCGCGACCATGGCCCTCGTCGCAGCGCTGGCGGGTGGTGCGGACCGGCTGCGCCGGCGATAGTGCGGCGATATGGAGTGCCGCCTCGCGCGCACTCTGCTTTATTCACAACCTGGGAAAGCCGAATCGTCCCTTGGCGCGATTGTCGGCTGCAATCGAAACGACATCGGGGTGTCGCAGCAGCCGGGTGAAACGGAAACCGGCGGAAGGAGGACGGCGTGGCGCAGCAGACGGACGAGATCGAAGCTCACCAGCCGGACTGGCCGCCGAAGCGCCGCTCGCCCCTGCATGCCTTCCTCGAAAGCGGAGCGGCGGCCGGCGTCCTGTTGGTCTTCTCCGCCGCTCTAGCGCTGATCATTGCAAATTCGCCGCTCGGGATCGTCTACTTCACCATCCTGGAGGCGAAGGTCGCCGGCCTCTCTGTCCTGCACTGGATCAACGACGCGCTGATGGCGCTGTTCTTCCTGCTCGTCGGGCTGGAGATCAAGCGCGAGTTCATCGAAGGCCAGCTCGCGACCTGGAGCCGCCGCGCCTTGCCCGCGCTGGCAGCGCTGGGCGGCATGATCGCGCCCGCCTTGATCTATGCCACGCTCGCCCGCAGCGACCCGGAAGCCTTGCGTGGCTGGGCGATCCCCGCTGCCACCGACATCGCATTTGCGCTCGGCGTGCTCGCCATCCTCGGCTCGCGCGTGCCGGTCTCGCTCAAGATCTTCCTGACCGCGCTCGCCATTCTCGACGATCTCGGCGCGATCCTGATCATCGCCCTGTTCTATTCCGGCGATCTCTCGCTGCCGATGCTGGCCGGCGCCGCCACGTGCCTCGCCATCCTGATCACGCTCAACCTGCGCGGCGTCCGCCTGCTGCCACTCTACCTCGTCATCGGCGCCGTGCTCTGGTTCTTCGTGCTGAAGTCCGGCATCCACGCCACGCTTGCCGGCGTCGCGCTGGCGCTGACCATCCCGCTCGGCGGCCATGGCACGGAGAGCGACGAGCCTGAGCACTCCCCCCTGCACACGCTGGAGCACCGGCTCCACCCCTGGTCATCCTATCTGATCGTGCCGGTCTTCGGCTTCGCCAATGCCGGCGTCTCGATCGCCGGCATGTCGCCCTCGCTCCTGCTGACGCCTGTGCCGCTCGGCATCGTGCTCGGGCTTTTCCTCGGCAAGCAGATCGGCGTGTTCGGCTTCGCCTGGCTCGCCGTGCGGCTCGGTCTCGGCACCATGCCGGCCAAGGCGACTTGGGCACAGCTCTACGGCGTCTCGCTGCTCTGCGGCATCGGCTTCACGATGAGCCTGTTCATCGGGGCACTGGCCTTCGCGAACAGCGCCGCGCTCAACGACGCCACCAAGATCGGCGTGCTCGCCGGCTCGGCGCTGTCGGCAGTGATCGGCTATGTCGTGCTCCATCTCGCCGGCCGGCATCTGACTAAGGAGGACGAGCTCGTGCCCGCGATCGCCCGGCAGAAGCAGACTCGCTGAGAAGCTCCCCCGGCGATCACACAATCGTCGCAGCTGCGGCGGAACCATGGCGAGCCGACTGCGTTACCTTCGCAGCTGTGGAGGCGGCAATGGGTTTCAGTCTTCTGGAAATCTCGATCGTGATGGCGTGCATATCGCTGCTCGGCTTCCTGATCGCCGACAATCTGGCCTGATCCCAACCGACCGCGGACGGCTCAGCCCGCCTGCACCAGCCGCCGTAGCCGTTCACGGCCGGCAGCCCTGATGTGATCGCGGGCGGCAGCCTCTCCCCTGATGGGATCGCGAGCTTCGATCGCCGAGACGATGGCGTCATGCTCGGCATGCGCCTGTCCCGCACGCCCCACATCGAGCAAGGTCGAGGAGCCGAGCAGCGCACGCGCATCGCGCAGCGCGTTCAGCGCTTTCAGCAGATAGCGGTTATGTGCGGCGCCATAGAGCGCAGAATGAAAGCGCTCATTGTGGCGCGCCAGTTCCTGCGGGCGGGTGAGCAGCCCGGCCTCGATCGCGTGCAGATCACGCAGCAACGCGACCTCGCCCTCGGAGGCGTGACGTGCGGCGAAGGCAGCGACGGTCCCCTCCAGCACCTCGCGCATCGCATAGAGCTCGGAGACCGCCTGATGGTCGAGTGTCATCACGACGAGCGTGCGCGAATCACGGGTAAAGAAGCCCTCGGCCTCGAGCCGGCGCACTGCCTCGCGCAAGGGCGTGCGGCTCATTTCCAGCCGGATGGCGAGGTCTTCCTCGCGCAAGCGCATGCCGGGCCTGAGCTCGCCGGCATCGATCGCCTCGCGCAGACGCGCATAGGCCTGGCCCGCAAGCGAGCGCACCGGCTGGACATCGGCGAACACCGTCAAACTGCGCCCTCTCCCATTCCTCAAGGCCGGATGCCGTGATCGCTCGGCCCTGCGCCGAAATCAACGCTTGCCCGTGCGACCAAATTCAGCATACTTCGGTATACTGAAAAATCAAAACAACGTGGGAGGCTTCATGTCGCGCCGGTTTCCAACGCTCCTGCTCGCAGCCGCATTCGCCGCGCTGCCGGCCATCGCCGCGAAAGCGCAGGACTGGCCGAGCAAGCCGATCACCATGGTCGTGCCTTATGCCGCCGGCGGTGGCACCGACGTGATCGCGCGGGCGGTGGCGCAGAAGCTGCAAGATCGGCTCGGGGTTGGCGTCGTGGTCGAGAACCGCGCCGGCGCCGGCGGCAATCTCGGTACCACTGCCGCGGCGCAGGCTCCTGCCGACGGCTACACCGTGCTGATCAGCAATATCGGCCCGATGGCGGTCAATCCGAGCCTGTTCAAGAATCTGAAGCATGACCCGGCCGAGGTGCTGGAGCCGGTGACGCTGATCGCCAAGGCGCCGCTGCTTCTGCTTGTGCATCCATCGGTCAAAGCCAACTCGGTCGCCGAGTTGATCGCGCTCGCCAAAGCCCAGCCGGAAGGGCTGACCTATGGCACCGCCGGACACGGCTCGGCCAACCACATCGCCACCGCGCTGTTCGAACTGATGGCGGGCGTCAAGCTGAAGCACGCCCCCTATCGCGGCGCCGGGCCGGCGCTGAACGACCTCATCGGCGGGCATATCCCGATGATGTTCGCGACGCTGCCTTCGGCGATCGGCCATGTGAATGGCGGCGGCCTCAAGGCGCTCGCCGTCACCACGGCCGAGCGGGCTCCGGCGCTGCCGCAGGTGCCGACGCTCGCGGAAGCCGGCGTGCCCGGCTACGAGGCGAGCGGCTGGTACGGCGTCTTCGTACGCAAGGGCACGGCGCAGGCGATCATCGACAGGCTGCGCAGCGAGGTCGCGACCATCATCAACCTGCCGGAGGTGCGCCGGAACCTCGAGCTCGAAGGTGCCCAGCCGATCGGCAATACGCCTGCCGAGTTCGCCGCCTTCGTCAAGGCCGAGCGCGAAAAGTGGTCGAAGGTCGTCGCCGAGGCCGACATCAAGATCGAGTAAGGCGCCCTCCCGCTCCATCACCTTCCATCATTCACGGACCGATGCCGACCATGACCGACGCGACATCCCCTGCCCTGCGCCTGCTCGTCCTCGAAGGCGACGGCATCGGCCCCGAGATCGCGGCGGCGACCTGCAAGGTGCTCGACGCCGCGAGCAAGCTCTTCGGCTTCGGGCTCGCCTATGAGCGGGCGGAGATCGGTTTCGCTGCGCTGAAGAACCAGGGCACGACCTTCCCCGAGGCCGTGCTGGAGGCGGCAAAGCGGGCGGACGGCGTCATCCTCGGCCCGGTCTCGCACAACGAGTATCCGCCAGCCGAGAAGGGCGGGCTCAACCCATCCGGCCAGTTGCGCAAGCGGCTCGACCTCTATGCCAACATACGCCCGGCCCGCTCGCGCGACGGCTTTGCGCCGCGCTGCGGCAAGCCACTCGACCTCGTCGTGGTGCGCGAGAATACGGAAGGCTTCTACTCCGACCGCTCGATGCATCTCGGCCCCGGCGAGATCATGCCGACGCCGGACCTTGCCATGTCGTTCCGCAAGGTGACGCGGCAGGCTTCCCTGCGCATCGCCGAGAGCGCCTTTGCGCTGGCTCGCCAGCGCCGGCGCAAGGTCACGGCCGTGCACAAGGCCAATGTGCTACGCATCTCCGACGGGCTCTTCCTGGAATGCGTGCGCTCGGTGGCCGAGCGTTATCCCGATGTCGAATACGAGGAGAAGATCATCGATGCGATGGCGGCGCTGCTGGTGCGCGATGCCAGCGTCTTCGACGTGGTCGTCACCACCAACATGTTCGGCGACATCCTCTCCGACCAGGCCTCGGAAATCTCCGGCAGCCTCGGCCTCGCCGCCTCGCTCAATGCCGGCGAGGATCACGCGGTGGCGCAGGCGCAGCACGGCTCGGCGCCTGATATCGCGGGTCGCGACCTCGCCAACCCGGCCTCGCTGATCGGCTCGGCGGCGATGCTGCTCGCCTGGCTCGGCGAGCGGCGGCGGGCCCCTGCCCTGCTGCAGGCAGCGCAAGCGATCGAGCTGGCGATCGACCTGACGATCAAGGCGCCGGAGCAGCGCACGCGCGATCTCGGTGGTCCACTCGGTACGCGAGCCTTCGCGAACTGCGTCGCGGCCAATCTGGCGAAGGCGGGTTGAGCTGAATACTTTTCTCAGCCCTCATCCTGAGGAGCCGCGTAGCGGCGTCTCGAAGGATGCTCCAGGAGGCTCCTGAAACATCTGGAACATCCTTCGAGACGGCCCTTCGGGCCTCCTCAGGATGAGGGCTAAAATAGAAAAAGCCCGCCGTTGATCGGCGGGCCTCATTGTTTCGAGCACTTTGTAGTGCCGTTCAGATATCCTGATCGCCCTGCAGGGCAGCGACCGCCGCCGGTCCGAGACCGTCCTTGTTGTAGATGTCGTCGCGGAACTGCACGCCGCCATCCGGGGTGGCCCAGGCGGTGATGTAGACCCAGTAGCATGGCACCGGATTGGCGATGCGAGCATTGACGCGTTCGCCCGAGGCGATGGTCTCGTCAATCTTGGCGCGATCCCAGCCGGGGGTCTCCTTGAGCAGGAAGGCGATGTAATCGCGCACATTCTGGACGCGAATGCAGCCCGAGGACACGAAGCGGTAATCGTCGCCGAAGATGCCCTTCGACGGCGTGTCGTGCATGTAGACGCCGTGCGGGCTCGGAATGTTGATGCGCACGAAACCAAGAGAGTTGAACTCGCCGCCCGGATCCTGGCGGAAGGTGTAGCGGGTCGCCTCGTCCGAGCGCCAGTTGACGCGGTCGGGCGGAATCTCGCCGCTCGGCCCGATGATGCGGATCTTGTTCTCGGTGAGGTAGGTCGGCTCCTTCTGCATCTTCGGGATCAGATCCTTGCGGATGATCGAAGCCGGAACCGTCCAGGTCGGGTTGAAATTGACCTCGGGAATCTTGGTCTGCAGCAGCGGCGACTGGCGGTCGATCTTGCCGACACCGGCAGCATGGCGGGTCGCGACATGGCCGTTCTCGACCGTCTCGACCGCGGCTGCCGGGATGTTCGCCACGACATAGCGGTTGCCAAGGCTGCCCGACCAGGTGCGCAAGCGCACGATATTGGTCTCGAGCTGGCGGATGCGCCTGTCGACCGGCACATTGAGCGCCGCCAGCGTCGCGCGGTTGATGCTGCCGGTGGTCGACAGGCCCATGCGCGACTGGAAGCGGCGCATGCCGCCCTCGACATAGGAATCATAGATATTGCTGTCGCCGGCCGAAGCGTCGAGATCGCCGGTGATGATCAGCCGCTGGCGCAGGGCGACCACGCTCGGACCACGCGAACCGACGGAAAGGCGCTCGCTGACCTGCAGGGTCGGCCAGCCGCCGCGCGCGGCGAGCGCCCGGTAGGCCTCGACCGCCTGCTCGGTCGCGGCCAAAGCGGCCGGCGACAGCATCGGCGTCGAGGAGCGCTGGACGGCGTTGCGCGAGCCGGCATCATAGCTCTGGCGCCACTCGGCCTGCTGGGCGAAAGCCGGCAGGCTCACGCCGGCGGCAGCAGACGAGAGCAGGGCCAGAACCGTCTCGCGGCGGGTCAGGCGGATATTCGGCATCGATCGTACCCCTTGGACTTCTCGTATCATCGGAGCGGGACGCGACCCGCCCCTTCGGCCGGGCATCTGCCACGGTCGGTCGCTGGGGACGATCCCTTACCACAGTTAACAGCTCATGATGAGCGCGGCATTTTTAGGGCGGGGATGCGTCGCGCTCACGCGGGTTTGATCGCTGTGGCCGAAGGAAAATCACTGTTGCCGGAAAGAAACAGGCGCACGCGCCCCGGCCGGGAGGCCGAAGCGCGCTGCGGGGGATACCGTCGAGACCGGGCCCGTGGCCCAGCGCTCAGAGCTTGTAGCGGATCTGGTCGGTCCAGAAGCGCTCGAGGCGCAGCAGGGCGTTGTTCATCCGCTCGAAGTCGTCGGCCGCGATGCCGCCGATCTGCTCGACCGTGCGGACATGCTTGTCGTAGACGCCCTTGACGATGTGGTGCACCTCGCGACCCTTGTCGGTCAGGCTGATGCGCACTGAGCGACGGTCGATCCGCGAACGGGCGTGGTGAAGGAAGCCGAGCTCGACCAGCTTCTTCACGTTGTAGGAGACGTTCGAGCCGAGATAGTAGCCGCGGGTGCGCAGCTCGCTGGCCGAGAGCTCGGCGTCGCCGATGTTGTAGAGCAGCAGCGCCTGCACGCTGTTGACGTCGTCGCGATTGCGACGCTCGAACTCGTCCTTGATCACGTCGAGCAGCCGGCGATGCAGTCGCTCGACCAAGGTGAGAGACTCAAGGTAAAGCGGCTTCACCTTGAGCTGAACCTCGTCAGATGCGGCCGGCTCCACAGTCTTTACATTGCTCTTCATGGTAATATCCCGCCTGTTGATTACCGGCCAGGATTGTCTCCCGGTCCGCTTCTGAGAGACACCATAGGCGGGGCGGATGAAAACGAGTTTAAATATCAGGATGAATCAGGGATTTACCCATTTGGGTGAATCCAAAATGAACCGCAAATCCCTTAAGCTAAAGCGATTCTTACTGTGGCCCAGCGTATTCGAGGCGGGCTCAGGCTTCAGGATTCCTGGTTTTCCGCCGCCCAGGTGGCGAGGAAATAGGCCAGCATCAACGCGACATAAGTGCCTATCAGCGCCGGCGACAATGTCAGCCAGCGCGGGAAGAAGAAGCCGAGCAGCAACTGGCTGACGGCAGCGAGCAGCCAGAGCACGCCGCCCCAGGTCGCGGTCAACCAGAGGCCGACGCCGGCGACGAGATCGAAGACCGCGAAATAGACCGTGATCGCCTGGAAGGTCAGCGGGCGCGTCTCGAAGGCGGGGCCGGGCTCGAATACCAGCCCGAG
Source organism: Allobosea sp. P4_H5 (assembly GCF_056400825.1). NCBI lineage: Bacteria > Pseudomonadati > Pseudomonadota > Alphaproteobacteria > Hyphomicrobiales > Alloboseaceae > Allobosea > Allobosea sp. P4_H5. Next base: position 132,232 of record NZ_JBFUKM010000011.1, on the reverse strand, counting down.
GCCGAGGATCGTCGCCCAGTGCATCAGTCCCTTGCCGATCCAGACCACCGAAAGCAGACGCAGCAGCCAGACCAGCAGCAAGCGCCAGCGAACCCGGCGCTTCACCTCGCCCGCCTGGCCCGGGCCGCGCAGAACCTCGCCGTCGCGCACCGTCATCTCAGCTGCCCAGCGCCAGTTCGGCCGCACCGAGCGGAGCGAAATAGGCCGCCACCGCCGCCGGATCGAGCTCTTCCAGCGTCCGCGGCCGCCAGGACGGTGCCTGGTCCTTGTCGATCACCACCGCGCGCACGCCCTCGTAGAAATCGTGGCCGTGCGGGATGCGAGAGACGATGCGGAATTCGAGCTGCATCGCTTCCGTGAAGCCGAGCGAGGCGCCGCGGCGCATCTGCTCGAAGGCAATGGCGACGCTGGTCGGCGACTTCGCCCGAATCGTGGCGAGCGTCTTGGCGGCGAAGGCATCGCCGGCCGCCGCCTTCGCATCGAGCCGGCCCAGCACCTCAGGCAGCGTCGCGGCACCAAAGCAGTGAGCGATCGTCACTCGCTCCGGCGCGAGCTTGCCCGGCCCGGGATCTGCGGCGAAACGGGTGATCGTGGCGTCGACAGGCTCGGAGCCCGTCAACGCCTCGGCGAGCTCGGCCATGCGGGCCGAGGGAACCGCATGCGTCGCCAGCCCGAGCGCGAGCGCATCAGCCTGGCCGACACGGTCGCCGGTCAAGGCGAGATAGGTGCCGGCGTGATCGGGCAGGCGCGGCAAGGCATAGGTCGCGCCGACATCGGGAAAGAAGCCGATCCCCACCTCCGGCATGGCGAAGAGCCAGCGCTCGCCGGCAACACGGTGGCTGCCATGCAGGGAGAGGCCGACGCCGCCGCCCATGACGATGCCGTCGACCAGCGCGATGTACGGCTTGGGGTAGCTCTGGATGCGGGCATTGAGGATGTATTCCTCGCGCCAGAAGGCGAGCATCTCGTCGTATTGGCCGGCCTTGCCGAGATCGTGCAGGCTGCGGATGTCGCCGCCGGCGCAGAAGGCCTTCTCGCCGGCGCCGGTGACGACGATGCGCGTGACAGTGGGATCGTGCTCCCAGGCGTCGAGCGCCTTGGCCAGCTCGCGCACCATGGGAAGGTTGAGCGCGTTCAGCGCCTTCGGCCGGTTGAGCAGGACGAAGCCGGCGCTGCCGCGGATTTCACAGATGATGTCCTGTTCCTGCGCCATGTCCGCCTCGACCCCGATCCGTCAGGCGGTTCTGGAAGGCGGGCCCCGGCTTGTCAACGCGAGCGCCGACCCGGTCCCGTCCGGACTTTAGCGCACGGCGACGATACCGCGACCGTAGCCGCCATGGGCCTTGGGCAGAGCCCCGCAGACCATCGCCCGGCCATGGCTCTGCTCGATCGAGCGCAATGCCGCGACCTGCTCGGCATAGCTCTCGGTGGCGCGCAGGCCCGCGAGCGTGCCCTTGATCTCGCGCAGATTCCTGTCGAGCTTGTCCTGGCCAAGCCGCAATGACGGGCAATGCCGCTCGGCATAGTCGGCGGAGGCGAGTGCCGTCGCAGTCTGCGCCTCGATCGCGTCGCGGCGCGTCACCTCGGCCCGCGCGGCTGTGGCGGCGAGCGCTCCCACCAGCATGGCGACAGCAAAGAGTTCCGGCCGCATCGCATCCCCTTCCATGATCGCGGGATTGCCGCGCCGGGCAGGCTTGCGCCGTTCTGGCCCGCTCTCGCGACTGCGACCATCGCGCCTGTTTTGGGAGCGAGCCGATGTGATAGAGGATCGCCGGCAAGCCAATATCGCATTCACGGCGGAGGCGTCGATGACTTCCCGGGTACAGCCCCTCTCCACGCTGCAGGCCGCAACCACCACGGCGGATTCGCTCGGCCTCACTCGCCGCATGCGCCGCAACCGCAAGGCGGAATGGTCGCGCCGGCTGGTGCGCGAGAACCGCCTCAGCACCGACGATTTGATCTGGCCGATCTTTCTGATCGATGCCGCCGAGCCCGTCTCGCCCGTCGCCTGGATGCCGGGCGTCGATCGGCTCAACATCGACGAAGCCGTGCGGCAGGCGGAGGCAGCGGCCAAGCTCGGCGTCCCCGCCATCGCGCCCTTCCCCTATGTCGACCGGACCTTACGCGACGCGACCGGCTCGGAAGCGCTCAACAGCCGCAATCTGATGTGCCGGGCGGTGCGTGCGATCAAGGCGGCGGTGCCTGAGATCGGCATCATCTGCGACGCCGCGCTCGACCCCTATACCTCGCATGGCCATGACGGCGTGATGGATGGCGAGCGCATCCTGAACGATGCCAGCGTCGGCATTCTCGTCCGGCAGGCGCTGGCTCTCGCCGACGCTGGCGCCGATGTGATCGCGCCCTCCGACATGATGGACGGGCGCGTCGGCGCGATCCGGGCCGCGCTCGACGCCTGCGGCCATGAGGACGTGCAAATCATGGCGTATTCGGCCAAATACGCCTCGGCCTATTACGGCCCGTTCCGCGACGCGATCGGCACCAACGCCACATTGATCGGCGACAAGCGCACTTACCAGATGGACCCGGCCAACAGCGACGAAGCCATCGCCGAGGTCGCGCTCGATCTCGAAGAGGGCGCCGACATGGTGATGGTCAAGCCCGGCCTGCCCTATCTCGACATCATCGCGCGGGTGAAGGACACCTTCTCGGTACCGACCTTCGCCTACCAGGTCTCAGGCGAGTACGCGATGATCATGGCGGCGGCCAATAATGGCTGGCTCGATGGCGACAAGGCGATGCTGGAGAGTCTGCTCTCCTTCAAGCGTGCCGGCGCCGACGGCGTGCTGACCTATTTCGCGCCGAAGGTCGCCAGGATGCTGAAGGAACGCGGCTGATCTAGCCGGGCAGGCGATAGACGGAGACGTGCGAGCGCGACTCCGCCGTGAAGGGCGCTCCGCTCCAATCCGCATGCCGGCTTTCGAGTTCGAAGCCGGCCAGCTGGGCCATCAGGTCGAGCTCCGCCGGCCAGATATAGCGGTGCGGCGAGCGAAAAACCTCGGCCTGCCTGCCCTCGCTGAACCTGAAATGGTGCGAAACCACCTGCTGATTCAGCACGTCATAGGTATCGAGACCGATATAGCCCGCCTCCGACTGCCAGACGACGGCCTGTTGCCCGGGCGGCAGCTTGCGCAGCTCCGGCACCCACAGCTCGATCACGAAACGCCCGCCGGGTGAGAGATGGCGCGCCGCATTGCGGAAGCAGGCCACCTGTTGCGCTTGCGTGAGCAGGTTCAAGATCGTGTTGTAGACGAGGTAGACGAGCGAATAGCTGCCGGGAACGACCGCGGTTGCCATGTCGCCGAGGACGACGGGAATCGTCGCTTCATCGACCTTGGCCCGCAGCTCCGCGATCATCGCAGGCGAGAACTCGATGCCCGCCACCGGCACGTTCCGCTGGCTGAGCGGCAGGGCGACGCGGCCGGTCCCGATCGCGAATTCGAGGACCCTACCGCCTTCGGAGAGCTGCACCAGTCGCTCGACCGCCGGATCCAGTACCTCCGGCGAGAACAACCCGGTTCCCGGTGTGTCATAGGTCCTGGCCGCGTCGGCGTCCCAGATCTCGTCCTGCTGCATGCAAGCTGCCTTGTCGCTACCGGGCCTCGGCATCTGACGAAACCCCAATCGGATGTGCACCGCTTCATCGATTTATCAAGTCCTGCAATCGCCCGTGTGACGCGCGCGCAGCGAGTTCCAACGTCCCGGTTCTCGCGCTAGCGTGCGCCGCGATGCGCGCCCTGCTCACGTCGATTCTGCTCTGCCTTGCGCTCGCCTCCTGCGGGCGCTTCGACACCGATCAGATTCGCGCCTGCCGGCTGGCGATCCCGGCGCTGAACCCGACCGATACCGTCATCAGCATCGAGGGAACCGGCAGCGGCCCGCGCACCGGCATCCTGCGTATCGTCTACCGGGCGCAGGCGCCGGACGAACCGCCGCGGCGGCGCACCATCGACTGCATCTTCGCCGGCGAAGGCACCACGCTGCAGCGCGGCGCGCTGGCTGGCCTCGCCTCCGACGGCGTGCCGATGACCGATGCCAGCTTCCTGCTGCTGCGGCGCTTCTATCTCGAATACAAGGCCGAACCACCGGTCGATCCCGGCATGTCGCCCGGGGCCGACCTCATCACCGTACCACCCGGCCTCGCCTATGGTCTGCAGCAGGGCCTGGCCGCCCTGCCCTCGGCCGCGATCTACGCGCTGCTCGCCAGCGCCTATGCGCTGATCTACGGGCTCAACGGCCGTATCATCCTGACCTTCGGCGAATTCTCGGCGCTCGGCGCACTCGCCGCTGTGGTCGGCGTGGCGCTGACCCTGTCGCTTTCGGTCTCGACGCCGGTCTCGGGCCTGTTCATCGCCTTTGCCGTCGCGATCGCCGTCAGCGCACTGCACGGCTTCGCCATGGGCCGTTTCGTGCTGCGCCATCTCGACAAGAGCAATGGCCAGCAGGTGCTGATCGCGACGATCGGGCTCGCTATCGCGCTGTCCGAGTACTTGCGCCTCGCCCAGGGTGCCGAATTGCGCTGGTTGCCGCCGGTGTTCAACGAGCCGCTGCCGCTGGTGCGGGCCGAGCAGTTCATCGTCACGGCGACGCCCGTTTCGCTCGCCATGGCGGGGCTCGGCTTCTCGGCCGCGACCTGCCTCATCCTCTATCTCGCCCGCTCCTCCTATGGCCGGGCCTGGCGCGCGGTCTCCGACGATGCCAGGACCGCCTCGCTGTTCGGAATCGATCCGCGCGCAGTGCACGATCGTGCACTGATCATCGCCTGCGCGATCTGCGGCGCGGCCGGCGTCATCGTCACCGTGATCTATGGCGGCATGGGCTTTTCCGGCGGCTTCACGCTGGGCCTCAAGGCGCTGGTCGCCGCCGTTCTGGGCGGCATCGGCTCGGTGCCGGGCGCCTGCCTGGGTGGCCTGGCCATCGCCGCCTTCGAGGTGCTGTGGTCGGCGACGATGCCGCTCGAACAGCGCGACATCGCAGTCTATAGCTTGCTCGCCGTGACGCTGATCCTGCGCCCCGGCGGCTTCTTCGGCGACGGCGCGCTGACGCCGCGCCAGGTTTGAGTCCGAGAACGGGGTAACGGATGGGCAGCGGCTTCGCGATCAGCTTCGCCGATATCGAGGCGGCTGCGCAGACCATCGCAGGCCATGTGCTGAAGACGCCGCTGATGCCGGCACCGCGCCTGTCGGCGCTGACCGGTGCAGAGGTCTTCGTCAAGCACGAGAACATGCAGGCGACCGCCTCCTTCAAGGAACGGGGCGCGGTCAACAAGCTGGTCAGCCTCACGCAGGACGAGAGGCGTCGCGGCGTCATCGCCATGTCGGCGGGCAACCATGCCCAGGCGGTCGCCTATCACGCCAAGCGCTTCGGTATCCCAGCGACGATCGTGATGCCGGAGACGACGCCGCTGGTGAAGGTCGAGAATACCCGTGCCCATGGCGCCGAGGTCGTGCTGTTCGGCGAGACGCTCTCCGAATCGGCGCAGAAGGCACGGGAGATCGCCGCGCAGAAGAGCCTCGTCTTCGTTCACCCCTATGATGACGCGGCCGTGATGGCCGGCCAGGGCACGGTCGCGCTGGAGATGCTGCGCGAGCAGCCCGAGCTCGACACGCTGCTGATCCCGCTCGGCGGCGGCGGGCTGATGGCCGGCAACGCCATCGCCGCCAAGGCGCTGAAACCGTCGATCGAGATGATCGGCGTCGAGGCGGCGCTCTATCCGTCCTTCCACAACGCGGTGCATGGCGCCGACATGCCCATCGGTGGCGCGACGCTGGCGGAGGGCATCGCGGTCAAGACCGTCGGCATGCAGACCCTGCCGGTGGTGAAGGCGCTGGTCGCCGACATCGTGCTGGTCGGCGAGGACCTGATCGAGCGCGCCGTCAACGCCTGCGCGACTCTGCAGCACACGCTCGCCGAGGGCGCCGGCGCCGCCGGCCTCGCTGCGATGCTGAAGGAGCCCGAGCGCTATTTGGGCCGCAAGATCGGGCTCGTACTCTCCGGCGGCAACATCGATGCGCGCCTGCTCGCGGCGATCATGGTGCGCGAACTCGAGCGCGAGCAGCGCATTGCCGCTTTCCGCCTCACCGCCAGCGACCGGCCCGGCCTGCTCGGCAAGGTCGCGAGCCTGTTCGGCACGCTCGGCGCCAACATCCTGGAGGTCAGTCATGGCCGGCTCTTCCTCGACGTGCCGGCCAAGGGCGTGATGCTCGACGTCACCATCGAGACCCGCGACGAGGCGCACACCGCCGCGATCGAGGAAGCGCTGCGCCAGGAAGGCCTCGCGCCGCGGCGGATCTATCCGCGTGGCCTTGCGGGGCCGAGTGGCTGACTCGTCGGCTCAATCTGCCGGCCAGCCGAGGCGCACGAGATCGCGCGCACCATCGACGATGCGGACGATCTGAACGCCGCCATCGACCAGCCGATAGAGCACGAGCCAACGCTCGATGACGAGGCCGCGCGCGCCCTCGCCGATCTCTGGCCGAGCCATGCCGATCTCGCGGTGCTGCGATAATTTGCTTGCGCGCTGCTCGATGCGCTCGAGAACCGCATCGGCGAGCGTCGCGCTGTCACGCGCGATCCAAAGCCAGATGTCGAGGAGGTCTTGCTTCGCCCGATCGGTGTAATGGACGAAGCCCATGCCGCTTCAGGCTTTCACACCCAGCCGCTCGCGGCCTTCGGCCTTGATGGCAGCCAGATCGAGTTCGCCGCCAGCGCCGCTAGAGACGCCCTCTTTCCAGGCTTGCTGGAGCCAGCGCAGCTTCTCGGCTTCCTGTTCGTCATGTTTCTCGAGCAGGCGCAACGCCTCCCGCACGACCTCGCTCGAGGAGGTATAGCGGCCGGTCTCCACCTTCGCCTTGATGAAGCGGAGCAGTTCCTCCGGCAGCGACACGTTGATGTTCATGGCCGATCTCCGATCATTCCAGTGTGGGATCGGCCACAGGCTTTAGCAAGGTTTGTTATCGCTGAAGCCTGAGGCGTTCGCGCCAAAAACGGCGCCGCTCCTCGCCAGCGGCCTTGCGGAACCGGCTCGCTGATCAAACATTATCAGCCAGCGGGCACGTCCGCCCGCCGGAGAATGGAAGCCAGAGATGTCGAACCCGTCCTATCGCCAGCCGCCGATCGTCGCGCTGGAGGACCGGCCGCTGCAGGATACGCGCGGCGTGCTCGGCTCGCGCCTGTTCGCCTGGATCGGCGATGTCGTCGTCCTGTTCATCCTGGGCAGCATCGTCTGGTTCCTGCTCGGCATCCTCGGCATCATCACCTTCGGCCTGACCTGGCTGCTGATGGGCGGAGCGACGATCGCGGTCGCGCTCGGCTATGCCGCCATCACCATCGGCGGGCGCAAGCAGGCGACGCTCGGCATGCGCATGGCCGGCCTTCGGGTCGAGACAGCCTCGGGCGGCCGGCCGGATGCGCTGGCGGCTGCCGTGCATGCGCTGTTCTTCTATGTCGCGGCCGGCACGATCGGCTTGTGGTTCCTCGACATCGCCTGCGGGCTGGTGCGCGAGGACCGGCGCCTCGGCCACGACATCCTGACCGGGCTCGTGGTGGTGCGCGCCTGAGCTGGTCTCAGAAGCGGTAGCGCAACAACAAGCCGATGCGCGCCAGCGGCGGGAGCAGCGAGAAGAACTGCATCGCAAAGCGCGCCGGCCAGGACATGCGGGCGATCTGGGCCGGATCGTAGCCATCAGGGTCATAGGCCGTGAGCTCGGTGACCAGTTCGAGGCCCGGCACCTGCCGCTCCAACTCGGCGGGATCGTCGAGCGACCAGCGCAGCACCGCGCCGGTCGCCTTGATCGAGGGCTGCAGCGCGATCAGCTTGAGGCCGAGCGGACTATAGGCGTCGAAGACGACTTCCCCGCTGCGGCAATGCCGCACCAGCCGCTCCAGCAGCAATGGCACCTCTTCTTCCGGCAGATAGAGCAAAAGCCCCTCGGCCACGATCATCGTCGGGCGATCCCGCGACAGCCCGACGATCCAGCCGGGCTCCGTCACCGACGAGCCGATCAGATGATAGCCATCGCGCGCCGGGTAGAGCTTTTGCCTGAGCGCGATGACGTCCGGATAGTCGATGTCGTACCAATCGACGCCGGCCGGCGGATCGATCCGAAAGACGCGGCTGTCGAGCCCGCAGCCGAGATGCAACACTAGCGCATCGGGGTGCCTTCCGAGAAAATCGCGTGTCCAGCCATCGAGGGTGCTCGCACGCATGGCGAGGCCGACCATCAGGTCGCGGTCGACCTTGAGCCTGGCGAAATCATAGTCGATGCGCGTTGCAGCCTCGGCGGCGAAGCGGTCCTTGAGCAGGGAATCGGGCAGCAGGCTCTCACCGGCCTTGGCCCAGAGCGTGATCAGCAGGGTTTCCTTCTCGCGGGTCAACGCGACCGTCTCGGCCTGCATCGCATCACCCCCGCCTTTGGGGTCTCAAGGGAATCCCCACGAGCGCAAGCTAGCACTGATTCAGGGGTTATCCCATGCGGTGCGGCCACCCCAGGCTTGCCGCTTGTTGCCGCGGCGCCGACTGCTAAACTCAGGTTCAATTCGGCGGTTCCGGAGCCTGCCTGACGTGACACGTCCCTTGCGGGATGCCCCGCAATTCTACCTGACCTCGCCAACGCCCTGCCCCTATCTGCCGGGCCGCGAGGAACGCAAGGTGTTCACCCATCTCGTCGGGGCGCGGGCGCGCGACCTCAACGACGTGCTCTCGCAAGGCGGCTTCCGGCGCTCGCAGAGCATCGCCTATCGGCCGGCCTGCGAGACCTGCCGGGCTTGCATCTCGGTCAGGATCGTCGTCGCCGACTTCCGGCCCTCGCGCACCTTCCGCAAGATCCTCTCGCACAACAGCGACCTGATCGGCGAGACGCTGCCGCCGCAGCCGCGCTCGGAGCATTATTCGCTGTTCCGCGGCTATCTCGACGACCGCCATCCCGATGGCGGCATGGCGACGATGTCGGCGCTCGACTTCGCCATGATGGTCGAAGACACCCATGTCGAGACCAGCCTGATCGAATACCGCCGGCGCAGCCCCGACAGCGGCTTCACCGGACGAGGCCAGGGCGACCTCTTCGCCTTCGCCCTGACCGATCGGCTGAGCGACGGGCTCTCCATGGTCTATTCGGTCTATGACCCCGCCCTCGAAGCGCGCTCGCTCGGCACCTTCATGGTGCTCGAGCATGTCGAGCGCGCCCGCAAGCTCGGCCTGCCTTATGTCTATCTCGGCTACTGGGTCGAAGGCTCGCCGAAGATGGCCTACAAGGCCCGCTTCCTGCCGCAGGAGCGGCTGATGCCGCAGGGCTGGGAGCGGGTGGGCTGATGCAGCCAGCACGTCATTCTCGGGCGCGGCGAAGCGCAGCCCCGAGAACCTCAGGACCAGATAGCTGGTTTCCGAGATGCTCGGGTCAAGCCCGAGCATGACAAGAATCGCAATTTAAATCGTTTAATACGCGCGCCTGCGCTGCAAAATCCGCACTTGCCCCCTGAGCCACCCTCTGCGCAAGGTGCCCGCAAGGCCGCCGGAGCGGCCGCACCGGAGGAAACATGACGGATACGCTGACCGAGCGCCTCGAACGCTGCTACACCGGTATCATCCACGACACGATGCGGGCCATGGGCCTGAAGGACTTCACCCTGCCGCCGGCGCTGCGCCCGCTGCTGCCCGGCGTGAAGCTCGCCGGCCCCGCCTTTACCGTCGAGGGCAAGACCGGCGAGTTCGATGCGCACGAGACCCTGCTCGGCTGGACCGGCCTGCTTTCGGCCGCCAAGCCCGGCCATGTCTGGGTGTGCCAGCCCAATACCGAAGAGGTCGCGCTGATGGGCGAGCTCTCGGCCGAAACGCTGAAGAACAAGGGCGTGCGCGGCTGCGTCATCGACGGTCTGTCGCGCGATACCGAATTCATGGTCGAGATGGGCTTCCAGGCCTATTTCAAGGCCTATACACCGCGTGACATCGTCGGCGTCTGGCTGCCCAAGGCGGTCGACGAGCCGATCAAGATCGGCGAGGTCTGGATCCGGCCGGGCGATTACATCCTAGCCGACCGCGACGGCGTCGTCCGCATCCCCTCAGAGATCATCGAGGAAGTCCTGGAGAAGTCCGAGACCGCGATTTCGGCCGAAAACGAGGTGCGCACCGCGATCCTCGCCGGCACCGATCCCCAGCAGGCCTATCTGCAATTCGGCAAGTTCTGATGTCCCACGATCCCCGCCTGATCCTGCTCGACCCGCGCGACAACGTCTTCGTCGCGCGCACCCGCCTGCCGGCGGGCGAGCCCATCGAGACCGGCACGGGCCCGGCGGTGATCGACCGCGACATCGCGCTCGCCCACAAGATCGCCCGGCGTGCCATCGCGCCGGGCGAGAAGATCCTGAAATACGGCGCGCCGATCGGCGTGGCGACACAGGCGATCGCTGCGGGTCACCATGTACATGTCCAGAACATGAAGAGCGACTACACGCCGACCTATCATCTGGAAGACGAGCGCAAGGCGGGAGCGGCGCAATGAGCGGACTGCAAGGTTATCTGCGCAGCGACGGCCGCAAGGGCATCCGCAACGTCGTCGCCGTCGCCTATCTGGTCGAATGCGCCCACCATGTCGCGCGCGAGATCGCCCTGCCCTGGCGCGAGCATGAGGTCCACGCCATCGGCTTCCCGGGCTGCTACCCGAACCCTTATGCCGAGCGGATGATGGAGCAGCTCTGCACCCACCCCAATGTCGGGGCAGTGCTGCTGGTCTCGCTCGGCTGCGAGAGCTTCAACAAATATGCGCTGGAGCGGGCGGTGCGCGCCACCGGCCGGCCGGTGAAGACCATCGTGATCCAGGGCACCGGCGGCACCCGCGCCTCGATCAAGGAAGGCCGCGCCTGGGTCGAGGAGCAGCGCATCGCGCTCGATACCGCCGAGACCGTGCCGATGCAGGTCAGCGAACTGGTGATCGGCACCGTCTGCGGCGGCTCGGACGGCACCTCCGGCATCACCGGCAACCCGGCTGCGGGCCGCGCCTTCGACCAGCTCATCGCGGAGGGCGCCGCCTGCATCTTCGAGGAGACCGGCGAGCTGATCGGCTGCGAGCACATCATGGCGGCGCGCGCGATCACGCCCGAGCTCGGCGTCGAACTGGAGAAATCCGTGGCCAAGGCGGCGCGCTACTACGCGACGCTTGGCTATGGCTCCTTCGCCGCCGGCAATGCCGAGGGTGGGCTCTCGACCATCGAGGAGAAATCGATGGGCGCCTATGCCAAGTCGGGAGCGTCGCCGATCTCCGGCCTGATCAAGCCCGGTGATGTGCCGCCGCATGGCGGGCTCTATCTGCTCGACGTGGTGCCGGATGGCGAGGTCCGCTTCGGCTTCCCCAACATCAACGACAATGCCGAGATCGCCGAATTGATCGCCTGCGGCGCGCATTGCGTGCTGTTCGTTACCGGACGCGGCTCGGTCGTCGGCTCGGCGATCTCGCCGGTTGTCAAGATCTGCGCCAATCCGGAGACCTATCGCCGGATGAGCGACGACATGGACGTCGATGCCGGCCGCATCCTCGAAGGCCGAGCCAGCCTCGACGAGGTCGGCACGGAGATCCGCGACCTCGTCGTCTCGCTGGCGCAGGGCGGACGCACCAAGTCGGAAGAGCTCGGCCATCAGGAATTCATCCTGACCTATAAGAGCTTCGAACCGCTCGGTCCGGCCTGCCTGCCGGCGGCGTGAGGCCAAAAGACCCGGCGCGATCCTTGACCCCTCCCCGGACCCGGAACTAACCTTGGGTCATCGGGGACGGGCAGGATCGAGATCATGGCGCTCACGTCACCGCGCTTTTCGAATAATGACCGCCTTAGGAAGGCGGCCGAGAACGCGCCGCCGCTGAAGCAGGGCGAGCGCGGCCAGGCCGTCGCCATCGTCCAGCTGGCGCTGATTGATCTCGGCCTGGCAATGCCGAATTCGACCAGCCAGGGCCGCACCCTGCCCGACGGCATCTTCGGCCCGGAGACGGCAAACCGGGTGCGCAGCTTCCAGACGGCCAACGGGCTCGTCGCCGACGCCATCGTCGGCCCGTTGACCATGGCGGCGCTGGAGCGCGCCATCATCGCGGTGAGTGCCCTCAATCGCCGCGCCGAAGCGGCCAAGGCGCGCACCCACAGCGCAGCGGTTCGCTAGATCGACGCGCCCCGCCCGAAGACATCAGACAGCCGGATAACCGCAGGAGAAGCCATGGTTGTCGCGATCGCTCCCGGCACCGCCACGATCACCGCCAACAAGGGTGGCTCGCGTACCGACATCCATGTCGGCACGGAGCACGCCCTGCTGCACTGCACGACCAATGCTCGCCGCGCCGCCGCCGACGATCCGGCGGGGCATCCCGGCCATACCGGCCCGATGATCACCTGCACCGGCACCGTGCTGATGTCAGGCGATCCGGCCAACCGGCAGGACAAGGTCGACCTGACGACCAATTGGGAGTTCGGGATGATCCTGGTCTCCGACATCGTGGTCTACGAGGCGCTTTATGCCGGGCGGATGGCCAATGAAGGCAGCATCGCCGTCAATCTTAAATCCGCCTTCGGCACCAACCCATCGCTGGACGGCGACGGCGATCTGCCGACTGTCGACGAGATGATCTTCGACCCGAGCAATCAGGTCATCACCGACCAGACCACCGGCACCAGGGGCTTTCTGGTGACCTACAAGCTCGGCGACCATCCCAACAACCCGTTCCCCCTGCGCCAGACCAACAGCAAGGTGCCTGCGCCGAACTTCCTGCACACGGCACGGCGCGACGAAGGCTTCATCGCCTATTTCGTCGCGCGGGAACGCGGCTCGACGGTGCATCATCTGGCGCGGATCGGCTGGCACATCATCTGGCACGGCACGCTCGGCTGGACCACGCCGACCGCCAAGCCGACCGTAAGCATGGTGACCTCGCGTATCGATATCGGCCAGCCGACCACCGACGCGGTCGACAACACCGCTTTCCCCAAATCGGCTGCCATCGCCAAGAACCCGCAGCGGCCGACCTGCAACGAGCAGGATGGCACCGCTTTCGACAGGGGCTATGGCATCGGTGCGAGAGAACCGGTGCGGACCGAGTCGACGACGCGGCCCGGCAACCTGCCGAGCAATTTTTTTGCGACGCCGTAGCGCCTAGACATCTCCGGATCGCTAACGCCTGACCGGGTTCAATTGCGCGACGCGGCCGGGTCCGTAGCGCCGGCCGGCGGCGCGGGCGCCGGCTGAGGAGGCGCCGGCTGAGGGGCTGCCGTAGCCCAGGAGGTCACCCAGGTTTCCGTGAGCGCGCGCTTCGCCGTTCGCAGGAAGAGGCTGAGATCGGTACTCTCGCCCGGACGCAGCGCGACATCGACGATGGCCCGGAAACCTTTCGCCGCGACGTTGGCGTCGACGATCGTGCCGGCGACCGAGCCGCTCGAAACCGAGGTGGCGATGGTGACGCGCTTCGGGTCGGAGAGGTAATATTCGAGATCGCCGGCGTTGAAGTCGACGATGAAGCGCTTGCGGACCCGGCCGGCAGCCTCGTCGACCACCTCGTCGGCGGCGAAGCTGCTCTGCACCTGCCCCAGCGCGTGCAGCGTCTCGGTGGTCGAGATCGTGCGGATCCGATAGCGGAACTCGCTCGGTTGCCCCGGCGGCAGAGGCTCCTTCGGCGTCCAGCAGCAGACGATATTGTCGAAGGCCTCGCCCTGGGTCGGAATCTCGATCAGGTCGACCCGCCCCTCGCCCCATTCGCCAGAGGGCTCGATCCAGTAGCCGGGCCGGGCGTGATAGTGCGCTTCGAGATCCTGGTAGTGGCCGAATTCGCGATCGCGCTGGATCAGGCCGAAGCCACGCGGATTGCGATCCTGGAAGGAGGAGATGCTCAGCGCCTTCGGGTTGCGGATCGGTCGCCAGATCCAGTCGCCGCTCCCCGTGTTCAGCATCAGCCCGTCGGAATCATGGATCTCCGGCCGGAAATCGGTACGCTGCTCGCGGTCGCCCTCGCCGGCCAGGAACATCGAGGTCAGGGGCGCGATGCCGAGCCGCGCGATCGGCTTGCGCGGGACGATCGTCGCGGTAACGGCGACGCTGGTCTGCTGGCCGGGCGAAACGATGAAGCGGAAGGCGCCGCTGACGGAAGGCGAGTCGACCAGGCCATAGATGACGAGATCGACGCTGTCCGCATTCGGGCGGTCGAGCCAGAGCGAGCGGAAGAACGGAAACTCCTCGGGCTGCTCGCCGCCGACATCGAGGGCGAGCGAGCGGGCCGACAGGCCATAGCGATGGCCACGCCCGAGGAAGCGGAAATAGCTCGCGCCGAGGAAAGAGATCAGCTCGTCCTGGCGCTTGAGGTCGTTCAGGGTCGTGGTGACCGCGAAACCGGCGAAGCCGAGCGAAACCGTCAGCTTCTGAGGCACCTGTGCCTTGCCGAACTCGAACAGCGCCATGCTGTAGGGGATCGGGATCGCATTGCCGTCGACCACGTCATGGATCTGCACCGGCCGGTCATGCAGGAAGCCGAGATGGAACAGGTGGAGACGATAGTCAGAACCGCTCTCGCGCCAGAGCGCCTTGTCGCGCCGGAACCGGATCTCGCGATAGCTGTCATACGTCAGCGCCTTCAGCGCCTCCGGAAGGTCGGGAGCGGTCGCGTCGAACGGCCGTGCCGCAAGCTCCTGGGCCTGCTTGACCACAGCTTCATAGCTGAAACTGCCGCGCCTGGGCTCGGTTGGCGCGTTGTTCGCCGCCGCCGGAGGCCGGCCCGCATCCTGGGCGCCGGCGGGCGAAGAGAGTGCCGCCGCCGACGCCAGGGCTGCAAGGATCGCGCGGCGCGACGGTTCGGCCAGCAGCGGCCGTGCCTGCTGGCGAAGCCCATCGCGATGGTCAGGCCGGATCGTGCTCACCTTGGGCTCCGCGCTGTTCCTGGCGCCGCGCGTCGCATCGCAGCTGGCGGTGTGGCAACGTGGCGCGGAGGATGAAGTTCCATTGCACGAAGTGCAGATACAACTTGGTAATTGAATATATACATTGATACAATCACTGGTTGTAATTAAAAACACTGGAAATACTGAAGAATCGCCGGCCGGCTTAAGACTAAATCAAACGGCGCTGCGGCAGGTTGCGGGAACTGGCGTCAGAATGCCGCCGGAGCCTTGTGGAAGAATCCATGCTGCAGACTCTCACCCGCATGCCCGCGGAGATGTCGTCCGATTCTCGGCGCAAGCTCCTCAACGCCGTGACCGACCTCTTTCTGCTCGATACCGATCCGAGCGAGGAATCGAAGGATCACTATGGCGACATCGCGCTGCGTTCGTTGCCGCATCTCGATACCGACGGCCGCCGCGAATACGCTGACTCGGTCGCCGCGACCGAAACGCTGCCGCGGCAGGTGGCGGTGACGCTGGCGAACGATGCGGATGCCGACGTCGCGCGGCTCGTGCTCAAGCTCTCCCCGGTCCTGACCGACACCGACCTCGCAGCCATCGCCGTCAGCCAGACGCAAGCCCATCTCGCGGCGATCGCCGAACGCGCCCGCTTGTCCGAAGGCGTGACCGATATCCTGGTCGAGCGCGGCGACACGACGGTGCTGCGCACGGTCTCCGGCAATGAAGGGGCGCAATTCTCCGACCACGGCTTCGACCGGCTGCTGCAACGCGGCGGCGACGATGCGGCCGTAGGCGAGGCGCTCTCACGCCGCTCCGACCTGTCGCCGCAGCGTGCCCAGCGCGTGCTGCGCATCGTGGAGCAGATGTCCGACCAGTCCGAGCGCAACGAGGAAGCCGAGACACTCGCCAAGCAGGCGCGCCAGCAAAGGCTCGAGGTCAAGCTGCTGCTCTCGGATCTGCGCGCGAAGACCCGCACGCTCGACGACGTCGTCACGATGCTGGCGGAGGAGGATCGCGCCTTCCACCTCGCCCAGGTGATCGCGACCAGCGCCGAGGTCACCAACGAGCAGGCCCTGCGTGTGCTGATGCAGCGCGACGTCAGCGGCATCGCCGTGCTGGCGCGCATACTGGAACTCGACAAGCACAGCTTTCACGCGATCCTGGAACTGCGCGCACGACGCCTCTACTTCAAGGCCAAGGACATCGAGGACGATCTCAAGGGCTATGAGCACCTCGACATGGCCACCGCCGAACGGACGATGCGGTTCCTGCGCCTCAAGACCAAGCTCAGCTGACGACCGGGTGTCGCGCCACAAAAGCGCGACAATCCCACCCTCACCTGCTATGCCATGAGCATGATCCCGGCCCTCGGCACCGCACGCATGAAGCTTCTTTCAGCCGGCGCAGCCCTGGCCGCGCTGCTCGCGGCCGGCGCCCCGGCGCAGGCGCAGGCCTTCCTGCCGCTCTCCGGCTTCAGCGTCCTGCCCTCCTTCGCCTGGTCGCAGCCGACCCTGTCGCCCGGCGGCGTGAAATGGGAAGGCTCCTATGCCCGCATCTCCAGTGGCTTCCAGGTCATCAGCTCGAAGCATTACGGAACGTCCGCCGGCCCGGTGATCGGGCTGGAAGCCGGCAAGATGTGGCGCGACGGCGATTTCGTCTACGGCATCTCCGGAGCACTCGAATTCTCCCCCGCCTTCGGCGGCTATGCCAATCCCGGCTTCAACCGCGCGACCTATACCCGCGACATCGCCGGCGCCTTCCAGGTCAAGGCCGGCGTGTTCGCGACGCCTGATGTGCTGCTCTACACCACGGTCGGCCTGGCGGCAGCCAACGAGACCTTCCGCTATGGCGCGACGTCGTTCTCGGCGCCGTTCTCGCGCTCCGACATCGCCGTCAGGCCGGAGGCGCGTGCGGGCGTCGAATGGGCGGTCACCGACAAGCTGACGCTCGGACTCGAAGTCGGCGTCGTCGGGCCGGCGATGCGCTGAGGATGCGATTCAAGACGCTGGCGGGTTGATTCAACGGATCGACGGAAGCCTTTGAAGTGCCGTCATTCTCGAGCGAAGCGAAGCGCAAGCCCGAGAATCTCGTGACGGGTAGACTACCGGAACATCCGCCGGCCTGAGATGCTCGGGTCAAGCCCGAGCATGACGTCGTGCATCAGCCCCCGAACTTGTTGTTCTTCGGGAAGCCCTTGGGCGGCAGGCGGCCTGCCTCGGCGCGGTGGCCGAGCCATTCGAGCAATTCGGCCTGCGCCACCGTCCAGGTCCGGCTCGAGGAATCGAGCCAGGTCAGCCCGTCCTCCAGCTTGAAGACCTTGGCGTCCGACAGGCCGCCATCCTTGTAGCGCTGCAGCTTGACGCCCTTGCCGCGGCCCATCTCCGCAACCTCGGAGATCGGGAAGCAGAGCAGCTTGCGGTTCTGGCCGATGATCGCGACATGGTCGCCCTCGGCCGGCACGACGAGCATCGCCTCGACCGGCGCCTCGATGTTCAGCACCTGCTTGCCCTTGCGGGTGTTGGCGACGACATCATCGGTCGGCACGACGAAGCCGCGCCCTTCCGTGCTGGCGACCAGAAGCTTCAAGCCCGCCTTGTAGGGGAAGGCGGCGACGATCTCGGCGCTCTCCTCCAGCTCGATCATCAGCCGGATCGGATCGCCGAAGCCGCGCCCACCGGGCAGCTTCGAGGCCTCCAGCGTGAAGACCTTGCCGTTGGTCGCCATCACCAGGATCTTGGACGTCGTCTCGCTGAAGAAGGCGGTGCGCAGGCCGTCGTCCCCCTTGAAGGACAGGGTCGAGAGGTCCTGGACATGGCCCTTCAGTGCCCGGATCCAGCCCTTCTTCGAGATCACCACCGTCACCGGCTCGCGCTCGACCATGGCCTGCGTCAGATCGATATCGGTCGTGTCGGGCATGTCGGCGAAGGTGGTGCGGCGCTTGCCGATCGCCGTCTCCGGGCCGAACAACTTCTTCACCTCGCGGATATCCCAGGAGATGGTCTTCCACTGCTGGGCTTCGGAGGCGAGCAGCCCCTCGATCTGGCCCTTCTCCTGGGTCAGTTCGTCGAACTCGGTCTTGAGCTGCATCTCCTCCAGCTTGCGCAAGGCGCGCAGGCGGGTGTCGAGGATGGCATTGGCCTGGACCTCGTTGAGCGCGAAGACCTTCATCAGCTCGATCTTGGGCTCGTCCTCCTCGCGGATGATTTTGATCACCCGGTCGAGGTCGAGATAGACGATCAAGAGGCCGGCGAGGATTTCGAGGCGCTTCTCGATCTGGCCGAGGCGGAAGCGCGAGCGCCGCTGCAAGACCTCCCGGCGATGGTCGAGCCAGGCCCGCAGCGCTTCAGCGAGGCTGAGCACGCGCGGTACCACGCCGCCGGTCAGCACGTTCATGTTCATCGGAATGCGCGATTCCAGCTCGGAGAGCCTGAACAGCGATTCCATCATCAGGTTGGCGTCGACATTGCGGGCGCGTGGCTCGATGACGACGCGGATGTCCTCGGCCGACTCGTCGCGCAGGTCCGCGACCAGCGGCAGTTTCCGGTCGTTGAGCAATTCGGCGATCTTCTCGATCAGCCGGCCCTTCTGGACTCCGTAGGGGATCTCTGTGACGACGACGAACCAGGTGCCTCTACCCTGGTCCTCGACATGCCAGCGCGCCCGCGTGCGGAAGCCACCACGGCCGGTGCGATAGGTCTCGACCATCGACGAGCGCGACTCGACGATGATGCCGCCGGTCGGGAAATCCGGCCCCGGCACGAAGGTCATCAACTGCTCGGACGTCGTGTCCGGATGCTGGATCAGATAGAGCGCCGCGTCGCAGAGCTCGGCGGCGTTGTGCGGCGGGATCGAGGTCGCCATGCCGACCGCGATGCCCTGCGAGCCGTTGGCGAGCAGGTTCGGAAAGGCGGCCGGGAGCACCATCGGCTCCTCGTCCTCGGCATTGTAGGTCGGACGGAAATCGACCGCGTCCTCCTCGATGCCGTCGAGCAGGAGGCGCGCGACCTCGGTCATGCGTGCTTCGGTGTAGCGGTAGGCGGCGGCGTTATCGCCATCGATATTGCCGAAATTGCCCTGTCCGTCGATGAGGGGATAGCGCTGGGCGAAATCCTGGGCGAGACGCACCAGGGCGTCGTAGACCGACTGGTCGCCATGCGGATGAAAGCCGCCGATGACGTCGCCGACGATCTTCGCGCATTTGCGGTGGACGACATCGGGGTTCAACCGCAGCAGGCGCATCGCATAGAGAATGCGGCGATGGACCGGCTTCAGCCCGTCGCGCGCATCCGGCAGGGCGCGGTGCATGATCGTCGAGAGCGCATAGGCAAGATAGCGCTCCTCGAGCGCGCTCTTCAGATCGACGCGTTCGGCTTCCTCCTCCGGAGGTGGCTCGACGGGTTTGCCCATGCTTCTACCAACCTAGTTCGACACGCAGCCCGGCTGAGGGGCCGACACCGGTCCATACCTCGCAAACACGAGGGAATAAGGGCCCGAATCACTTGATGCAACGATGCAGCCGGGATGCAAGCGACGCAAAGCGCCGATGCCTGAAAACCAGCGGAAATCAGTGGATTCTCGCTGCCAGCTCCAGCAGGCGCACCCGCTCCGGCGGCTCCTGCAAACCACGCGGCTCATAGAGGTCGCGGCGCAGGAAAAAACCGGTCAGGGCGAAGCCGGCAGCGATCTCGGCCGGCGCCGGCCGGCGCGCGCCCTGTCCCTCGCTCAGGAAGGCCGGCAGGCTGAGCAGCCGGTCGAGATAGGGCTCGGCGGCCTTGCGGCTCACCGCCTTGCCGGATTTCGGCGAGACATGGCTCAAATCCTCACGCAGGCCGGTGACGGCGCAGCGTTCGAGCGAGAGCCCGTAGCCGAGCTCTGAGAGCATGGCGAGCTCGAAGCGCACCATCAGCGCCGGGGCGATCGCGATCTCGTCGAGATGGGCGAGCAGCACTGCCAGCCCCTCATAGAGGCCGGGATGCGGATCGCGCTCCGGCAGCAGGCGCAGCAGGCCAGCGACATTGGCTAGGCCGTAGAGCGCGACTGGCTGGGCCATCAGCCTCGCCGCATGCGAGGTCAGGAGCTCGACCTTGTACTCGCCGAGATGCTCGTCGAGCCGCGCCCGCCAGGTCAGCGAGACGAGATTGCCGGGCTGGAGCACCGGTTGCTGCTTGCTGGAGCGGCCACCGCGGACGAGGCCGAGATGACGGCCATGGTCACGCGTCATCACCTCCAGGATCACGGCGCTCTCGCCATGACGCCTGACACCGATGATCGTGCCCTCGTCGCTCCATTCCATGCGGGGAGAGTTAGGGGCATCAGGGGTGATGTTTCCAGTGCCCGCGCGCACAACGTTGTCAGCAGAAGCGCGGGATCCCCTCTCCTGAAAGGAGAGGGGTAGGGGTGAGGTGTTCGGGAGCGATATCGTGAGCCTGAACCCGACCGTGCGGTGAGCGCTCGCCGAACGGATCAGACCGCCCATACCTCACCCTGCCCTCTCCTTCCAGGAGAGGGTTCCCCGCGCCTTTTCTGGCTCCATCGGCTCACGCCACGTACTGCGCGATGCCGCCGCCGAAGGACCAGTCCTCGCGCTTGACCTCGACGAGGTTGATGAAGATGTCGTCGGGCCTCAAGCCCGGCTCCTTCTGCAGGTTCTCGGCGATGGCCGCATAGAGCGCCTTCTTCTGGGTGACGCCACGGGTGTTGGCGACGGTAAGCTGGATGATGACCAGCGCGTCGCTGCGGTTGAAGCCGAAATAATTGTTGTCGAAGATGAACTCCTCGGCCTCGTGCTGGTGCACCACGGCGAAGAGGTCGTTCTCCGGCACCTCGAAGGTTGCGCGAAGGGCGCGATAGACGCCATCGACGATGGCGGCGGGGTGCGAGGCCGGGCGGCCGCGGCGCATCGAAATCCGGATCAGGGGCATGACAGGCTCCATAGGACGAGGGCGGTCTTCGCCGCCGACGCCTTGAAACTAGGCTTGAAATGACGATCTGAAAATCGTATTTTTGACGATATCAATAATCTCGAATCCAGATTTGTCATGAGCAACACACTCGACCTCGACGGCGTCGCCGCCTTCCTGCGCGCGGCGGAGTTCAGCAGCTTCACCCGTGCCGCC
Organism: Allobosea sp. P4_H5; assembly: GCF_056400825.1. Lineage (NCBI taxonomy): Bacteria > Pseudomonadati > Pseudomonadota > Alphaproteobacteria > Hyphomicrobiales > Alloboseaceae > Allobosea > Allobosea sp. P4_H5. The sequence continues at coordinate 111,242 of NZ_JBFUKM010000011.1, read as the reverse complement.
GAGGCGCTCGGCACGGCGCAATCGCTGGTCTCGACGCGCATCAAGAAGCTGGAGGAGGCGCTCGGCCAATTGCTGCTGCAGCGACATCCGCGCCTCGTCCGGCTGACAGCCGAGGGCGAGCGCTTCCTGCCGGCGGCGCGTGACTTGATGGCGGCGCATGAGCGAGCCCGGACCTCGTTCCAGCAGGTTCAGGAGCGCATCAGCATCGGCATTAGCGAGCAGGCGGTGGGAGCCGACGCCCCTGCCCTGCTGGCACGGCTGGCCCGCCACGACCCTTCTCTGGTGATCGGGCTTCGCATCGAGCCCTCGGCCGCGCTCGACACGGCGTTCGAGCGCGGCGAGCTCGATGTCGCGGTGATCCGCCGGCTGGGCTCAGGCCGCACCGGCGAGGTGCTGCGGCGTGACGCCTTCGGCTGGTTCGGCGCGCCATCGCTGACGAAGCCGGATGGGCCGATACCGCTGGTCAGCCTGATGCCGGAATGCCGCCTGCGCCGCCACGCCATGGAGGCGCTCGACAGCGCCGGCCTGCCCTGGCGCGAAGCCTTCATCGGCGGCGGCATGGCGGCGGTGCTGGCGGCCGTCGAAGGCGGCCTCGGCGTCTCGCCACTGGCCGCCCGGATCGCGCCGCGCGGGGCGATCGATCTGGGACCGGACTGGGGGTTGCCGGCGCTGGATACGTTCGAGGTCGTGCTGCGCAGCAATGTAGCAACGCCGCGCGCCAACGCCTTCGTCAGGGAGCTCGCGGCGGCGTTCCGGGCGGGGTGACGCGCACTACGCCACCACCCTCTCGACCCGGCTGATCACCCGCTTCTCGCGCAGTTCGCTGATAATCGCGCTGAGGTGCTTCAGGTCCCAGACCGTCAGGTCGATGGTGACGTCGGTGAAATCCGGCGTCGGACGGACCATCGAGACCGCGTCGATATTGCCGTCATGCTCGGCGATGGTGGTGGTGATCTGGGCGAGCGAGCCCGGCTCGTTGATCGAGTTGAGCTGGATGCGCGCCGGGAAGCGCTGCGGGCGCTTGTCGTCGAGGTCCCAGCGCACATCGAGCCAGCGCTCGGGCTCGTTGTCGAAGGCGGCGAGTGAGGGCGACTGGATCGGATAGATCGTCACCGCCTCGCCCGGCGTCAGGATGCCGACGATGCGATCGCCCGGCACGGCGCCGCCACCCGGCGCAAAACGGACCGGCAGGTCGCCGCCGAGACCGCGGATCGGGATCGCGTCGGTGCCCGGCGTCTCGTTCGGCAGCTTGAACTTGAGGTTCTCGCCCTGGCGCAGTTCGAACCAGCCCTTGCCGGGCGGCGCCGTCTTGGCCTCGCCTGTCGCGCGCTTCTCCGGCTCCAGATCGGGATAGACCGCCCGCACCACGTCGCCCGAGAACATTTCGCCGCGGCCGACGGCAGCGAGCACGTCGTCGACAGCGGTGCGCGCAAGCCGCTTCAGCGCGGCCTTCAGCTTCTCGTCGGTGAAGGGCCGCTCGGCCCGCATGAAAGCGCGTTCCAGGATCTGGCGGCCGAGCCCGGCATATTGCCGGCGCACCGCGACGCGCGTGGCGCGGCGGATGGCGGCGCGCGCCTTGCCGGTCACTACCAGCGATTCCCAGGCGGCCGGAGGCGCCTGACCCTCGGCGCGGGTGATCTCGACCTCGTCGCCGTTTTGCAACTCGGTGAGAAGTGGCGCGATCCGGCCATTGATCTTGGCGCCGACGGCGGTGTTGCCGACATCGGTGTGAACAGCATAAGCGAAATCGATCGGCGTCGCGCCGCGCGGCAGGGCGATCAGGCGCCCCTTGGGCGTGAAGCAGAAGACCTGGTCGTGGAAGAGCTCGAGCTTGGTGTGCTCGAGGAACTCCTCGGGATTGTCGCCCTCGGCCAGCAGGTCGACGGTGCGGCGCAGCCATTGATAGGCGCGGCTCTCGTCGGCGGCGGCGACGACACCGGCCGTCCGTCCGTCCTTGTAGCGGGCATGGGCGGCGATGCCGAACTCGGCGACGCGGTCCATTCCGTCGGTGCGGATCTGCAATTCGACGCGCTGGCGGCCGGGGCCGACGACGGTGGTGTGCAGCGAGCGGTAGTCGTTCTGCTTCGGCGTCGAGATGTAGTCCTTGTAGCGGCCCGGCACCATCGGCCAGGTCATGTGGACGATGCCGAGGACGCGGTAACAGTCCTCCGGCTTGTCGATGATGACGCGGAAGCCGAAGATATCGGAGAGCTGCTCGAAGGAGACGGATTTGCGCTCCATCTTCTTCCAGATCGAATAGGGGCGCTTGCGCCGGCCATAGACCTGCGCCTCGATGCCGCGCTCGGCGAGCTTGGCCTTGAGATCGCTCTCGATCTCGCCGATGACCTTGCCCTCGCGCTGGGTGACCTCTTCCAGCCGCTTGGTGATGGTGGCGTGCGCTTCCGGCTTGATATGGCGGAAAGCGAGCTCCTCCAGCTCCTCGCGCAATTCCTGCATACCCATGCGGCCGGCGAGCGGCGCATAGATCTCGATCGTCTCCTCGGCGACGCGCAGGCGCTTTTCCGGCGGCACATAATGCAGCGTGCGCATGTTGTGCAGCCGGTCGGCGAGCTTGACCAGGAGCACCCGGATATCGTCGACGATGGCGAGCAGCAGCTTGCGGAAGTTCTCGCCCTGCGCCGCCTTCTTCGAGACAAGGTCGAGCTTCTTGATCTTGGTGAGACCGTCGACGAGGCGGCGGATATCGGGCCCGAACAGGGTCTCGATCTCCTCCAGCGTCGCCTCGGTGTCCTCGACGGTATCGTGCAGGACGGCGGCGACGATGGTGGCGTCGTCGAGCTTGAGCTCGGTGAGGATCGCCGCGACTTCGAGCGGATGGGCGAAGAACGGGTCGCCCGAGGCGCGCTTCTGCGTACCATGCGCACGCATGGCGTAGACATAGGCGCGGTTGAGCAGCTCCTCGTCGGTGTTCGGGTTGTAGCGCTTGACCCGGTCGACAAGCTCATATTGCCGCATCATGCCCATGCGGGCGCAACTCCACCGCTCAACTCGATTGGATTCGCTTCAATATCAACGATCGCGGCAGGCCGCGGCAAGATCAATCCGTGCGTGACAGGCATGAAAAAGCCCGGCAGGGCCGGGCTTTAGCAGATATCGTCAACGCTTTCCGACGGTTCAATCTTCGTCGTCGGCGCTCTCGGTCGGCGGGACGAGCCCATCGAGGCCGCGCAGCAGATCGTCTTCGCTCATCCGATCGAACTGGACTTCAGAATCGGGGGTGGCGACATGCGACTGCGAGGTCAGCAGCGGCACGGTGTCAGCCTCCGGCTCGTCGACCTCGACATGCTTCTGCAGCGAGTGGATCAGGTCTTCCTTGAGATCCTCGGGGGTGAGCTTCTCGTCGGCGATCTCGCGCAGGGCGACGACCGGGTTCTTGTCGTTGTCGCGCTGGACGAGGATCGAGGAGCCCGAGGCGATCATGCGGGCGCGGTGGCTCGCGAGGAGAACCAGCTCGAAGCGGTTCTCGACCTTGTCGATGCAGTCCTCAACGGTGACGCGAGCCATTCGCGGCTCCTTCTGATCGTGCGCGATGCGATGGAAAGGTTGAACGGCGCTCATACAGGTTGAAGCGGATGGATGCAAGAATTTCGCTGCTGCCACGCGAGCGCTTCGGTCATTGCTTGAATGCGGCAAGCTAAATGCCTTCGCCTGGGGCCTCCATTTGACCAGTTCCACCCGCTCCCGCCCCCGTAATCTGTCCGGCCGGTGCTTTTGCGGCGCGGTGTCCTACAGCGTCACCGACGCCTTCGACTACGCCATGAACTGCCATTGTTCGCAGTGCCGCCGGACCACGGGAGCAGCCTTCAAACCATTCGCCGGCATTGCGAGGCGAGAGCTCGAAGTCACGCAAGGCGCCGGCGCCCTGCTGCGCTATGGCAGCGACGAAACCCATGACGTTCATTGCGGGCGTTGTGGCTCGCTGCTGTATTCCGTGGTCCGCGCGGGTGCTTTCGTCCATGTCACCCTGGGCACGTTGACCGACGCACCCAGCATCAGGCCGACGGCGCACATCTTCGTCGGTTCCAAGGCACCGTGGTTCGAGATCACCGATGCCCTGCCGCAATATGCCGAGTTCCCGGACGGCCCGCTCGTCGCATCCTGCTGCTGACGACGGCGTCAAAGCCCCCGCATGCGGGCGACGAGCTCCTCGACCAGCGGCTCGCGGTGCTCGGTCTGCACCGACACACGACCTGCCATCGCCGGCAGTTCCTCAGGTCGCTGCTCCAGGAAGCGCATGCGCATCGTTGTTGCGACCGCCTCGCCGAAGGCGATCGCCTCGCGATTGCCGATCGAGGAGAGGAAGGCGATGGTGCTGGCCGAGGCATCGGCGATCGCAGCGCGGATGATCTCCTGGTCGCGATCATTGCCGAGGCGCATGGCGAAGACGGTCGAGCATTGCGACAGGATGGTCGGGTCGAGTTCGCCGGGACGCTGCGTCACCAGGCCGAGATAAGCGCCGTATTTGCGCCCCTCCTTGGCAATGCGGGCGATGGCCTGGCGCGTCGGTGCGAAGCCGAGCGCCTGGTCCTGCGGCACATAGCGATGCGCTTCCTCGCAGAGCAGCAGGATCTCGTAGCTGCCGCGGCTCGCCATGGCGAGGTCGAAGGCGAGCCGCGCCAGGCTGGACGCGACGGCGTTGACGACCTCCGAGGGCAGCCCGGCGAGCTGGAAGACGGTGATCGGCCGGCCCCGATGCGGAACGCGGAAGACCTGGCTGATCACCGGGGCGATCGTCTCCATGCTGTTGGCATGGGCGAAGAGGAAGCCATAGCGCGGGTCGCCGTGCAGCGTCTCCAGCCGCACCCTGAGCGCGCGCAAGGTCGTACGCGGATAGCGCAGTTCGTGGAGACCAATCAGTTCGTCGATCGCCGCGAAGAGATCGGCGAGGCGATAAGGCGCGGCGAGCTCGGCTGATCCGCTGGCCTCGGCCGGGCGACGTGCGGCGCCGAGCTCCAGCGGCCGCTTCAGCACGCTGCTGCCGAGATCGCGCGCCATGTCCTGCGGCGACACGGTGCGGTAGCGGCTGCGCGCGACGGCGATGACCTCGCGCAGGATCTCGGCCTCGTCCTCCAGCGGCGGGCGGCCGCGGAAGACGATGTCGGCGAACTCCTCGAAACGGAACAGCCAAAACGGCAGGTCGAGCGTGCTCGCATCGATCCGCGCGGAGCTCTCGGAGAAGGCGTGGGCGTACTCGTTGTGGGGATCGAGGATCAGCACGCGCAGGTTCGGCCTGGCCGCGACCGCCTTGCGCAGGATCAGCGCGACGGCGCTCGACTTGCCGACACCAGTAGTGCCGAGCACGGCGAAATGCCGCGACAGCAGGCGCTCGATGTCGACGCTCGCCGCGACGCCCGCATCCTGCGTCAGGCTGCCGAGGACGACGCCCTTGCGCTGACCGAGATCGTGGATGCGCTCCAGGTCGCGCGAGCGGATGCGGTGCGCCGGCGCTCCGATCGGCGGATAGGTGGTGATGCCGCTGTCGAAGCGCGCAGTGCCGTTCTCGCCATCGACGACCTCGCCGAGCAGCTCGACCTCGACCGCTATGGAATTGGACCCGGCCTCGTTCCAGGCCGATTCCAGCGCACGCATCTCGTAGACCAGCCCGACGATTCGGCTGGTGCCGAGATTGATCGAGAGCAGGCGGCCGATCGCACAGCCGTCCAGCGTACCCGGCGTCGCCCCCGACGCGCTTGCCGCTATCGTGGCGCGCGAGCCCGAACAGGCGATCACGCGGCCGAGCGCTCGGTCGGGCGGCTGGTTCGCGTCGCGCCGATCGGGGGTAACCTCGCTCTCGAACTGCCGATGGTTCGCGGGAAGCTGCATGACAGGTCTGGAAACGCCTCAGGGAGATTTCGGAGGCTAGTTTCCAGGGCTTAACAACAGTCACGCCGCAGATTTCGTGCATTTTCAGTCACTACACGCATTACGTGCATCAATTGATCAAGAACGCTGACGGTGTCGATCACATCGCTTGCCTTGAACCGTTGCCGAGTGCGGCGTAGACGGCAGATAACGGAGGGGCGACCATGACCGAGAACCGCTTGCGCCTGGGCGTGAACATCGACCATGTTGCGACCGTGCGAAATGCACGCGGCGGCGCCCTGCCCGATCCGGTGCGTGCCGCCCTTCTCGCGGTGGCCGCCGGCGCCGACGGCATCACCGCCCACTTGCGCGAAGACCGACGCCATATTCGCGACGCCGACATGGCAAGGTTGGCAACCGAATTGTCCAAGCCACTCAATTTCGAGCTGGCCGCGACAGCGGAGATGATCGGCCTCGCCGAGAGGTTCAAGCCGCATGCCGCCTGCCTGGTGCCCGAGAAGCGCGAGGAACGCACCACCGAGGGTGGGCTTGATGTCGTCGGTCAGGCGCAGGCGCTCGCCGCCCCGATCGCCAGGCTGAAGGCGGCGGGCTGCCGCGTCTCGCTGTTCATCGAGGCTGACGAGGCGCCGATCGCGATGGCCGCGAAGCTCGGTGCGCCGGTGGTCGAGCTACATACCGGCACCTGGTGCCACGCCGTCGCCGACGGCCATGCCGACAAGGCCGAGGCCGAGTTCCAGCGGCTCGCCAATGGCGCGGCCTTCGCCGCCTCGCTCGGGCTGGAGGTCCATGCCGGCCACGGCCTCGACTACGACACCGCGCGCAAGCTCGCCGGTGTTTCGGCCTTCGTCGAGTTCAACATCGGCCATTTCCTGATCGGCGAAGCGATCTTCGTCGGGCTGGAGACGGCCATCGCCGTGATGCGGCGAGCGATGGACGAGGGCCGCGCGGCCAGCTAGACCGCTGGAATGATCCTCGGCATCGGCTCCGATCTCTGCGACATCCGCCGCATCGAGAACTCGCTCGCCCGCTTTGGCGAGCGCTTCACACAGCGCATCTTCACGCCGGGCGAGCAGGCGAAATCCGATCGCCGCGCCACGCGCGCGGCCTCCTATGCCCGCCGCTTCGCCGCCAAGGAAGCCTGCTCGAAGGCGCTCGGCACCGGCATCAGGTCCGGCGTGTTCTGGCGCGACATGGAAGTGGTGAACCTGCCGAGTGGGCGGCCGACCATGCGGCTGACCGGCGGCGCCGCAGCGCGTCTCGCGCAAATGGTACCGCCGGGCCACGAGGCGGTCGTGCATGTCTCGCTGACCGACGATCCGCCTTTGGCCCAGGCCTTCGTCGTGATCGAGGCCAGGCCGATCCAGGCCTGACCTCGGGTTGCGGATATTGCGCGGCAGGCGCCGGGGTCAGCCGGTGACCTGGTCCTGCGACTCGCCGCTCAGCCAGCGATAGAGGACGCCACCAATTACGCCGCCGATGATCGGCGCCAGCCAGAACAGCCAGAGCTGCTGCAGGGCCCAGCCGCCGACGAAGAGCGCCGGGCCGGTCGAGCGCGCCGGGTTCACCGAGGTGTTGGTGACCGGGATGCTGACCAGATGGATCAAGGCGAGGCCGAGGCCGATGGCGAGCGGCGCGAAGCCGGCCGGCGCCTTGCCATGGGTCGCGCCCATGATGATGAACAGGAACATCATGGTCATCACCACCTCGGTCAGGAAAGCCGAGGCCAGGCCGTATTTGCCGGGCGAATGCTCGCCATAGCCGTTCGAGGCGAAACCCTTGGCGAGATCGAAACCAGGCGCGCCGACCGCGATGAAATAGAGCACGGTGGCGGCGAGGATGGCGCCGATGACCTGGGCGACGATGTAGGGCACCACCTGGCCGGCCGGGAAGCGCCCGCCGGCGGCGAGGCCGATCGTGACGGCCGGGTTGAGATGACAGCCAGAGATATGGCCGATCGAATAGGCCATGGTGACGACGGTCAGACCGAACGCGAGAGATACACCAAGCAACCCGATTCCGACCTGCGGAAAGCCCGCTGCGATCACGGCGCTGCCGCAGCCGGCGAAGGTCAGCCAGAAGGTACCGATCACCTCTGCGACATAGTTTCTCGTGCTCATCTCGATTCGCCCTTTGGTTGCGATCACAGGACTGTGATCGCAGCGCAATCCAGCGTCAATCTGGCGCAGACGCAGGGGCAAGCTGCGCCAATGCAGGGCGGCAGCACCATCGCCACAGGTCGTGACGGACCGCGCTTCCTCGCTGCCCCTCGGTGGGGTGCCGGACCTGCTCTCGGCACCGCCCGCAGGGGCGCCTTGCGCTGAGAACACCACTCGGGGCTTTCCGGCGCCGGCCGATGAGAGTATCGGCACGGCGTGCCTTTGGCCCGTGAAACGGCCGTTCATCCCTCCCATATCGACTTGCCAGATCGCGCCTGCGTTGTCCGACACACGATAGTCGGCTAGACCGCGCAAGCGAAACGCAGCCAGCAGGAGCCCCGCGTGGCGAACGACGCCGAGATCAAGAACAAGACCAAGGACGAAGGCGGCATCCTCGAGACGATCAAGGTCGTCGTCCAGGCGCTGCTCATCGCCCTCGTGATCCGCACCCTGCTGTTCCAGCCCTTCAACATCCCCTCGGGCTCGCTGATCCCGACGCTGCTGATCGGCGATTACCTGTTCGTCTCGAAATACACCTACGGCTATTCGAAGCATTCGATGCCGTTCAGCCCGCCACTGTTCCAGGGCCGGGTCTGGGCCGCAGAGCCGAAGCGCGGCGACATCGCCGTGTTCAAGCTGCCGAGCGACGGATCGACCGATTACATCAAGCGCGTCATCGGCCTGCCGGGCGACCGCATCCAGATGATCGACGGCATCCTCCACATCAACAACGCGCCGGTGAAGCGCGAGCGGATCGCCGATTTCGTCACCACCGACGCCTGGGGCCGCTCTGCCCCCGTGATCCAGTATCGCGAGATCCTGCCGAACGGGGTCAGCCACAGCATCATCGAGCGCGAAGGCGACACCGGCACCTTCGACAACACCCCGGTGTTCACGGTGCCCGCCGGCCATTTCTTCATGATGGGCGACAATCGCGACAACTCGCTCGATTCGCGCGACCGCAGCGTCGGCTATGTGCCGTTCGAGAACTTCGTCGGCCGCGCCGAGATCATCTTCTTCTCGATCGACGAGGGCGCGTCGGCCTGGCGCATCTGGGAATGGCCCTGGACGGTGCGCTGGAACCGCATGTTCTCGACGATCAAGTGAGCAAGCCCACCGATAGCGGCCGCAAGCTGCCCGAGCTCTCGCGGCTCGAGGACAAGCTCGGCCACCGCTTCCGCGACCGGGCCCTGCTGGAGACGGCGCTCACCCATATGAGCGCCGATCCGCGCCGGCTTGCGAGCTATCAGCGGCTCGAATTCCTGGGAGACCGCGTGCTCGGCCTCTCGGTCGCCGACATGCTGTTCACCACCTATCCGCAGGCCGAGGAAGGCGACATGTCGCGCCGCCTCGCCGACCTGGTTCGCAAGGAGACCTGCGCGGCGGTTGCGAGCGCTTGGGATGTCGGCCCGCACTTGCGGCTCGGCGAGGGCGAGATCCTTTCGGGCGCGCGCAAGAACAAGGCGATCCTGGCCGATGCCTGCGAGGCGATCATCGGTGCCGTCTTCATCGATGGTGGCTATGATGCCGCGCGCAAGCTGGTCGAGGCCGGCTTCGGCGAGCGGCTGCTGACGCCGGTGACGCCCTTGCGCGACGCCAAGACCGCGTTGCAGGAATGGGCGCAGGGCCAGGGCCATCCGACGCCGACCTATGCCGAGCGCGGCCGCTCCGGCCCCGACCATGCGCCGATCTTCCGTATCGCGGTACGGATCGGCTCATTGGTGGAAGCAGAGGCGGAAGGGCGCTCGAAGCGGCTGGCAGAGCAGGCGGCGGCCGAAGCCTTCCTGCGGCGGCAGGGATTGTGGAACGAAGGAGCGGAGGCGGACCATGGCTGAGGACGACCAGCAGACCCGCTGCGGCTTCGTCGCGCTGATCGGCGCGCCCAATGCCGGCAAGTCGACGCTGCTCAACCAGCTCGTCGGTGCCAAGATCTCGATCGTCTCGCGCAAGGTGCAGACGACGCGCACGCAGGTGCGCGGCATCGCCCTCTCCGGCCCGACACAGATCATCTTCGTCGACACGCCCGGCATCTTCGCGCCCAAGCGCCGGCTCGACCGCGCCATGGTGACGAGCGCCTGGGGCGGGGCGACCGATGCCGACCTGATCGGCGTGCTGATCGATGTCGGGCGCTTCGACCATGAGGAGAACACCGCGCTGCTGGAAAGGCTCGCCCAGCTGAAGCAGCCGAAGTTCCTGATCCTCAACAAGATCGATACGATCCCGAAGGAGAAGCTGCTTGCCATCACCGCAGCAGTGAACGAGCAGTCCAAGTTCGAGACGACCTTCATGGTCGCGGCGCTGACCGGCTATGGCGTCAAGGACATCCTCAGCTGGCTGGAGACCCGGCTGAAGCCCGGTCCCTGGCTCTATCCGGAGGATCAGATCTCGGATGCGCCGCTGCGCTTCCTTGCCGCTGAGATCACCCGCGAGAAGATCTTCGAACGCCTGCACGACGAGCTTCCCTATCGCTCGACGGTCGAGACCGAGAGCTGGCAGCAGCGCCCGGACGGCTCGGTCAGGATCGAGCAGACGATCTATGTCGAGCGCGAAGGCCAGCGAAAGATCGTGCTCGGCGAAGGCGGCCAGACGATCAAGGCGATCGGCCAGAAGGCGCGCGTCGAGATCGCCGAAGCGGCCGAGGCGAAGGTCCACCTCTTCCTTTTCGTCAAGGTCCGCGAGAATTGGAGCGACGATCCGGAGCGCTATCGCGAGATGGGATTGGACTTTCCAAAAAGCTGAATATTGCAGCGCTCGCACGTGAAAATGGTAAAATCTGCTCCCAATCTTGCGCGGTACGCCACATTCACCACATAAACGCCGAAGGACCGCTCGATTTGGAGCGTCAGCCTGACATTATTCGACCTAGATCCGTGCCGATTCTTATTGATCGACCGTATTTAAGCCAGGAGCCATTACATGGCAGGTGAACCGCGTATCGCGCTCTTCATCGACGGAGCTAACCTCTACGCGACGTCGAAACAGCTCGGCTTCGACATGGACTATCGTCGCCTGCTCAAGGAATTCCAGGGACGTGGCAATCTGATCCGAGCCTTCTACTTCACGACACTGGTGGAAAGCGAAGAGTACACCTCGATCAGACCGCTGGTCGACTGGCTCGACTACAACGGCTACCGCGTCGTCACCAAGGCGGCCAAGGAGTTCACCGACGCGACCGGCCGCCGGCGCGTCAAGGGCAACATGGACATCGAGCTCGCCATCGAGATGCTCGAGCTCGCCCCCCATCTCGACCAAATCTACCTGTTCTCCGGCGATGGCGATTTCCGCCCGCTGGTCGAGGCGGTGCAGCGCAAGGGCGTGAAGGTCTCGGTGGTTTCGACCATCAACACCAATCCGCCGATGGTCGCCGACGATCTGCGCCGGCAATGCGACGAGTTCGTCGAACTCGCCAGCCTGATGCAGAAGGTCGGCCGCGACCCGGCCGAGCGCGCGGCGCGCGCGCCCGGCGCCGGTAATCCGGGGCTGGAGCGGCGCTACGGCATCCGCCAGGGGGACGAGCCGCCGGAGGGCTGAACCTGCCCTGCCCTATCGCGTTGTCGATGGAGGAGCAGCGGCGTTGAGCCGCGGGCACTTGACCGCAGCTGCGGCTCGCGCAAGCTCTGTTTCCGCAACGACACCCGGAGGGCACGCCTTGGAACGCCGCAGCTTTCTCACCGGCCTCGCCGCCGGTTCAGCCTTCGTGATTGCCCGTCCGGCACTGGTGCTGGCGCAGACGGCGCCGGCTCCTGCCGCTCCGCCGCCGGTCTTCACGCTGCCGAAGCTGAGCTATGCCTATGAGGCACTGGAGCCGACCATCGATGCGCAGACCATGCGCATCCACCACTCGCTGCACCACCAGGCCTATGTGAACGGCGCCAACACGGCCGCGGGCCAGTGGGAAGCGCTGCGGACCACGCCGATCGAGACGGTGCTCGCCGATCTCAGCGTTGCGCCCGACACTGTCCGCACCGCCGTGCGCAACAATGTCGGCGGCCACTGGAATCACAGCTTCTTCTGGGAGCTGATGACGCCGGGCGGGGCCCAGCAACCCGGCGCCGAACTGAAGAGCGCGATCGACGGCGCCTTCGGCTCGATGCTCGAGCTGGTGCAGAAGGTCAACCAGGCCGGCGCGACGCGCTTCGGCTCGGGCTGGGCCTGGCTCGTCGTCGACAAGGACAAGAAGCTCGCCATCATCTCGACGGCCAACCAGGACACACCGCTCGAGCTCGGCGCCAAGGCCGTGCTCGGCATCGATGTCTGGGAGCACGCCTATTACCTGAAGTACCAGAACCGCCGGCCCGAATACCTCGCCGCCTGGTGGAAGACGGTGAACTGGGACAAGGCGAACGAGAACTTCAAGAAGGCGATGGGCTGACCGCACGGAACCTGCCCCGACCTTTCCCGTTAGGGCTGTAATGGGGAAATGAGGGGCAGTTCATGTCGGATGACGTCAGCGAGATCGCGCGCACCTGCTATCAAGCTTATGTCGACAAGGATCGGGCAGCGATCGAAGCCCTGCTCGACGAGGATTTCCATTTCACCAGCCCGCTCGACAATCGCCTTGATCGCGCGACTTATTTCGAACGCTGCTGGCCGAACAGCGAGCGCATCCGCGCCTGCACGTTCAAGCGCCTCATCGCGATCGGCGAGACGGTCTTCGTGACCTATGAAGGCGAGGGTCTCGACGGCAAGGGCTTTCGCAATACCGAGGTCATGACGATCCGAGACGGCAAGATTGTCGCGGTCGAGGTCTATTTCGGCTGGTCGCTGCCCCATCCGGCGCCAGAGGGAAGTTTCGTCGAGCCTGAAGGGCTGACCGCCGGATAGTATGGATTTGGCGCCTATCCCCCCGTTTTCAGGATGCGCGCCTTGTCGCGGTTCCAGTCACGAGCCTTCTCGGTCTCGCGCTTATCGTGCAGCTTCTTGCCCTTGCCGAGGCCGAGCTCGACCTTCGCCCGGCCCTTGTCGTTGAAATAGACCTTGAGCGGAATGACGGTGTAGCCCTCGCGCTGGATCGCGCCCATCAGCTTGTCGATCTGGCGGCGGTGCAGCAGCAGCTTACGCGGCCGGCGGACATCATGATTGAAGCGATTGGCTTCGAGATATTCCGGGATATGGGCGTTGAACAGGAAGAGCTCGGTGCCCATCGGCCCGGCATAGCTCTCGCCGATCGTCGCCCGGCCGCCGCGCAACGACTTGATCTCGGTGCCCTGCAGGGCGATGCCGGCTTCCAAGGTCTCGGTGATGGCATAGTTGTAGCGCGCCTTGCGGTTATCGGCCGCAAGCTTGTAGCGCTCTGGATCTGGCTTGCTCATCGAAACTCTCCGGCAACCGGCGCTCGCGAGACCGCGACGCCGATCACCTCACTTAAGCATTCAACAGGCCGGCGTGAACCATGGCGCTGCGGATGACGTCACCGGTCGCCGCCGTAACCGGCATCAGCGGCAGGCGGAGCTCTTCCTCGATCCGGCCGAGGCGCTTCAGACCATGCTTGGCGCCGGCGAGACCAGGCTCCTTGAAGACGGCGTCGTGCAGCGGCACCAGCCGGTCCTGGATCTTCAGCGCGCCGGCATAGTCGCCCTTGAGGGCGCAAGCCATCAGGTCGGCGCAAAGCTTGGGCGCGACATTGGCGACGACCGAGATGCAGCCATGGCCGCCGGCAGCCATATAGGCCAGCGCGGTCATGTCCTCGCCCGAGAGCTGGATGAAATCGGGGCCGAGCACATGGCGCTGCAGCGAGACGCGCGCGAGATTGGCGGTCGCATCCTTCACGCCAGCGATGTTCTTCAGCTCGTAGAGCCGGGCCATGGTCTCGACCGACATATCGACCACCGAGCGCGGCGGGATGTTGTAGATGATGATCGGGATGCCGATCGCATCGTTCACCGCCTTGAAGTGCTGGTACATGCCTTCCTGGGTCGGCTTGTTGTAATAGGGCGTGACCACGAGCACGGCCTGGGCGCCCGCCTTCTCGGCGTGCTTGGCCAGCGAGATCGCCTCGGTGGTGTTGTTCGAGCCGGCGCCGGCGATGACCGGCACCCTGCCCTTGGCCTGGTCGATGACGATCTCGGTGACGTGGCCGTGCTCGTCATGGCTGAGCGTCGGGCTCTCGCCGGTGGTGCCGACCGGAACCAGCCCGGTCGAGCCGCTCTCGATCTGCCAGTCGACCAAAGCGCGCAGCGTCGCTTCGTCGATCTTTCCGCCCTTGAACGGCGTCACCAGCGCGGGCATCGAACCGGTGAGGGGCGCATGCTTGGTCATGGACGGTCCTGAAAACGACAAAGTTCGGCGTGAAACGGTTTCCCGCCAAAAAACAGGCGACAGACATAGCCTTTCAGCCGCAGTCCGCAAAGCCGGCAACCCATCAAATATCGTGGCGGCATGGTTAGGACTTCATAAAACTCCCTGCGGGAGCATGGCCTACTGCTACGATCCGGCTTGCTTGGGGGGATCCCTTGATGGCGCTATCGCCGGGCCGACGGTTCTTCGGAGCCGGCCTGACGCTTATCCTTGTTGCTGTTGGGCCCTGCTCCGCGGGCCCTGACGGCTCGCATCCGCTGCAGATCGAGCGTCTGGCGCGCGTCAATACGAGCGACGACACCGGACAAGCGAGCGTGGATGTCGGCGTGACCGCCTCGCTCGCGCCGCAGACCGAGCCGCCTGCGTCGCCCGTGCCGCCGGCCACGATCGCCCGACCGGAAGAGCGCATCGATCTCGAACCGCTGAAGAAGGCGGTCGCAGCCTACCGCGCCGGTAAGCTCGAGGATGGCGATGCCATCGCCCGCGGCATCGACGACAGGGCGGTGCGCGGCATGCTGGAATGGGTGGCGCTGCGCAGCCTGTCCAATGTCGTCAGCTTCGAGCGCATCGCCGAATTCCTCGACGCCTTCCCGAACTATCCCGGCACGACGCCGTTCCGTCGGCGCGCCGAGGCGGCGCTGGTCACCGATCGGCGCAGCCCTGAGACCGTGCGCGCCTTCTTCCATGGCCGCGAGCCGATCAGCCCGGCCGGGCGCGTCGCGCTCGCCCGCGCTCTCGCAGCCGAGGGCAAGACGGATGAGGCGCTGGCGGTTGCCCGCCGAACCTGGCTCAAGGACCATCTCGGCGCCGGGCTCGAGAAGATCGTGCTCGACAATTTCGGCGACAAGCTCACCGCCGCCGATCATCGCCTGCGCACCGAACGCTATCTCTTCGCCGGGAAGAGCGAGGAGGCGCTACGAAACGCCGCCCGCGTCTCGCAGGACTATGTCGCCCTCGCCAAGGTCCGGCTCGCCAGCGCCAAGGCCAAGGGGCCGATCGTACAGAAGCAGATCGACGCCGTGCCGGCGGCCCTGAAGAAAGACATCTCCTTCGCTTTCCTCCAGGCGCAGCAGGCGCGCCGCTCCGGCAAGCCGGCCGATGCCGCCAAGGCGATCGCCGAGGTGCCGCGCGACCCGGCCGTGCTCGGCGATGGCGATGGCTGGTGGGAGGAGCGTCGGCTGATCGCCCGCAAGCTGCTCGACGAAGGCGACGCCAAGGGCGCCTATGCGGTCGCGTCCGGCCATGGCGCCGAGGACACGGCCGAGCGCATCGACGCCGAATGGCATGCCGGCTGGATCGCACTCCGCTTCGAGAAGGATGCCGAGCGGGCAGCCAAGCATTTCGCCGAAGCCGCCAAGATCGCCGAGACGCCGATCTCGGTGGCGCGCGCCGCCTATTGGCAAGGCCGTGCCGCCGATGCGCTCGGCAAGGCCGATGAGGCGAAGACCTTCTACAGCCGCGCCGCCCAGCACCCGGTCGCCTATTATGGCCAACTCGCCCGTGCCCGGCTCGGCCTCGTCGATTTGCCGGTCCGGCGCACCATGGCGGCGCCGCTGGCGCATCTGCCCGGCTTCAAGGCCGCGAAGCTGCTCTACGCGATCGAGGCGCCCGATCTCGCCGGGCAATTGCTGATCGACCTGTCGCAGCGCCTGCACGATGCCGCCGCGCTCGAAGCGATCGCCGACATCGCCCGCCAGCGCGGCGATGCCAAGACGCTGCTGACCATCGGCAAGATCGCGTTGCAGCGCGGCTTCCCGCTCGACGAGGCCGCCTTCCCGACCTTCGGGGTGCCGGAATTCCCGTCGGTGGGCGATCCGATGGAGCGTGCCATCGTCCACGCCATCGCCCGGCAGGAGAGCGCGTTCGATCCGGCCGCGGTCTCGCATGCCGGCGCGCTCGGCCTGATGCAGATGATGCCGGCGACGGCGCGCGAGACGGCGCGGCGGGCGCAATTGCCGTTCGAGCTCGACAAGCTGACCAAGGACCCGCTCTATTCGGCCAAGATGGGCGCAGCCCATCTCAACGACCTGCTCGGCGACTGGCGCGGCTCCTATATCCTGACCTTCGCCGCCTACAATGCCGGCTCCGGCAATGTGAAGAAGTGGATCACCGCCTATGGCGATCCGCGCACCCCTGAGGTCGACGCAGTCGACTGGGTCGAGCGCATCTCCTTCACCGAGACGCGCAATTACGTGCAGCGCGTGATGGAGAACCTGCAGGTCTACCGCCAGCGCCTCAACCAGCGCACCGCCTATATGATCGACTACGATCTGAAGCGCGGCGGCAAGCGGGATTGAGCGCCCACCTCTCCTTCTGAAATCCCGTCTCCCCGGCGCGCCGCGACGATCGCGGCGCGAACCTATCCACATGCCCGGCAGCGCTCTCTCGCAATGATCACTCCTGCCATTTGCAATATTTGAAACTTTCAAGTACCTGACTCCCAAAATCGGGAGGACATCTGATGCTGCCGGACATTGCCGCGCATGCGCCGACTTTGCAGGCTTGGCGCCGCGACCTTCACGCCCATCCCGAAACCGCCTTCGAGGAAGTCAGGACCTCGGCCTTCGTCGCGGAGACGCTGGCCTCGTTCGGCATCGCCGTGCATCGCGGCCTCGGCGGCACCGGTCTCGTCGGCGTGATCGAAGGCGCAGCGCCCGGCCCGACCATCGGCTTGCGTGCCGATATGGACGCCCTGCCGATGACCGAGGAGACTGGCGCCGACTATCGCTCGACGGCACCCGGCCGCTTCCATGGCTGCGGCCATGACGGCCACACGGTGATGCTGCTCGGCGCGGCCCGGCATCTCGCGGCCAATCCGCCCAAGCGCGGCAAGATCCACCTGATCTTCCAGCCAGCCGAGGAGATCGGACTCGGCGCCAAGCGCATGATCGAGGACGGGCTGTTCGAGCGCTTCCCCTGCTCGGAGGTCTACGCGCTCCACACCATCCCGCTCTATGCCGAGGGCACGGCGGCGGTCCGCCCGGGCCCGACGCTCGCCGGCATCGCCGCCTTCGAGATCAGGATCGACGGCGTCGGCGGCCATGGCGCGGCTCCGCACACCACGATCGATCCGCTGCAGGTCGCGGCCCGGCTCGCGACCGAGATCTCCTCGATCGTCGGCCGGTATGTCGATCCGCTGGCGCCGGCGGTGATCAGCCTCGGGCGGCTCACCGCCGGCACTGCGCCGAACATCATCCCAGCCTCGGCCGAACTCAGCGGCACGATCCGCACCTATGACCCAGCGGTCGAGGCGTTGATCCTGAAAAAGCTCGACGCGATCTGCCAGGGTTTCGCGGTGATGTCGGGCTGCACGATCGTTTGCACGCAGGCGGCAAGCTGCCTGCCCTGCGTCAACGATCCGCGCGCCGCAGCCGCCGCGGCGGCTGCCGCCGGCGAGGTCCTCGGTTCGGGCAATGTCCGCACCGACATGAAGCCCCTGCCCTTCTCCGACGATTTCGCGCTGATGCTCGATCAGTGGCCGGGCGCCTACATCTTCCTCGGCCAGCCCGGGGCGATGTGCCACCACCCGACCTTCGATTTCGACGACCGCCTGCTGCCTGTCGGCGCCAGCATCCTAGCACGCATCGCCGCGCGCCAGACCATGGAAGGGGCCGGCGAATGACTGCCGCCACGATTGAAGCCACCCAGCCGCGTTCGGCCTCGATGGTCCGACGTGCCGTCATCTCCTCGGTGATCGGCAACGGGCTCGAATGGTACGACTTCCTGGTCTACGGCTTCTTCTCGACCATCATCGCGCAGGTCTTCTTTCCGAGCGCCGACCCGTTGGTCTCGGCGCTGCTGACGGCGGCGACCTTCGCGATCTCCTTCCTGGTGCGGCCGGTCGGCGGCGTGCTGCTCTCGACCTATGCCGACCGCTTCGGCCGCAAGCCGATCCTGACGGTGATGATCCTGATCATGGGATTCTCGACCGTGCTGATCGGTCTGACGCCGAGCTATCAGACGATCGGCATGCTGGCACCGATCCTGGTGATCGTCGCGCGCATCCTGCAGGGCATCTCGGTCGGCGCCGAATTCGCCAGCGCCACCGCCATGCTGGTCGAATACGCCCCGCCGCGGAAGAAGATGCTCTATGGCAGCTTCCAGATGTGCTCGCAGGCGCTGGCGCTCGCGCTTGCAGCCTTCTCCGGCTACGCGCTCTCGACGCTGATGACGCCGGAAGCCTTGCAGGACTGGGGCTGGCGCGTGCCGTTCCTGCTGGGCTCGCTGATCACGCCGCTCGGCTTCTATATCCGCCGCTTCGTCGACGAGTCGCCGGAATACGAGAAGGATGCCGGCGCCAAGGTCAAGCAAACGCCGTTCCGCACCGTGCTGGCCGAGCATCGCAGCGCCCTGTTGCGCAGCTGCGGCATCATGATCCCCGGCACCGCCTCGAACTATGTCTGGTTCATCTTCCTGCCGGGCTATGTCGTGCGCCAGCTCAAGCTGCCCTTCACCAGCGCGATGCTGAGCTCACTGATCGGCGGCATCCTGCTCTTCATCTTCGTGCCGATCATGGGCCAGCTCGCCGATCGCTGGAATCCGCGCCGCGTCTGGCTCTGCGGCATGCTCGGTTTCGCGCTGCTGTCCTATCCGCTCCTCGCCTATGTCGTGGCGGTGCCGAGCTTCGAGCGGCTGCTGATCGTGCAGGCGATCTGCGCCCTGCCGATCGCCGCGATCTGGGCGCCGACGCCGGGGCTGCTGGCCGGGATGTTCCCGACCACTGTCCGCTCGACCGGCATGTCGATCGCCTACAACATGGTGGTGCTGCTGTTCGGCGGGCTCGCGCCCTTCACCCTGACCTGGCTGGTGGCCAACACCGGCTCGGACATGGTGCCGTCCTACTACCTCATCGCCTGCACGTGCCTGGCGCTGGTCGCGCTCTGGCAGGCCGATCGCGGCGAAGTCAGGCGTTGAGCCGAAGCTGCGAAGTCGAGTAGGACGGTCGTCAACCGCTGCGAAAGAGGAGCATCGACCTGCGCGAACCGTTCCTGACCTTCCGGCTCGACCAGCTCAACCAGACCGCGATGGCCAGGGCCTCGAAGGTCTACAAGGCCGAGCTCGGCCTCAGCATCCGAGAGCTCCGGGTGCTCCGGACGATCGGCGACGAGCCCGGCCTGTCCTCCGGGGCGCTGGCGGAAGCGAGCCTGATCGAACAGACGCTGGTCTCCAAGCATCTGCGCAAGCTCGTCGATGGCGGCTATGTCCGGCGCGAGCTCGAAAGTGAGGATGCGCGGCGGGTGTCCCTGCGCCTGACGACGAAGGGCGAGAGCGTCAGGCAGGAGGCCGACCGTCTGGGCGAGGTGATGGAGCAGGATTTCCTCTCCGCGCTCACGCAGGAGGAGCTCGACATCTTCAATCGCTGCATCGCCAAGCTGAGGAGTTGGGGCGCGTCGTAGAGCACTGCGGCCGGATCGCAGAGCCGGGCCCCGCTTTCGCCCACCCCACCGCCATGGTTAGGTGCGAGACGCCCGCCTGCTTCCCCGAGTCCCGCATGAATTCCGATACCGGCTTCCGCTCCCTCTTCATCAGCGCCCGCGACGGGCTGAAGCTGCATATCCGCGAATATGGGCCACAGGCGGCGCCGAACCTCCCGATCGTTTGCCTACCGGGCCTTGCCCGCACCTCCGCCGACTTCCACGAGCTCGCATTGGCGCTGGCGGAAGACGGGCCGCGGCGGGTGCTGGCGCTCGACTATCGCGGCCGCGGCCGCTCCGACTACGCCAAGGACTGGCACGACTACGACATCCGCGTCGAACTCGACGATCTCATGCAGGTTCTGGCAGCGACCGGCGTCGAGGAGGCCGTCTTCGTCGGCACCTCGCGCGGCGGGCTTTTGACAATGGCGCTGGCCGCCGCACGGCCGACCGCAATTCGCGGCGTCGTTCTCAACGATGTCGGGCCGGTGATCGATGCGCGCGGGTTGCTGCGCATCCGCGGCTATGTCGGCAAGCTGCCGACGCCGCGCAGCTTCGCCGAAGGCGCCGAGATCCTGAAACGGCTCTCGGACCAGCAATTCCCGCTCTTCAGCAAGGCCGAATGGGAAATGATGGCGCGCCGGACCTGGACCGAGCGCAATGGCGCGCTCGTACCGGACTATGATCCGCGCCTGCTGAAGACGCTGGAGGAACTCGATCTCGAAGCGCCCCTCCCAGAGCTCTGGCCCTATTTCGCCGCGCTGAACCATGTCCCGGTGCTCGCCATCCGCGGCGAGAACTCCGATCTCCTGGCGGAGAAGACGCTGGAGGAGATGGGGCGGCGCCATCCGCATTGCGAAACCTTCACCGCGCCCGGCCAAGGCCATGCCCCCCTGCTCGGCAGCAAGGACATGGTCCGCCGTATCGGCCGGCTGATCGCGAAGGCGGAAAAGCAACCGAGCTGAGAAACGCCTCAGCGCTTCTTCTTGCGACGCTTCGCCTTGACCGCCCGCGAATGCTCGGTCTCGCCGCCGCCGGCGAAGATCTTGGCTTCAGCCTGCCATTGCTCAGCAACATCGCGGCCCGGGAAGCCGGTGTGGTGGGCGAGGAAGCGCAATTCGTCCGGTCCCAGCGCGGTGATCTGGTCGAAATGCCAGATGCCGAGCGTATTCAGGGTCTCGGCGATCGCCGGGCCGATGCCGTCGATCAGGCCGAGATCGTCCGGCTTGCCGCCGCGCGCGCCCGGCAGGAGATTGCCCGGGCGTTTGCCTTCGAGTGCCGCTCCGGAGAGCGGGATCGCCGTCACCGGCTCGACCGTCGTCGCGGTTCGTGCCAGCGCAGCCGCCTGGGCCACCCAGTCCTCACGCTCGATCCGCCCCGGAAAGGCCAGATAGGTGCCGACCCATTCGACATTGTCAGGCGTCCAGCCGGCGATCTGGCTGAAGTGCCAGATGCCGAGCGCATGCAGGCGCGTCTCGTTCTGCGGGCCGATCCCCTTGATCAGCTTGAGATCGTCGGCCTGCCCGCCGCGGGCAGCGGCGAAGCCGGCCGGGCGCTTGCCGGCGATCCCATCCTCGCCCTCGACCTTCGGCATGGGAGCCGGTTCGCCCGTCGCTCCCTCGCTGGCCTTGGCCTGCGCGACCGGTGCGGGAAGAGCCGGAGCAGGCTGCGGCAAGGCGAGGCGCGGTGCCGGCGCGGCGAGCGCCGGGAGCGCCTCGCCTTCGCCGGCGAACAGGCTGCCGATCAGGCAGCCGGCGACATAGGCGAGCAGATAGAGCAGCGCGGTCTCGATCCAGAACGCCACCTGATCGTTGACCAGCCGGAGCCAGACCAGCGCCGCCAGCGCGGCCCAGAGCATGGCGAGGCCGATGACCGGGCCGCTGGCGAAACCACGCGGGCCGCCGCGACCGGTCAGCCAGCCGAAGACCAAGCCCATCGCGAAGGCAGCGAGGAGAAACCAGGCGAACTGGGTCGCGAGATAGAGCATCGCTCCCTCCTTACTTCGCCACGGTGAACTGGACGCGGCGGTTCTTCACCCGCGCTTCCGGATCGCCATGGGCCACCAGCGGCCGATCGGTGCCGTAGCCCTTGACCTCGAGCTGGGCCGGGCCGATGCCGCGACGGATCAGCTCTTCGCGGACCCGCAGCGCCCGCCGGCTCGACAGATCGAGATTGTTGAAGCCGCTGCGCTCGCCGTCGAGATTGGCATGGCCCTCGATGGTGACACGCGAGGTCGGGCATTGCTTGAGGATGGCGGCAGCCTCCGTCATCGCCCGCTCGGTCACCGGGTCGAGCGTCACGACCGCGGTGCCCTGGCCGAACATCACGTAATAGCGCTGGGTCAGCGCATCGAGCTCGTTCTGGCAATTGCTCGGCGGATCGATCACGCAGCCGGTCTGGCGCATGCCGATCTCGGCCTTGCCGGAGAAGCTGTCCGGCAAGCCGCTCGCCAGATTGGTCTGGACCTCGTCGCGGATCAGCGCGCGGCAGGTCAAACCGCGGACATTGACCTCGCGATCGACCACGCTGGCCGAGCCCAGATCGAGCCGCAGCAGGTCCTGGACCACCCCGCGCGCCGCGACCCCGAATCCGGTCGGCGCCGCCGGCAGGATCTCGGTCTCGTCGCTGACGCGCCCGCGCATGGGCGAGGCCTCGATCAAGGCCGCGATCGCGTCCTTGGCCGCAGCGTCGGGCAGATAGCCGCCCAGATAGCCGCCGGATTTGTCGATCGAGGCGCTGAAGCCATAGCTGCGCAGGGTGAGCGCCGGCCGGCCCGAGAGCGAGAGCCCGGCCGGCAATGCCTTGCCCTTCAGCGCATTCTCCAAGGCCTGCCAGCCGGCCTTGTCCGCCGCGGCGCCGGTGAGGCTGAGCGCGGAGCCCGCCAGCGAAGCACTGCCCTGCGCCATCCTGCCGAGGAGCCCGAGGGCGAAGCGGGTCGCCTCGCCGTAGTCGGGACCGCCGCGCGGACCAGCTTCGATCACAGTCCGATCGACGACCTCGCCGCCGGACAGCGCCGCACGCGCCGCCTCCAGCATAGCCACCTTGGCCGCGGCGTCGGGCGCAACGCCAGACAGGACGATGCCGTTTTCGGACTTCTCGGCCCGCCATTGCAGCGGCCGGGGTGCTGCCGGCGGTGCAGCTTGCGGCTCGGTGATTGCAGCCGGGCCAGGCGTGGCGGGGACCGGATTGACCGGAGCCGATGGCTGACTGGCCGGCGCAGGTGCGCTCGGTGTCGCCGGCGCGGTCGGTGTCACGTCGACCGACGGAGCGGGTGCCGGCTCACTCTTCGGCGCCGGCGGCGGAGGTGGCGGGCAGGTGATGCTGGCGAGCGCGACCGAATCGGGACCGTCACCTTGCGCGATGTTCAGCTTCAGCGCCTCGCAGGCCTCGTAACCGTCCGGTCCTTGTCCGGAGATGCGATAGGCGGCGCCGTCGAGCTCGGCCTTGCCGCTGCGCAGACGAGCGAGATCGGCGACAGCACGCGCCACTTTGCTCGCAAAAGCGGGGGGCTCGCCGACAGCCTGCAGCATGCGATCGTTGACGGCGCCGGCCGAGGGGAAAGCGCGGCCGAGCAACGCACCGATCTCGCGACGCGCCGCATCGGAGGGATAGTAGCCGGTGACCGTGATGGCGCCGGATACGCTCTTCTCGGCGCTCCAGCGATAGGGGCTCACCGTCGCCGGGCTGAGCGGGCAGTCGACGCGCGTGAAGCCTTTCGGCGACGCGCTGGCAGCGCCCTCGCGCAAGGATTGGAAGCTCTGCGGCGTCGCCGCCGTGCCTTCGACGCAATAGCGGGAATCGTCCAGCGCGACCTTGCCGGTGGAGAGCTGGCCGAGATCGCGCATCAGCAGGGCTGCGAGCTCGGCGAAACCGACCGGGGCGCCGAAAGAGACCTTCTGCTGGTCATCGACCTTCAACCCCGGGTCCAGCGCCCGCGCCGCCGCCAGCGTTGCCATGGCCGTCGCCTCGTCGGGCACGAAGCCGGACAGCGTCACGAGATTGCCCTGCCGCGTCGCCGACCAGCTATAGGGTCTCTGGGCGATGACCTGCGTCAGCCCACCGAGCACGCGCCGGACGCCGAATTCCGATTGAAGTTGAGCCAGCGCCTTGCTGGCGCCATCGGCCGTGACGGCCTCGCCATCCAGATAGACGTCGCGCCCGCTGACGCGGACCGAGACGCTGCGCGCGCCCGAGGCAGAGCCGGCCACCGCGCTCGCCGCAAGCGCCCTCGCCTCGATGTCGCGGCGTACGGGCTCGGTGTTCAGCGCATTGGCAGCCGCCCAGACCAAGGACAGCGGAACAAGCCCCCAGAGCCACCCGGCCTGCCGCGCCATGCCGAAATCCCCGCCTTGCCCAAGGGTCGTCGGCGTCGAATCCCGCCGCCTGCAACCCGTTCCAATCACGCCCTATCGCGATCCCAAGTCAAGCAAGGGACCGCCCCGCCCTTGCGACGATCAGATGGGTTTTTGCGCTGCGAACGTCAGCCCAAAACGAAAGAAGCCCCGGGTTTCCCCGGGGCCTCCCTTGAACGATCGGATGATCGATCAGAAGTCGCGCTGGATGCGGAGGCGACCAGCCCAAGCGTCGTCGCTCTTGATGCCGAAGCCAGCGACGCGAGCGCCGTTGTTGTCGACCGGGAGAACGCGCGAGGCGAGCTCGGTGCGGGTGTAGAGAACCTCAACACCGATATCGAGACCCGAAACCGGCGACCAGATCAGGTTACCGGCAACGATGAGCTCCTTCGGATCAAGCGAGCGAACCGGAGCGCCAGCGGCATAGAAGCCGGCGGCCTGGACGTAGCCCAGCTTGATCTCCGAGTACGAGCCGTAGAGCTCCGAACGCAGCTGCGGGGTCCAGAAGTGACGCAGACCGGCAACGACCGACCAGCCAGTCGACTTCTTGGTGTTGCCGAGCACGCCCACGCCGATATCGCCGATCACGAGCTGGTTGGCAGCGAGCGCGGACGTCTGGCGGCCCGAGCCGTACTGACCACCCCAGCCGAGATAGCCGAGAGCGCCGTCAGCATAGGCGGCCTGCAGGAACAGGTGATCGCCAGCCGCAAGCATCGGCAGGTTGATCTTCACGCCGCCCTGGATGGCATAGCCGTACTCGTCAGCGCTGGCCTGGGTGAGGAGGCCGGCAGCGTTGACAGTCGAGACAACCTTACGCTGGGTAAGAGCACCCGACAACTGAGCCGAACCCCAGCCCTGATCGACGCGCAGCGAGGCGACGATGTCCGGGAAGTCCTGACCGCCGAGAACCAGACCCGCGCCGGTGAAGCGGCCGAAAGCGCCGTTCTCACGCTGGCCGGTGCCGGTGTTGCGATCTTCGAGCGACACGGTGGCCGAGAAGCCCGAACCGAAGGTGGCGGTGTAAGCCAACAGGTTGAGGCGCGAGTCAGCCGTACGGATCGTCGAGAAGCCGAAGTCGTTCGCATAGAAGTCGAAGAACGACTGAGCGCGACCAGCGGTGATCGGACCGAACTGGATGAAGGCCAGGTCGAGGTTCGAAGCCGTACCAGCGCCACCGGCGCCGTTGCGAGCCTGCCCCGGGGCGATGATGCCCTGGTTGCCGCCGAGGGTGCCGGCATAGAAGCCCGAGCTGTTGGTCAGCTCGTAGCGGAAGAACGTACGCAGCGTGCCGTAAGCGGTCGCGGTGCGGGCGTCGACGTTCAGGCGGCCGCGAGCGCGGGTGCCGTAGGCGTCCTGGCCGCTGCCGTAGCGGGTGCCGACCGTGTACTCAGCACGGACACGACCACCGACGCGCAGGCAGGTGTCAGTGCCCGGGATGTAGAAGAAGCCCGCGCCATAAGCGGAGCAAACGCGAACGTATTCGACCGGAGCGGCCTTCCGCGAAGGAAGGTCGGCGGCCTGAGCCCCGGCAACCGCGGCGATGCCGGCGGCGGAACCGAGGAGGAGGCTCTTTACGAGCTTCATTTGATAACCTCCAAAAGAGTTTCGAGACCCTCGGGCGTCGGCGTGTTCCTAACCGGTGGCCCCAGGAGACCTGTCCGGCGAACCCGCCTATCCCGGTCTTTCGCCCGCGTCCCCGAACCGTTCGGAGGCGAAGACGAAAAACAGCGACCGGGAACGTCCCGCCGCACAGTCACCATTACGAATGCCCGGCCGCCGATCAACCACGATCACGCCACAGTCCCCGCCGAGGACCCGCTTTACCCCCTGGTGTTGCAGCCGGGCCACGCTTTGACCGGCAAACTTAAGAGAGCATTAACCGAACAGGGCCGGCGGAGGCCCTGGAAGCCCCCTGTCGCAGCCTGTCAGGGGCGAATCTCCTCCATTTGTCTTGTGCGTGAGTCGCCGAACCGCGCTGCAGCGAATCTCCTGGCCTTTCCAGGGCCGCCTGCGAGCGGCGGGCATCGTTGCCGGCATCACTGCCTTCCAGAAGCGCGCTCGGGACCATCCGCTTCGATGATCACGCACAGCGGCTCTGCACTCCGAGCCCCGAGTCTTCGGCTCGCCCCGGAATGACGGCACCATGCCGCGA
The DNA here is from genome assembly GCF_056400825.1 of Allobosea sp. P4_H5. NCBI lineage: Bacteria > Pseudomonadati > Pseudomonadota > Alphaproteobacteria > Hyphomicrobiales > Alloboseaceae > Allobosea > Allobosea sp. P4_H5. Next base: position 85,027 of record NZ_JBFUKM010000011.1, on the reverse strand, counting down.
TTTGCTGGCTCAGTATTCCCACTCGGCCCCGACACCGACCGCAGCGCTGCCGTCGGCATTGGTCTCGGCCTGGAGCTTCAGGCGGCGGGTCACGTCGATGCCGACCGAAACGCCGCTGTCCTCGGGCTTGGCTCCGGCCTTCACACCGAGGGTGATGTTGTCGGAGATCGCGCGGGAGACGCCGACCGTCGGGCCGCCCGGCCCCACCTGCACATCGAGATTGTCGACGCCGAGCGAGCGACGGATGCGCTCGAAGACATCGTCGCCGCCGGCGCCGGAGAATTGTGCGGCGGTCTGGGCGAGCTGCAGAGCCTGGAAAGGCGAGAGCGAGCCGGAGGCGCGAGCGAAGAGCAGGCGCGACAGCACCTCGTCCGGTGGCAGCTCGGGCGAGGAGGTAAAGCTGAATTCGGGCGCCGAGGCCTCGCCGGAGACGATGATCCGCGCGGTGACGTCGGCGGCGCGGGTCTCGGCGACGAAGTCGAGCGTCGGCATGACGTCGCCGGAGAAGGTGACGCGGCCCTTGCTGAAGTCGAGGCGCTGGCTGGCGAGGCTGAGTCGCCCGCGCCTGAGATCGAAGCCGCCGGTCAGGGCCGGCGCGCCGGAGGTGCCGCCGACGCGCAGGTCGCCGCCGAGCTCGGCGTCGATGCCGCGCCCGCGGATGAAGACGCGCCCCGGAGCCGAGACGGTGATGTCGAGCACGGCATCGAAGGCCGGCGCGCGCGTGCCCTTGCGGCTCGCGATCGCGCGGGCCTTGCGCTCGGCGGCGAGGCGGGCCGCCGCCTGGCCCTTGGCGTTGACATGGCGGATGCCGTCGACCGGCCGCGAGCTCGACGGCAGGCGATCGGGCACCGAGACCTCGATGGTGACGACATCGACGCGTCCGCCGATGCGCGGCCGCTGCGCCAGCGGGCCGGTGAGGTCGAGGTTGAGGTCGGTGACCGCCCGGACCAGCCCGCTGTCGACGAGCTGGGCGCGCTTGCCCTCGATGCGAATCGTGCCGGGGAAGCCGGCCTGCGGATCGAGCTTGACGTTGCCACGAGCCGAGAGCGTGCCATTGCCCGGCGTCTGCGCGGCGAAGCGCTCGATGACCAGTTCCGGCCCGTTGGCTGTGACGCGCGCCTCGAGCCCGGTCAGCTTCACGCCCTGGAGCGCGTCGCTGAAGCTGCCGCCGGAGAGCGTCGCACCGCCGGAGAGACGCGGCGCGGCGAGCGTACCGCCGGCACGCAGGTCGAGCGCGAGCTGGCCGGTCAGCCGCCGGCCGTCGGCGGCGAGCTGGGCATTGGCGAGCTGGGCATCCGCCTTTCCTTGGACGGACACGTCGAGCACGCCCTCGCCGCCGAGCGGCGCCCTGCCCTTCGCGGTCAGGCTGACAAAACGGCCGGCGTTCAGGCTGGCGTCGAGGCTGGTGTGACGACCATCGAGCGCGCCCTGCCCCGAAATTTCGATCGGCGGCAAGCCGGCGGAGCGCGTCTGCGGCGCGACGAGGCGGGCGATGCGGACCCGCCACGGACCGGTCGGCGCCTCGGGCGTGCCCTTGATCGTCGCTTCCGCGTCGAGCGTGCCGGAGAGATCGAGCGTCGGCGACGCCAGGCGCGCGGCCGAGAGCGGCACGTTCTGCGCGGCAAAGCGCAGGTCGAGCGCCTTGCCCGCCTGACCGTCCAGGGTGATCCGGCCGCCATCGAGCGCGATGGAAAGATCGCGGATGGAAACGCCGCCGTCGATCGCGGTGAAGCTCGCCGGCTTGGCCAGCGCGATCCTGCGGCCGTCGCGGGTCGCGGTGAAGCTGGCGAGATCGAAGCGCAAGGGGTCGGCGACCGAGAGCCGGCCCTTGGAAGCCAGCGAGAAGCCGCGTGCCGTGGCGTCGAGGCTGATGTCGCTGGCCTCAGTGCCGCCCTTCGAGACAAGGCGGATCGCGCTCACTGCCTCGCCGACGATGACGGCGCGATCGACCTGGACCGTGCCGTTGATCAGCGGCTTGCGCAGCGCATCGACGATGGCGATGTCGGCATCGAGCCGATCGAGCGAAACGCTAGGCGCAACAAGCTTCTGCGCGCTGGCCTTGAGATCGAGATTCTGGCCGCCGGTCGGCCGCGCCAGCTTCACGTCGGCCTCGATCCGGCCGCCGAGCTTGGCGAGCGCCAGCGCCGAGAGATCGTCCAGATTGCGGGCGGCGAGCTTGAGGTTGCCCTCGGCCAGATTGGAGGCGTCGAGATCGAGCGCGCCGTTCAGCGTGACCGAGCCGATCGCGATATCGAGCTGCGGCAGCGCCCAGCCACCGGGATCGCGCTTGGCGAAGCGCAAGGCACCTGTCGCGGGCCGGCCATCGACCTCGCCGGAGAGCCTGGCGTCCCCGGAGAGCGCGCCCTGCAGGTCGCGCAGGGTGGCGTCGAGGGCGAGGCGCGGCACCGGCCGGCCGAGTGCGGTGGCGTTGCTGATGCCGGCCTTCAGCGTCGCACCCAGCTTGTCGAGCGGGCCTGTCAGCGTCGCATCGAACGCGCCCTGCCCCGACAATTTCGGATCGGCCCGGCGCAGATCGGGAATGGCGATGTTGGCCTTCAGGCTCGAGCCCTGTGCGCCGAGCGCACCGTCGGCGGTGGCCGCGACATGGGTTCCGGCGATGCGCAGGCCGTTGACGACGAGGCCGCCGCTGCCGGGCACCCGGATCTCGCCGCCGAGCGAGAGCTTGCCGGCGAGCAGCCGGTCGAGCGCCTCCTGGCCCAGCGCCAGCGATTCGGCGCCGCCATCGAGCTTGACGGCATAGAGTCGCTTCTTCGGCTCGGCGTCGACATCGGCGGCGACAGTGGCGGAACCCTTGAGCGGGCGGCCGGCGAGCGTGCTGAGGCGCGACAGATCAGGCAGCCGCGCCTGCACCTTGCCGAGGATGCGAGCCGGATCGAGGCGGCCGGCATAGCCGAGCTCGGCTCCGCCAAAGGCGAGCTTCAGCGTCTCGAACTCGCCGCCACCGCCTTCGGAGGCCGTGCCGCGCAAGGTGAAGCGCAGGCGATCGCCGATGAAGCGCGCCAGGCCAGGATCGGCGAGTGCGACGCCGGAGGCTTCGCCATCGGAGACCAGCACGGTGCGCGTCGCCGGATCATTCAGCGCGCCGGTCGGCGTCGCTGTGAAACTGAAGTCGAGCTTGCCGAGCTTGCCCATGGGAACGCTCGCGCCCTCCGCCTGCAGGCTGGCGTTGATGCGCGGCCCGGCCGCCGGCCCACGGATCGTCGCATCGAAGGCGAGCTTGGCGATCTCGGCGCCGGAGGCGACGGTGCGACCCTCGGCATTGGGGCGGGCAGCGGCAGTTATCTTGAAATCGAGGTTCTTGTCGGCGCCATAGACACCGTTTACGTCGAGCCGGGCCAGTGCCGAGACCAGCGCCATCTGGTCGACCGAGACGGCACCGCTATCGGCCAATCCCACGGTACCGTCGAGCCGGGTCGAACCCTCGAAGACCGGCGCCACCGGCGGCGGCATCAGGCCGGCGATGCGCGAATCGAGCGCGAGCAGGAGCCGCCGGCCCGCGCCCTGGCGGCTGAGATCGGCCGTGCCGTTGGCGCCGATGGTCGGGCCGGCGGTGAAGGCGAGCGTCGCGCGGAAGCGGTCAAGGGGGCCGTCGCCGGAAAGGTCGAGCTTGACCGGCGGGCGGTCCGGCAGATCGGCAATGGTCGAGATCAGGCCGCCGGCCGGTTCGTCGAGCTTGACCGCGAGCTGGAGCTGCGTCGATTGCGGCACGAAGCGCAGATTGACGTCGAGCGTGCCGCCCATATCAAGCCGGCGCCCGGCGAGCCGAAAATCGAGGCCCTCGTTCGGCGGGCCGAGACGGGCCGCGCCGGTCGCCGAAAGCCTCGCGGGTGCGCCGATCACGGTCGGGCCGAGCGCGAGCTCGCCGAGCTGGAAGGCCTCGACGATCACCTTGAGCGGCAACTCCGGCAGGATCGGCGAGTTGTCGGCCGGCGGCGGGGCGCCCGGTTCCGGCACGGGCTTGCGCAGGATCTCGAGCTTGCCGATCTCGAGCCGATTCACCTCGAGCCGGCGCAGCAGCAGCGCCGAGCGGGTCCAGATCAGCCGGGCGCGATCGAGCCTGAGCCAGGGGCCATCCCGGTCGGAGATGACGATGTCGCGGATGGTGGCATCGGAAGAGAGTGCTCCGTCGACGGCGCCGATCGAAACCTGGCTGCCATCGGTCGATAGTGCCTTCGAGATCAGGTCGGCCAGGACGCCGCGCTCGCCGGCGTTCTGGGCGAAGCCGCCGAGGCCGGTGAAGACGACCAGCGCGGCGGCGATGAACAGGGCCGCGAGGCCGGCGAGCAGGCGCGAGATGCGGAGCTTGCCCATCAGAAGGCCTGCCCGATGCTGATATAGAGCGCGACCGGCTTGTCACCCTTGCGCGGGTTGAGCGGCGCGGCGACGTCGAGCCGGATCGGCCCGATCGGCGTGTAGTAGCGCAGGCCAAGGCCGGCCGCGTACTGGATCTTCTCCTTGAAACTGGGGAACTGCGACGCGAAGGCCATGCCCGCGTCGAAGAAGGGCACGATGCCGATGGTGTTGGTGATCTTGATCCGAGCCTCGACCGAGGCCTCGAACAGGCTGCGCCCGCCGGTCAGGTGATTGAGCGGGCCGAGCGGCGAGAGCGTGCGATAGGCGTAGCCGCGCACCGAGCCGCCGCCGCCGGCATAGAACCGCCGCGTCGCCGGGACCTCGTCGAGGTCGGCGCCGACGATAGAGCCCAGTCCGATCCGGCCGGCGAGGACATAGCGGGCATCCTCGTCGAGGGCGTAGTAGCCGGAGATCGAGGCCTTGCTCTGGACGAAGGGCGCAGCATTGTCGCCGAAAGCGGCATAGGGCGTGACCGAGGCGGCGACCCTGATGCCGCGGGTCGGGTCGAGCTGGCTGTCGGTCGAATCGTAGCGCAACGACAGCGGCACGCCGACCAGCATGTAGTCGACCTGCCCGAGCACGTCGCTGGTCTGGCCGCGCTCGGCCTCGATGCCGGCCTGGATCGAGAAGACGTCGCTGAAGCGATGGCGGATGGCCGTCGTGATATTGGCGTAGCGCGCGGTGTAGCCGCCATAGCGGTTGGTGCCGATGCGCTCGCGCACGCCGCTGGCGTCGATCAGCAGATCGTTGCGGCTGCCGCCGAGCGCCGGCTTCAGGAAGCTGGCGGAAAAGCGAGCACCGAGATCGGTCGGCTCGAAATCACCGAAGCGCTGGATCTTGGTGCCGTCGATGCGCGGCGCGAAGAAGACGGAGGCTTCGAGCCGGAGGCGCTCGGCGCCGCCGAACAGGTTGCGATGCTCCCAATAGGTCTTCACCGCCGGACCGTCGATCGTCGAATAACGCGCCGAGAAGCCGAGCAGGCGCTTGGGCCGCTCGTTGACCTCGACGAAGATCGGCAGGTTGCCGGCCTGGTCCAGCCCCTTGCCCTCGCGGATGCGGACCGAGCCGACGGCGGGGATGGTCGCGATCGACTTGCGCGTGTCGGCCAGCGCCTTGGGCGAATAAGGCTCGCCCGGCTCGAGATAGATGAAGGAGCGGATCACCTCGGGCGGAATGTCGCCGGTCTCGGTGATCGAGACGTCGCCGAAGCCGGCGACCGGGCCGGGATCGACCAGGACCGAGACGTCCATGGTCTTCGCGGCGTGGTCGACGACCGGGCGGACCTCGACGACGCGAGCGAGCGGGCGGGATTTGCCGCGCCAGTAATCGACGAGCGCCGCCTGGGCCGCGCGGATCGAGGAGGAGGTCGCGGGCGCACCGGGCACGAGGCCGGAAACCTTGCCGGGATCGGAGATCACCGCTTCGGGATCGCGGCGCCCGCTCGGCACGATATCGACATTGCGCAGCGAGAATTGCGGGCCGGGGTCGACCGTGACCACGATCGGCGCCGGGGCGCGGTTGCGGTAGCGCTCGGCGGTGGGCGCGAGCCTCGCCGGCGGCTCGCCGGCCTGCGTCACCGCGACGCCGTCGACCGCGATCGCGACCTGCGCATTGAAATAGCCCTGGGCCCAGAGCGCGTCGATCAGCGGATTGATGTCGGCGGCGGCGCGGCGCGCCAGGGTCTCGCCGTCGGGTGGTGCATCCTCGCGCAGGCGATAGAGCAGCGAGGCGTCCTGCAGGCTGCGCTTCAGCGCGCTGGCATCGGGCACGTCGCCGAGCTCGAACTTCAGTTCATAGGGCAGCGTCGTCGCGCTGACCGGCGGCGGCTTGTCCTTGCTGCCGAAGAGGTTGAAGACGTCGAGCGACGACAGGTCGAAGGCGCGGGCCGGCGAAACCTCACCGGCAAGCATCGCCGCGAAAGCAACCAAGCCTCCGCCGGCAATGCCAATCCTGCCCCTTCGCCATGACCGCATCAAACCTCCAACGCAACCCAACTAGAACGCAGCGAATGCGTTGATTTTGTGATCGCGCCTCCGATTGATCACAATTCGACGCTCGGGGTCAGGCTACCGTCAACCGAAAACCTGAACGAATCGTTGGCCATCCGGACATTATCGAATGGCCTGGATCGCGGCTCTCAGTCGCCCTGCTCGGCCAGCGCGAAGGAGATCGCCGTAACCGGGTCGAGCCGCGCGATGACCGGGCCGACCGTTGGCGCGAGCACGCCGCCGCAGAGGCTGCCGGTGGTGATGATCTGACCGGCCTTGAGCGGGCCGAGCGGGCCCTCGACCGAGCGGTTCGCCCAGGCGAGCGCGGTGACCAGCGGATCGCCATTGGCATGCAGGGCCTGGCGATCATAGAGCACGTCGCCATCGAGCTCGACCGTGCAGGTCAGCGCCGGGACGTCGTCGAAGATGCTGAAGGGAACCTCGGGGCCGAGCAGATAGCCGCCATGGCCCATCGCATCGGCGAGCCAGAGCGGGAACGGCACATTGGTCCAGTCGGCGATGCGGCTCTCGACGATTTCGATGCCGACGAGGGCGGCGTCGCAATGGTCGATCAGCTCCTCGCGGGTATAGGGCTGGCCGGGGCGCAGCGGCATGTCGCGGCCGAGGCGGATGGCAAGCTCGATCTCGACGCGCAATTCGGCGCCGTGCACGCCGCGATAAGTGTCGCCGGACTTGAGATAAGGCCCCTGCATCAGCCCCGCCATCGGCCGGCCGCCCTCGCCGAGCGAGACCTTCCAGCCGGCGAGCGGATAGCCCATGCCCTGGTTGACCTCGGCCTGAGCGGCGAAACCGGCATCGACATCGGCGGGGACCGGCAAGGTCGCGATGTCGACCAGCTTGTGGCCGCGGCGGGCGGCGATGAGGGCGCCAGCAAGATTATCGGTCGTCACAGCCATGGTCGTCTCGTCCCTGTCGCCAGCGAGCAGGTTCCTGCCGGCTCATGCTCTCTGGCTACAGCATCGACCGGCTTGCGGGAACCCAGGATCGGGCCATCGACTATTTGCGGCTGGCGAGCACGACGCCGAGCACGGCGATCGCCATGCCAAGGAGCTGGATCAGACTCAGCGTCTCGCCGAAGAGAATCCAAGCCTCGACCGCCACCGCCGGCGGCACGAGGTAGAGGAAGGTCGCGATGCGCGAGACCTGGCCGCGGCGGATCATCACGAGATAGAGCCCGATCCCGCCGAGCGAGAGCGCCAGCACCGACCAGGCCAGCACCAGGCCCATGGTCAGGTTCCACTCGATCCGCATCGGCTCGAGCAGGAAGGCGAAGGGCAGCGTGAACAGGAAGGCGGCGATGTACTGCACCGCCGTCACCGTGCGCAGGTCGCCCTCGACGATGCGGGCCTTCTGCCAGAACGAGCCGAAGGTGACGGCGAACATGCCGACGACGTTGACGATAACCGGCAGCGCGATGGCGGAAAGCGCCTCGGGCGCGACGCCGACCAGCTTCGGCTCCAGCACCAGCGCGACGCCGACGAAGCCGAAGACGATGCCGAGCCAACGGATCGGCGAAATGCTCTCGCGCATGATCAAGGGTGCGAACAATGCGGTCAGGACCGGTTGCAAGCCGGCTATCAGGCCGGAGACACCGGCCGGCAAGCCATGGCGCACTGCCCACCAGACGCCGCCCAGATAAACCGCGTGCAGCAGGATGCCGGCGACGACGCAATCGAAAAGAGCGCGCCGCGTCTTGGGCCAGGGTGCACCGAGGACGACGGCGAACACGGCGAGCGCCAGGCCGGCACAGCCGAAGCGGACCGAGAGAAAGGTCAGCGCATCGGAATAGCGGGCCGAATAGCCCGCGACGATCCAGCCGCTCGACCAGAGGAAGACGAACAGAGCCGGCGACAGGCGCAGGAAGAGCGGGGAATCGAACATCGCTGCTGCTTTCTAGGTGCCTGATAGGCCCGATAGCGGCAGTTGTCGCCGCCTGCGGACGCTGTGGCGGCATGTTCGGGGTGCGCTCTTCCCTTCTCCCCTCGGGGGAGAAGGAGGACACCGCATCCTCCCGTCTTGCCAGCAGCCCCGAACCAGCGACAATCACCGCCCTGCCCCGCCCGAGACCTGCATGTCGCTGAGCTCAGTCCCCGCCCTCGCCTTCGAGCGCTTCATCGCCCATGACGGCTGGGCGATCGCCAGCCACATCGCGCTCTCGGTGCTGATGTCGCTGTTCCCGTTCCTGATCCTCGTCACCGCGCTCGGCGGGTTCTTCGGCTCGCAGGCGGCCGCCGACGAAGCCGCGCAATTGCTGCTGGAAGCGTGGCCGCGCGAGGTGGCGGAACCGATCGCGCGCGAGGTCCGCTCAGTGCTGACGGCCGTGCGCAAGGACGCGCTGACGCTCGGCGCAATCCTGGCGCTGTATTTCTCCTCCTCCGGCGTCGAAGCGGTCAGGATCGGGCTCAACCGCGCCTATGAGGCCTATGAATGGCGCAGCTGGTGGCGCACGCGGCTGGAATCGATCGTCTATGTCGTCGGCGGCGCGATCTTCATGCTCGCCTTCTCGCTGCTGGTCGTGCTCGGCCCGCTGATCTGGCGCGGCATCGTCGGCTTCGCGCCGGCGCTCGCCCCGCTCGGCTTCCTGCTCGCCTTCCTGCGGATCGCGGGAGCGACCGTGCTGGTCGTGCTGGCGCTCAGCGTCGCGCACAAGCTGCTGCCGGCCCGCGCCCCGCATATCCGAGCGATGTGGCCGGGTATATTGATGACGCTGGTGGTCTGGCTGATCGGCGGTGTCGGCTTCGGCTGGTATCTCGATTCCTTCGCCGGTGCCTATGTCACCACCTATGCCGGCCTCGCCACCGCGATGATCGCGCTGGTTTTCCTCTACTGGCTGGCGGCGATCTTCCTCTATGGCGCCGAGCTCAATGCCGCGATCGCGCTGCACCGGGCGCCGGAGAAGTCGAGCGGAGACGTGCTGAGCGGACTTTAAGGAACCACGGCCGTCTTTCCGGGGCGCTGCGCAGCAGCGAGCCCGGAACCCAGAACCGATACCGTCTCCGAACGAAGCGTTACAGCCGTTCAGCCTGATAACCCAGGCTCATCGGTTCTGGGTTCCGGGCTCTTCGCTGCGCGAAGCCCCGACAAGACGAGCCGGCGGCGCATGAGAGGCCCGAAGCGGGCTGCTCAACCCTCCAGCGCCTCGGCGACGTCCTCATAGGTGCGCAGGCCGGTGCGCGGCGCGTAGACCAGCACGGCCATGTTGCCCGGCGCGTGCTCGTTCTTCCACATCTTGTGGTGGGCGAGCGGGATCTTGTCCCAGGGGAAGACCTCGGACATGCAGGGGTCGACGCGGCGGTCGATGACGAACTGGTTCGCGGCGGAAGCCTGCTTCAGATGGGCGAAATGCGAGCCCTGAACGCGCTTCTGCCGCATCCAGACATAGCGGGCGTCGAAGGTGATGTTGAAGCCGGAGGTGCCGGCGCAGAAGACGATCATGCCGCCGCGCTTGGCGACGAGACAGGAGACCGGGAAGGTCGCCTCGCCCGGATGCTCGAAGACGATGTCGACATCCTTCTTGCCGGTGATGTCCCAGATCGCCTTGCCGAACTTGCGGGCTTCCTTGGTCCAGTCGTTGTACTCGGGCGAGTTGACCGTGGGCATCTGGCCCCAGCAGTTGAAGTCCTTGCGGTTGATCACGCCCTTGGCGCCGAGGCCGAGCACGTAGTCGCGCTTGCTCTCGTCGGAGATGACGCCGATCGCGTTGGCGCCGGACGCAGCGCAGAGCTGCACGCCGAAGACGCCGAGGCCACCCGAGGCGCCCCAGATCAGGACGTTGTCACCCGGCTTGATGGTATGCGGGGCGTGGCCGAACAGCATGCGATAGGCGGTCGCCAGCGTCAGCGTGTAGCAGGCCGATTCCTCCCAGGAGAGGTGCTTCGGCTTCAGCATCAATTGACGCGACTGGACCCGGCAGAACTGGGCGAAGGAGCCGTCGGGCGTCTCGTAGCCCCAGATGCGCTGGGAGGAGGAGAACATCGGGTCGCCGCCATTGCACTCCTCGTCGTCGCCATCATCCTGGTTGCAGTGGACGATGACCTCGTCGCCGACCTTCCAGCGCTTCACCTTGGAACCGACAGCCCAGACGATGCCGGAGGCATCGGAGCCGGCGATATGCAACGAGCCCTTATGCACGTCGAAGGGCGAGATCGGCTGGCCGAGGCCGGCCCAGATGCCGTTGTAGTTGACGCCGCCGGCCATCACGAGGAGCAGCACCTCCTCCTCGCCGATCGACCAGGTCGGCACGACCTCGACCTTGAAGCTGTCCTGCGGTGGGCCATGGCGCTCGCGGCGGATCGTCCAGGCGTACATGTTGGCCGGGACATGGCCGAGCGGCGGCAATTCGCCGAGCTCGTAGAGATCCTTCAACGCGGGCTTCGCAACGGGTTGCAGCTGTGCCATCGGCTCATTCTCCCTTGTCGCCACGCCTCTGATCCGGTGGCGTTACCGGCATCATGCAGACCAATGCTGCGCTGCGCCATACTCCTATCGAATTATGCCGCAGCGCAAAAAACAAGGGGGGAAGCGGAAGGTTCCGGCGGAACCTCAGCCGGCCCTCCCCGCCGCCAGCATGTAGTTGACGTCGAGATCGCGCGAGCGCGACCAGCGATCGGCCAGCGGATTGTAGGCGACGCCTTCGCGGGCGAAGACTGAGAGCCCGCCGATCTCGATCGCCGCCTCCAGCTCGTCCGGCGTCACGAACTTCTCCCAATCATGCGTGCCGCGCGGCAGCCAGCGCAGGATGTATTCGGCGCCGACGATGGCAAGCGCATAGGATTTCAGCGTGCGGTTGAGCGTCGCCATGACGAGCAGTCCGCCCGGCTTCACCGCCGCGCAGCAGGAGGCGACGAAGGCATCGACATCGGCGACATGCTCGACCACTTCCATGGCGAGGACGATGTCGAAGCGGGCGCCTGACGCCACAACGGCCTCGATCGTCTGCTCGCGATAGTCGATCTCGATGCCGGCCTTCTGCGCATGCGCCCGCGCCACGGCGATGTTGGTCGTGGCCGGGTCGAGCCCCGTCACGTCGGCACCCAAGCGCGCAAGCGGCTCGGAGAGCACGCCGCCGCCGCAGCCGATGTCGACGACGCTCAGCCCTTCAAGGGCGCGCAGCGACTTCGGATCGCGGCCGAAGCGCTCGCAGGCGAGGTCGCGGATGAAGGCGAGCCTGACGGGATTGAATTTGTGCAGGACCGCCATCGGCCCTTTCGGATCCCACCAGCTTTTGGCCAGCGCGTCGAAGCGCGCGACCTCGGCCGGGTCGATGGTGGAGCCTTCGCGAGCCGCTGCCGTCATCGCCTTTGATACCCTGTTTATGCCCGTGCCGACCATGGCTGCATTGACACCGCCCGCACCTCCCGTCATCTACACGCGCCCTTCGCTAGGCGCGAGGGGACGTTTCGTCCCGGCTCGGCCGGGTGCAGATTAGAGAGCCTTTAGACGCTATGGCCCGTCTGGTGATGAAGTTCGGCGGCACATCGGTCGCCACTGTCGAGCGCATCAAGAACGCGGCCCGCCACGTCAAACGCGAATTCGACGCCGGCAACCAGGTCGCGGTCGTAGTCTCGGCGATGTCGGGCAAGACCAACGAACTCGTCGCGTGGTGCAAGGAAGCGTCCTCCATCTACGACCAGGCCGAATACGACACCGTCGTCGCCTCGGGCGAACAGGTCACCTCCGGCCTGATGGCGATCGCGCTGCAGGAGATGGGCCTGCCCGCCCGCTCCTGGCAGGGCTGGCAGATCCCGCTCTACGGGTCGGACGCGCATGGCTCGGCCAGGATCGAGGGCGTCGACGGCGCCGGCATTCTCGCCGGCTTCGACCGCAACCGCGAAATCGCGGTCTGCTCCGGCTTCCAGGGCATCAACCCGCGCAGCCACCGCATCGTCACGCTCGGCCGCGGCGGCTCGGACACCAGCGCCGTCGCACTCGCCGCGGGCCTGAAGGCCGATCGCTGCGACATCTACACCGATGTCGACGGCGTCTACACCACCGATCCGCGCATCGTCCCGAAGGCGAGGCGGATGGACAAGGTCTCGTTCGAAGAGATGCTGGAAATGGCCTCTCTCGGCTCGAAGGTGCTGCAGGTGCGCTCGGTCGAGATCGCCATGGTCCAGCGCGTGCCGACCTATGTGCGCTCTTCCTTCGACGACCCAGACAATCCCAATCCAGGCACCCTCATCTGCGACGAGGACGACATCGTGGAACAGCAGATCGTCACCGGCATCGCGTTCTCGCGCGACGAAGCCCAGATCACGCTCCGGCGTGTGGCCGACAAGCCCGGCGTCGCCGCGGCGATCTTCGGGCCGCTGGCCGACGCCAACATCAATGTCGACATGATCATTCAGGTCGTCTCCGACGACCAGGCGACCACCGACATCACCTTCACCGTGCCGACGGCCGATTACGAGCGCGCCAAGGGCCTGCTCGAATCGAAACATGAGGCCATCGCCTACCAGACGCTGCAGGGCGCGACGGATGTGGTGAAGATTTCGGCGATCGGCGTCGGCATGAGGAGCCACGCGGGCGTCGCGGCGCGCGCCTTCCGGGCGCTGGCCGAGAAGGGCATCAACATCCGTGCGATCACCACCTCCGAGATCAAGTTCTCGGTGCTGATCGACGCCGCCTATACCGAGCTGGCGGTCCGCACCCTGCACTCGCTCTACGGGCTCGACGCCGCCTGAGAACAGGTCGAATTCCCGGCGGCGCTGCCCTGTTTGCGCCGCCGGATGGTCACGAAATGACCTGATCGCCTCCAGCCTCTCGTCCCATCGCTGGTGTTCAATCGTCCTTTCCGCAACCGATGGAAGGACCTGCCATGCGTATGATCACGATCGCAGCCGCAAGCGCCGCCGCAATCCTCGCCGGGGCAGCCAATGCCCAGGCGCCATCGACCGAGCGCCCCTCGGCAAAGCCGCCCGCCTCCTCGCAGGAAGCGCCGGCGAGCGCGCCGACGATCACCTCGGTCAAGGTCGTCGAGATCGACGAGCTTCCCGAAGCGAGCAAGGCGCAGGTGAACCAGCTGGTGGCGACACGCACCGCGGCCGAGCTCGAGAAGCTGCGCGAGGCCATCGAGAAGGCGCCAGCCGCCAAATCCGCCGTCGAAGCCAAGGGCTTCTCGACACGGGATGTCGTCCTGGCCCAGGTGAGCAACGAAGGCGAGCTGACGATCGTCACCAGGAAGACGAGCTGATCGGGCCGAAGCCGATCCGCGTGCCGATCATGGGCGCGCGGCGGCACGCCGGACCGTCTAGCTCCAGAAGGCGCTAGCCGCTTCGAATCTGCGCCAGCGCCGCTTGAGCTTGCGGCTGGCTTCGATGGTATGGCGCGATTGCCAGCCATGGATGGCGCCGGCGGCGAAATGCAGCTCCGGCTCCGGCGCCTTGCCGCCGCGCAATTCAGCAAGGAGGTGCTGCGTCGTCGCCGCATCGTTGGCGAGGCCCAGCGCCTCCTGCAAGCGCGACAACCGAGCTAGGTAACGTCGCGCCGCTGCGCCGTCATGCAGCGGCAGGAAGAACTCGGCGGTGTAGCGCAGCTTCTTCAAGGCCAGCCGCAATTCGTGACGCCCCTCGGGCCGGAGGCTGCCGAAGCCGCGGCCGCGTTTCAGCGCCTGGCGATGCGTTCGCGCCAGCACCCGCCCGGCGAAATCATCGGCCGGCTCGGCCAGCACCGCCATCGCCTCGCTGGGAAGGCCGCTGCGCCAGCCGCGGCGCTCGATCAGGGCGCCGAAGGACAGCAGGAACCGGCTGGTCTGCGGATTCGCCAGCCGCTTTGCGATTTCGGCATAGCTTTTCGCCTGATACGGTTCGGCGGCCTTGCACAGGAGCGACAATCCGGAATCATTGAGGCCATCGGCTTCGATATCCGGCACGGTCTGGGTGATGAAGACATCCCAGTTGCGGGCCGGCCCCAGCACATGGCCGAGGCGCTTCGCCTCCCGCCCGATCGGCTCGAATGTGGGTGACGCGACCTCGCGTTTCAGCACCGACAGCGCCGAGCGCAGGCGACGCAGCGAGACGCGCATCTGGTGCACGCCTTCAGGCCCCGCGTGCGTGGCAACGGGCGCGAGATTGCCGAGAAGCTGCTTGTAGGTATTGGCGAGGATCGCGGCGATCGCCGCATCGGCATTGTCGTGCTCGCCGATCTCGACCGGCTTGGCCTTCACCGCCTGCGGCAGGCGCGCGAATGCGAGCCCGTAGCCGCGCGCTGACTTGCTTTGCGTCGCGAGCTGCAGCGGCGCGACATCCAGCATGGCCAGCCCGAGCTCGTAGAGCGCCGCCGCCTCGCCTTCCTTCAGTTCGAGTTCGACCTCACTGACCTGCAGGGTCTTCTCGCCGGCTTCGATCGTACCGTCGTCGAAGGCGATCTCGATCAGCGCGCCGGCATAGTCGAGGCGGCGCAGGCGCCGTCTGATGCGCGTGGCGAAAACCGGCGCGAGCTGCCCGGCCGACAGGCTGGCGAGCGGCTCGCCGATCTCGGCGAGCGGCAGCAAAGTGAGATCGAGCGCACCATCGGGCAGCGCGACCTCCCATTCGTCGCGCGCCAGCGGGTCGCCTGAGCCTGACCGCTTCAGCGTCTGGACATGGCGCTTGCCGCTGCGGCGTACGCGTAGCGCCAGGCCATTGCGGTCGAGCAGACGGTCGGGCGTGTCGTAATAGACCGCGTCGAGCCGGCGGGTGACGCCCTGGTTTCGGGCATGGCGCGCGATGAGGTCGGCGCCGCGAAGCGCCTCCAGCGCGTCTGGCGAAGCGGCCAGCTTCAGTTCGATCTCGCGCGGCGGCTGCTTCTGCGGCTCAGAGGCCGCGGCAGCGTCGGGCTGGGCGGCATCGTCTCTCGGCACGGCGTCCAAGGCTTCTCTCCACTGGGCAGTGCGTGAGCCGCGACAGTAGCTGGGGAGGCGGCGGCTTGTCACCACTTCGCCCGGGGGCCGAGCCCCGGGGCGAAGTGGCGCAGGTGTCAGAGAGCCTGCCGGATCGCGGTCTCGACGGGCTTTCCGGCTCGTGATCCCCGACCGCGCCGGTGCATGCTATGAAACCGGACACTCCCCAAAGCTCTGAGCCGAAAGGCGCGCTGGCCAAGCCGGCTGCAGCGCTGCCACGATGCGGGCATCCCCGGATTCGGGCCTGGACACTGAATGCGGATCGCCATCCTCTCCGACATCCATGCCAACCGCGAGGCGTTCGAAGCGGTGCTGGCGGTCGTGCGCCGGCTGGCGCCGGACCAGTTGGTCCTGCTCGGTGACATCGTCGGCTACGGCCCTGATCCCGGCTTCTGCGTCGATGGCGCGCGCGAACTCGTCGCGGCGGGCGCTATCTGCGTTCGCGGTAATCATGACGAAGCCGCCGTGCACGGCCCCGCCGGCATGACGCCGAACGCGCATGAAGCGGCGCTGTGGACCAGGGCGCAACTCTCAGCCGAGCAGAGTGCCTTTCTCGACAGCCTGCCGCTGACGGCAGAATTCGACGACGTGCTCTTCGTCCACGCCAGCGCCCGTGATCCCGCCGCCTGGCATTATGTGCGCGATCTTCGCAGCGCCGAGGCCTGCCTGGCGGCGACCGACGCGGCGACGGTGGTCTGCGGCCACACCCATCTGCCGACGATTTTCTATGCGAGGGCCGGGCGCGAGCCGGTGGCGTTCATCCCCCTGCGCGACGTGCCGGCGCCACTCTCGGCCGTGCACCGGCATGTCGTCGTGATCGGCGCCGTCGGCCAGCCGCGGGACGGTGATCCGGCCGCGTGCTTCGCCCTGCTCGATACGCAGGCGCGCGAAGTGACCATGGTCCGCGTGCCCTATGACACCCAGGAAACCGCGCGCAAGATCAAGGCGGCCGGCCTGCCCGACTGGCTCGGCCTGCGTCTGCAGATTGGCAGATAGGAGGCAGGATGGAACGGCCAGGGACCGGCACGGTCATCGACGGTTTCACGCTCGGCGAGCGCTTGAAGGCCGGTGGCATGGCGACGCTCTGGCGGGCCACGCATCCCGATCATCCCGGCCCGCTCGTGGTGAAGATTCCGGTGCTCGACCCTGGCGCCGATGTCTCGACGATCGTCGGCTACGAGACCGAGGTGCTGATCCACAAGCGCCTGTCAGGCCCGCATGTGCCGCGCTTCGTCGCCTCGGGCGAGCTCTGCCGCATTCCGTTCATCGCCATGGGCTTCGTCACCGGGACAAGCCTGGCGGAACGCATCAAGCGGGCGCCCCTGCCTTTCGCCGAGGTCCAGCGCATCGGCATCGCGATCGCAACGGCGCTGGCCGACCTGCACCGGCAGAACGTGGTCCATCTCGATCTCAAGCCCGAGAACGTGATCCTGACCGACGAAGGCGCGGTGCTGCTCGATTTCGGCCTCGCCCGCCATGCCGAACTGCCGGACCTGCTCGGTGAGGAAAGCTCCGAGCCGATGGGGACATCAGCATATATCGCGCCGGAGCAGGTACTGGGTGAGCGCTCCGACCCGGCGAGCGACCTCTTTGCACTCGGCTGCCTGCTCTATCAGATGGCCTCCGGCGAGGAGCCGTTCGGCCGGCCCAGGACCGTGCCCGGCATGAAGCGGCGGCTCTATCACGCGCCCAAGTCCTTGCGCGCCGTCAACGAGCAGGCGCCGGCCTGGCTCGAGGCGATCACCGCCCGTTGCCTCGAGGTCGATCGCGGCCGGCGCTATGCCGATGCGACCAAACTCGCCTTCGACCTGCGTCATCCCGAGCAGGTCACGGTCTCGCGCAAGCGCCCCACCGCCGGGGAACGCAGCCTCGCCAAGCGGCTGGTCGACCTGTTCCAGAAGCGCGACGAAGCCGAAATCACCGGCGCGCCGACGGTGGCGCGACGCAAGGCCGGCCCCTCGATCGTGCTGACCGCCGTCGATCTCTCGGAAGGGCTGGATGCGCTGGCCGCGGCGATCCTCGCCGAGACCAGCCGCCTACTCGCCGCCCGCCCGGATTCCTCCCTTGCCTGCCTCACCGTGCTCAGGACCGAGATCATCGGCGAGACCAAGACCGTCGATGCGGAAGGGCGCTCGCTTTATATCGGCCGGCTGGTGGCGCTGAAGGACTGGGCCCGGCCGCTGCACCTGCCGGAGGACCGCGTCAGCTATCATGTCATCGAGGCGGTCAGCGCCGCCGATGCGATCCTGCGCTACGCCGAGCACAACGACATCGACCATATCGTGCTCGGCGCCCGCTGCTCCTCGACACTGCGCCGCCATCTCGGCAGCGTCTCGGCCAAGGTGGTCGCCGAAGCGTTGTGCTCGGTCTCGGTGGTGCGGGTAAAGGCTGGCGTGGAGGAGTGAGCGGACACGCGTTGACCTCCCCGCCCTCGCCTTCGAATATGCCGGCCATGCCGGCTGCTCCTTCCGCCCCGCCCGAATTCGATCCCGCCCGGCTGGACGCCTTTCTGCGCTCCGCCCTGCCCGGCCGGGCTGCGGGGCAAATGACGGTCGAGCGGATCAGTGGCGGCCAGTCGAATCCGACCTTCTTCGTCAGCTACCCCGAGGCCGGCACGCGGCTCGTCCTGCGCAAGAAGCCGCCGGGGCCGCTCTTGCCCTCGGCCCACGCGGTCGAGCGCGAATACCGCATCCTGAAAGCGCTTGCCGGCTCGGCCGTGCCGGTTCCGCCGGTGCTACTATTGCATGAGGACGACGATGTCGTCGGCACACCGTTCTACCTGATGGAGCGGTTGGAAGGCCGCGTCTTCCACGACACCGCTTTGCCCGGCGTCGCGCCTGATGAGCGCCGCGCGATGTATTTCGCCATGGCCGAGGCGCTGGCGGCCCTGCACGGCTTCGACTGGCAGGGCGCCGGTCTCGCCGATTTCGGCAAGCCCGGCAACTACTACGCCCGCCAGCTCACGCGCTGGGGCCGGCAATGGCGCGAGACCCGAACGCGCGACATCCCGGCGATCGACCGCCTGATCGACTGGCTCGGCGCAAACCTCGACGAGACGCCGGAGACCAGCATCGTCCATGGCGATTTCCGCCTTGGGAACCTGATGTTCGCGCCGGACGCGCCGAAGGTCGTCGCCGTGCTCGATTGGGAGCTATCGACGCTCGGCCATCCGCTCTCCGATGTCGCCTTCTCCTGCCTGCCCTGGCATTCGACGCCATCGATGTATGCCGGCATCGTCGGGCTCGATCGCGAGGGCCTCGGCATCCCCACACAGGACGAATACATCGCCCGGTATTGCGCCGCCGCCAGGCGGGCGCAGGGGCCGGGCCGCTTCCACCTCGCCTTCTCGCTGTTCCGCTTCGCCGTCATCCTCGACGGCATCGCGGCGCGAGCGAAGACCGGCAACGCCGCCGCCGAGAACGCTGTTGCGGTCGGCGCGATGGCGGAGAGCTTTGCGCAGCGGGCGGACGCGTTGGTAAAGGGCGCGGCGTGAGGGTTTCGCGCGACCTGTCCCCTCTCCCCTTGCGGGAGAGGGCTAGGGTGAGGGGTCGCGCGACCTTTCCGCGTCATGGTCGGGCTTGTCCCGACTATCCACGCGTTCGCTTCGTTGATCGCATGTGGTGTTCAAGACGTGGATGCTCGCCACAAGGGCGAGCATGACGGATAGACCTGTGCGACCCCTCATCCGGCCCTTCGGGCCACCTTCTCCCGCAAGGGGAGAAGGAAGAAGCGGCGCGCGATCTACCCGCTGGTTATGACGCCCTGGATCTAAGGAGAGCACCATGGATTTCGCCTATTCGGCCAGGATCGAGGAACTGCGCGCTAGCTTACAGGCCTTCATGGACGCCCATATCCAGCCGGCGGACGCCGCCTGGAAGCATGAGGTCGAGGCCGGGCGCTACCCCAGCGCGCTGATCGACGATCTCAAGGCCAAGGCGAAGGCGGAAGGGCTATGGAACCTCTTCCTGCCGGCGCTCAAGGAAGGCGAACCTGGCACGCGGCTGACCAATCTCGAATACGCCCCGCTCGCCGAGATCATGGGCCGGATCTACTGGTCCTCGGAGGTGTTCAACTGCAACGCCCCCGACACCGGCAACATGGAAATCCTGCACATGTTCGCGACGCCTGAGCAGCGTGAACGCTGGCTGAACCCGCTGCTCAACGGCGAAATCCGCTCCTGCGTCGGGATCACCGAGCCCGGCGTCGCCTCCTCCGATCCGACCAACCTGCAGACCACCATCATCCGCGACGGCGACCATTACGTCATCAACGGCCGCAAATGGTGGACGACCGGGGCGCTGCACCCCAACGTGAAGTTCTGCATCGTGATGGGCCTGTCCGATCCGCGCCCCGAGGCCGATCCGCACAAGCGTCACAGCATGATCATCGTGCCGATGGATTCGCCCGGCCTCAGCGTGATGCGCAACCTGCCGCTGCTGAACCATTATTCGATCGAGGGCCACACCGAGACCGACTTCACCAATGTCCGAGTGCCGGCAGCGAACCTGCTCGGCGAGGAAGGCGCGGGCTTCGCGCTGGCGCAGGCGCGACTCGGGCCGGGACGCATCCACCATTGCATGCGCTCGATCGGCCAATGCGAGGTCGCGCTCGAATTGATGGTCGAGCGCGCGCTGGAGCGGAAAGCCTTCGGCCGCAACCTCTCCGACTACGCCAATGTCCAGGACTGGATCGCCGAGGGACGGATGGAGATCGACCAGGCCCGCCTGCTCTGCCTGCGCGCCGCCTGGATGATGGACAAGCAGGGCAACAAGGCCGCGCGCACCGAGGTCTCGGCGATCAAGGTCGCGGCGACGCGCCTGCAAACCAGGATCGCCGACCGGGCGATACAGGTGTTCGGCGCAGGCGGGCTCTCCAACGATACTCCGCTCGCCTTCATCTACTCCTGGGGCCGGGCCCTGCGCTTCATCGACGGGCCGGACGAGGTCCACCTGCGCACCATCGCCCGCGCCGAGATCAAGAAGCGCAAGGAGAGCAATCGCAGCACATTCGCGGAGCAGGGTGTGGCGCAGCCTTGGGTGAAGGGGCTGAGGTAGATCACGAACCACCCTGCCCCACTCCGGAATTTGGCATCGGCGCAATCACTTCGGTAGCGCCGTCGCCTGCAAACGCAGGGCTTCTCGAGCCGCGCTGGCGATCGGAGCGAAGGATCCGCACTTTGGGCCCGTCGAATGCGGCTTTAGGTTGAAATCCCGGAGCCGGTGGCGACGTCCTGTGATCGGTGCTAAGAATTTTGGCTATCCAGCCTGACCTACTTTCATGCAGCTGAATCCGCTTCGTCACGCCGAACTCGTCACGGGTCGCAGACAGTCGGCTCTCATCGACCTCTGGGCGACGACGGGCTTTGCCGCGGCCGTCAGCGAGGTCACCGGTCCGCATCTCTATGAATTCGGGGAGCTGCCGGTCCCGACGGTCGCGATCACGCTGTACGATGTACGCCGTCACGTGCTGATCGAGAACGGCAGGGTTCGGCGCGATGCGCCGGTGCGAGCTGGCCGATTTCGGATCGGCCAGCCCGGATGCAGCGTGGTGGTAGATGCCGTGCCCGATGTCGGCTCGGGCAAGCTGCTGCTGCTCTATCTCGGCGAAACCGTGCTGCGAGAAGTAGCCGCCGCGCGCGGTTCGACGGACCCGATCGTCCTGACGGACAGGGCCTGGGACACCGAAGACCCGATGCTGGAGTTTTCTGCGAAGCGCCTGGTCGAGGCGAGCGCAAGCGGTCATCGCCCCAATCCGTTGCTGGCCGAACAGGTCGCCTACACGCTCGCGCTGCACCTGTCGGATCGCTATGCGGTATCGGGCCCGCCGAGATCCGAGCCTATGCCGCCCCTCGATGGAACGATGCGCCGGCGCATCGTCGAGTTCGTGCGCGCCGATCTCGGGGCTCCCGTCACCTTGGCGGCTATGGCGAAGGTTGCCGGCATGAGCCCCTCCAACTTTATCCGGAGCTTCAAGCGCTCGACGGGTCTTACGCCCCATCGTTTCGTGATCGAGGAGCGGATTCTCGCGGCGAAACAACTATTGGCGACCTCCGATCTGCCGATCGTCGACATCGCTCTGGCGGTCGGCTTCTCGTCACAATCGCATTTCGGCGTCGCCTTCCGGGCGGTGACCGGCGCGAGCCCGGCGCTCTATCGGCGCCAGATAGGCGGGCGTTGAGCATTTTTCGACAAAATGCCGGTATTCGAGCTGGCATCGGAGAATTTTCCGGCAGACCGACCCGAAGGTTTTGAGAGACCTCTCCTCACGAGCCTATCGCCCATGGAAGGCGAAGCGAGGGAGGCAACGACCAGTGACATCCTCAAGCACAGTCACGCCGATCGAAGACACGAGTCTGACCGGCTTCTACAAGGACATGACCGTCCCCGAAAAGCGCACCTTCTGGGCCTGCGCTACCGGTTGGGCGCTCGACGGCATGGATTTCATGATCTACCCGCTGGTGATCGGGACGATCATCACGCTCTGGAAGGTCGATGCGGGCACCGCCGGTCTCGCCGGCACCGTGACATTGCTCGCCTCGGCGGTCGGCGGATGGGGCGCCGGCTATCTCGCTGACCGGATCGGCCGCGTGCGCACGCTGCAACTCACCATCGTCTGGTTCTCCTTCTTCTCGCTGCTGTGCGCCTTCGCCCAGAACTTCGACCAGCTGCTGATCTTCCGTGCCCTGCTGGGGCTCGGATTCGGTGGCGAATGGGCCGCCGGCGCCGTGCTGATGGGCGAAACGATCCGGGCGCAATACCGGGGACGTGCGGTCGGCTCGGTCCAGTCTGGCTGGGCGGTCGGCTGGGGGCTCGCCGTGCTGGCGCAGGCGGCGCTGTTCTCGCTGCTGCCGGCGGAGCAGGCCTGGCGCTGGATGTTCGCGATCGGCGCCCTGCCGGCGCTGCTGGTCCTGTATCTGCGCGCCTATGTGAAGGAGCCGGAGGTCTCGGTCGAGACACGCGCCAAGGAGGCGGCATCCGGCGACAGGCCCTCGATCCTCGAGATCTTCAAAGGCCCGATTCTCAAGACGACCATCCTCGCCTCGCTGGTCGCGACCGGCTGCCAGGGCGGATATTACGCAATCACCTTCTGGGTCCCGCGCTTCCTGACGACCGAGCGCAAGCTCTCGATCGTGAGCTCCACCGGCTATCTCGCCGCGCTGATCATCGGTTCGTTCGTGGGCTACCTCGTCGGCGCCTGGTTCGCCGACAAATACGGCCGCCGCAACCTGTTCCTGACCTTTTCGCTCGGGGCGATGGTGGTGGTCCTGGCTTACACGCAGCTTCAGCTGTCGAACGAGCTGCTCTGGGTTCTCGGCTTCCCGCTCGGCTTCTTCGCCTCGGGCTACTTCTCGGGCATGGGCGCCTTCCTGACGGAGCTCTATCCAACCAGGTTGCGCGGCTCCGGTCAGGGCTTCTGCTATAATTTCGGCCGAGGCGTCGGGGCGCTCTTTCCCTTCCTGGTGGGCTATCTCTCGCAGATGACCTCGCTCGCCAACGCCATCTGCCTGTTCGCGCTCATCGCCTATGTCCTGTTCTTCCTGGCCGCCTATGCGCTGCCGGAGACGCGCGGCAAGGTGTTGCACGCCGATGCGTGAGCAGGCTCCCTCAACCGATCGGGCCCCGGCTTGCCCTGGGCCCGATCCCCGCCCGCACCGGCCGACGCGCTTCGTCGTGCCGCAAGGCGCGGTCGATACCCACGCGCACGTCATCGGGGCGCCGCCGGCGCATCCCTTGGTGAGTGGACGCAGCTACACCCCTCTCCCGGCGACGCCGGAGAGCTATCTGGCGATGCTCGACGCGACGGGCATGAGCTATGGCGTCCTGGTTCAGGTCAGTGTCCACGGCACGGACAACGGCCTGATGGTCGAGACCCTGAAGGCGAATCCCGACCGGCTGCGCGGCATCGCCGTCATCCCGCTCGGCCTGCCCGACAGGGAGCTCGCTGCGCTCAAGGCGGCCGGCGTCGTCGGCTTGCGCCTGAACGTCCTGTATGGCGGCGGCGTCGGCTTCGATCAGCTGGATCAATACGCAGCGCTCGCCCGGGACATGGGCTGGCACCTGCAATTCCTCGTCGACGCCAAGGACCTTCCGGAACTGAGCCCGAGATTGGGCAAGCTGCCCGTGCCCTTCATCGTCGATCATTGGGGGCACTTCCCAACCTCCCGCGGGATCGCCGATCCCGGCTTTCAGGCGCTCGTCTCGCTCGTTCGCGATGGCGCCTGGGTCAAGCTCTCGGGCGCCTATCGCAACTCGGTCGAGGGCCCGCCCTATGCCGACACCGTGCCTTTCGCCCGCCTGCTTCACGAGGCGGCGCCGGAGCGGTGCGTCTGGGGCTCCGACTGGCCGCATGTCGCGCATTGGCAGCACATGATGAATGTCGGCGATCTGCTCGATCTGCTCGTCGATTGGGTGCCCGATCCAACGGCTCGCGCTCAGGTGCTCGCCGACAATGCGCACCGCCTCTACGGCTTCGCGCCCGCGGCCCTGACGACGGCATCACGGTCCCCTGCGGCGGCGGAACCGGGACGACAGCCCTCATGACGAGCCATTCGCGCATCGATGACGAAATGCTGACGGCCCTGCATCAGCTTCTGGGCGATGCCGGGCTCGTCTCGGGCGATCCGGCGATGGCGCCCTATTGTGTCGACTGGCGTGGCGAGTTCGGCGCGCCCGCGCTCGCCGTGGCACGCCCGAAGACCGCCGATCAGGTCGCCGCCCTGGTCCGGCTCTGCGCCGAACGGAGCATCGCGATCGTGCCGCAAGGCGGCAACACCAGCCTGGCGGGCGGCGCCGTGCCGATCGCCGGGCAGGCCCAGATCGTGCTGAATCTGTCGCGGATGAACGCGATCCGCTCCATCGACCCCATCGGCATGACCATGACGGTCGAAGCCGGGGCCGTGCTCGAGACCGTGCAGGAGGCAGCGCGGGAGCATGACCTGCTCTTCCCCGTCAGCTTCGCCGCCCAAGGCTCCAGCCAGATCGGCGGCATCGTCTCGACCAATGCCGGCGGCGTCAACGTCCTGCGCTATGGCATGACGCGTCAACGCGTGCTCGGGCTCGAAGCCGTCCTCGCCGACGGCTCGATCCTCGACGGCCTGAGGCATCTGCACAAGGATAATGCCGGCTATGACTGGAAGCAGCTTCTGATCGGCGCCGAGGGCACGCTCGGGATCGTCACGGCCGCGAGCCTGCGGCTGGCCCCCCGGCCGAAGCATCGGGTCACGGCGCTCCTTGCCGTTCCGACCCCCGCCTCGGCCCTCGCATTGCTCTCATGCGCCACCGCAGCGCTCGGCGACGCGATCGCCGCCTTCGAACTGATCTCGCCATCCGCTCTGGCTCTGGTGGAACGGCATTTCGGGCTGAAGCCGCCGATGGAGATCCCGTCATGGGCCGTGCTGATCGAAGCGGCCGCGAGCCTGTCCGGTTTGCGCGAGGCCATCGAAGAGGCGCTGGCAGCGACTCTGGACGCAGGGGACGCCACCGACGGCGTGATCGCCGAGACGCAGGCGCAGGCGGCCGCCCTGTGGGCTTTGCGAGAGCACGTCTCCGAAGCCGAGCTGAAATCCGGCCGCAGCGTGAAGCACGATATCTCCGTGCCGATCGACCGCATTCCCGACTTCATACACGACGCCACGCATGTCCTGCACCGGGACTTCGCCGCATTGCAGCTGGTGGTGTTCGGTCACGTCGGGGACGGGAATATCCACTTCAACGTATTGGGCGCCGAAGCCCAGGCCAAAGCAGCGATCAACCGTGCCGTCCACGACGTCGTGGCCAGCTATCGGGGAAGCATCTCCGCCGAGCACGGCATCGGCAGCTATCGCGTCGCCGAACTCGCCCATTACAAGCAGCCCGCACAGCTCAAGCTGATGCAAACGATCAAGCGAGCGCTGGACCCGCACGGCCTCCTCAACCCGGGCAAGATCCTGGGCTAGCGTCCAGCGATCGACGGGCCGGACGAGGCGCATCTGCGCCCCATCGCCTGCGGCGAGATCAAGACGCGCAAGGGGAACGGGCGCCGCGCGTTCGCGGAACAGGGGATGGCGTGGCCTTGGGCCAAGCCAACAATGCCCTGAGCCAAGCCTGCGCCACCATGTCAGGCAAGCTCGGTCAACGGCTGAAGATGCCGTGAAAGCGCCCGAGGAAGCTGCGCAGGCGCTCGCTTTCGGGGTTGTCGAAGACTTCGGACGGCTTGCCCTCCTGGGCGACCCGGCCCTGGTCGAGGAACAGGACGTGGTGCGAGACCTCGCGGACGAAGAGCATCTCATGGCTGACCAGCAGCATGGTCATGCCGGATTCGGCGAGCGCCTGCATCACGCCGAGCACCTCGGCCACCAGCTCCGGGTCGAGCGCCGAGGTCACCTCGTCGAAGAGCAGCAGACGTGGCTGCATGGCGACAGCACGGGCAATCGCAACGCGCTGCTGCTGGCCGCCCGAGAGCTGGTACGGATAATGGTCCCGGCGCTCGCCGAGACCGACGCGGCCGAGCCAGTGGTCGGCGATCTCCCTCGCCTCGGCGGCGCTCTTGCCCTGCACCTTGGTCAGCCCGAGCATGACGTTCTGGCCGGCGGTCAGGTGCGGGAACAGATTGAACTGCTGGAAGACCATGCCGATGCGAGCACGCTGGGCCGAGATCTTCGTTTCGCTCAGGCGTTTGCGGGTTTCGCCTGCCATCCGGTAACCGATCGGGTCGCCGTCGAGCAGGATCTCGCCGCCATCGTGCTCCTCCAGCAGGTTGACGCAGCGCAGGAAGGTGGTCTTGCCCGAGCCGGAGGCGCCGATCAGCGAGACGACCTGCCCTTGCCTGACGGTGAGGTCGATGCCCTTCAGCACCTCGATCTCGCCGAAATGCTTGCGGACATTGGTGGCCTGAAGCAGCGCAGTCTCGGTCATCGGCAGTCGCGTCCCGTTCAGATCAATCCAGGAGTTCCAGAGCATGCTTCACGCGAAAAACCGGTTCCCACTTTTTCGCAGCATCCTCAGTAGCGCAGATAGGAAGTCTTGCGTTCGAGCAGCGCGCCGAGCTGCGCCAGCGCGAAATTGATGATGAGGTAGAGCACCATCGTCAGCAGGTAGAACTCGACGATCATGTAGTTGCGCGCCATCTGCTGCTGGGCCGAGAGCAGCAATTCGACGACGCCGATGATCGAGAGCAGCGTCGTACCCTTGACGATCTCGAGCCCGGTGTTGACCCAGGGCGGCAGCATGCGCCGGAAGGCCTGCGGCAGGATCACGTAGTACAGGCGCTTGCCGAAGGTGAGGCCGATCGCCTTGGCCGCCTCCATCTGCCCGGCCGGCACGGATTCGACCGCGCCGCGGAAGTTCTCGGCGACATGGGCGGTGGCGAAGGCGCCGAGCGCGATGACGCCGGCCCAGAAGGCGGCGACGTTCACGCCGAACAAGGCGAGCCCGTAATAGGTGAACAGGATCAGCACGAGCACCGGAATGCCGCGCATCAGGTCGACATAGAGCCGGGACAGCAGCTTCAGCCACCACCAGCCATAGGACAGTGCGACCCCCATCAGGATGCCGCAGACCGTCGCCATGACAATGCTCAGCGCCGAGCTGAGCAGGGTGACGCCGAGACCGGAGAGCAGCGAGGCGCGAGCCTGCCAGGCCTCGAACCAGAAGGTGCCGGGAGCCATCGAGAAATCCATCGCCGGCTCCCTAGCGGATCGAGGCGTAGCGGCGCTCGACCATGCGCAGCAGGATGGCGATGAGATAGGCGGTGGCGAGATAGAGCGCGCTCGCCGTGAGCCAGACCTCCATGACCCGGAAGGTGTTGGCGTTGATCTGCCGCGCGACGAAGGTCAGCTCCGGCACGGCGATCGCTGCCGCCAACGAGGTATCCTTGAACAGCGAAATCAGGTTGTTGCTGACCGCCGGCAGGGTGATCCGGAACATCACCGGCAGCACGACATAGGCCTGGCGCTGCCAGGGCCGCAGGCCGATCGCCTTGGCCGCCTCGACATATTGCTTCGGGATCGAGGAGAGCCCGGCGCGGAAGACCTCGGACATGTAGGCGCCGGCGTAGAGCGAGAGCGAGAGCACGAAGCTCTGGGTCTTGTTGAGGAAGTTGATGTCGAATTCGGGCAGGCCGAAATACAGGAAGAAGATCAGCAGCAGCAGCGGCGTGCAGCGGATGAACTCGACATAGGCCCAGACCGGGCCTGAGAGCCATTTCTTGCCCGAAAGCCGGGCATAGGCGGTGAGGATGCCGATGATGCAGCCGATCGCCAGCGAGATCACCGCCAGCCAGAGCCCGAGCAAAAGCGCGTCGGTCAGCTTGTCCCAGTTCCGCGCGATGACGGACCAGTCGAAATGGTAGTCGATCATGGCTGTCGCGAAGGTCCCGAAAGCGGCGGGCCGGACGTCCGGCCCGCCATCGCCACGTTGCGATCAGGCGAATGCAGGATCAGGCGAATTCCTGCGGGAAGCCGACCTTCGGGATCGGCAGCTCGATGCCGAACCACTTCTTGTAGGAGGCGGCGAAATAGTCGAAATCGACGCCCATCATCGCCTCCTTGTAGGCGGTGTTGACCCAGTTCAGCCAGGTCGGGTCGCCGGGCTTCACCGCCGAGGCATAGGAGTTCGGCATCCAGCCGAAGCCGGAATCGACGAAGCGGCCGGGCGCCTGCTGCATCAGCCAGCGCATCGCCGACTGATCCTGCATCGAGGCGTCGATGCGGCGGGCATTCAGCGCCTGCATCGCCGCGTCCGGGCTGTCGAAGGCGTCGACCTTCGATCCTGGCAGCGCCTTGTGGATCCATTCCTCGAGGAAGACGTTCTGCATGCCGCCGACCGCGACCTCCTTGCCGGCCGCCTTCAACTCCTCGTAGTTCTTGTACTTGCCGCCGCGGGCCAGCATCAGCAGGCCGACGCCCTCGCGATAATAGGGGATGGTGAAGTCGACCTGCTGGGCCCGGCCCGGCGTCACCGTCATCCATTGCACGACGATGTCGACCTTGTCGGTGACCAGGCTCGGGATGCGGGCGTCGGAGCCCTGCAGCACGAACTCGACCTTCTCGTAGTCGTCGAACAGGCCCTTGGCGAGCAGCCGGGCGAGGTCGATGTCCATGCCGACGAGCTTGCCGCTGGCGTCCTGGAAGTGCCAGGGCGGGTTGGTGCTGCCGGTGCCGACGATCAGCTTGCCGCGTTCCTTGACGGCGTAGAGCTTGCTCTTGGCCACCGTCTGGGCCTGGGCCGAAGCTGGACTAAGCAGGCCGGCCGCTGCCGCGCCGATCGCAGCCCCGGCAAGCCCAAGGCCGAACAGGCTGCGTCGCTCCAGGATCAGGGCCGCCTCGTCTTTCGGGGGAGTGGCGCCGTCCAAAGTTCCGTCGTCATGAATGCCCATCACGAACTCCCCTCTTTTGATCCACGTTCCCTGCAGACTTCGGCCCGCAGCAGCATGAACGTGGCAAGAAAAATGCCAGCTGCAAAGCCGAATTATGCATCCTGACGCTAGGGAATATCCGGCAACCTTCGGGCAATCTTCGGGCAATCTTCAGGCGGCCTGCAGGGCAGCCTCGCAGAGCCCGGCGACCGCTGCGATATCGGCGGGATCCGCGACCTTGTGGGTCCGCACCGGCATCTCTTGGTAGACCTTGCCGTCCTTGAAGCCGTGGCCGGTGACCATGCAGACGACGCGCGAGCCGGGCGGCAGCGCGCCCTGCGCCAGCAGGCGCGGCAATGCCGCGATCGGGCTCGCGCCGGTCGGCTCGGCATAGATGCCTTCGCTGCGGGCGAGCAGCCGCATCGCCTCGCGCAATTCGTCGTCACCGACCGCGATCGCCAGACCGCCGCTCTGGCGGACCAGCTTCAGCGTATAGGTGCCGTCGCGCTCATAGCCGATCAGCGGGTCGCTGATCCCAGAGGCGATGGTCTGCGGCATGCCCCAGGCCATCACCTCGCCGGCCCCGGCCTCGAAGGCCTGCACGATCGGTGCGCAGCCCTCTGCCTGCACGGCGATCAATCTGGTCGTGCCGCCGGCATCGGCGATGCCTTGCCAGACGCCCTTGACCAGCGGGCCACTGCCGGTCGGCACCAGCACATGGCTCGGCGCGCCGCCGAGCTGCTCGACCAGCTCGGTGCCGACGGCGGTGAGACCGGCGACGGCATAAGGATTGATGAAGGTGGTGGTCAGGTTGGCAAAACCGTGCCGCTCGGCGAGGGCCAGCGCGAGATCATAGGAGCGGCTGTAATGGCCTTCGACCAGGAGCAGGATCGCGCCATAGGCCGCAATCTGCGTCACCTTCCCCAGCGGCGTATGGGCCGGCACGATGATCACGGCCGGGATGCCGGCACGCGCCGCATAGGCGGCGGTCGCGGCCCCGGCATTGCCCGAGGAGGCGCAGACGACCTTGCCGATGCCGAGCGCCAGCGCCCGGCCCATCGCTGCGGCGACGAGCCGGTCCTTGAACGAGCCGGACG
Organism: Allobosea sp. P4_H5; assembly: GCF_056400825.1. NCBI lineage: Bacteria > Pseudomonadati > Pseudomonadota > Alphaproteobacteria > Hyphomicrobiales > Alloboseaceae > Allobosea > Allobosea sp. P4_H5. The sequence goes on along the minus strand of NZ_JBFUKM010000011.1, from coordinate 55,337 downwards.
GGTTGCGGGTCTCGTCCTTCAGCCAGATCTCGCCCGAGAAGCCAGGCAGCGAGGCCTCGATCCGGCGGGCCCGCAGCAGCGGGGTGACGCTCTCGCCGAGCGAGACGCGCGGCGTGTCGTCGTCGCCGACCGTCTCCAGGATGCCGCCGCAGGCCCTGCAGCGATGGAGCAGCACCGGTGGATAGGTCGTCGCGCAATCGACGCAGCGCAGTTCCATCGCGAGCACTCCTTTAGGCTGTCGGCCGGCCGCCCTGCCCCGCAAGGCCGCCATGGCCTCAGCCTAGACCGAAAACGTCGGCCGGCACTGCTCGCGTTTGCGGCGGGCTGCCCTGCATCCGTCCGGGGCTTTGGCGCCAGCCAAGCGCTTGTCCAGCACGGGATGGTGCGGCCTTGGTGAAGTGATCAAGCGGAAAGCCGAGTCCGGCCAATTCCGAACCTTCCGGGGCCAAATCGACGGCACCACTCCGGCAGCGACGTCGGGTCAGTACGGCGTGACGTTTGCCGGTACCGTGACGATGGTTTGATCCCGCGGCAGAGGCGGGCCAGCGGGTTTCGTTCTACCCAGTAGCTCGAGGAGCGGCAGCACCGGATCGCGAGCAAGTTCACGAATAACGCGCCGCTCCAGCCAATTGAGCCGCCAGGGCAGCACAGCTGCCTTGAGGAGGCGGCCGCGATTTCTTAACTCCAGCCCGTCCGGCGGCCCCTTTCCCAGGGTTTCCTTCATCAAGGCCGCCCGAACGAAATCCAAGCCTGCGAGCGCCATGACGTCCATCCGGAACCAGAAGCGCGGATTGCTCTCGATGAAAAAGACCTGGCCATCCGTTCGTTCGCGAAGGTCGAACCCGATCACCCCATCGAGCGCGAGATGCGCTACGACGACCCGGCTGAAAGCATCGACACTGGGGCGCCGCACAAAACGGATGCCATGGCGCGCAAAGGTGTAGGCCACCTGGCCCATGATCTCTCCGCGCTCGCACAGATAGAAGACGCAGAGATCCCGGCCGGGAATGAAATCCTGTGCCAGGATCGGGCTGTAGTCGATCCGCCCGCGCAGATCCTCCGGCCCGTTGATCCTGCGCACACCCCATCCGCCATCGAGGTTCGTCGGCTTGACGATGAAGGGGTAGGTCAGTGCTCCCGTCGCGGCAGCGGCGCGCAGCTCGGACCAGGTCTCGAAGATTTTCGTGTCCGGCACGGGCAGGTCGAGATCACGGCAGAGCTGATGAAAGGTGAGCTTGTTGTTCAGCAGATCGAACGCCTCCCCGGCAGGAACAGGGAAGCAGGGCGTCTCGAACCTGTCTGGATAGGCAGCAAGAAAGCGCGTGGTATGCCCGCAAGTCGGAAGGATGCAGGAGATCTGATGATCTTTCGCGTAGCGATCTATCGCAGACGCCTCGCCAGGACCAGCAAGCGCGAACGGTTTTCCCAAATCATGAAAGGCACGGCAGTGACGGGAATGCCTGAGCCAAGATCCATCGCCAGTACCGATGATATGAACGTCGTCGAAATACAAGGACACTGCTTTCAGTATCCTATACTCCATCCGAAACCTATCCGCCAGAAGGATTGCGCGACCGCTCATTGCTCGACTTCCCGCTGCGGGCGCCAAATGAGGATGGAGCACATCTGAAAATTCTTTTCGATTACCGTATCGCCCCATATTCGCCTGCTTGTCACCCCGCCGCAACCGATCTGCCCACGGACCAATGGTGTTAAGCCGATTTATCTCTGGAACGCGCGAGGCCTTCGTAGATCATGAGGCAGCGCATTCGGTCCTTGGGGTCGCGGGTGGACGAGGCCGGTCCTCTCAACAGAATGGACAGACAGTCGGGCACGGTGTGGCGCGGCGACCAGCACTCTCGCCTGTCGCGTTCCTCCGAGGCAGTCCGAGGCCATCCTGCCCCAAGGCTGGACCAGGCGGAGAGACTTGAATCGGAGATCGTCACCGCTTCGGATTTCGCGCGGTATCAGGATGACTGGGACGATCTTGTCCGTCGCGCCCTGATCCCGAACGTCTACATGCACCCGGCAGTCGCGCTCGCAGCCGAACTGCATGGTGGGCGGCATATCGTTGTTGCGCTGATCTGGCGAATATCCGGCCTCCGACGCGTGCTCGTCGGCGCCTGGGTTCTGGGCGAATTCGCAGAGCGGCGAGGCTTCTTCAAGGTTCTCGACACAGCTCTGAATCGGCTCGTTTTCGCGGGGACACCCGTCGTGGACGCAGGTCTGGCCTCGGATGTTCTCGACAAGCTGCTGGACGCCATCGCCGGCCAACCCGCCCTTCCCGGGATCATCGTCGCGTCCGATCTGAATGCGGATGAGCGATTGCTGCCCTACCTGCGCGACGTTCTTGCCCGGCGCGGGTCCCGTTCCATGGTCGTGGGGCGGCGGCGGCGAGCCATCCTGACACGTCGAGCCGATGGGGATTTGCCAGGACATCCGGAAGCTTCCTCCAAACAGAGGCAAGGGTTCCGGCGAAGAAGCAGACGCTTGTCGGAGGCCGGCATCGCGCATGTCGCCCTGACGCGCGGATCAGAGATCGCGGATGCGTTCCGGGCGTTCCTTCAGATCGAGGCCAGCGGCTGGAAAGGCAGGAAGGACCAGAGCGGCTGGGCCATAAAGCTCGATCCGGCGCTGGAGCCGTTCGCAGCGGAGATGATCGAAGGCCTGGTGCGGGCCGGATGTGCGAGCATCGAAGGCTTGCGGCAGGGCGAGCGCTGGATCGCCTTCTCGATCTGGCTTCGCTCCGGATCGCGCGCCTTCGGCTGGAAGATGGCCTATGACGAGGCGTTCGCCGGCTTCGGCCCCGGGCGCCAGCTCTCGGAACGGGTGACGGCGACATTCCTGTCCGATCCCGCACTGACGAGTTTCGACAGCTGCAATGGTTCGGAGACCTCGTTTCACGCCGCGATCTGGCCGGAGCGGCTCGAACTGGTTGACATCGTCATCGACGCCCGCCGCGGCGGCTCCTTGTCCGGCACGCTCTTCATGATCGCCGAATTCACGTATCGCCGGGGACGAGGGTGGCTGAAGGCCGCGCGCGACACCGTGCGCGCGTATTGGCGTGGGTCGCACCCAAAAAAGTGACCGCGCCGTGGACCGAAGCGAACCTCGGCACGGCGCGGCCAACGTCATCCATCAAGCCGCCTCGGCGAGGTGTTCCTTCCCCTCCCCCCCATGCTGGCGCAGCGGCCTGTTACCCGACAGCCTGCGCATCAGCACGTAGAAGACCGGCGTCAGGAAGATGCCGAAGGCGGTGACGCCGATCATGCCGGCGAAGACCGCGATGCCCATGGCCTGGCGCATCTCGGCGCCCGCCCCGGTCGAGAGCACCAGCGGCACCACGCCCATGACGAAAGCGAGCGAGGTCATCAGGATCGGCCGCAGGCGCAGGCGGCTGGCCTCGATCGCGGCCTCGACCGGCGTCCGGCCCTCGAATTCGAGCTCGCGCGCGAATTCGACGATCAGGATGGCGTTCTTGGCCGATAGTCCGACCAGGACGACGAGGCCGATCTGGGTGAAGACGTTGTTGTCGCCACCGCTCCACCAGACGCCGGCCATCGCCGCCATCAGGCCCATCGGGATGATCAAGAGGATCGCGACCGGCAGGGTCAGGCTCTCATACTGCGCCGCCAGCACCAGGAAGACGAGCAGGATCGCGACCGGGAAGACGAGGAGCGCGGAGTTGCCGGCGAGGATCTCCTGATAGGTGAGCTCGGTCCATTCGAAGGCGAAGCCCTTGGGCAGGGTCTCGGCGGCGATGCGGGTGACGGCGTCCTGCGCCTGGCCCGAGGAGAAGCCCGGGGCCGGGCCGGCATTGATGTCGGCGCTGAGGAAGCCGTTATAGCGCATCGCCCGTTCGGGGCCGGAATCGGTGCGCACGTTGAGCACGGCCGAGAGCGGCACCATCTCGCCCGAATTCGAGCGGACCTTGAGCTTGCCGATGTCCTCCTGATAGGCGCGGTAGGGCGCATCGGCCTGGACGCGCACGGTGTAGGTGCGGCCGAACTTGTTGAAGTCGTTCACATAGGACGAGCCGAGATAGATCTGCAGCGTCTCGAAGACATCGGTGACGGGAACGCCGAGCTGGCGCGCCTTGGTGCGGTCGATGTCGGCATAGAGCTGCGGGACGTTGACCTGGAAGCTCGAGAACATGCCGGCGAGCTCGGGCGCCGCCGCGGCCTTGGCCATGAAGGCCTTGGTCGCCTCGTCGAGCGCCTTGTAGCCGAGGCCGGCACGGTCCTCGATCTGCAGCTTGAAGCCGCCGATGGTGCCGAGGCCCTGGACCGGCGGCGGCGGGAACATCGCGATGAACGCCTCCTTGACGCCGGCGAACTCCTTGTTGAGCTGCATGGCGATGGCGTTGCCGGAGAGCTCGGGGCTCTTGCGCTGGTCGAACGGCTTCAGGCCGACGAATACGATGCCGGCATTCGAGGAGTTGGTGAAGCCGTTGATCGACAGGCCCGGGAACGAGATCGCGTTCTCGACGCCGGGATGCTTCAGGGCGATCGCGTCCATCTTGCGGATGACGTCCTCGGTGCGGTCGAGTGTCGCCGCGTCGGGGAGCTGCGCGAAGCCGACGAGATACTGCTTGTCCTGGCCCGGCACGAAGCCGGACGGCACCTTCTGGAAGAGCACGACGGTCAAGCCGACCAGGCCGGCATAGACCACGAGCATCACCGTCTTGCGGCCAAGGATGCGGGTGACGCCGCCGCCATAGGCCTCCGAGGAGCGGTTGAAGAAGCGGTTGAAGCCGCGGAAGAACCAGCCGAACAGCTTGTCCATGACGCGGGTCAGCGCGTCCTTGGGAGCGTCGTGGCCGCGCAGCAGCAGGGCGGCGAGCGCCGGCGACAGGGTCAGCGAGTTGATCGCCGAGATCACCGTCGAGATCGCGATGGTGAGCGCGAACTGGCGATAGAACTGGCCGGTCAGCCCGGAGATGAAGGCGAGTGGGACGAAGACCGCGACGAGCACGAGCGCGATCGCGATGATCGGGCCGGAGACCTCGCGCATCGCCTTATAGGTGGCTTCGCGTGGGCTGAGGCCGTTCTCGATGTTGCGCTCGACATTCTCGACCACGACGATGGCGTCGTCGACGACGATGCCGATCGCCAGGACGAGGCCGAACAGCGAGAGCGCGTTGATCGAGAAGCCGAGCAGGTACATCACCGCGAAGGTGCCGACGACCGAGATTGGCACCGCGACCAGCGGGATGATCGAGGCCCGCCAGGTCTGCAGGAAGACGATGACGACGAGCACGACCAGCGCGATCGCCTCAAGCAGCGTGGTGATCACCGCCTTGATCGAGGCACGGACGAACTGGGTGGTGTCGTAGACGATCGAGTAGTCGACGCCCTCAGGCATGTTCTGCTTGATCTCCTTCATCACCGCCTGAACCTGATCGGCGATGGCGATGGCGTTGGAGTTCGGCGCCTGGAAGACAGGCACGGCGACGGCCGACTTGCCGTTGAGCAGCGAGCGCAGCGCGTAGTCGGCAGCGCCCAATTCGATGCGGGAGACATCCTTCAGGCGTACGACCGCGCCACTCGCGGCGGTCTTGACGATGATCTCGCCGAACTCCTCCTCGCTGGCGAGGCGGCCCTGCGCATTGACCGAAAGCTGCAGGTCGAGCCCCGGTCCGCTCGGCGAGGCGCCGATCACGCCGGCCGCGGCCTGGACGTTCTGGGCGCGGATCTCGCGGACGATGTCGGAGGGCGAAAGGCCGTGCTCGGCGACCTTCTGCGGGTCGAGCCAGACGCGCATCGAATAGTCGCCCGATCCGAAGAGCTGGACCTGGCCGACGCCGTCGATCCGCGCCAGCCGGTCCTTGACGTTGAGGACGGCGTAGTTGCGCAGATAGGTCATATCGTAGCGGCCGTTCGGCGAGGTAATGTGCACCACCATCGTCAGGTCCGGCGAGCTCTTGATGGTGGTGACGCCGAGGCGGCGCACCTCCTCCGGCAGGCGGGGTTCCGCCTGCGAGACGCGGTTCTGGACCAGCTGCTGGGCCTTGTCCGGGTCGGTGCCGAGCTTGAAGGTGACGTTCAGCGTCATCACGCCGTCGGTCGTCGCCTGGCTCGACATGTAGAGCATGCCTTCGACGCCGTTGATCTGCTCCTCGATCGGCGTCGCCACGGTCTCGGCGATGACGCGCGGATTGGCGCCGGGATATTGCGCGCGCACAACCACGGTCGGCGGCACGACCTCGGGATATTCCGAGATCGGCAGGGCCCGCAGCGCGAGCAGGCCGGCGAGGAAGATCAGGACGGAGAGGACGCCGGCGAAGATCGGCCGGTCGATGAAGAACTTCGAGAGGTTCATTGGGGTGCCCCTTCAAGGCGGCGGCCCCGCCGGTCCCGAAGCGGCCGGCGGGGCGGGAAATGGATATGCGAAACCACGCCGTCATTCCGGGGCTTCGCGTAGCAAAGAGCCCGGAACCCAGAACCGATGCGCCTGTTCACGGAGACGCGGGACCGGGTCATCCAACCCAGTACCGGCATCGGTTCTGGGTTCCGGGCTCAGGCCTTCGGCCTGCCCCGGAATGACGGGAGAGGTTCAGCGCTGTGCGAGCTCGGTCTTGGGCTTCTTCAATTCGGAACGCTCGGCCATCGGCACCTGCTCGGGAGCGACGCTCGCGCCCGGGCGGATGCGCTGCAGGCCGTTGACGACGATCTGCTCGCCGGCCTCCAGCCCGCTGGTGACGATGCGCAGGCCTTCAGCGGCGGTGCCGAGGGTGACCTCGCGCCAGACCGCCTTGTGGTCCTTGCCGACGACGAAGACGAACTTCTTGTTCTGGTCGGTGCCGACGGCGCGCTCGTTGATGACGAGGGCTGGCTCGGACTTGGCCTGGCCCATGCGTAGGCGCACGAACTGGCCGGGCATCAGCGCGCCGTCCTTGTTGTCGAAGATCGCCCGAACACGGACCGTGCCGGTCGCGGCATCGATGCCGTTGTCGACGAAATTGAGATGGCCGGAGACCGGCGCGGCCTCGTTCGTCGCCGTGCTCATCTGCACTGGGATGCGCTTGAGATCGCGCGGCTTGCCGGGCTCAGCCGGCAGGGTCGCCAGCGCCTTGAGCAGCGAGCCCTCGTCGGCGTTGAAGCCCGCATAGACCGGATCGACCGAGACCAGCGTCGTCAGCAGCGGCGCGTTGGCGCCGGCAGCGACGAGGTTGCCGACGGTGACTTCCAGTCGGCCGATGCGGCCGCCGATCGGGGCGCGGATCTGGGTGTAGTCGAGGTTCAGCCGCGCTGACTGCAGGGCGGCGCGGGAGGCGCGCTCGTTCGCCTGCGCCTCACGCAGGGCATTCAGCCGTGCATCGAGGTCGCGCTGCGAGACGTTCTGCGTCGACATCAGCTTCTGGCCGCGCTCATGCTCACCCGCAGCAAGCGCAACGCGCGCTTCGGCGGCGAGCAATTGCGCCTGGGCCCGTTCGAACTCGGCCTGGTAGGGCGCCTGGTCGATGCTGACGAGCAGGTCACCCTGCCTGACCAGCGCGCCTTGCGAGAAGTGCACCTGCTCGACCACGCCGGAGACGCGCGAGCGGATCTCGACACGCTCGATCGCCTCGAGCCGGCCGGAGAACTCGGCCCAGCTGACCAGCTCGCGCTGCTCGACCGTAGCGACCGAAACCGGCGTCGCAGCCGGCGCGGCGGGGGCCGTGTCGCCCTGCGCCTTGTTCGAGCCGTGGACGGCAACGGCAAGAGCCGCGAGCGAGACGCCGGCAGCCAGAGTAACGCCCAACAGGGCATGACGGATCGTTCCCAGAATCATGGGTTCATTCCTTTGTGGAGAGAGATCGAAAGAGCGGGGGCGATGCAGCCGCTAGGACGGCGCGGTCGCGGTGAAGAACTCGCTGACGTGATGACAGGCCGCGCACAGGCAGGTGCCGTCGCAAGGGCCTTCGGCGAAGGCATCCGGCCAGCGGCTCGGGCCGCCGACAATGCGGATGGTGGTGTCGACACCGGCCGCCTTCAGCCGGTGCGCATAATTGATGCTCTCATCGCGCAGCAGGTCGTCCTCGGCGGTGACGATCAGAGCCGGTGCGAGCCCGGTCAGCCTGACGGCATTGACTGGGGCGGCGTAAGGGTGCGCCGCCTTCTCGGGCGAGCCGAGATAGGCATGCCAGCCATCGGCCCAGCGGCAGCCGACGGGGCCGGCCTCGGCATTGCGGAAGGAATAGGTGCCGAGGCAGGAATCGAGCATCGGCGAGAACAGGATCTGGCCGGCGAGCGACGGCCCGTGCCGGTCGCGCACCATCATGGCCAGCGCCGCGGCGAGATTGCCGCCGGCCTCCTCGCCCGCCACATAGAGCGGCGCGTTCTTGCCGACCCAGCGCGCCTTGTCGCGGGCGATCTTCTCGAGCGCAGCATAGGAGGCTTCGAGCGCCTGCGGGAACGGATTGGCCGGGGCGAGCGGGTAAGGCAGCGAGATCACGATCGCGCCGGCCTCGGCCAGCGTAGTCGCGACAGCTTCGCCGGACGCAAGAGTGCCGCTGTCGAAGGTGCCGCCATGCAGGTGGACGACGAGGCCAGCCTCGTCCGGCACGGCAGCCGGCGCATAGAGCCGGCCGGCGAGCTTGTCGCGCCCGACCGCGACGCTCTGCTCGCGCCAGAAGACGGCGCGGCGATAGCGGCTTTCGGGGACGGACGGGGCGAGCATGGCGGTGACGCCTGACGAATGTTGCGATGCATCATGATTTAGGTGATGCTCTCCGCTTAATAAACCGCCGTTCTGCTCCTACATTATTTCCATATGGAAACAATCGACGGATCATCCGGGGCTTCGCTATGGATCAGCTCAACGCAATGCGCGCCTTTGTGCGCGTCGTCGAAGTCGGCACCTTCACCCGCGCCGCGGAGCTGCTCGACCTGCCAAAGCCGACCGTGACCAAGCTGATCCAGCAGCTCGAAGGGCATCTGCACGCGCAATTGCTCAACCGCACGACGCGCCGCGTCACCGTGACGATGGATGGCGCCGCCTATTACGAGCGGGCGCTGCGCGTGCTCGGCGAGATTGACGAGCTCGACCAGAGCATGACCTCCTCGCAGGCCCGGCCGAGCGGGCGGCTACGCGTCGATGTCAGCGCCTCGTTCGCCACCGACATCATCCTGCCGGCGCTGCCCGGCTTCCTTGCGCGCTATCCCGAGATCCAGATCGACATGGGCCTGTCCGATCGGCCAGCCGACCTGATCGGCGAGAATCTCGACCTCGCCATCCGTGCCGGCGCGATCGACGACCAGAGCCTGATCGCCCGCCGCATCGGCGAGATGATGCTGATCACCTGCGCGACGCCGGGCTATCTGGCCAAGCATGGCACGCCGCGGCACCCGCGCGATCTGGAGGATGGCCATCTCGCGATCGGCTATCGCCGGGCCGGCACCAGCCGCATCATGCCCTTCACTTTCGCCAGCCCGAAGGAGACGATCGAGATCCAGGGCGACTATGTGGTCTCGCTGAACGACGGGACCGGCTATGTCGCCGCCGGACTGGCGGGGCTCGGCGTCATGCAGGTCCCGACCTTCATGGCGATGGCGCACATCGCCTCTGGCCGGCTCGTGCCGATCCTGACCGATTGGTGCACCAAGCCGAAGCCACTGCACATCATCTATCCGCCGAACCGCCACCTCTCCAACAAGGTCCGCGTCTTCGTCGACTGGCTGGCCGAACTATTCGCCCGGAACGCGTTGCTTCAAGGCAAGCCGCTGCTGCCCTGCCCTGGCGGCGTCGCCGCGGAAGCGCTCGCCCATCAGCCCGAGCAGGCCGCCTAGCCGCGCAAGGCCGGGATGACGGGCCGGCGGTTCCATCACATCGCGAACTGGCCTAACCAGAGGCGCCGGCATCCGCCGCGCGCCCACTCACCAGCCAGGTCCGTCCGATGTCCCGCAGCGTCCGCGACAAGCTCGAAGCCAATCTCGCCCGCATCGGCGACGGCACCCCGGTGTTCACCAAGCTCCTGCTCGACACGGCGCGCGCCGAGGCCGACGCCGCCGATCGCCGGCGCGAGGCCGGGCTGCAGCTGAGCGCGATCGACGGCACGATCGTCTCGGTCAAGGACCTGCTCGACGTGAAGGGCGTGACGACCTGGGCCGGCTCGAGCGCGCTGAAGGGCGCAGCTCCCGCGGCTCAGGATGCGCCCTCGGTGGCGCGACTGCGCCGGGCCGGCGCAGTGATCATCGGCAAGACCAACATGACCGAGTTCGCCTTCTCTGGCATCGGCCTCAACACCACCTTCGGCACGCCGGGCAGTGCTGTCGACAAGGCGCGCATCCCCGGCGGCTCCTCCTCCGGCGCGGCGGTCTCGGTGGCGGAAGGCTCGTCGGAGCTGACGGTCGGCACCGATACCGGCGGCTCCTGCCGCATCCCCGCCGCCTTCAACGGCATCACCGGGATGAAGCCGACGCACAAGACGGTTCCCGACGAGGGCTGCTTCCCGCTGGCGCCGAGCCTTGATTCGATCGGCCCGCTGGCCAAGGACGTCGCCGGCTGCGCGCGCCTGCTCTCGGTGCTGGCCGACCGGCCCTTCGATCTTGCGGACGGTATCTCGCCGGCCCGTATCCGCCTCGGCGTGGCGCGCGGCGGCTTCCTGGCCGAAGCCGCCCCGTCCGTCGCCAAGGCCTATGAGGCGGCGATCGAGCGCGTGACGCGGCTCGGCATTGCGGTCGAGCCAGTCGATCTCGACGGACTCTGGCAGGAGATGTTCGCGATCTGCCCGGTGCCGCTCGTCACGGTCGAGGCTGCGGCGGTGCATCGCGATCTCCTGGCGAGCAAGGCCGATGCCTATGACCGGCGCGTCGCGGCCCGGATCGCCATCGGCGTGCCCTGCAAGGCGGCCGACTACATCATCGCCATGGAGAAGCGCCGGGCACTGATCGCTCGGCTCGCCGCCCAGCTCGATGGGCTCGACAGCTTCCTGGCGCCGACCGTGCCGATCGAGGCGCCGACGATCGCCGCGATGGAGGCCGGTGACGAGGCCTTCTTCACGGCCAATCGCCTGATCCTGCGCAATCCGGCCTTCGGCAACCTGTTCGACCTGTGCTCGATCTCGCTGCCGATGCCGCTCGGCGACAAGCTCTCGGGCGGGCTGATGCTGAGCGCGATCGCCGGACGAGACCAGCAACTGCTCAACATTGCGAAGCTGATCGAGCCGGCTGCGGCGGGCTGAGCCCGAGGGGCGCGGAGGCCCCTCCCGTCATGGTCGGGCTTGTCCCGACCATCCACGCCGTCGCTTTATTGAGCGTTTGGTGTTCAAGACGCGGATGCTCGCCACAGGGGCGAGCATGACGTCGGGGTTCAGCCCCTCACTTCACCCAGTGACCAGGGCAGTTCCTCGCCGCCGCGGAAGATCACGACGTCTTCCTCGCCGACCGCGACGGTCGGCGACACCCGGCAGGGCCGCTTCTCCAGCGTGATCGTGCCCTCGTTCAGCGGCAGGCCGTAGAAGCGCGCGCCGTTCTCCGAGGCGAAGGCCTCGAAATGATCGAGCGCGCCCTCCTCGTCGAAGACCTGGACATAGGTCTGCAAGGCGGTGGCGCCGCCGAAGACGCCGGCCGAGCAGCATTCGGCCTGCTTGGCGCTGCGCAGATGCGGGGCCGTGTCGGTGCCGATGAAGAAATTGCCGTCGCCCGCGGTGACCGCCTTGCGCAATGCGAGGCGGTGGCGCTCGCGCTTGGCGACCGGCAGGCAATAGAGATGCGGGCGCAGGCCGCCCTGGAAGATCGAGGTGCGGTTGATGATCAGGTGATGCGGCGTCACCGTGCCTGCCGCGCGGCCGGCATGGGCGCGCACCAGTTCGACCGTCTCGGCGGTGGTGACGTGCTCGACCACCACCTTGAGGCCCTGATGCCGCTTCAGGAGCGGCAGCATCTCGGTTTCCATGAACACCGCCTCGCGGTCGAAGATGTCGACGGCCGGGTCGGTGGCTTCGCCATGCACCAGGACCGGCATGCCGATCTTCTCCATCCGCTCCAGCACCGGGGCGAGCTTGGGAATGCTGGTGACGCCGTGATGGGAGTTGGTCGTCGCACCCGACGGGTAGAGCTTGGCCGCCGCCCAGACGCCGTCACGGAAGCCGCGTTCGATCTCGTCGGGCGACGTCGTATCGGTCAGATAGCAGGTCATCAGCGGGGTGAAGTCGTTGCCATCCGGGCGCGCCGCCAGGATGCGCTCGCGATAGGCCGATGCCGCGTCGACCGAGGTGACCGGCGGGACCAGGTTCGGCATGATGATGCCGCGTTTGAACTGCGCGGCCGTGAAGGGCAGCACTGCCTTCAGCATGGCGCCGTCGCGCAGGTGGACATGCCAGTCGTCCGGGCGGCGGATCGTCAGTGTCTGCGCCGGGGCAACCGCCTTGGCTTGCGTGCTGCCGAAAAGTTCCGTGACGCTCATGTCCTGCCCCCGTGTTCACTGGCCTGCCAGGCGAATCCGCCAGCGGGCTGGCCTCTCCATAACCGCCTTGTCCGGGCCATGCGAGCATCTCCATGCAATCATGTCGGGGACAGCGTACGGCAGGGATTGACCTTCACCGGCAACCTGTCGAGAAGGGGCCGTTTGCGAATTTGATACGAGCCGCGCCAACGCCTGCAAACGGCGAAGGATGGCGCGCGCTGGCCCTGGAGAACGAGACCATGCCCAATCTCTACATGCCGGTCGACCGGGACACCATCGCGCTCGAAGCCGCCAAGATGCTGCTGGAGATCAAGGCGGTCCACTTCTACAGCGACAAGCCCTTCATCTTCACCTCCGGCTGGGCGAGCCCGGTCTATATCGACTGCCGCAAGATCATCTCTTTCCCGCGGTTGCGCTCCTCGCTGATCGACTTCGCCGCGACCACCATCGTGCGCGACATCGGCTATGAATCGATCGACATCGTCGCCGGTGGCGAGACGGCCGGCATTCCCTTCGCCGCCTGGATTTCCGACCGGCTGTCGCTGCCGATGCAATATGTCCGCAAGAAGCCCAAGGGCTTCGGCCGCAATGCCCAGATCGAGGGCGAGGTCGTCGAGGGCGCGCGCACGCTTCTGGTCGAGGATCTCGCCACCGATGGCGGCAGCAAGGTCAACTTCTGCAAGGCCCTGCGCGACGCCGGCGCCAAGGTCGATCACTGCTTCGTGCTGTTCTACTACGACATCTTCCCGCAGGGGCGCGCGATGATGAAGGAGATCGGCGTCGGCCTGCACTATCTCACCACCTGGTGGGACGTGCTCAAGGTCGCCAAGGCGAGCGGGCATTTCGAGCCGAAGGTGCTGGACGAGGTCGAGAGCTTCCTCAACGAGCCGGCCAAGTGGTCGGCCGCGCATGGTGGCATCTCGGACTTCAACCAGGCCAAGACCGGCTGAGGAGGAAAGCCCGCCGGCTGGGCAGGTTCTCAGCCGGCGTGCAGAACCCTGAAGCGATCGGGTGCCATCGGGTCCCGGTCGACCACCTGGATTGGCGGCCAGGCCCATTGCCAGACACCGATACCCGGCACGCGCGCGAAGCTGATACGCCCGCGCGTGCCGTCGACCGAAACCTGCGACCAGGCTTGCGCCAGGCGTCCCTGCTCCGTGCCGTGGGATCGCAGCATCGCGGCAAGAACGGCAATCGTGTCGTACCCCTCGAAGGCGACGAAGGACGGCCCCTGCGCCAGCCGCTCGCGCAAGGCCGCCTCGACGCGTGTGCCAAGCGGAGGGAGTTGCTCGGGCAGATAACGGAGGAACGGGATCGCGGCGCCCTCCTCGCCCAGCAAGGCCAGCCATTCGGGCAGCTCCGGCGGCCCGGCCGGAGCGCCGAGCAGGACGCCACCAAGGCGCGGATCGCTGCGGACCGCCTTGACGATCGGCACCGCCGGCTCCGGATGGCCGACCAGGAGCAACAACGCCGTGACGTCCTTGCCGGCGAGTTCGTCACAGAGCGCAGCAGGCGTGAGCGAGTTCATCTCGAACTCCATGACGCTTCCACCACATGGCGTGATGCAGTCCTGCAGAATGCGCGTCCCCGAGGCCCAATAGACGCTCGGCACGGTTGCCACGGCGATCTGCTGATGCCCCGCACCTAGCAGGAAGTCGGCGTAGAGCCGCCAGCCGCGGGATTGCGCCGGGGCGATGCGCGCGACCCAATCCGTCGGCTGCTCGGTGAGTGCATCGAGAACCGCCGAGGAGCAGAGAAAAGGCAGGCGCAGCGCATCAGCCCTGGCTGCGACGGCGCGGGCAACGACGCTGTGGTACTCCCCGGCAAGGGCGACGATGCCCAGGCCCGCAAGCTCATCGACGGCGGCTGCTGCCTTCTGCGGATCGGCGGCAGTGTCGCGCACGATCAGCTCGAGCGGGCGTCCGGCGATCCCACCGGCACCGTTGACGTCGGCGACGGCGAGATCGAGCCCGGCAAGCAGATGCTGGCCGGCCTCGACCCAACCGGGCGGCGACAGCGGCGCCAGGGCGCCGATCCGGATAGGCGTCGTCATATGTCGGCATCTCCCGGGCGCGTTTCAGTCGCACTATGCCGGGAACGCGCGCACGGACGTCAGTAGCGTAAGCGCAGCGCGCCCAAGATTGCCTCGCACGGGCATCCGGTGACGTTCATGCCTTGTCCGGCTGCAATGTCCTCAGAATACGGGCGAGCTCATCCAGATCGCCTTGCGCCAACCGGGTGAGCTCGACTGGCGGCCGATGATAGGCCGCCATCAGCTCCTGCATGACCTCCCTGCCCTTCGGCGTCGCCCGGACGAGTTTCACGCGCCGGTCGGCAGCCGAGGCGACACGTTCGGCCAGGCCCGCTCGTTCCAGCCGATCGACCAGCCAGGTCGCGGTCGAAGGATCGCAGGCCCATTCCTTCGCCAAAGCCCCCATCGGCTTGTCGTCAGCGAGGAGCGAGGACAACGCGCGGGCATCGTTCGGCGTCAGCCCCCGCTCCTGCTGGGCCAGCAGTCGCTCGGGCGCCGAGCGCATCAGGAAGCCGAACATCAGCCGCCAGGCCTCGGCGGCAGCCGCGGCTGCCTCTTCCGGAGATGGCATCGTCGCATCACGCGTCATCGGCTCATGACCTTGGTATCTTGACATATTTTTATATATCAAATATTTTGAATCATCAAATCAATTCTCGACACCGACCTCGCGGCGCCGCAAGGAGCCTTCGCCCTCCTGCCGCAGATCGCAAAGGCGTTGTCATTCCAGAGGAAACCATCATGAGCACCAGCACCGGAGTCCTCATTGTCGGTGGCGGCCTGAATGGACTCGCGGCCGCCGCGCTGCTCGCCCACCATCGCATCGACTGCATGGTTGTCGAGCGCCATGCCGAAACCTCGATCCAGTACAAGTTCACCGGGATCTCGCCACGCAGCATGGAGATCTTCCGCAGCCTCGGGCTGGAAGCGGAGATCCGCGCCCGGCGCACCGGAGACCAGCAAAGCGGCGGCATCGCCCGGGCGAGAAACCTGGCCGATCCGGAGGTGCAATGGAGCGAGATCGGCTGGCCCGATGCCACGCCTTACAGCCCGACCCAGCCTGCGACCTGCGACCAGAACGTGCTGGAGCCGATCCTGCGGCGCCATGCCGAGCGGCTCGGCGCGACCATGCGCTTCAATACCGAGTTCGAGGCGTTCGAGCAGGATGAGCGGCAGGTCCGCGCCCGGATTCGCGACCGGACCAGCGGAGCCGAGGAAACCGTCGTCGCCGACTACCTGATCGTCGCGGACGGCGCCGGCGGCTCGCTGCGCCAGCGTCTCGGCATCGGCGTGAGCGGTCCTGGCGTGCTGCAACACTGGATGAACCTGATCTTCGACACCGACCTGCCGCCGACCCTCAATGGCAAGCGCTTCACCTCCTGCTTCGTCACCGACCTCAACGCCACGCTCACCCCGCGCCGCGAAGGGCGCTGGCTGCTGGCGCTGCAGTACTTTCCCGAGAATGGCGACAAGCCGGAGGAATTCGACGCGCGCCGCTGCCGCGAACTGGTCGCTCGAGGCTCCGGACGCCCGGAGGTCAGGGCCAAACTGGCCGATGCACGCCCCTGGGCGCTGGCCGCACAGATCGCCGAGCGCTTTCGCGAAGGCCGCTGCTTCCTTGTCGGCGATGCGGCGCATCTGATGCCGCCGACCGGCGCCTTTGGCGGCAATTCCGGGATTCATGATGCGCACAACCTCGCCTGGAAGCTCGCTCTGGTCATGCGCGGCGAGGCAGGGGCGGAGCTGCTCGACAGCTATGACCGGGAGCGTCGTCCGGTGATCGCAGCCACTCTGGCGCAGGCGCTCGCCCGGCTCCAGGCCTGGTTCCGGGACCCGGCCGGGCGCCTGCCGAAGCCGCCGCCGATCGTCGCCGATTACGATGTCATCTTCGGCCAGCGCTACGGTGCCGGCGCAATCCTTGGCGACGACGCGCCGCCCGATGCTCCTTTCGAAGCTTTCGCAACTCTGTCCGGGCAGCCCGGGACGCGCGCACCGCATCGACCGATCGAGCACCAGGGCCAGGCGCTTTCGACGCTTGACCTTTTCGGCAAGGACTTCGTTCTGCTCAGCCGCAATCCGGCCTGGCACGCAGCCGCCGAGACGATCCGGACCGAATGCAGCCTGCCGCTCTCCGGCTGGGGCACTGGCGCGGAGGACTGGCTCGACAGCTATGGCATCGGCAGCAGCGGTGCTGTTCTGGTCCGGCCGGACGGCTTCGTGGCATGGCGGACGCTGGATCCGGCCGACGACCGGAAGGCCATGCTGCTCGGTGTCCTCGACCGAATTGGCCTGCGCATCGACGCTGGCGGAGAGGCGTGATGAAGCCTTCTACGACCCTGATCACGATACTGGCGGTCGAGATCCTGCTCTTTGCCGGGGCTTCGCTGATCCATGCCGGCGTCCTGGTCGGCGGCCATGAGCATAGCCAGGCCAGGATGGCGGAAGGCGTGATCGGAGCTGTGCTGGCGCTCGGCCTCGTCCTTTGCCTGCTGCGCCCGGCGATGATGCGGACGATCGCCCTCTCCGTTCAGGGGTTTGCCCTGCTCAGCACCCTGGTCGGCATCTTGACCATCATGGTCGGCGTCGGGCCGCAGACTGCGGCCGACAAGGTTTTCCACGGCCTCCTGCTGGTGGTGCTTGTCGCCGGGCTGGTCGCCGCCTGGCGTGCGCCGCGCAGCTAGAATTTCGGCGGCCGCCGCTCGAAGAAGGCGGCAATGCCCTCGTGGAAATCCGCCGTGCCGGCATTGGCGACGAAGGCCTGCTTCTCCAGGTCGAGCTGCGCATCGAAGGAGCCATGCGTGGCGGCCTGGACCAGCGCCTTGCTCGCCCCTTGCGCGCCAACGCTGCCGCGGGTGAGCTTGTCAGCCATGGCCTGCGTCGCTTCCATCAACTCGCCATTCGGCACGAGGCGGTTGACGAGGCCAAGCTGGAGCGCGGTTTCGGCATTCACAGCCTCGTTGAGCAGCACGAATTCCAGCGCCCGGCGCGGGCCGAGCAATTGCGTCAGCGTCCAGGTGGTGCCGCCATCGGGGCTGGTGCCGAGCTTGGTGTAGGCCGAGAGGAAACTCGCATCCTGCGCCGCGACGACGAGGTCGCAGGCGAGCGCAAGCCCGACGCCGCCGCCCGCGACCGGGCCCTGCACCGCCGCGATCACCGGCTGCGGCATCGCCTTGATCAGGCGCATCAGCGTGTGGAAGCGGTCGATCAGCTTCGTCGCGGTCTGCGGCGCGCCGGGAAGGTCGGCCTGGAAGCGGGCGAGATCGCCGCCTGCCATGAAGGAGCGCCCTGCCCCGGCCAGGATGACAGCGCGGATCGTCTGGTCTGCGGCCAGCCCCGAGAACGCCGCGACCAACGCGTCGGCCATCGCCTCGTCGAGGACGTTGAGCACCTTGGGGCGGTTCATGGTCACGGTCAGGACCGGACCCTGCCGCTGCGTGATCACCACCTCGCCTGCCGGATCGCTCATCGTCTCGTCCTCATCCCGTCTGCTGTCGCGAGCCTCAGCCCGGCGTCCTTATATCGTCGATGACCTTGCCGTCGTTGGGCAATGTCCCCGGCGCCACCAGCTCGACCGTGCCGCTCAGCTTGAAGACCTCGCGCACGGACGCCTTCACCGCCTCGGCCAGCCCAGCCCCCGGCGCAGCGGCCTCGGCCTTGAAGCACATCGCATCAGTCTCGCCGGCACGCATCACCACCAGCCGGCAGCGGCCGAGTTCCGGATGGCGCGCGGCAACGGCTGCGACCTGCTCCGGCCGGACGAACATGCCCTTGACCTTGGCCGACTGGTCCGCGCGGCCGAGCCAGCCTCGGATGCGCTGGTTGGTGCGACCGCAGGGCGATGGTCCTGGCAACGCCGCGGTGAGGTCGCCGACGGCGAAGCGGATCAGCGGCTTCTTCGGATCGAGGATGGTGACGGCGATCTCGCCGACCTCGCCTTCCGCCACCGGCTGCCCGGTGCCGGGCCGCAGGATCTCGACGATGATGTCCTCGTTGAGGACGAGGCCGTCACGGGCCGGCGTCTCATAGGCGATGATGCCGCATTCGGCGGTGGCGTAGCACTGATACGCGTCGATGCCGCGCTCGCGGAACTCGGTCTGCAGCGAGGGCGGAAACGCCGCGCCGGAAACCACCGCACGCTTCAGCGAGGAGAGGTCGCGCCCGCGCGCCGCGCCGAGGTCGAGCAGGATCTTGAGGAAATCCGGCACGCCGGCATAGAGCGTCGGCCGGTAGGCCTCGATCAGGTCAAGCTGGGCGTCGCTGTTGCCCGGTCCTGCCGGGATCACGGCGCAACCGAGCACGCGGGCGCCGGCATCGAAGCACCAGGCGCCGGGCGTCAGGTGATAGGAGAAGGTGTTGAGCACGATGTCGCGCCAGCCGGCGCCGGTCGCGGCGAGCGCGCGGGCGACACGCCAGGGATCGTCGTCATGGCTCTCGGGCTCGAAGATCGGCCCCGGCGACATCATCAGCCGGCGGTAATTGCCGGGGCGGCCGGGCAGCAAACCGCCGAAGGGCGGCCTGCTACGCTGGGTCGCCGGCAGGTCCGACTTGCGCAGCACCGGCAGGCGAGCAAGCGCGGCACGGTCGGTCACCGCCTCGAGATCGACGCCGCGCAAATGCTTCCGCCAAGCCGGCAGCCGCTGCGCTGCCGCCAACATCTGAGGCAAACGCCGGAACAGATCGGCCTCGCGGCGCGCGGGCGCGCGGGTCTCCAGGCGGTCGTAGTGCTTGCCCATGACGGCCTCAGGCGAGCCAGCGCTTGCGGCGCCGGTAGTGCTTGACCGCGTGGTAGTCGACCTTCTCGTGGCCGCCGAGATAGGCGTCGGCGACGTCGGGATTTGCGCTCAGCACCGCCGCCTCGCCGCTCATCAGGATGCGGCCATTCTCGATCAGGTAGCCGTACTGGGCGATCTCCAGCGCCGCAGTCGCGTTCTGCTCGACCAGCAGCACGGCGACGCCGTCGCGCTCGTTGACGTTGCGGACGATGTCGAAGATCTCGTCGACGAGGAAAGGCGCGAGACCAAGGCTCGGCTCGTCCAGCATCAGCAGGCGCGGCTCTGTCATCAGGGCGCGGGCGATCGCCAGCATCTGCTGCTCGCCGCCGGAGAGATAGCCGGCCTCGGCCTTGGCCCGCTGGGCGAGACGCGGGAAGGTCTCGAACATCCGGTCGATCAGCGCCGTGACATGGCCGCGCTCGCGATGCATGGTCGCGGCCGCGATCAGGTTTTCCTTCGGCGTCAGATGGCCGAAGACGCGCCGCCCTTCCAGCACATGAACGATGCCGAGGCGGACGCGATCGGGCGGATCGACTTGAAGGATCGAGCGGCCCTCGAAGCTGATCTCGCCGCGTGTGACCGCGCCGCGCTCGGGCTTGAGCAGGCCGGAGATCGACTTCAGCACCGTGCTCTTGCCGGCGCCGTTGGCGCCGAGCACGGCGACGAGCCCCTTCTCGGGCACTTCGATCGAGACGCCGCGCACCGCGAGGAAGACCTGATCGTAGACGATCTCGATATTGTTCAGCGCCAGCAGCGTCATCGGCTCGATCCGAAAAGGGGCGACGCGGAGGACCCGCGCCGCCCGTGCAGAGTCATTTCCCGGACTTCTTGAACTCTTCCGAGTTTTTGCGGATCTCCTCCCAGACCACGTCCTGGTTGGCGGAGTACCAGTCGGTGATCGGCACGAACCTGGCGCCGTCCCAGCGCGCGATCCGGCCCATGCCGCCGCCCTGGTGGTCGTCCTTGGTGATCGTGGTCGGCGGCAGCAGGCCGTCTGCAGTGAAGTTCGTGATCGAGCGCAGGCCCTCATTGAGCCAGGGGCCGGTGACCGGCCCGTTCGGCGCCTTCTCGGCCGCCTTGCGCACGCCCTCGACCATCAGCGTCGCCATCTGGACACCGTAGTTGTAATAGGCGGTACCGACCTTGTTCTCGGGGCCAGCGCCTTTGCCCTTGCCGACGACGTCGGCGAGGATGTCCTTGATCACCTTGGGCTCGCGGCCGCCGACGCAGGGCTCGACCTTCATCACGCCCTTGGCCGCCTCGCGCCCGACCACGTCCATGTCGGATTCAGACAGCCAGACGCTGCCCGAGACCCGGTCCATCGGCAGGCCGTTGCGGACCGCCTCGGTCAGCGCCACGGTCTGGCCGACGCCGGCGCCCCAGAAGATCACGAAATCGGGCCGCGCGCGGCGCACCTGCGGCCAGATCGCCGACTGGTCGTTGCCCGGCGGCGTATAGGGGAAGGCGGTGAGCTCGTAGCCTTCCTTCTTGGCGAGCACGTTGAGGATCGGCAGCGGCTCCTTGCCGAAGGGCGTGTCGATGTGGACGAAGACGATCTTCTTGCCCTTGAGGCTGCCCTTCTCGGTCTTCTTGAACTGCTCGATGATCAGGCCGGCCTGGGTCCAGTAGTTGATCGAGAGCGGCAGGACGTAAGGGAAGGCGCTGCCGTCGGCGGCATCGCTGCGGCCGGAATAGGCGGTAATCATGTTGATCTTGTCTTCGAGTGCGCGCGGCACGAGCGCGCGCGCCACCGGCGTCGAGAGCGGGTCGATCAACACGGCGCCCTCTCGCTTGCCGCGCTCATAGGCCTCGATGGCGCGCGGCAGGTCGTTGGCGTGGTCGGTGATGTCAGCGACGATCTTGTAGCCGCCGACGCCGCCGCGATCGTTGACCAAAGTGAAGTAGTCACGCTGGCCCTGATTATATTCAGAGGTCACGAAGGTGTAGATGCGGGTGAAGTCCTGCGGCAGCGTGAAGCGGACGATCTTCTCCTGGGCGAAGACCTGCACCGGCAAGGCGAGCGGCGCAGCCAGCGCGGCCGAGCCGGCGATGAAAGAACGGCGATCGAGCGACATCCTGTTTCCTCCAGCCCTGTCGTTGATTGAGGCACCGTCACCGCTGGGCATGGCGGAACGGCCAGACGAGCAAGTAGTTGCGGAAATTGGCGTAGATCTTGGCGAGGCCGAGCGGCTCGTAGAGCAGGAAGCCGATCACCAGCGCGCCATAGGCCATCAGCGGCAGATGGGCGCGCAGGTCGATCGGCAAGGACCAGCCGAGCGTGCTCGCGGTGAAGCCGAGCAGGTTGTTGAGCAGGATCGGTGCGAACAGGATCAGCGCCGTGCCGAAGAACGGCCCGAGCACGCTGCCGAGCCCGCCGACGATGATCATCGCCAGAATCTGGATCGAGAGCTCGATATGGAACTGGTCGGGCGAGATCGCCCGAAGATAGGTCACCGCCAGCACCGAGCCGACGACGCCGCCGATGAAGGACGAGACCCAGAAGGCGAGCAGCTTGTAGCGGAAGGTCGAGATGCCGAGGATCTGGGCGGCATAGTCCTTCTCGCGCAGCGCCGCCAACGCCCGGCCGAAGCTGGTGCGCCGGACGTTCAGCATGAACAGGGTGATGACGAGGCAGACGCCGAAGGCGAGGTAATAGGTCGGCAAATCGCCCTGCAGGGGTATGCCGAGGAAACTGACCGGCGGCACCTGCAAGGTCGCGAGCGAGCCGCCGCTGATCACCGACGAATGCGAAATGACGAAGTCGACGACATACTGCATGGCGAGCGTCGCCATGGCCAGATAGATGCCCTTCATGCGCAGGGCTGCGCCGCCGAACATCGTACCGATGGTCGCGCTGAGCAGGCCGCCGGCGATCATCGCGATCTCGAGCGGCACGCCGAGGCGGACCAGATGGACCGAGCCATAGGCGCCGATGCCCATCACCGCGCCGTAGCCGAGATGGATCTGGCCGGACCAGCCCATCAGCAAATTGAGGCCAAGCGCAGCCGAGGTCCAGATCAGCCAAGGCAGCAGGTAGCCGGAGACATAGAGCCGGTCGAACAGGAAGGGCGCCGCCAGCAGGATTACGATGACCGCGATGATCAGGCCGCGATCGAAGCCAAGCGGAAACAGCTGGCGCTCGTCCTGATAGCGCGTGTGGCGGATGCCGGCGCGACGATAGAACACGGCGTCAGACCCTCTCGATATGGTGGCGGCCGAACAGGCCGTGCGGCTTGAGCAGGAGCGTCACCAGGATGATCACGGCCGCGACCACGTCGCGCGAGCCGCCGCCGACGAGCGGGTCGAGCACGCCGGTGGCGAGGCTCTCGGCAACGCCGACGATGACGCCGGCGACGAGCACGCCCGGGATCGAATCGAGTCCGCCCAGGATGGCGATGGCGAGCGCCTTGATCAGCAGCAGCGAGAGCGACCAGTCGATGCCCTGGGTGCTGCCCCAGAGCACGCCGGCTGCGGTCGCGGAGACGGCGGCAAGCCCCCAGGCGACGGCGATCGCACGCTCGACCCTGATGCCGACCGACCAGGAGGCGGTCTGGTCGTCGGCGACGGCGCGCATCACCACGCCGAAGCGCGAGTTGAAGAAGAACAGCGAGAGCAGGATCAGCAGCAGCGAGATCGAACCGCCGATCATCGTCGAGCGATTGAGCAGGAGCTCTCCGACGAAGAGCGGCTGCTGCGGCAGGCCGATGTCGAGGCGCTTCACCGCGGCGCCGAAGATGCCCGGCAGCAGGCCACGCAGCATGATCTCGACGCCGAGCGTCAGCATGATCGTCATGATCACCGGCTGGCCGATCATCCGGCGCAGCGCGATGCGTTCCATCAGCAAGCCGAAACCGAACATGCCGACGAGCGCGGCCGGGATCGCCAGCCACATCGGCAGGCCGACCAAGGTGGCGAGCGCCCAGGTGACATAGCCGCCGGTCATGGCGATCGCGCCCTGGGCGAGATTGGCGGTGCCGGAGGTCTTGTAGATCAGCACGATGCCGAGCGAGACCAGCGCATACATCAGGCCGACGAAGACGCCGTTGGTCGAGAGTTCCGCGAGCAGGATCCAGTCCATCAGGCAAGGACCTCACTGATCTTGAGCGTCCGTCGGATCACGCCGCGCTCCCCGTTCTCGTAGGCGATGGTGGCGTCGAAGACGGTCTCAGAGATCCCGCCGTAAAGTGCGTCGATCAGCGAGGCGTAGGTCGTCTCGATGACGTTGCGGCGCAATTTGCGGGTGCGGGTGATCTCGCCGTCGTCGGCGTCGAAATCCTTGTGCAGGTTGGAGAAGCGACGGACGCGCAGGCCGTCGGGCTGCGTGCCGTTGACGTGCTTGACCACCTGGCCGATCAGCCCCTGCACCTCCGGCTTCTGCGAGAGCTCGGCATAGGAGGTGTAGGAGATGCCGCGCTCCTCCGCCCAGTGGCCGACCGCGTCAAAATCGATGCAGACGATCGCGGTGAGCTCGCCGCGCCCGGCGCCGATGACCGCGACATTGCGGATATAGGGGCTGAATTTCAGCCGGTTCTCGATGAAATTCGGGATGTAGCGCTCGCCCGAAGCGGTGCGCACGACTTCGCTAACACGGCCGAGCACGACGAGCTGGCCGTCCTCGTCGATGCGCCCGGCATCGCCGGTGTGCAGCCAGCCATCGACCAGCGCCTTGGCGCTGCTTTCGGGATCGTCATAGTAGCCGTCGACCACCGAGGTGGAGCGCACCAGGATCTCGCCGCTGTCGTCGATCCTGATCTCGCTGCCTTCCATCGGCTTGCCGACCGTGTGGAGCTTGACCTGCCCCTCGGTCTGCGCCGCGGTCAGCGCGCAGGTCTCGGTCTGGCCGTAGAACTGCTTGAGCTTGATGCCGAGCGCCCGGAAGAACAGGAACGTGTCCTCGCCCAGCGCCTCGCCGCCAGTGAAGGCGCGCTCGGCCCGGCCAAGCCCGAGAAGGTCGCGCAGCGGCGCATAGACCAGGACGTTGCCGACCGCGTCGAGCAGCTTCTCCTTCAGCGTCAGCGTGTCGCCTTTGAGCCGCTTGCGCTCGTAGGCGACGGCGCGCTCCATCACCGTCTCGAACAGCCAGCGCTTGAACGGCGTTGAGTTCTTCATGCCGACCTGGACGCGGGTCAGCATCTGGTCCCAGGCGCGCGGCGCGGCAAGATAGAAGGTCGGCGAGACCTCGCGCAGGTCGCGCATCACCGTCTCCTGCCGCTCTGGGATGTTGATCGTCGCCGCCATCATCATGCCGGCGCCCAGCGTGAAGACGAAGTCGCCGACCCAGGCGGTGGGCAGATAGGCGTAGAGTTCCTCGTGCTTGTGGAAATAGCCGCTCGCGCCGGCATTGAGCAGGCCGCCAGTGACGTTGCGATGGCGCAGCGGGATGCCCTTGGGCAGGCCGGTCGTGCCCGACGAATGCAGCAGCACCGAGATGTCGTCGGCCTGCGGCCCGTCGACGAAGCGCCGGAGGAGATCGGGCTCGCGTACCAGCCGCGCGCGCCCCTTTTCCACAAGCTCATCGAGCGACATCAGCCGGGGCTGATCGTAGCCGTCGAGGCCGCGCTCGTCGTCATAGAGGATGGTGGCGACGCGGCCGGTCGCGTCGCGGAGCTGCAGCAGCTTGTCGACCTGCTCCTGATCCTCGGCAATGCCGACGGGCGGCGCGCCATGCCGGGTCGCGACGATCAGCTCCTCCAGAGGCACGTCCGGAAAGACCGGTGACGAAAAGGCGCGCAGCATGTTGGCAGCGAGCATGGCGTAATAGAGCCGCGGGCGGTTATCGCCGATCACAGTCATCGCGGCGCCGGCGACCAGCCCGGCCTCTTCGAGCCCGGCCGCCATGGCGGCGATCTCCTCGAGGACCTCGCGCCAGTTCTGCTCCTGCCAGATGCCATAGCGCCGCTCGCGAAAGGCGACGCGATCGCCGAACTCAGCAGCGTTGCGGGCGAGCGCCGCGATCAGCGTCGCCGGCTCGCCATTGGCGGCGACGGGCCAGCTTGCTACCTCCCCGATCTTGCCAAGCGCTGCCGTCATGCCGCGCTCCCAGCCTGGTGGCGCTTGGCGGCGCGCTCGCCGAGATAGGCGCTGACCACGCTCGGATGCGAAATCGCCGCCTGCGGCTCGCCCTCCGAGATGACCTCGCCATAGCTCAGCACGACGACGCGATCGCAGATCGAGGTCACCACATCCATGTGATGCTCGATGATCAGGGTGGTGACGCCGCGGGCCTCGCTCGCATCGAGGATGAAGCGGGCGATGTATTCCTTTTCCTCCTGATTCATGCCGGCCATCGGCTCGTCCAGGATCAGCAAACGCGGCTCGGCGACGAGGGCGCGCGCCAGTTCGACGCGCTTCTGCAGGCCGAGCGGGATGACCTCGACCGGCTCGTCGCGGATGTCCTGGAGCTGCATGAACTCGATCATCTCTTCGACGACGCGCCGGTGCGCCAGCTCCTCGCGCTCCGCCCACCACCAGTAGAACAGCGCCCCAAGCGCGCTCGGCTTCATGTGGGTGTGGCGGCCGATCAGGATGTTGTCGAGAACGCTCATGCCCTTGAACAGGGCCAGATTCTGAAAGGTGCGGGCGACGCCGCGGGCGGCAACGCGGTGCGGCTTCAGCGCCGTGATGTCCTCGCCGAACAGGGTCACCTGCCCGGCATTGGGCGGGTAGAAGCCGGTGATCACGTTGACCATGGTGGTCTTGCCCGAGCCGTTCGGGCCGACGAGGCCAAGGATCTCGCCCTGGCGGACATCGAGCGAGACGCCCTTCAGCGCGCGCAGGCCGCCGAAGACGCGCTCGATCCCGGTGCAGGAGAGCGCGACGGGCGCGCCAGCGGCGCTCGCGGCGGGGCGGTATTGAATCTCATTCATTCGAGACACCCGGAACCGCCGATTGGAAGGCCGCAATCGACGACCCCAACCGCGACATCTGCGGGCACCCGGCGCGCATATGGCGCCGCCGCGCGAACGGCGTTGACTCCCACGGCATCCTCCCCGGCTGCGCTGGCTTGTTGGCTCAATATGCGTCAGCTCTATACAGCTAATGAATAGAATTCATCTTGTGCTGTCAACTCTTTCGCCGACCGGATTCCACCCTGTCGGCAGCTGCGAATTTTCGCACGAGTCCGCCCGAAGTACCCCTTTCGCGCCGATCAGCCAGACCATTCGACACCCGTCCCCGATCTGCAGCTCAATGAACCCGGCTCAGTCCGCCGGCCGATCAGCCGCCCGGCACGACAGGCGAGCGGCGCCAGCCAGCGCCCCCTCGTATTCATCGGCCAATCGCCGGCAGAGATCAGCTGCGGCAGGCAGGTCATCGATCGCGCCGACGCCCTGCCCCGCCGCCCAGATATCGCGCCAGGCCCTGGCTTCCGTCGCGCCGAAATCATAGCTCGCGGGCCTGCTGAGATCGTCGGGATCGCGCCCCGCTGCCAGGATGCTGGGCTTGAGGAAATTGCCGTGCACGCCGCTGATCGCCGGGGTGTAGACGATGTCGGCCGCGGACGCGTCGAGCAGCATGGACCGCAGCGCTTGCGGCGCCATGCTTTCCTGCGTCGCCATGAAGCGCGTGCCAAGATAGGCCATGTCCGCGCCCGCCATCCGGGCGGCAGCAACCTGCGCACCAGTGCCCAGCGCCCCGCCGAGCACCAGCGTGCCGCCGAAGATGCGGCGGATATCGGCCAGCGCAGCGAAGGGATTGAGCGGCCCGGCATGCCCGCCCGCACCGGCCGAAACCGCGATCAGACCGTCGACACCGGCATCGGCCGCCTTGGCCGCGAAGGCGAGGTTGATCACATCATGAAAGACCAATCCGCCATAGCCATGCACGGCCTTGATCAGGTCGCGGTTGAGACCGAGCGAGGTGATGACCAGCGGCACCTTGCGCTCGACGACGACGGCAAGATCGGCCTCCAGCCGCGGATTGCTGCGGTGGACCACCAGGTTGACCCCGAACGGCGCAGCCGTGCCTGCATCACCCAACCTCCCGGCGATCTCATCGAGCCAGTCGGAGAAACCGGCCGTAGTCCGCTGGTTGAGCGCCGGAAAGCTGCCGACAACGCCATTGCGGCAGCAGGACACGACAAGGTCCGGCCCCGAGATCAGGAACATCGGCGCGGCGATGACGGGAACGCGCAGGCGTCCGGCGAAAGCGGCAGGCAACGGCAAGGATCCCTCCCCTAACAACACGATGCTTCCCGGCCCGCGCCCGGACGCCAACACAATGAACGCGACTTAGCAGCCCTTTCGCGAGCGTCGTCACCCGCGAAACCCGGCATGGCCATCCAGTCCGAATATGCAGCGACAGCGTCTCGGCCGACCTTCCGGCGTACCTCGCGTTCCTGCTTGCGGCGCGATAGTGATGAATGGTATTTATTAGGGCAATGCCGGGACGCGACTGAAGCGCCACGACGCAGGCAGCGACGACCCGGCGTTGCGCAAACCCCTCGACAGGCTTTACGAGGCCCGCCAGCGCGCCGCCGCTTCGCCTCAGCAAGGATCATCGATGCCGCCCCGCAATGCCCTGAAGCGCCAGGTCAACCGGCTCCCGCCCGAGCGGCGCATCTCCGACATCATGGCCGCAGCCAAGGAGGTCTTCGTCGAGAAGGGCTATAACGACGCGCTGATCACCGACATCGCGCTGCGCGCCGGCGTGGTCGAGGGCAGCATCTACCGCTTCTTCGCCAACAAGCGCGAATTGCTGGTCAAGGTCGTCGAGCACTGGTTCGAGGAGATGCTGCGCGACGATGCCGAGCAGTTCGCCGCGGTGCGCGGCAGCTGGAATCAGATCCGCTTCATCGTCTACACCCACCTCACCTCGATCCACCGCGACCCGGCGCTGTCGCGCCTGATGTTCCAGGAGATCCGGCCGGCACCCGATTATCGCGGCTCGCATCTGTTCGAATTGAACCGCGCCTACACCAATCGCCTGGTCGACGTGGTCAAGGTCGGCATCGCCGCCGGCGATCTGCGGCCCGAGACCTCGCCGAGCCTGGTGCGCGACCTCGTCTTCGGCTGCATCGAGCATCGCACCTGGGCCTTCCTGCGTGGCGAAGGCGATTTCGACCCGGCCGAGATGGCTGACGCGATCACCAATCTGGTCCATCACGGCCTGGCGCTCGACAGCGAGGCGGCTTCCCCGATGGAGAGCGTGGTCGCCCGGCTGGAGACGGCGACGGCGCGGCTCGAGGCTGCGGCCGGAATCACCCCGGAGAATCCCTCCTCCACGCGGCCGCGCTGAGATCATCACCTAACCGCCACTGCTGCCCGGGCCATCGAAGAAGGCCGGGCGCGGGATCGTCCAGGTCTCGCCCCAGAGCTGAGCCCCGCCGGCGACGTTCAGCACCTCGCCGGTGACATAGGCCGCGGCCGGCCCGCTGAGATAGGCACAAGCCTCCGCCACCTCCCAGGTCGTCGCGGTGCGCATCATCGGATTGGAGCGCGGATAGGCCTTGACCACCTGCGGATCGTAGACGCGCCAGCCCGGCGTCTCGATTGCGCCCGGCGCGATGCAGTTCACCCGGATGCCGAGCGGCGCCCATTCCACCGCCAGCGCCTGGGTCAGGCCGACCACGCCGGCCCGGGCCGCGATGGTATGGGCGACGCCGTGCAGGCCCTGGCGCGTCACCACCACGATCGAGACGATACTGCCCGGCCGCTTCGCATCGCGCCAGCGCCGGGCGACCTCCTGCATCATGTACCAGGTGCCGTTGAGATTGGTGTCGACGACGGCGTTCCAGCCCTTAACCGAGAAGTCGATCGCCGCCTGCGGGAACTGGCCGCCGGCGCTGTTGACGAGAATGTCGATGCCGCCGAACTCGGCCGCGATCCAGTCGTGCAGCGCCGTGATCGTCGCGGGATCGCGCACGTTCACCGTCTTGCCGGCCACCTTCAGTCCAGCAGCACGCATCGCCTCAGCCGCCGCCTCCAGCCGGCCCTCGTCGCGCCCGGCAATGATCACCTGCGCGCCGAGCCGGCCGAGCAGCCAGGCAGTGGCTCGGCCGATGCCACCGGCGCCACCCGAGATCAGGACGGTTTTGCCGGCGAAGGCCTCCGGCCCGTAGACCGTCGGCAACACGGCGAGATCGGCGTCATCCAGTCCGAGCTCGCTGGCATCGATGACCGGCTCAGCCATGGCGTTCCATCCCCTTCAGCAACTCGCCAGCGATGATCATCTTGCGCACCTCCGTGGTGCCGGCGCCGATCTCCAGCAGCTTGGTGCTGCGGAAGAGCCGGTTGATCTCCGATTCCCAGATATAGCCGGCGCCGCCATGGACCTGCACGGCCCTGTCGAGGACATCGTGGCAGGCCTGCGCCGCATACATCACCGAGGCCGCGGTCAGGCGGTGGATGTCGCCGCGCCCGCCGCCGCCGACTTCGAGCGGCGCAGCCTCGGCCAGCGTGCGATAGCTGAAGCTGCGCATGGTCTCGACCAGCACATACATCTCGGCCAGCATCGACTGGACCATCTGGAAGGCGCCGATCGGCTTGCCGAACTGCTTGCGCGTCTTGGCGTAATCGATGGAGAGGTCCAACGCCCGCTCGGCGACGCCGAGGCAGAGCGGCGAGATCATCGCGCGCTCGAGGTCGAGCCCGCTCATCACGATGGCGACGCCCTGGTTCTCGGCGCCGACGAGGTTGGCGGCCGGGACGCGGCAATCCTCGAACAGCAGTTCCGCCGTCTGGCTGCCGCGATAGCCCATCTTCACCAGCTTCTGCGCCACCTTGAAGCCGGGGAAATCCTTCTCGACGATGAACGCCGAGATGCCGTGCGCGCCGCGCTCCTTGTCGGTCTTGGCGTAGACCAGGAGCACGTCGGCGACCGGGCCATTGGTGATGAAGATCTTGCTGCCGTTGAGGATGTAGTGGTCGCCCTCGCGGCGCGCCGTGGTCCGCATCGAGCCGAGCGCATCCGAGCCCGCCCCAGACTCGGTCAGACCGAGCGCGCCGATCGTCTTGCCGGAGCAGAGATCGGGCAAATACCGGCGGCGCTGCTCCTCATTGCCGTTGCGATAGATGTTGTTGGCACAGAGATTGTCGTGGGCGACGACCGAGAGCGCCATGGCGTGGTTCCAGCGGCTGAAACCCTGCAGGACCAGCCCGGCCTGGAGCAAATCGAGCCCCGCCCCGCCATATTGCTCGGGGATGGTCGCGCCGAGGAAGCCGCTGGCGCCGATATGCCGGAAGGCCTCGTCCGGCCACCACTCCTCGTCGTCCATGCGTTGCGACAGCGGATAGAGCTCGGCGCGGGCATAGCGGTCGGCGCCGTCGAGGATCGCATTCTGCTCCTCATCGAGGCCGAWGGCGTGGGCGCGGTTACTACCGTTCACGGCATTCACGTCGATCTCCTCCCTCGCCTCGTCACGCAGCGGTGCGGGCATCACACCATTCGGTGCGTCGATCTTATTGAGCCTATTTCATCAGTGACACGCAGCACTGTCAACGCACGGCAGCCTCAGCAAAATCAGATAATCCATTTGAGCACTGTTTCACATACCCTGACCCGGGAACGGCTATTGACACCTCAAATGAATTCAAATCATTTATTGGGCGAAGGCTCCCTCAGCGAGCCGCGCAGGGATGGAACCGTGAGCGACGAGGTCATCACCCGACGGCAAGGCGCGACGCTGGTCGTCACGATCAATCGCGAGAGCCGCCGCAACGCCCTGAACGAAGCGGTCGCGACCGGAATCATCGCCGCGCTCGACCAGGCCGAGGCCGATCCCGAGGTGCGCGCCGTCATCCTGACCGGCAC
Organism: Allobosea sp. P4_H5; assembly: GCF_056400825.1. Lineage (NCBI taxonomy): Bacteria > Pseudomonadati > Pseudomonadota > Alphaproteobacteria > Hyphomicrobiales > Alloboseaceae > Allobosea > Allobosea sp. P4_H5. The sequence continues at coordinate 24,398 of NZ_JBFUKM010000011.1, read as the reverse complement.
CGGCGACAAGGCCTTCTGCGCCGGCGGCGACCTCAAGCCGAACGCGGACGGAACGCCCTTCACCATCGAGGCGGCCGATCCCCGCCATTACGTCGCCGGCCTGCTGCGCCGGATGGATGCCTGCCGTCTGCCATTGGTGGCGCGGGTCAATGGCCACGCGCTGGCCGGCGGCTTCGGGTTGGTCTGTGCCTGCGATCTGGTGGTGGCGCGCGACGACGTCCTGCTGGGAGTGACCGAGGTCAGGGTCGGGCTCTTCCCGATGATGATCCTGCCCTATCTCATGCGTGTGCTGCCCTATCGCCGATTGATGGAGCTCTGCCTCACCGGCGAGACCATCAGGGCAGGCGATCCGGAAGCTGCCGCGATCGTCAACTACACCGTGCCGGCGGACGAGCTCGATGCGAAGACGAACTGGCTGGTCGGGCGCCTTACCGACAAGTCGCCGACCGGCATCCGCTTGGGCAAGCAGAGCCTCGCCAAGATCAGGGAGATGTCGACCGACGCGGCGCTCGAATACGCCCAGTTCATGCTGGCGAACATGGCTCGCACCGAGGATGCGCGCGAGGGCTTCGCCGCCTTCGCCGAAAAGCGTCCGCCGGCCTGGACCGGGCGGTGAGCGCCATGCGCGAGAGCATCCGCATCGGCTGCGGCGCCGGCTTCTGGGGCGACAGCCCGGAAGGGCCGCGCCAGCTCGTCAGGCAGGGCGGCATCGACTACCTCGTGCTCGACTATCTGGCCGAGATCACCATGTCGATCCTCGCCCGGATGAAGGCGAAGAACCCGGCGCTCGGCTATGCCACCGACTTCGTCTCGCTGGTGATGAAGCCGCTCGCCCGCGAGATCGCGGAAAAACGCATCCGCGTCGTCACCAATGCCGGCGGCGTCAATCCGGAAGCCTGCCGCGACGCGCTGATCGCCGCCTTCAAGGAGGCCGGCGTCGATCTCAAGGTCGCGATCGTCACCGGCGACGACCTCTCGGGGCAAGCCGAGCGCCTGCGGGCTGCCGGCACCACCGAGATGTTCTCCGGCACGCCCTTCCCCGACAGGATCGCCAGCATCAACGCCTATCTCGGCGCCTTCCCGATCGCCGCGGCGCTCGCAGCCGGCGCCGATGTCGTGGTGACCGGGCGCTGCGTCGACTCGGCCGTGGTCCTCGGCCCGCTGATCCATGAATTCGGCTGGACGCCGGAGGATTACGACCGCCTCTCGGCCGGGAGCCTCGCCGGCCACATCCTCGAATGCGGCGCGCAGGCGACCGGAGGCATCGTCACCGACTGGCGCGATGTCGCCGCCGACTGGGCCGATATGGGCTTCCCCTTCGCCGATTGCCACGCCGATGGCAGCTTCGAGGTGGGCAAGCCCGAGGGCCCCGGCGGGCGGATCAGCCCAGCGACTATCGGCGAGCAGGTGGTCTACGAGGTCGGCGACCCCGCGGCCTATATGCTGCCGGATGTCTGTTGCGACTGGTCCCAGGTGAAGCTCGACGCGTCAGGCCCGGACCGCGTCCGGGTTTCCGGTGCGCGTGGACGGGCGCCGTCGGGCAGCTACAAGGTCAGCGCCACCTATGCCGACGGCTATCGCTGCGCGACGACGATGATGATCGTCGGTGACGACGCGGCGGAGCGGGCCGAAGCGGTCGCGACCGCCATCCTCGCCCGTTGCGGGCGATTGATCCGCGAGGCCGGCTTTCCCGATTTCTCCGAAACATCGGTCGAGACGCTCGGCGCCGAGGCGAGCTATGGCGCGCAGAGCCGAGCGCGGGCGACGCGTGAGGTCGTGCTCAAGATCGGCGTGCGCCACCCGAGCAAGGAGGCGCTGCAGATCTTCGCCCGCGAGATCTATCCGGCAGCGACCGCGATGGCGCAGAGCCTGACCGGCTTCGCCGGTGGCCGGCCCGAGCCGCAGCCGGTGATCCGGCTGTTCTCTTTCCTGGTCGACAAGGCCGAGCTGAACCCGACTGTGAGCCTCGGCGAGACGAGCCTGCCGGTGCCGGCGCATATCCCCGCGACCGCCACGAACGCGCCCTCTCCTTCCGACGCCGATGCGGATGTTGCGGCGACTACCGGCGAGACAATCGCGGTGCCACTCGTCGCCCTTGCCTTCGGCCGCAGCGGCGACAAGGGCGACATCGCCAATATCGGCGTGATCGCGCGCGATGCCACCTTCCTGCCCTGGCTGCACCGGGCGCTGACGCCGGAGGCCGTCGGCCGGCATTTCGCCCACCATGTCCAAGGCAAGGTTGAGCGCTTCGACTGGCCGGGCTTAGGGGGCTTCAACTTCGTGATGCACCGGGCGCTCGGCGGCGGCGGCATCGCCTCGCTGCGCCACGATCCGCAGGGCAAGGCGATGGCGCAGGTGCTGATGAGCCTGCCTGTGCCCGTCCCCGCCGCCTGGCTCGCGCCGGGCGGCCCCCTCCACAGCTTCAAGACCATGGACGACGCAAGATGACGGCTCCGGACGACAACCCGCCGTTCCGCAAGGTGCTGATCGCCAATCGCGGCGAGATCGCCTGCCGCGTGATCCGGACGCTGCGCGAGATGGGCATCGCCTCGGTCGCGATCCATCATCCGGTCGAGGCCCGCGCCCGGCATGTACGCGAGGCGGATCAGGCGATCGAGATCTCCGGCGAGACGCCGGTCGCGGCCCATCTCGACATCGCCCAGATCATCGACGCTGCCCGCGCCGTCGGGGCCGACGCGATCCATCCCGGCTATGGCTTCCTCTCCGAGAACGCCTGCTTTGCCCGCGCCGTCGCCGAGGCCGGCCTGACCTTCATCGGACCGGATGCCGACACCATCGCGCTGATGGGCGACAAGATCTCGGCGCGCCAGTTCGCCACCGATCATGGCGTTCCAGTCGCGCCCTCGGTGATGCCGACGCAGGACCTTGCCGAATTCACCCGCCAGGCGATTGAGATCGGCTTCCCGCTGCTGATCAAGGCAGCGGCCGGCGGCGGCGGCAAGGGCATGAGCATCGTACGTTCGGCCGATGAGCTGGAAAGCGCGGCGCGCCTCGCCGCGAGCGAGGCGCAGCGCTATTTCGGCGACGGACGCGTCTATGCCGAGCTCTTCGTCGAGCGGCCCCGGCATATCGAGGTGCAGGTCTTCGGCGACGGCAAGGGCGGCGCCATCCATCTGTTCGAGCGCGAATGCTCGGTGCAGCGCCGCTTCCAGAAGATCATCGAGGAAGCGCCGGCCGCGAACCTGCCAGCCGGCCTGCGCGACGAGATATGCGCTTCGGCGGTCAGGCTCGCAGCCGCCTCGAACTACCGCAATGCCGGCACGGTCGAGTACATCCTCGGCGCCGATGGCCGCTTCTTCTTCCTGGAGATGAACACTCGCCTGCAGGTCGAGCATCCCGTCACCGAGATGATCACCGGGCTCGACCTCGTCAGGCTGCAGATCGAGATCGCCGCCGGACGCGACCTGCCCTTCGCGCAGGATGAAGTCACCGCCAACGGCCACGCCATCGAATGCCGGATCTGCGCCGAGGATCCCGAGCGCGACTTCCTGCCGGAGACCGGCACGATCCTGCATCTCGATGCGCCGCAGGCGGCCCATCTGCGCTTCGAGAATGCGCTCGATCGCGGCCAGCGCGTCACCGCCGATTTCGACCCGATGCTGGCCAAGCTCGTCGCGCATGGCCCGGACCGTGCCGGCGCGACGCGGCGCGCCATCGCAGCGCTGCATGAACTCGCCTTGCTCGGGGTCAAGACCAATATCGACTATCTCGCCCGCGTGCTCGGCCATCCCGCCTTCGCCGCCGGCGAACTGCACACCGGCTTCGTCACCCAGCACAAGGCGGCGCTCGCCGCCGGCGAGCCGGATGAAGCGATGCGCGACACCGTGCTGATCGCCGCGGCACTCGGCCTGCGCGATTTCCGCGATCTCGTCCTCGGCGTGCCCGAACCGCAAGCCTCGATCGGGCCTTGGAGGAACTGAGCATGGTCCTCAAGCTCGATCTCGACGGCAGCGTGCATCACGTCACTATCCTGGCGCGCCGGCCGCATCTGGTGCTCTCCGTCGATGGCCGCCGGCATGTCGTGGAGAATCTCGACGAGGCCGGCGATGGCAGCCACCGGCTGACTGTCGACGGCAAGCCCATCGCCTTCGCCCGCGCTGGCAGCGCCGATGGCGCCATCGTCCGGCTGGACGGGCGCAGCTTCGCGTTGCGCCGGCTCGATGCCGCAGCCGAAGCCTCCGCAGCCGGCGGCGGCGCGAACGTCGTGCGCGCGCCGATGCCGGGCACGGTCGTCGTGGTCCACAAGCGCGTCGGCGACAGCGTCCAGCGCGGCGAGACCATCGTCACCATCGAAAGCATGAAGCTGCAGATGAAACTCGATGCGCCGCGCGACGGCGAGATCGCCGAAATCGCGGCGCGCGAGGGCGAAGGCTTCGACAAGGACGCCGTGCTCGCCCGTCTCGCGGCTCCGGCGGAGGGCTGACCCGATGTCCAGACTGCAATCGTCGATCAACACCGCTTCCGCCGATTTCCGCCGCAACGAGGCGCATAACCGCCGCCTCGTCGCCGAGTTCAAGGCGAAGCAGGAGGCGGCGCGCCACGCCCGCCCGCAGCGCGACCTCGACCGGCTCGCCCGTCAGCAGAAGATGCCGCAGCGCAAGCGCATCGAGATGTTGCTCGATCCGGGCACGCCCTTCCTCGAATTGTCCTCGCTCGCGGCCAACATGGCCTATGGCGGGGAATCGCCCTCGGCGAGCTCGATCGTCGGTATCGGCATGGTTTCCGGCCGCGAGGTGATGATCCGCGCCGACGATCCGACCGTGAAGGGCGGCGCCTGGTATCCCCTCACGGTCAAGAAGATCGTCCGCGCCCTCGACATCGCCATGGAGAACCGGCTGCCGGTCGTGCATCTCTGCGATTCCGCCGGCGGCTTCCTGCAGCTCCAGTCGGAGCTGTTCCCCGACCGCTATATGGGCGGGCGGATCTTCCGCAACCAGTCGCTGCTGTCGAAGGCCGGCGTGAAGCAGCTCGCTTTGGTCTTCGGCCATTGCACGGCCGGCGGCGCCTATATCCCGGGGCTCTCCGACTACAGCGTCATCGTGCGCGGCACCGGCGCGGTCTTCTTGGGCGGCCCGCCGCTGGTGAAGGCCGCGACCGGCGAGGACGTCACCGTCGAGGAACTCGGCGGCGCCGAGATGCACACCAGTGTCTCCGGCACCTGCGACTACCCGGCCGACAGCGAGGAGCACGCCATCGAGATCGGCCGCGACATCGTCTCGCAATGGGACCGGCTGCCGCGCTGGGAGGCGCAGCGCGAGGCGCCGGAGGAGCCGTTCTACGATCCCGCCGAGATCTACGGGATCGTTCCCGACGACATCAAGAAGGCCTTCGACATGCGCGAGATCATCGCCCGCATCATCGATGGCAGCCGCTTCCATGAATACAAGCCGAACTATGGCACGACGCTGGTCTGCGGTTTCGCCAATATCTGGGGCTTCAAGGTCGGGATTCTCGCCAATAACGGCGTGCTCTTCAACGACTCCTCGATCAAGGGCGCGCATTTCATCGAGCTCTGCAACCAGAACAACACGCCGCTGGTCTTCCTGCAGAACATCACCGGCTACATGGTCGGGCGGGAATACGAGCGCCGCGGCATCACCAAGGACGGCGCCAAGATGATCATGGCGCAGAGCTGCTCGCGGGTGCCGAAATTCACGGTGATGTGCAACGGCTCCTTCGGCGCCGGCAATTACGGCATGTGCGGGCGCGCCTTCGACGGGCGCTTCCTGTTCTCCTGGCCGAACCACCAGATCGGCGTGATGGGCGGCGACCAGGCGGCGAACACGCTGGCCGAGGTCAAGGCCAACCAGATGAAGCGCAATGGCGGAACGGTCGACCAGAGCGAGATCGACCAGCTCTGGGACGAAACCCGCAAAGCCTATCAGGAGCAGCTCTCGGCCTATTACTCGACCTCGGAGCTCTGGGACGACGGCATCATCGACCCGCTCGACACCCGCAATGCGCTCGGCATGGCGATCTCGGCCTCGCTCAACGCCCCGCTCGGCCCGCCCGGCTACGGCGTCTTCAGGTTCTGATCGATGCCCGGAGCGCTGCGCCTCTATCTCGATTTCGCCTCGCCCTATTCCTATTTCGCGCTCGGGTCGCTGGCGCGAATGGCCGGGGAGCATGGCCGGGCACTGGAGCTCAGGCCGATCCTGCTTTGGGCGGTGTTCAAGCAACAGGGCGTCGCCAACCCGCTGGAGACGCCGGCGCGGCGGCGCTATTTCCTCGAGGATGTGACCCGCTCGGCCGAGTTCTTCGGCCTGCCCTTCCGTATCCCTGAGCCGCTGCAGATCTCGGCTCATCTCGCCGGCCGGCTCCACCATGCCTGGACCGCGACGCGGCCCCAGGACGGGTTACGACTGGCGAGCGAGATCTTCGCGGCCTTCTTTGCCAGAGGCGAGGATATCACCGACCCGGCCGTGCTTGCCGCCCTGCCCTGCCTCGCAGGCGAGACGCCGGAGGCGATCCGCGCCATGATCGACGGAGCCGAGGGTCGCCAGCGCCTAGGTGAAGCTGTCGAGGAAGCTTGTGCAGCCAACATCACCGGCGTGCCCTTCGTGACGCTGGACGGCGAAAGCTTCTTCGGCGCCGACCGCCTGCCGCAGATCGCCTGGCGGCTGCAGCATCCGCGTGGGACGTGATCAGGAGGGGATGATGAGCGACGACAGGCTCGCCGGGGCGCTCAAGGCCACGCCCTTCATCGATGCCAATGCGCCGGCGATCCGTGCCTTCGTCGACCGCCATGTCGGCACTGGCCCCGACCGCTACCGCGCCGTGCGGCTCTACTATGCCGTCCGCGACGCGATCCCCTACGACCTGCGCTATTTCGGCATCGAGCGCGACATCTTCGTCGCCTCGCGTTGCCTGGAAGCGAAGGGCTCGTTCTGCGTGCCCAAGGCGGTGACGCTCGCCGCGGCTTGCCGCGCCGCCGGCATTCCGGCGCGCGTCGGTTTCGCCGATGTACGCAACCACCTGGCCTCGCCGCGCATCCTCGAGCTGATGGGCACCGACGTCTTCCGCTGGCACGCCTATACGCTGCTCCATCTCGAAGGCCGCTGGGTCAAGGCGACGCCGGCCTTCGACCTTGCCTTCTGCGCCCGCTTCGACGTCGAGCCGCTCGATTTCGACGGCAGCGCGGACTCGATCTTCCAGCCCTTCCATGCGGCCGGCCGGCAGCATATGGACTATGTGCTCGACCGCGCCGACCATGACGAGATGCCATTCGAGGCCTTCCGCGACGCCATGCAGGAAGCCTATCCTCGCCTGATCACGGCGATGGCGGCCGAGCGCGCCGCCCTTGCGAGCAAATCCCAGCCGAAGCCTACTCCGGCCGCATAGCCGTCAGCGCCGAGCAGACCGTGACCGCAATTCTTCCACACTGACCGGATAGGAAGAAGACGTGCCAGCGTTGTCGTGGATCGCCACGGTCGCTGGCACTTGCGCTTTTGAACGTGCGACGACCGTCTTCCATCTCACATCGCATGCATAAGAAGTAGACCATTTCCGCCGTCGATTTTATAAGACGGCTAACGAATTTGGCGGCATAATCCGCCGCTTGACCTCTCCGATTCTCGCCTGAAGGAACGCCCTCCCCACGATGAACGCCGCCGAGAGCACCACTGCCATCCTGATCCACCTCGCCGGTTCGGTGGCGCTGCTGATCTGGGCGGTGAGGCTGGTGCGGACGGGCGCGACGCGGGCCTTCGGCCCCTCGCTGCGGCAGGGCCTGGCCCGCTTCGCCGGCAACCGCGTCTCGGCGATGGCGAGCGGGGCGGTGGTGACGCTGATCCTGCAGAGCTCGACGGCGACGACGCTGCTGCTCTCCTCCTTCGCCGGCCAGGCGCTGATCGGCCTGCCCATGGCCTTCGCCGTGCTGCTCGGCGCCAATGTCGGCACGGCGATCGCAGCCTTCCTGGTCTCCTTCGAGCTCGGCTGGCTCTGGGGCGCCTGCCTTTCCGTCGGCGTCGCGCTCTATCTCGCCAACGAGGCAATGAACCGCGCCCGCAATATCGGGCGCCTGATCGTCGGCATCGGCCTGATCCTGCTCTCGCTCGCCGAGCTCAAGACCGCCTCGGCGCCGCTCGCGCAATCGCCCGTGTTCCGCTCGGTGTTCGAGGCGCTGGCGAGCGAGCCGCTGCTCGCCGTCGGGATCACCGTCGCAGCGACCTGGCTGACCCATTCCAGTCTCGCCATCGTCCTGCTGATCGCCTCGTTCTGGGCCGGTGGGCTGTTCCCGGCACCGACCGCGCTGATCCTGATCGTCGGCGCCAATCTCGGCAACGCGCTGGTGCCGGTGCTCGACCAGCTCGGCGCGCCGGTGGTGCAGCGCCGCGTCGCGCTCGCCAACCTGCTGACGCGCATCCTGATCGCGCTCGTCGTGATCCCCTTCGCCAAGCCGCTCTCGGGCTGGTTCTCCGCGCTATCGCACGATCCGTCGCGCCTGGCGGTCGAGATCCATCTGGCGCTGAACATCATCGGCGCCATCGCCTTCCTGCCCTTCGTCCAGCCGATCGCGTCGCTGGTCACGCGCCTGACTCCAGCCAAGCCCGAAGCCGAGCAGCGCATCCGGCCGCTCTATCTCGACGCTGGTCTGCTCGACAGCCCGCCCGAAGCCCTCGCCAGCGCAATGCGCGAGACGCTGCATCTGGGCGACCGCGTCGGCGCCATGCTGAAGGACCTGCAGGTCCTGCTGGAGCAGGACAAGCTCGCCCTCTCGCGCGAAATCGCGGCCGCCGATGACGGCGTCGATGCGATCCACGAGGCGATCAAGCTCTATCTCGTCAAGCTCTCGCGCCGTCCGCTCGGCGAGGAGGACAGCCGGCGCCTGTTCGAGGTCATCACGGCGACCACCAATCTCGAGCATATCGGCGACATCATCGACAAGAACCTGCGTGAACTCGCTGAGAAGAAGATCCGCAAGCGCTATCGCTTCTCGGAAGAAGGCCTCGCCGAGATCCGCGATTTTCACATCCGGGTCAGCCACAGCCTGCAACTGGCGCTCAACGTGCTGGCAACACGCGATATCGGCCTTGCCCGCCAACTCTTCGACGAGAAGAGCGCGATGCGCGTCGCCGAGCGCATGGCGACCGAGAAGCATTACGAGCGCCTGCGCAGCGGGGTGACGCAGTCGCTCGAGACCTCCTCGATCCATCTCGACGTGCTGCGTGACCTGAAGCGCATCCATGGCCACATCACCTCGATCGCCTACCCGATCCTGGAAGCCGCCGACGAGCTCAGGGACACCAGGCTGCGCAGGGCTGACGAGCAACCGGCCGAGGAGCAGCCCGGCGAGGCTGACGGCTACGGCCTCGCCTTGCCGCATAAGCCGGCTTGACTCCAAAAGGTCGCGTTGTCCCCCGCAGCCCTCATCCTGAGGAGCGATCGCAGATCGCGTCTCGAAGGATGATCCAGATGGTTCCAGAGACTCCTGGAGCATCCTTCGAGACGGCCGCTGACGCGGCCTCCTCAGGATGAGGGCTTGGAAATTGCCAATGGCCGGCAAAGACCTCGAACAGGGTCTCGCCCAATCCTGCACTGCGGATGCGCTGACCTTCGCCTTGCAATCGGCGAGCCGAGCCGGACTCTAGCGTCAACCGGCCCCGTCCCGCGCGAGGAACAACCATGACCAGCACCGCACAAGCGCGCCTGCTCGACCTGTTCGGCATCGAGCTGCCGATCATCCAGGGACCGATGGCCCTCGCGAGCACGCCGGAGATGGTCATTGCCGTCAGCGAAGCCGGCGGGCTCGGCTCGCTGGCCGGCGCGCAATACGACGAGGCGAGCCTCAGGGCCGCGCTCGACACGGTGCGGGCCGGCACGCGCCGGCCGATCAACGTCAACTTCTTCTGCCATACACCGCCGGCCGACGATCCGGCGCGCCAAGCCGCCTGGCTCAACCGCCTCACCGGCTACTATGCCGAGGCCGGGCTCGATCCGGACATGCCGAAGACGCCGAGCGGGCGCACGCCCTTCGACGCCTCCCTGGCAACCGTACTCGAGGAGTACCGGCCCGAGGTCGTCAGCTTCCATTTCGGCCTGCCTGCGCCGGAGCTGTTCGACCGCGTGAAGCGCATCGGAGCCAGGATCATCGCCTCCGCCACGACCGTGCCCGAAGCGCGGTGGCTGGTCGAGCGCGGCGTCGACGCCGTCATCGCCATGGGCGCCGAGGCCGGCGGCCATCGCGGCATCTTCCTGAACGACCGGATTTCCGAGCAGGTCGGCACCTTCGCGCTGGTGCCGCAGGTGGTCGATGCCGTCCCGGTTCCGGTCATCGCCGCCGGCGGCGTCACCGACCGGCGCGGCGTGGAGGCGGCCTTCGCGCTGGGAGCGGCGGCCGTCCAGGTCGGCACCGCCTATCTGTTCACGCCCGAGGCCAAGATCTCGCCGATCTACCGCAAGGCGCTCGGCATGAGCGAACGGCCGACGGCGATCACCAACCTGTTCACCGGCAGGCCGGCGCGCGGCATCGTCAACCGGGCGATGGCGGAGCTTGGCCCGCTCTCCGAGCTGGCGCCGGTCTTCCCGACCGCCGGCACGGCGCTGGGACCGTTGCGCAGCGCCGCGGAAGCTGCGGGCCGCGACGACTTCACCCTGCTCTGGGCCGGCCAGTCCTACCCGCTCGCCAGGCCGATGTCGTCGGCGGCTCTGACGCGGATGCTCGCCGGGCTCGACACCTGACGGCGACGGCAAGCCCGCCGCCGCTCAGGGCTTGGGCGGGCTCAGCCCGTCCAGCTCGAGTCCCGGCATGTTGCCGAGGCCCGGCATGCTGTTGAGCTGCCGCTCCAGCGCGGCGGGATCGACGGTCACGGGTTTGTCGAGCCAGTAGGTCACCATCTCCGGGAAGGCGATCATCAGCGCCACGAGCACAAGCTGCAGCACGATCCACGGGATCGAGCCGAGATAGATGTCGCGGCTCTTCACCGTCGGCGGCGCGATGCCGCGCAGATAGAACAGCGCGAAGCCGAAGGGCGGATGCATGAACGAGGTCTGGATGTTGGCGCAGATCAGCAGGCCGAACCAGATCAGGTTGATGTCGAGCTTGGTCGCCGCCGGGGTCAGCAGCGGGATGATGATGAAGGCGATCTCGAAGAAATCGAGGAAGAAGGCGATGAAGAAGACGAACACCATGGTGAAGGCCAGGAAGCCGACCTGACCACCGGGCAGCCCGGTCAGCATGTGTTCGATCCAGAGTCCGCCGCCGACGCCCTGGAAGACCAGGCTGAAGACGCGCGCGCCGATCAGGATCATCGTCACCATGGCGGTGATGCGCATGGTCGAGGACATCGCCTGATAGGTCAGCTTCCCGGTCAGCGTGCGGTAGAGCGCCGCCAGCCCGAGCGCGCCGACCGCGCCCATCGCGCCCGCTTCCGTCGGCGTCGCCAGGCCCATGAAGATCGTGCCGAGCACGAGGAAGATCAGCGCCGCCGAAGGCACGATGCCGCGAACGCACTTGATCGCAAGCGCCCAGCCCTTGAGCGTGCGCGCCTCGGGCGGCAGCGCCGGCACATGGTGCGGCCTGGTGAAGCTGAGAATCACCACCCAGACGCAGAACAGAGCGACCTGGACGATGCTGGGGCCGATCGCGCCGGCATACATGTCGCCGACCGACTTGCCCATCACGTCAGCGAGGACGACGAGGACGAGCGAGGGCGGGATCAACTGGGTGATGGTGCCGGACGCGGCGATGACGCCGGTCGCATGCTGCATGTTGTAGCCGTAACGCATCATCACCGGCAGCGAGATCACGCCCATGGCGATGACCGAGGCGGCGACCGTGCCGGTGATGGCGCCTAGGATCGCGCCGACGAAGATAACGGCATAGGACAGGCCGCCGCGGACGCTGCCGAAGAGCTGTCCGATCGAATCGAGCAGGTCCTCGGCCAGGCCGCAGCGCTCCAGCACCGCCCCCATGAAGGTGAAGAACGGGATCGAGAGCAGGAGGTCGTTCGAGATGATCGAATAGAGCTGGAAGGTGAGATTGCCCATGTACTGGGGCGCGATCACCCCCATCTCGATCGCGATGAAGCTGAAGAACAGCCCGACCGCCGCCAGCGAGAAGGCGGCGGGATAGCCGATCAGCAGGAAGACGATCAGGCCCCCGAACATCATGGGGCCGAGATTGGCGCGGATGGCGTCGATCATTGCAGCGGCTTCTCGTAAGCGTATTCGTGCTGGTGGAAGCCGCGCAGCGCTGCGGCGCGCTTGATCATCTCGGAGATGCCCTGGAGCAGGATCAGAACGAAGCCGACCGGCAGGAGCAGGATGACCGGCCAGCGGATCAGACCGCCGGCATTGCTGGAGGATTCGTTCAGTGTCCAGGACTGCACGAACCAGGGCCAGGTGAACCAGATCATCACCAGGCACATCGGCATCAGGAATACGGCGCCGCCGACGAGATCGATCCAGTGCCGGGTCCGGTCGGAGACGACGCCGTAGAACAGGTCGACGCGGACGTGCTCGTTGACCCGCAATGTATAGGCCGAGCCGAGCAGCACCATGCCGGCGAACATGTACCATTGCAGCTCGAGCCAGGCATTGGAGCTGTAGGAGAGCAGATAGCGGATGGTGGCGTTGCCGGCGCTGATCAGGCAGGCGAGCAGGACGAGCCAGCTCGCGATAACGCCGAGCGAGCTGCCGAGCTTGTCGATCGCCCGGGCCACGGGCATCAGCTCGCGACAGAAGGCCCAGGCCAACCAGACGGCCGCGGCCATGCCGCCCACCGTGGCGAGCGCCAACCAGAGTTTGAACATACAGGCGTTCCCGGCTCCGGACGCGTCCCCACGCGCTTCTCGGAGTCCGTCGCTAGCAGCTACGCGCTTAGCCGTTCCATGTCGGCAACCGGCCTAGCGCATAGCCTGCGCATAGCCGACCGCATCGAGCTGCTCCTGCGTCCGCAGCCGATAGCCGATGGCGAGCTCGGTCACGAGATAGGTCGGGCGGGCCGGATCGGGCTCGATCTTGTCGCGCAGCTTCTTCATCAGGATGCGGAGATATTGCACGTCCTCGTCCGGGTCCTGCGGCCAGAGCTCCTTCATCAACTGGCGGTGGGTCAGGACCTTGCCGTGATGGGCGCCCAGCACCCGCAGCAGCGCGAACTGCTTCGGCGAGAGCACGACCGGGACGCCGTCGAGGCTGACCATGCGCCGGGCAAGGTCGAGCGTCAGCCCGCCGACGCGCAGGACGGGCTCGGCAGCGCCCGGCTGGGCGATGCGCCGGAGCACGACCCGGGCGCGAGCAAGCAATTCGGCCATGCCGAAGGGCTTCACGACATAGTCGTCCGCGCCCTTCTCCAGCAACGCGACCTTCTCCTCCTCCGAGCTGCGGACCGACAGGACGATGACCGCGCCCTGGAACCAGCCGCGCAGCGCCTCCAGCACGCTCGCGCCATCGGCATCGGGCAGGCCGAGATCGAGCACGACGAGGTCCGGCCGGCGCATCACCGCGAGCTCGAGCGCCTGCTTCGCCGTCTCCGCCTCGGCGATGCGGAAGCCCTGCATTTCGAAGCCGGTCTTGAGGAAGCGTCGGATCTGCGGCTCGTCGTCGATGACGAGGACGAGCGGGCCGGTCTGCTGCCGCGGTTCAGTCATCACCGGTGTCCCTCATATGCCGCGCTGTGAGCGGCAGCCATATCCGCATCGTCGTGCCCTTGCCCGGCCCCTCGCTCAGCGGCTCGATGCTGCCGCCATTCGCCTCGATGAAGGTCTTGGCGATAGTGAGCCCGAGGCCGCTGCCGCCCGCAATATCGGCATGACGCTCGCCGCGATGGAAGCGCTCGAAGATCCGCTCGGCCTCGCCCCGGTCGAGGCCGGGCCCCTCGTCGCGGATCTCGACCGCCAGCTTCCCATCGCGTTCGCCGGCGCTGATGGCGATCGGCGCGGCATCCGGCGCGAACTTCGCGGCATTTTCCAGGATGTTGATCAGCGCCTGCTCGACCAGTACCGGATCGACCCGAACGAACGGCAAGTCCCGATCCAGAGCCAGCACCACCTTGCGGCCGCCCAGTCGCTCCGCGGCTCCGTCGAGCGCGGCATTGACGATGTCGGCCGGATCGAGCTCGTCGAAGCGCGGTTGCAGAGCGCCGGCCCGGATGCGGGTGACGTCGAGCAGGCTCTGAATGCGGCGGTCGAGGCGGGCAGCCTCCGAGCCGATCGCAGTGGACAACTCATGCAGGCGCAGCTCGGAAGCGAGTGACGGGGCCGTGGACAGGACGCTCGCCGAGCCGAGGATGCTGGCGATAGGCGTGCGCAATTCGTGCGAGACGGCCTCGATCAGGATGTCGCGCAAGGCATCGCTGCGCTGGCGCAGTTGCCGCTCCTCCAGTGCGCGGGTCAGGCCGAGCCGCTCCAGCGATCTTTCGCCCTCGGCGAGGATGGAGCGAGCCTGGGCGACCACCTTGTCGGTCGTACCGGCATCGGCGCCGCCCAGCGGCACTGCGAGGGTCGCCTTCGGCCACGCCGGGCCACCGAGATTGCAGAGCAGCCAATGCTGCTGCGAGCCGAGCGCCAGCACCTCGACGTCCGCCCTTCCGGCGTCGCCAGTCCTGCTGGCGAAGCGCTCGACCGCGCGCTGGAGCTCGTCGACCGGCGTTCCCGCCGCTGGGGCGCGAATCGCGCGCCAGGAATGGCCCTCTGCAGCAGCGAAGAGCGCCACTTCGCGCCCAAGCAGGCCGGCCATGTGAGCGGCGACGATGTCGTAGATCGCCGCGACATCGACGGCACCGGCGATCTCGCTGCTGAGGCGATAGAGCTGGCGGGTGCGGCGCTCCTCTTCACGCGCCTCGAACATCTGGGCACGCAGATGGCCGGCGAGCCAGCCCAAGGTCAGCGCCACGACCAGGGACGTGACGAGATCGATAATCTGCGCCGGCCGGAACACCAGCACGCTGAACAAGGGCGGGTAGAACAGCGAGGTCATGACCGCGCCGAGCAAAGCGGCGACGATCGCCGGGCCGGTACCGTAGCGGATCGCAGCGACGAGCACCGGCAGCATGTAGATCGCCGAGACGCTTTCCAGCGGCGCGAACCAGACGATCATTCCCGCCAGGGCGGTGGCGCCGAGGACGAGGAGGAGCATGCCGGCATAGCCCGCATCGCCCGTGCCGAGCGCCAGCCTCAGAAAATGCTTCTGCTCCCGTGCCACGGTCCGCCGCGTCGCGCGCCCTGCCCCTGTCTTCCACCACCGCTTACAGAAAGGTGGCGGTGCGCACCAGCCAGCCGGGTTCAACGCATCCAGAAGGGGGCAGCCGATACGAGACCGCAGTCCGCGCGCTCAGGCCGGCGTCATCTCCCACCGCGCGAGCGCGCTGCGCCCCGCCTCGGTCAGCCCGTAGACGCCGCGCTCGGCACGCTCGAACCAGCCATAGACATTGCGGTGCAGGATCTTCTGGGCATCGGGACAGGACGGCTTGAGATCGCGCGGGCGCTGCGGCGCCGCGCTCATCGCTACAGCGCAAGCGAGCGCCTGCTGGCGATAGGCGGTCATGATCGGCCGGCGCGTGCTGCCGCCGGCTGCGGGGTCGCCCTTGCGACGCCGGTGCTCGTCGACCAGCCGCGAGCGGGCTTTCGGGTTCTTGCGCGGCGTCGGCGCAGTCGGCGAGACCAGAACCTCGACGCGCCCCGTGCTGCTGACGCCGAGTAGGCCGAAGCCGAGCCGACGGCAAAGATCGCGATAGCGCGGATCGCTCTCCCGGCCCTTGCCCCTGGCGGAGAGCTGCGCCGCCAGCCAGATCTCGTCGCCGAGGCGCAGCCGGTCGACGCCCTGCAGGATCAGCTCCAGATTGAAGGCCAGCTTCAGCTCGCCGATCACCACCACCGTCGGATCGCCTTCCCTGAGGCCGACGAGGTCGCAGCGGCCGATCTCGCCCTTCACGGCATAGCCGAGCTCCTCGAGGAAGCGCTTGACGGGCGGGTAGAGGGTGGTTTCCACGCGGGCTCTCCGGACGGCTGGCGCCATGATGGTGCCAAGACGTTTCGAAGTGGCGAACGTGCAGGGCAGCGCCCGGCGGGAGCCGGGCGCATCCGATCTTACTCCAGCGGGCCGACCGCGCTCTCGACCGCCTCGACGATCGCGCCGGAGCGGAGCAGCGCCAGCGCCTGGTTGATCTCGGTGGCGTACCAGCGGTCGCCCTGGAGCGCGGGCGGGATGACCGCGCGCACGGCATCGAGCGCGGCGCGGCTGCCCTTGGCGATCGGATAATCCCTGGCGAGGTCGTCGACGAGGCTGAGCGCCTGGCAGGCCATCAGGATCTCGCAGGCGAGGATCTGCTCGACATTCTCGACCACGGTGCGGGCCTTGCGGGCGCACCAGGTCGAGTTCGAGACATGGTCCTCGGCGTTCGACTTGCCAGGGATCGAATCGACCGAGCCGGGCGTCGAGAGATGCCGGTTCTCCATCACCAGTGCCGACATCGAGCACTGTACCGTGGCATAGCCGGTGTTGAGCCCGCGCTTGCCCGCTAGGAGGTTACGCGGCAGGCCGTAGCTCATGGTCGGGTCGATCAGCCGCGCCAGGCGGCGCTCGGAGATCGAGCCGAGATCGGTGGCGGCGATGGCGAGCAGGTCCATGGCCTGCGCGACATAAGCGCCGTGGAAATGACCGGCCGAGATGCAGACATAGCCGCCGCCATCCTTGCAGATCAGCGGGTTGTCAGTGGCCGAGTTGATCTCGGTAGTCATCACGCGGGTGACGAACTCCATCGCCTCGCGTACCGGGCCGTGGACCTGCGGGCCGCAGCGGATCGAATAGACGTCCTGCACGCGCGGCGGCGCCTTGCTGCCGGGAGCGCGGGCCTCGTCCGGGAAGACGAGCTGCCGGGCCGCCTCGCCACAGCGCTTGGAATCGCCGGCGATGCGCAGGATGTTGCGCGCCGTCGCC
Source organism: Allobosea sp. P4_H5 (assembly GCF_056400825.1). NCBI lineage: Bacteria > Pseudomonadati > Pseudomonadota > Alphaproteobacteria > Hyphomicrobiales > Alloboseaceae > Allobosea > Allobosea sp. P4_H5. The sequence goes on along the minus strand of NZ_JBFUKM010000011.1, from coordinate 7,502 downwards.
GCCTGGCCGGGATGCGGGCGGGCCTTGTGGACGCGCGGATCGAAGGCGGCGAGCTCGCCGCGGATGCACTCCAGCGTCAGCGCGAGCGCGATGTCGGCATGCTTCAGCAGCCGGCGGGCATCCTCCATCGCCAGCACGCCGACGGCGAGCGAGACGGTGGAACCGTTGATCAGCGCCGAGGCATCCTTGGCCGCGAGCGGGAACTCGGTCGAGAGCCCGGCGCGCTGCAGCGCTTCGCGGGCCGGCATGCGCACGCCCTTGTAGATCATCTCGGCTTCCGGGAAGCCGCAGATCGCGCCCGACATATGGGCGAGCGGCGCCAGGTCGCCGGAGGCGCCGACCGAACCCTTGGACGGGATCACCGGGTGCAGGCCGGCATTGAGGCATGCGAGCAGGCGCTCGACCACCTCGACGCGCGGCCCGGAATAGTTCGAGGCGAAGGCGTTGGCGCGCAGCAGCATGGTGGCGCGGGTCGCATCCTCGGACAGCGGCTCGCCGATGCCGGTCGCATGCGCATAGACGGTGTTGCGCTGATAGTCGGTCATCTCCGACATCAGCACGCGCTGGTCCTTGAATAGGCCGACGCCGGTGTTGAACGAATACATGAACGGCGCATCGTCGCTCATGAAGTTCGTGTCGATATAGTCGCGCGCCTCGGCGATGCGCTCGCGCGCCTCGGGCGCCAGCGTCGCGGCGGCGAAGCCGGCCTCGCCGTCGGCGCGCGCGACGCGCACCACCTGCTCCGCGGTCAGTGTCGTCCCGTCGATGGCGACGCTCATGGTCGGTCTCCTGTTCAGGTCCTGAAGGTTTCGGGAGAGGCGGTGCGCAGGAAGTCGACGAGCACGTCGACCGCCACCTGCACGTCGGCGGCCTCGACCGCCTCCGCCGGGTTGTGGCTGATGCCGCCGGCGCAGCGCATGAACAGCATGCCGAACGGGCAGAGATTGGCGATGGCGAGGCCGTCATGCCCCGCCCCGCTCGGCAGCCGCAACGGCACGACGCCGCGCGCCGCGACCGATTGCTCCAGCGCCGCGACGATTGCCGGCGAGCAGACCGCCGCGTCCTCCTCGTAGAAGGCGACGATCGTCGAGGTGACGTTGCGATAGGCCGCGATCGCCTCGAAGGCACGCTTGAGGTCGCGGACGGCGGCGTGGCGCGCCTCGTCCGAGGGGCTGCGCAGGTCGAGCGAGAACTCGGCCTTTGAGGCGATGACGTTGACCGCGCTGGGCGCGATCGCGATGCGCCCGACCGTGGCGACGACGTCGCGCCGCATCGAGGCGACGCGCTCGACTGCCAAGATCATCTCCGCCGCCGCGGCGCAGGCATCGCGGCGCAGGTTCATCGGTACCGTGCCGGCATGGCCGGCGACGCCATCGATGGTGATGGTGAAGCGGCTGGCGCCGCTGATCGCGGTGACGACGCCGACCGGCAGGCCGCGCTCCTCCAGCACCGGGCCCTGCTCGATATGGACCTCGACATAGCCAAGGATGCCGGCCGGATCGCGCCGGATGCCAGGGATGCCCGCCGGATCCAAGCCGAACTCGGTCAGCGCCCGGCGCAGCGAGACGCCGTCGGAATCGCAAACATCGAGCACGGCGGAATCGAAGCGGCCGGCGACAGCGCGCGAGCCGTTCAGCGTCACCGGGAAGCGCACGCCCTCCTCGTCGCCGAAGGCGAGCACCTCGATGGCGAAGGGCAGTTCGATCCCTTCGGCCCGCAGCCGCCTTATGGCCTGGATCGCGGCGATCACGCCGAGATTGCCGTCGTATTTGCCGGCATTGCGGACCGTGTCGATATGCGAGCCGAGCAGCAGGGTCCGCTGACCGGCACTGGCACCGGCGCTGCGGCCAACGAGGTTGCCGATGTCGTCGACATGGGTCGAAAGGCCGGCTTCCTGCATCCAGGCCTCGACCTGGCCGATGGCCTGGCGATGCTCGGCGGTCAGGAACAGCCGCGTCAGCGCGCCCTGATCAGCGGAGAAGCGCGCCAGTTCGTCGAGGCGGCGCATGACCTCGTGGCCATCGGGCGCCGCGTTGGAGCGATCGTCATGGGATGCGTTCTGTGTGAGCGTCATGATGCACGTCCCCCTCGACCGGCGCCCTCGCCTGCCCGGATCAGGCCTTCTCAGTCTGGCCGATCTCGAAATTCGCGAGCGTCTCCAGCGCGCGCACCATGCCGGAATGATCCCAGGCACCGCCGCCATGGGCGGCGCAGGCATTGAACAATTCCTGCGCCGTCGCCGTGTTCGGCAGGGAGACGCCGAGCGAGCGCGCCGTCGACAAAGCGAGATTCAGGTCCTTCTGGTGCAGCTCGATGCGGAAGCCCGGCGCGAAGGTGCGCTTGATCATGCGCTCGCCATGCACCTCCAGGATGCGCGAGGAGGCGAAGCCCCCCATCAGCGCCTGGCGGACCTTGGCGGGATCGGCGCCCGCCTTCGCGGCGAACAGCAGCGCCTCGCCCACCGCCTCGATGTTGAGGGCGACGATGATCTGATTTGCGACCTTGGTGGTCTGGCCGTCGCCATTGCCGCCGACCAGGGTGATGTTCTTGCCCATCAGGTCGAAGAGCGGCTTGACCGTGTCGAAGGCGCCTTGCGGCCCGCCGACCATGATCGAGAGCGTCCCCGCCTTGGCGCCAACCTCGCCGCCCGAGACCGGCGCGTCGAGATAGTCGCAGCCGAGCGCGTTGATCCGCTTGGCGAACTCCTTGGTCGCCACCGGTGAGATCGAGCTCATGTCGACGATGATCTTGCCGCTCGACAGGCCCTTGGCGACGCCGGCCTCGCCGAACAGCACGTCCTCGACATGCGGGGTGTCGGGCACCATGGTGATGATGATGTCAGCGTTCTGCGCGACCTCGGTGGCGGAGGCGCAGGAGCGCCCGCCCGCTGAAGCGAGCTCCTGCGGAACCTGCGTGCGGCTGTAGAGGTGGACCTCATGCCCGCCCTTGATCAGTTGGCCCGCCATCGGCGCGCCCATGATGCCAAGCCCGATGAATCCGATCTTCATGACGTGTCCTCCGGTCCTTATCGTCTTGTTGTCGCATCGGATTTTCCCGAGAAGTGGGATCCACTTTTCGGTCCGATGCGTCAGCGCGTTGCGTTCTTGAGCCAGCCGAGTCCCTCGACCGTGCCGGCCTTCGGCTTGTATTCGCAGCCGATCCAGCCGGCGTAGCCGAGCCGGTCGATGAGCCCGAACAGGAAGCCGTAATTGATCTCGCCGGTGCCGGGCTCGTTGCGGCCGGGATTGTCGGCGAGCTGCATATGGGCGATGCGCGGCAACAGCTTCTCGATCGTCGCCGCCAGCTCACCTTCCATGCGCTGCATGTGATAGATGTCGTATTGCAGCTTGAGATTGTCGGAGCCGGTCGCGTCGATGATGGCGATGCCCTCGGCCGAGCGGTTCACGACATAGCCGGGGATGTCGTAGCTGTTGATCGGCTCCATGATCAGCAGGATGCCCTCCCGCTTCAGCGCCGCCGCCGCGAAGGCGAGGTTGTCGACCAGCGTCTGCGCCGCCTTGTCCCGCTCGATCCCGGCCGGCGCCAGGCCCGCCAGGCAGTTGACCATGGTGCTGCCGAGCGCCTTGGCGTAGTCGATCGCCTTGCCGACACCGTCCTGGAACTCGCCGACGCGGTCCGGATGGCAGGCGATGCCGCGCTCGCCCTTGTCCCAGTCGCCGGCCGGCAGGTTGAACAGCACCTGCGTCAGGTCGTTCCTCTTGAGTCGATCGGCGATGTCGTCCTTGGCAAAGGCATAGGGGAAGAGGAACTCGACGCCCTTGAAGCCGGCCTTGGCGGCGGCATCGAAGCGATCGAGGAAGGGATGCTCGTTGAAGAGCATCGTCAGGTTGGCACAGAACTTCGGCATGGGTTGAAACCTCCCGGTCGATATCAGTCGAGCAGCGCGATGGCGGTCGGCGCGTCCTCGGCGGCGAGCGCCAGGTCCTCGAACTCCGTCACCTTGTCGATGTCCGTCCCCATCGAGACGTTGGTAATGCGCTCGAGGATGATCTCGACGACGACCGGCACGCGGAACTCGTCCAGCATCGCCTTGGCCCGCTCGAAGGCCGGCAGGATGTCCTGCACCTCGGTGACCCGGATCGCCTTGCAGCCGAGCCCCTCGACGACCTTGACGTGGTCGACGCCGTAGACGCCGAGCTCTGGCGAGTTGAGGTTCTCGAAGGACAGCTGCACGCAGTAGTCCATGTTGAAGCCGCGCTGCGACTGGCGGATCAGCCCGAGATAGGAGTTGTTGACGAGGACATGGATGTAGGGCGTGCGGAACTGGGCGCCGACCGCCAGTTCCTCGATCAGGAACTGGAAATCGTAGTCGCCGGAGATCGCGACGACCGGCGTGCCGGGCGTCGCGGCGCAGACGCCGAGCGCCGCGGGAATCGTCCAGCCGAGCGGCCCCGCCTGCCCGCAATTGATCCAGCCGCGCGGCTTGTAGACATGCAGGAACTGGGCGGCGGCGATCTGCGACAGGCCGATCGTGCTGACATAGGTGGTGTCGCGTCCGAAGGCCTTGTTCATCTCCTCATAGACGCGCTGCGGCTTGATCGGGCTCTCGTCGAAATGCGTCCGGCGCAGCATGGTGCGCTTGCGCTCGCGGCACTCCTCGACCCAGACCGTGCGGTCCTTGAGCTTGCCGGCGGCGCGCCATTCCGTGGCGATCTCCACGAACAGCTCCAGCGCCTTGCCCGCATCCGAGGCGATGCCGAAATCGGGCGTGAAGACGCGACCGATCTGCGTCGGCTCGATGTCGACATGGGTGAAGCTGCGACCCTTGGTGTAGACCTCGACGTTGCCGGTGTGGCGGTTGGCCCAGCGGTTGCCGATGCCCAGGACATGGTCCGAGGCGAGCATGGTCGCGTTGCCGTAGCGATGGCTGGTCTGAAGGCCGGCCATGCCGACCATCAGCGGGTGATCGTCCGGGATCGTGCCCCAGCCCATCAGGGTCGGGACGACCGGCACGCCGGTGACCTCGGCGAACTCGACCAGGAGATCGGAGGCATCGGCATTGACGATGCCGCCGCCGGCGACGATCAGCGGCCGCTCGGCCGCATTCAGCATGGTCAGCGCCTTCTCGATCTGGGCGCGGCTCGCCGCCGGCTTGTAGACCGGCAGCGGCTGGTAGGTGTCGGGATCGAACTCGATCTCGGCGGTCTGCACGTCGAATGGCAGGTCGATCAGCACCGGGCCGGGACGTCCGCTGCGCATGAGGTGGAAGGCATGCTGGAAGATGCCCGGGACCTGGCCCGGCTCGCGCGCCATCACCGCCCATTTGGTCACGGGCTTGGCGATCGACTCGATGTCGACGGCCTGGAAATCCTCCTTATGGAGGCGGGCGCGTGGCGCCTGGCCGGTGATGCACAGGATCGGGATCGAATCCGCCCAGGCCGAATAGAGCCCGGTGATCATGTCGGTGCCGGCCGGCCCCGACGTGCCGATGCAGACGCCGATATTGCCGGCTTCGGCGCGGGTATAGCCCTCGGCCATGTGCGAGGCGGCCTCGACATGGCGCGCCAGGATGTGGCCGATGCGGTTGCGCGGCCTCATTGCGGCGTAGAACGGGTTGATCGCGGCGCCCGGGACGCCGAAGGCCTGCTTCACGCCCTCCAGCTCCAGGATCAGCACGGCGGCTTCGGCAGCGGTCATTTTCGGCATGGCTACCCTCCCGATCGGCGCATCCGCGCCTTGTTGTCGGGAGAGGAATGGCAGCGGGGAACCAATCGGTCCAATATATTGTTCGTTATCATCTATATGTATGGCATATAGATAGAAAGCTGATCATCGCCGTGGGAGCCCGGGATGGAACTGCGTCACCTGCGCTATTTCGTGGCCCTGGCCGAGGAGCTGAGCTTCACGGCGGCCGCCCAGAAGCTGAACATCTCGCAGCCGCCGCTGAGCCAGCAGATCCGCGATCTCGAGCATGAGCTGAAGACCGAGCTGTTCCGCCGCAACAGCCGACAGGTCGAGCTCACCGCCGCCGGCCATGCCTTTCGCCGCCATGCACTCGCGATCCTGGCGCAGACGCGGCAGGCTGCCGCGCAGGTGCGGGCGATCGGACAGGGCCGGGCCGGGATCATCCACCTGGCGACGACGAATTCGGTGCTTCTGAGCGGCCTGTCTCTGGCGATCGCCGAATTCCAGCGCATGCACCCGGATGTTGAGATCACGATCGACGAGATGCCGCCGCAGGAGCAGGTCGAGGCGCTCAAGGCGCGGCGGGTCGACATCTGCTTCCTGCGCCTTGCTCCTGACGATCGCGACCTCGTCATCCGCCGGGTCTGGAGCGAGCGGATCGGCCTTGCTGTTCCTGCCGGCCATCCACTGGCGGGGAAGAAGGCAACCACGATCCTCGCGCTGAAGGACGAGGATTTCGTCTTCTACCGGCTGCGCGATTCCGCCTTCGCCGCGCATCTGCAATCCTTCTGCGCGCAGCTCGGCTTCCTGCCGAGGATCGTGCAGCAGGTGGTCGAGTCGATGTCGATCGCCAGCCTGGTCTCCGCTGGGCTCGGGATCGGCTTCGTGCCGGAATCGGTCGGCAAGCAGGGCCAGCCCGGTCTGCGCTATCTGCGCATTACCGGCCCCTGCCCGGTCGCGGACGTCCACGCCGTGACGCAAGAAGACGCCGAGCCGATCATCGACCAGTTCATCGCCTTCGCCGCGCAGGCCAAGGCGAGCTGAGCGCGGCCTTGGTGAATGCTGTTTGATCGTTGATGCTGCAGGCCTGTGCGGAGCCTCCGGCGTCATTCCGGGACTTCGCGCAGCGAAGGGCCCGGAACCCAGAAACGATGTCGGACGGTGCTGTGGCGCCGAGGCTGACGAGGCTTCTTCGGCCACGGCATCGGTTCTGGGTTCCGGGCTCAGGCCTGCGGCCTGCCCCGGAAAGACGGCGAGCGCCTATCCCGGCAGCAATTCCTTCAGCCTGATGAGTGCGATCTTTTCGACCTCGGCGATGGCGGTGGCGAACTCCTGCTCCGGCGTGCTGGTCAGCCGCGCTTCGAACGAGGCGAGGATGTCGGCCTTGGTCAGGCCCTTGACCGCCAGGATGAAGGGGATGCCGAACCTCGCCTTGTAGGCCTCGTTCAGGGCGGTGAAGCGGGCGCGTTCGTCCGAGGTCAGCCGGTCGAGCCCGGCCGAGCCCTGCTCGCTGGCCGATTCCGGCGTCAGCTCGCCGGCGGCGGCGATCTTGCCGGCAAGGTCGGGATGGGCGTCGAGCAGCGCCTTCTGCCGCTCGCGCGGGGCCGTACGCAGCACCGCGACCATCGCTTTGTGCAGCTCTTCGGCCGTGTCCTGCACCGGGGAGAGCCCGGCCGCATGGGTCTCCTGCGCGATCCAGGGCGAATGCTCCCAGACCCGGCCATAGACCTCGGTGAACAGCGCCTGCGGCAGCCGCGAGGGCACGTAGCCGCCCTCCGGCGGGTGCGTCCTGATCCAATGGCGGGCGATGTCGAGCCTCGTCGCGACCCAAACCCTGTCATGGCTCTGGACGTAGT
>NZ_JBFUKM010000010.1:0-279820 GCF_056400825.1 Allobosea sp. P4_H5 | reverse complement strand
GTCTTCTTCACCGGTTCCTCGCCGGCGCCCATCAGCGAGCGGATCGCGGTCGGGGCGGTGTAGAAGATGTTGACCTTGTGCTTGTCGATCACCTCCCAGAAACGGGAGATCGTCGGATAGGTCGGGATGCCCTCGAACATCAGCGTCGTCGCGCCATTGGCGAGCGGGCCGTAGAGGATGTAGCTGTGGCCGGTGACCCAGCCGACATCGGCGGTGCACCAGTAGATATCACCGTCATGGTAGTCGAAGACGTATTGATGTGTCATCGCGGTGTAGACGAGATAGCCGGCGGTCGTGTGCAGCACGCCCTTCGGCTTGCCGGTCGAGCCCGAGGTATAGAGCAGGAACAGCGGGTCCTCCGCCTTGACCTCGACCGGCGGGCAATGGCCGGAAACCTTGGCGACCTCGTCATGATACCAGACGTCGCGGCCGTCCTTCATGGTGACGTTGCCACCAGTGCGCTTGACCACGATCACCGTCGCGATGCCGCCCTTCACCTTGTCGTCGGCGGCATCGACATTCTTCTTCAGCGGCACGGAACGGCCACCGCGCAGGCCTTCATCGGCGGTGATTACGATCTTCGAATCGGAATCCTCGATCCGGCTCGCGAGCGAATCCGGCGAGAAGCCGCCGAACACCACCGAATGCATCGCGCCGATCCGGGCGCAGGCCAGCATCGCATAGGCCGCTTCCGGGATCATCGGCAGGTAGATCGTGACCCGGTCGCCCTTCTTGACGCCCTTGGCCTTCAGCACGTTCGCGAACTTGCAGACCTCGGTATAGAGCTGCCCGTAGCTGATCTTCTTCGACTCGCTGGGGTCGTCGCCCTCCCAGATGATCGCGGTCTGCTTGGCCCGCGTCGCCAGGTGCCGGTCGATGCAGTTATAGGCGACGTTGGTCGTGCCGTCCTCGAACCATTTGATCGAGACTTTGCCCGGCTTGTAGCTGGTGTTGCGGACCTTCGTATAGGGCTTGAACCAGTCGATCCGCTTGCCCTGCTCGCCCCAGAACTTGTCCGGGTCCTTGATCGAAGCCGCATACATCTTCTTGTACTTGGCGTCGTTCAGATAGGCCTTCTTGGCCCAGGAAGCGGGCACATCGTAGATCATCTCGGTCATAACAGGCGTCTCCCCGGACTTCGGCCGTCATCAGGGCCGGCGTGCAGATCGCGACGGCGATGCCACCGCGATCCGACCAGCCTTTTTCAAGTTGGTCGCATCATAGGGCGCGAAGTCTCGCCGACAAGCGCCGCGGGCTCGCACTTTCGTTGCTGCGACTTTCGGCGGAAATCGGAGCCGTCAGAGCCCGCCCATCTTGCAGACGAGGGCCCATTCCTCGTCCGTCACCGGCTGCACCGAGAGGCGGAACGAGGTGACGAGCGACATCTTGGCGAGCTTCGGCTCAGCCTTGACCGCAGCGAGCGAGACCGGCTTCGGCAAGGGCTTCAGCGCCTTGAAATCGACCAGCACCCAGGGCGGGCCGGCCTCGACCCAAGGATAATGCTCCTTGATGACCTCGGCGATGCCGACGACCTCGAGACCCTCGTTCGAATGATAGAAAAAGACCTGGTCGCCGGTCTTCATCGCCATCAGGTTGAGCTTGGCGGTGTGGTTCTTCACCCCGTCCCAATGCGTGCCCTTGGCGCCGGCCTTGACCAGGTCGTCCCAGGAGTAGACCGAGGGTTCCGATTTGATCAGCCAGTGCGCCATCAGCCTTCGTCCTCTTCCTTCAAGGGCACCGGCGGCCGCGATGCCGCCTCGCCCTGCTCGTTCCAGAATCGCACCATCTCACGCGTCAACCCGGCATAATCCTGTGGGCTGAGCTCGACGCGGACCTCGGCTTCGCCGAAGGGCAGGATCAGCACGAAGCGATGGGTGTCCTCGGCGCGCCGGCGGCGCAGCTCGATCACCCGCCCGGCGATGCGCCCGGCCAGCGGCACCGGCTGGCTCTCGGCCACCAGTTCGGCACCGGTGGTCTTGCGCACCTCGGCGATACCGCGCGCGACGCGCTTCGTCAGGTCGGACCAGTCATTCGCCATGCGCCCTCTCCGCTCAGTTTTCCGACCGCACCGGCCGCGCCAGCAGATCGGCAACTGCTTCCCGCACACCGACCCTCCCGGCGATGATGCTCGACACCGCCTCGGCGATCGGCATGTCGATCGCCTCCGCCCGCGCCATCTCGACCAGTACCGAAGCGGTGAAGGCGCCTTCGGCGAGCTTGCCGCCGGCGGCTTCAGTCGGCGCCTTGCCCTGCCCCAGCGCCTGGCCATAGGCGAAATTGCGCGATTGCGCCGTGGCGCAGGAGAGCACGACGTCGCCCAATCCCGAAAGCCCCATCAGCGTCTCGGCCTGGGCGCCATGCGCTTCGCCGAAACGGCGCAGCTCGGCAAAGCCGCGCGCCACCAGAGCAGCGCGAGCGCTCTCGCCGAGGCCGAGGCCGATGGCGATGCCGGCGGCGATGGCGAGCACGTTCTTGGCGGCACCGCCAATCTCGACGCCACGCGGATCATTGCTGTGATAGATGCGCAGCGCCGAGGAATTCAGCGCCTCCGCCAGCGCCTTGGCCAAAGCCGCGTCGGTTGAGGCCAGCGTCAGCGCCGTCGGCAGGCCGCGCGCGATGTCGGCGGCGAAGCTCGGCCCTGACAGCACCGCCGGAACCGCCTGCGGCAGCGCCTCGGCGATGATCTGCGTGGTGAAGCGCCCGCTGCCCTGCTCGATGCCCTTGGCGGCCGAGATCACCGGCAGCCCTTCCGGCAGCGCTGGAGCGAGCAGTGTCGAGGCCGAACGCAGCGCCTGCGTCGGCACGGCCAGGATCAGCGCCTCGACCTTTCCCAGCGTCGCGATGTCCGACACCGGCTCGATCGCCTCGGGCAGCTTCGCGCCGGGCAATCGCGGCGCCTCGCGCTGCTCGCGCAGGCTCGCCACGGTCTCGGCATCACGGGCCCAGAGCAGGACGCGCCGCCCTGCCCGCGCCGCAGCGAGCGCGAGCGCCGTGCCGAAGGCGCCGGCACCGGCGACGCCGATCGTCCGGTAGCGGCTTTTTGCGCTCACGCCTGGGCCCTGAGTTCGTCCAGCGGCCAGCGCGGACGCGCCACCGCGCTCATGTCGTCGACGAGACCGAGACGCAGGCGCTCCAGCCCGGCCCAGGCGATCATCGCACCATTGTCGCCGCAGAGTGCCGCCGGCGGGGCGACCATCGGCAGGCCAGCCTCGGTCGCGAGGCGCACCAGGCCGTTGCGGATCTGCTGGTTGGCAGCGACGCCACCGGCCACGACCAGGGAGGTTGGCTTGATTCCGGCTTCACGGCAGGCGCGCAAGCCGGCCCGCGTCCGGTCGACCAGCACGTCGACCACCGCGGCCTGGAAGGAGGCGCAGAGGTCGGCGACATCGCGGTCGGACAAGGGCGCGATCCGCTCGGCGACCAGCCGCACCGCCGTCTTCAGGCCCGACAGCGAGAAATCCGGATTGGGCCGCCCGCTCATCGGCCGCGGGAACTCGAAGCGCTCGGGATCGCCCTTCAGGGCCTCGCGCTCGACCGAAGGGCCGCCCGGATAGGGCAGGCCGAGCATCTTGGCGATCTTGTCGAAGGCTTCGCCGACGGCATCGTCGATGGTCGTGCCGAGCCGGAGATAATCGCCGACACCGCGCACTGCGAGCAATTGCGTATGCCCGCCGGAGACCAGCAGCAACAGATAGGGGAAGGCGAGGTCGTCGGTCAGCCGCACCGTCAGCGCGTGCCCTTCGAGATGGTTGATCGCGATGAAGGGCCGGCCCGTCACCAAAGCGATCGCCTTCGCCGTGGTGAGGCCGACCATGACGCCGCCGACCAGCCCCGGCCCGGCCGCTGCAGCAACGCCGTCGATCTCGGACGGCTTCATACCAGCGCTCTCGAAGGCGCGCGCCACGATCCGGTCGATCGCCTCGACATGGGCACGCGCCGCGATCTCGGGCACGACGCCGCCATAGGCGGCATGCGCCGCGATCTGGCTGAGAACCTCGTTCGACAGGATCTTGGCCTCGCCGGAGCGTTCGACGCAGACGATCGCGGCGGCCGTCTCGTCGCAAGTCGTCTCTATGCCCAGAACTCGCATGCTCGTCATGGTGTTGGGCGGGCATCGGCACTGGTCGCCGGGCTGCCGCCGAGGTGCGCGGTTTCGCGCGGGGATTTCCTCCGTATAGTGCTGCATGAAGGAGAAGGCCAATGCCCCGCGCCGGCCCATCTGCACAGAACCGGAGACCTCGCAGCACATGACGGACATGCCGATCGCCGGTTACGCCATCCTTGTCGGCGAATGCCTTGGTTCCGTCACGGAGGCCGCGCAGGGAGCGAGGATCGGGCGCGGATCTCGCGTCCGTATCCAGCCCGGCAGCTTCGATCCGGCCTGAGCCCGCCCGAGGAGACGATATGCGCGTTTTGGTGTTCAGACCGCTTGAGGATGCCGAGCGCAGCGCTCAGAGCTTGCGCGAGCGTGGCAAGGACCCGGTGGTCGCGCCGCTGTTCCAGGTCCTGCCAACAGGCGAGAAGCCGCCCAAGGGACCGTTCGACGCGCTGGTGCTGACCAGCGCCAATGCCGTGCCGGCGCTGGAGGGCCTGCCGAAGAGCTGGCGCGGCGTCCTGCCCGCATTCTGTGTCGGCACGCGCACTGCGGACGCTGCCGGCAAGCTCGGCTTCACCGCCCACAGCGCCAGGGGTGGGCGCGCCGAGCTGCTGGCGCTGATTCTGGAACAGTTGCCGAAGGGCCAGAAGCTGCTCCTCGTCGCCGGCCGCGACCGGCACGAAGACCTGCCGCAGCAACTGGGCGACGCCGGCCACGAGGTGACGATCTGGACCGCCTATGAGGCCAAGGCGGTCGAGGCCCTGCCCACTGCTGCCGCCGATGTGTTGCGCGACGGCTCGGCCGATGCCGCCCTGCACTATTCGCCGCGCAGCGCCGAGGTCTTTTTCGACCTCGCTGGCAAGGCCGGGCTCACCGAGCAGGCGCAGGCCCTGCCGCAGCTGGCGCTCTCGGCCGCGATCGCCGCACCGCTGATCTCGGCCGGGTCCGACACCGTGCTCGTCGCCGAGCATCCCGAGGAGGCCGCGCTCTTCGCCGCGCTTGATCAGCTTCCCGCTCGCACTTTGCTGACCGGCGATGCTAAGGAGCCGGCAGCGGCGGACGACAAGGCGGACAAGGACGAGATGACGGCGGGACCGAGCAGCGACCAAGGCCAGACCGGCAAGCGCCGCAATCGCTCCGGCCGGACGCCGCCGACCATCGAGCTTGCTGCCACCCAGGCCGTGGAGACGCCGCCTGTGGAGGCTGCCGCCTCGGCTACGACCGCAGCCGAAGCCGAACGCATCGAGACCGCCGCCGAAGCGGTCTTGCCGACCGAGGCGCTTCCTGAGGAGTTCACGCCGCCGCCGGTGCCCGAGCAGCAGCGCCGCTACAGCCTGCCGACCGTCGCACTCGCCGGCCTCGCCGGTGGGGTGATCGGCGCCGGCCTGGTGCTGCTGGCTTTACGCCTGGCCGGTCCCGATGAGGGCGCGCGGCTGGCCGAGCTCACCAGGCGCGTCGAGAGCCTGCAGGCGCAGAGCGCCGCGATCGGCGCCATCGACCGCAAGGCGGCGGCGGCGGCCGAAAGCGCCGCCAAGGCGGGCAGCGAGGCGCAGGCCAATGCCGCCCGGCTCGCCGAGCTGGCCAAGACCGCCCCTGCCGGCGCAACCATCCCCGCCGGGCTCAACGAGAAGCTCGACCGCGCCGACAGCACCGCCGCTGCCGCCCGCGATGCGGCCGCGACGCTCGGCCAGCGCCTCGCCGGCGTCGAGGCCGCGACCAGGAGCGCCGCCCAGCCGAGCAGGCAGGCACTCGCCGCGGCGCGCGTCGTCCTGGCCGAGCGCATCCGCGACGCGATCGGCTCCGGCCGGCCCTTCCAGGCCGATCTTACCGCGCTCGGCGATATCCCGGCCGATCAGAAGACGGCGCTCGCCGCCGTCGCCGGCACCGGGGTCGCGACGCGCGACAAGCTGCTGGCGCAGTTCAAGAGCCACCACGCTTTGTTCGTGCGCGAGACCACGCCGGCAGCGAACAGCTGGGAAGACAAGCTGCTCGGCCTTGCCAGCCGCATCGTCACCATCCGTCCGGTCGGTGACTCCGGCTCCAGCGATCCTGCGACCCTGCCGATCCGGCTGGAGGGTGCGCTCGCCCAGAACAACGTCGTCAAGGCGGCCGATCTCTGGACGCAATTGCCCGAGCCGGCGCGGCGCGGCAGCGAAGCCTTCGGTGCGGCGCTGAAGCAGCGCGCGAGCGCGGAGACGACGATCAACCGCATCGCGCAGGATGCGGTCGCGGCGCTGGGCACGGCAGGCTGAGAGGATAGATCCCGATGGTTCGCGTACTGGTCTATCTCCTCGTCATCGCCGCCCTCGCCGCCGGCGCCGTCTGGCTCGCCGACCGGCCGGGCGAGGTCTCGATCCTCTGGCAGGGCTACCGCATCGAGACCAGCGTCGCGATCGCGGCGATCGGCGTCGTCGTGCTCGCCTTCCTCGCTCTGGTCGCTTGGGCGGTGATACGCTTCGTCTTCGGGCTGCCTACGGCCTTCGGCTTCGCCTCGCGAGCCCGGCGCCGAGCCCGCGGCTTCGAAGCGATCTCGCGCGGCATGGTCGCGATCGGCGCAGGCGATCCCATCGCCGCCGGACGCCATGCCGTCGATGCCCGCAAATTCGTTGCCAACGAGCCGCTGACCTTGCTGCTCGAAGCGCAATCGGCCCAGCTCTCCGGCGATCGCGGCCAGGCCGAGGCCGCCTTCAAGGCGATGCTCGACAAGCCGGAGACGCGCGTGCTCGGCCTGCGCGGCCTCTTCGTCGAAGCCCGCCGGCGCGGCGACATGACCGCCGCCCGCGCCTTCGCCGACGACGCGGTGCGCCGCTCGCCCTCGCTTGCCTGGGCCAATGACGCCCTGCTCGATTTCCACACCGCCGCCGGCGACTGGCAGGCGGCTCGCACCGCGGTCGAGCGCCGCGCTGCGCTGCGCCTTGCCGACAAGGGCGAGGCCAAGCGCCAGCGCGCCGTCCTCCTCGCCGCCGAAGCGCTCGAGGCCAAGGACCGCGAGCCCGAAAAGGCGCTCGCCGCGGCGCTCGAAGCCGTCAAGCTCGCACCAGGCCTCACCCCGGCCGCGGCGCTCGCCGGCCGGATGCTCTCCGAGCGCGGCGACATCAAGAAGGCGGCGCGCCTGCTGGAGGCGGCCTGGAAGCAGGTCTCGCATCCCGACATCGCCGGCGCCTATCTCGATGTCCGTCCCGGCGACAGCGCCCGCGACCGCCTCGCCCGGGCGGAGACGCTGACCAAGCTCAGGCCGGCCGATCCCGAGGGCGTGCTGGCGCTCGCCGGCGCCGCCATCCATGCTCAGGACTTCGCCCACGCCCGTACGACCTTGAAGCCGCTGCTCGCCGGCGGCGCCTCGGTCCGCGCCTGCCTGCTGATGGCCGAGCTCGAGGAGGCCGAGCACGGCGCCACCGGCCGCGTCCGCGAATGGCTGGCGCGCGCCACCCGCGCCCCGCGCGACGCCGCCTGGGTCGCCGACGGGCTCGTCTCCGACCAGTGGCTGCCGATCTCGCCGATCTCGGGCCGGCTCGACGCCTTCGTCTGGACGGTGCCGCCGGCAACGCTCGGCAGCCAGGGCTCCCATCTGGACGACGACGTCCTCGCCGATCTCGACGACCCCTCTGCGCCGCTGCTCGAAGGCAAGGCGGAGGTCGCGGAGGCAGTGACGGTTCGCGCCGCCGCCGGGCTTGCTCCTCCCGTGACGGTCGAGCAGCCGAAGGCCGAGGCGAAGCCGGAGCCTAAGGCTGAAACCAAAGCGGAACCGCCCGTCGTACCAACTCCGCCGCCGGCTGAGCCCGTCGTCGAGATCGCTCCGGCAACGACCAAGCCGGCGCCGCAGCAGGCCAAGCCTGCTCCGGTCATCTTTCCGGTCGCGCATGCGCCCGACGATCCCGGCCCGGAGCAGCAGGCGCCGGGCGAGACCAAGGGCCGCTTCCGGATCTTCAGCTAGTGTCGCAACACCGCTGCTGAGTCTCGGCGCAGCTGAATCGCACATAGGAATTTTTGTGAAATAATCACAGGAATGCTACATTGGCCCGGAATGGAGGCCAATATGGCGACTATGACCATCTCACTGCCTGATCCGATGAAAGACTGGATCGAGGCCCGGATCCGGCAGGGCGACTAC
This sequence comes from Allobosea sp. P4_H5, assembly GCF_056400825.1. NCBI lineage: Bacteria > Pseudomonadati > Pseudomonadota > Alphaproteobacteria > Hyphomicrobiales > Alloboseaceae > Allobosea > Allobosea sp. P4_H5. The sequence goes on along the minus strand of NZ_JBFUKM010000010.1, from coordinate 271,613 downwards.
GCAAGCACCAGTGACTATGTCCGCGATCTCGTGCGCCGTGATCGTGAGCGATCCGCCCATGCCGAGCTGACGCTCACGGACTTGCAGCGCATCGTGGCCGACGCGCGCGCGAGCGGCGTGACTGAGCAGAGTGTTTCTTCCATCCTGGCCGAGGCAAAGGCTGCGGTGGAGGCCAAGCGTGGAGGGCGGGCCTAGCTACGGCCTGACGCGGCGCGCCAGGAACGATCTCTTTGATATCTTCGTCTACGGATACGATCGGTTTGGCGCGCGGCAAGCGGAAACCTACGCCACCAGCCTTGAACACGCGTTCGAGCTTCTTGCCGCGAACCCACGAATGGGGCGTGAAGCAAGATCGATCGGACCAGGCGTACGTCGCCACGAGCACGCATCCCACATCATCCTTTATGAAGAAGCGCCGCCAGGAATCCTGATCCTCGCCCTCGTGCACTCTCGCAGTGTGCTAAGACTTTCCTTGTGAGAGCGTCGCAGGCGACCAATGTTCTGAACCGACGACAGCGCCTGATGCGGTTCTCTTCAAGCGCGCCTATAGAACCCTCATGACCGCTTCCACATCCTCATCTTCTTTCTCATCCACCGCCACCGAACTCGTCATCGCGCCCGAGCAGGCCGGACTGCGCCTCGACAAGGCGCTTGCTCTGCTCGGCGGCGAGGTCTCGCGCGCCCGCCTGCAGCAGGTGATCAAGGAAGGCGGCGTCAGCATCGACGGGGTGGTGGTCGCCGATGGCAGCCGCAAGGTCGCCGCCGGCCAGCGGCTTTCCCTCGTCATGCCCGAGGCCAAGCCCGCCGCGCCGATCGGTCAGGACATCCCGCTCACCGTCGTCTTCGAGGACGAGCACCTGATCGTCATCGACAAGCCGGCCGGGCTCGTCGTCCACCCCGCCGGTGGCCATGAGGATGGCACGCTGGTCAACGCGCTGATCGCCCATTGCGGCGAGAGCCTTTCGGGCATCGGCGGCGTACGCCGGCCGGGCATCGTCCACCGGCTCGACAAGGACACCAGCGGCCTGCTCGTCGTCGCCAAGAACGATAGGGCGCATCGCGGCCTCGCCAAGCAGTTCGCCGATCATGGCCGGACCGGCCCTCTCGAACGGGCCTATCTCGCTCTGGTCTGGGGTTCGCCGCGCCGGCAGACCGGCACGATCGACGCTCCGATCGAGCGCTCGAATCGCAATCGCGAGAAGATGATGGTGGTTGGCGAAGGCCGCGGCCGCGAAGCGATCACCCATATTGAGCTGATCGAACGTTATCCGCCCTTGCTGCGCGGCCATGAGGAGGTCGAGGCGCTGGCGAGCCTGGTCGAATGCCAGCTCGAGACCGGCCGCACCCATCAGATCCGTGTCCATATGAGCCATATCGGCCACCCGCTGCTCGGCGACCAGCTCTACGGCTCCGGCTTCATGACCAAGGCGAGCCGCCTGCCCGAGAAAGCCCGCGCCGCGCTCGCCGATCTCGGCCGTCAGGCGCTGCATGCGCGCCTGCTCGGTTTCGAGCATCCGGTCACCGGCGAGGAATTGCGCTTCGAGTCGGAACCACCGGCTGACTTTGCACGTTTGCAAGCAGAACTCTCGATCCTGTGACCGATTTTTGCTGCGCCGCCCACTTTCCGCCACCCTCGCATCGTCTATACTGCGTTGCGAAAGCGGATGGCTAAAGGGGCGCCGCTAGGGTGTCATCGCGGGCGACAGGGCGAAGGTCGTCGTCAACGCACAGCACCGAACGATCCTGCCCGATGGAACATCGGGTGGTTGGCTCGCCGCAGAGCGGGAGCCGGAAAGGAGTACGAGCATGGCGACTGCGTCGTTGCCCGTCATGTCCGCGGAGGGCGGACTTTCACGTTATCTTGACGAGATCCGTCGGTTCCCGATGCTGGAGCCGAATGAGGAATTCATGCTGGCCAAGAGCTGGCGCGAGCATGGCGACCGCAACGCGGCGCACAGGCTCGTGACCTCGCACTTACGCCTCGTCGCCAAGATCGCCATGGGCTATCGCGGCTACGGGCTGCCGATGGGCGAAGTCGTATCGGAAGGCAATGTCGGCCTGATGCAGGCGGTCAAGCGTTTCGAGCCCGACAAGGGCTTCAGGCTCGCGACCTATGCGATGTGGTGGATCAAGGCCTCGATCCAGGAGTACATCCTGCGTTCCTGGTCGCTGGTGAAGATGGGCACCACCGCCAACCAGAAGAAGCTGTTCTTCAACCTGCGCAAGGCCAAGAGCAAGATCTCGGCACTGGGCGAGGGTGATCTCAAGCCCGATCAGGTCAAGACCATCGCGACCAAGCTCGGCGTCAACGAGCAGGACGTGATCGACATGAATCGCCGCCTCGGCGGCGATGCTTCGCTGAACACGCCGCTGCGCGAGGATGGCGAGGGCGAGTGGCAGGACTGGCTCGTCGACGACAGCGAGAGCCAGGAGCGCCGCCTCGCCGATTCGGAAGAGAGCGACAACCGCCATCTGGCGCTGCGCGAGGCGCTGGGCGTTCTGAACGACCGCGAGCGCCGCATCTTCGAGGCGCGCCGCCTCGCCGAGGACCCGATCACCCTGGAGGAGCTCTCCGAGGAGTTCGGCGTGTCGCGCGAGCGCGTCCGCCAGATCGAGGTCCGCGCCTTCGAGAAGGTGCAGGACGCGGTCAAGAAGGCGCTGGTGAAGATCGAGGCGCCGCGGGCGGCCCTGCCCGCGGCCTGATCAATAGAGCGGCAGCAAGGGCTGCAGAGGCAGCCTGAGCGGGCCGAGAAAGACCCTGCCCTCGCGCAGGACGAGCGGCGGCAGCGGCGAAAGCCCTGCCGCCGTATTGCTTTGCCCGCCATCGCCGGTGCGCCCGCCGAGCAGGGCGCCGAGCCCCGCTGTCAGCCCGCCGACCTTGATGCCGGCGATGCGGTCGACGCCGGCCACCGCCGCCACGACCTTGCCGGCCGGCCGGTGCGCCTCGTCGAGCGTCACCTGGCCGCTCGCCTCCAGCCGCGTCGGCCCCTTGACCAGGACGAGCTTGGTCACATCCAGGATGCCGCCGGCCGTGCGCCAGGCTTCGAGCGCATCGGGGTTGAAGCCGCGCCGGAAGGACGGGGCGCGCGACAGGCTGGTCTGCAGATCGAGATCGGCAGGCTGGCCATTGCCGATCAGCACCTCCAGCGCCGGCAGCACGCCGCCCTTGGCGTTGACGGCGAGATCGACCGTGCCGTCGCTGGCAAAGCGCTGTGGATTGGGGCGCAGATGCGCCTCGGCGGCGCTCGCACGCCAGGTCTCGGCGGCACCCTGCCCCGGCTCTGTGACGGTCAGCACCGGCTCGCCCAGCACCAGCGAGAAGCGCTCGAAGGCGAGCCCGCTGAGATGCAGGCTCGCGGCCAGTTCCTTCCAGTCGAGCGCGGCCTTGCGGCCTTGCGGCAGGTTGGCCAGCATCGGCCCGGTCATCTGCAGGATGATGTGGCCGGGCGTCCAGACCTGTGCGACCGCGACGGCCGGCCCGGCGTCGACCTTCACCTCGTCACCCCAACGCGAGGAGGTCAGCGTCAAGCTGGCGCAGCGCACCTCGATGCGGAAGGGATAGCCACCGACGCTGCGGTCCCGGCAGGTCCAATTGCGGCCGGCCCGTGCCTCGCGGGCGATGCCGGCATCGAGTTCCTGGTCGACCTTGCTGCGCGCGAAGCCCCAGACGCCCGACCAGCCGGCGGCGAGGAGCGCCAGCAGCACGAAGGGCGCGTAGAGCCAGAAGCGGCCATGCCGGCGCACGGGCGTGGTATCGGACATGCGCGGGCGCTCCATTGCGAAAATCTCGGCAGGTTGATAGCGACCGGGGCCGCGGCACGCCAGCGCTGACGCAGATTATCCGCCAACCGGTCGCGAAGCCTCTCTGGCGAGGCAAACGGGCTAAATTGTGAGGATCGGATGACGGCGCCGCTTCCGCCGGAAGATCTCTGGGTGTTCGGCTACGGTTCGCTGATCTGGCGTCCCGGCTTCGCCTTCGTCGAGCGCTCGGGCGCCCGCCTGCACGGTTATCACCGCGCGCTCTGCATCTACTCGCATGTCCATCGCGGCACGCCCGAGGTGCCGGGACTGGTGCTGGGCCTCGATCGCGGCGGCATCTGCCGCGGCGTCGCCTTCCGCATTCCAGCCGACCAGGCGGAGGAGACGATCGATTATCTGCGCGCCCGGGAGCAGGCGACAGCGGTCTATCTCGAACGGCGGCTGGCGCTTCGGCTCGACGACGGACGGCGGCTCAACGCACTCACCTACATCGCTGACCGCAACCACGAGCAATATGCCGGCCGCCTGCCCGAGGAGGCGGTGCTCGCCTTCGTGCGCCAGGGCAAGGGCGTCTCGGGCGAGAACCCGGACTATGTCCGGCGCACCCATGAGCATCTGCACGAAATGGGCATCCACGACCCGCTGTTAGCCCATCTCGTGGCGGAGCTGGATAGAGCGAGCAGGCCAGCGATCGGCTGAGCTCCCTCTCAGCCCTCATCCTCAGGAAGCCCGCAGGGCCATCTCGAAGGATGAGGCCTGAGGAATAGGCGACACGGCGCTCACGCCTCCGGCATCAGGTCGCAGAGCGCAGCACGGCGGCCGGCGCTGTCTTCCGCCAGGAGATGGACATGGATCTCGCTGGCGCCGGCCATGGCGACGGCGTCGCGCCAACGCGTCAGAGCCGCATCGATTCCGAACGGGCCACTGTCGCGCGCCGCAACGATCTTGCGGTCCGGCGACACCGCCAGCAGCACCGCATCGGTGAAGCCGAGCGCATGCCCATCCTGGATGGCGAAGACCGAAGCGACATAACGCCGCCCCGAGCGACCGCGCCAGGCGGTGAAGCGACGTTCTGCAAGCTGAGCGGTGGCGCGCAGCGGCATCTCGCGAACCTGCCCCGGCAAGGCTGAAGCATCGTCGAACAGCGAAGCCGCGCGCTCCGCCTTGGCAGGCTGCAGCGCCTCCAGCAGGTTGAGCTGGCGCGGCATCTTGTCGAGTGACCGGTTGCGGTCGAATGGGAAACGGGCTCGGGCCAAAGCAGCCATGTCGTTCCTCCTTTGTTCTAGAACAAAATCGGAACAGAACGATCCAATGTCAAGGCCGATCAGGCGCCGGCCTGCGGCTCCTGCCGTATGCTGACAGGAGCAGGCACCCCGAGCCGCTCGAGTTCGGCCAGCCCGTCCGCGAGAAGACGGTTGCTCGCAGTCTCGATCTGCTCCTGCAACAGGGCGTGGAACGCCGTCTTGTGCATGCCCGGCGGGATCGCCGGCATGATCTCGACCTTGACCGTGCCCGGCCGCTTGATCAGGCTGCGCCGCGGCCAGAACAGCCCGGCATTGAGCGCGACCGGCACGCAAGGCACGCCCAGCTCGGTGTAAAGATGGGTGACGCCGTATTTATAGGCCGGCTCGGCCCCGGCCGGCCGGCGCGTGCCCTCCGGAAAGATCATCAATTGGCGCCCGTTCTGGCCGAGTTCGATCTTGGCGCGCCGGGTCACGGCCTGCAGAGCCCGGCTACGGGCGCCGCGATCGACCGGGATCATCCTGAGCTTCAGCAGGCACCAGCCGAAGAACGGCAGCCAGGTCAGTTCGCGCTTGAGGATGTAGACGGGATTGCGGAACACCGTGATCAGCGCGAAGGTCTCCCAGGTCGACTGGTGCTTCGCCGCCATGATGATGCCGCCGGGCGGGATGTTCTCGAGGCCCTTGATCTCGTAGCGCGTGCCGACGATCACCCGCATCCACCAGAGCGAAGTCTGCGCCCAGCACAGCGCGATCTTCAGCAGGAAGCGCGGCGGCAGCACCATCGTCACCATGGCTGCGAGCAGCCAGAATGCGAGGTTCAGGTAAAAGGCGATGTTGAACAGGATCGAGCGGATCAGCAGCATGGTCCGCAAGAACCCCGGCCACCGATGCGCGTCAAGAGCCCGCCGGAAAGATCAGGCGCCGCGCGCCGGTGCCGGCGCCCGCGAGCGCTTGTCGTAATCGGGGCCGATCAGCTCGCCCGGCTTGGGCGAGATCGGCTTGCGGCCGCCGATGATCACTGAGAGCCGCGAAGTCTCGGGGTCGGTCTCGAGCTTGCTGCGCAGCGCGGCGACCAGGTATTTGAGGTATTCCGGCACCAGCAGGCGGATCGCGTGCCAGTCGCGCCACCAGCCGGCGACGTCGACCTGATCGGTCACCACCGGGTGCGGCACGAAGCGCACGCCCGGCATGGCATGGCGAAGCTCGAGCAGCGTGCGTGGCATGTGGTAGTTCGAGGTCACCACCAGCAGCGAGCGGAAATCGTGGCGGCGGACCCAGCGTCGCGTCTCGATGGCGTTGCCGATCGTGTTGCGGGCGCGATAATCGAGATCGACGCAGCAGGCGAGCGCCTCGCGCGCGCTCGGATTGAGCTTGGCCAGTTCGTCGCGGCCGGTCCGCTCGTTGACGCCGCTGATCAGCAGGCGCCGTCCGCGATCGGCATTGAGCAGGCTGACGGCGTCGCCGATGCGCTGCGCTCCCCCGGTGACGACGACGATCGCATCCGTGCGCGGCGGCGAGCCGGCTTCGGTCAGCGACAGGCCGGTGGCGAACCGGACATAGCCGGCAGCCACGACGAAAGAGCCGAGAAGGAAGGTCCAGAACAGGAAACGGCGAAACCAGCGGCGCCGCGGGGAAGCAGGCGTCGTCATCGGTCGCAGGGCAGCCGGGCTGTCCTCAACGCAGGGAAAATGACCTTGCCGGGTTCCAAGCAGCACCATGAGATCAGGATACTAACGGCCCAATCGGGCACAATGACGGCATTCCCACAACCCCGCCGCGCAGCGAGTCAGCCCATTGCCCTGAGATAATGGCGCACCGTCAACCGCGAGACGAGTCCCGCGATCGTCGCAACCACAGCCGCGACCAGGATGACGACTGCATAGCCGGACCAGCCGATTTCAAAGGCGCCGAACAACGCCTGCAACTGGTCGGCCTCGGGCGTTGCGCTCCAGGCCGAGGACAGGAAGCCGAGCAGCGCGATCGCGATAATCGCCGCCAGTCCCCCGGCCGCGCCGCCGCGCAGGCCGAGCGCGACGAAGCGCGTCTGGAATTCGCGGGCGATGAACTCGTCGGTCGCTCCCACGAAATGCAGCACTTCGACCGAGTCGCGGCTGCCGGCCATGGCGCCGCGGGTCGCGAAGGCGACGGCGAGCCCGGCCGCCACCAGCACCAGCAGCACCACCGCGACGCCCGCGAGGATGATCGTGCTGGCCATGGTCGAGAGCCGGCGAACCCAGAGCCGGTGATCGTCGAGCGTCGCGCTCGGCACCTCGCGCCGCAATGTCTGGCCGAAGGCGACGAGTTCACTGGCGGAGGTCGAGGACAGCCGCAGCACGATCAAACGCGGGATCGGCAGTTCGACGAGGTCGAGCCCGGCTCCGAGCCAGGGCTCGAGCAGCTTGTCCGATTCCGCCTTCGGCATCGGCTTGGCCTCGGAGACACTCGGCACGGCTCGCGCCAGTTCGACCGCGCGGGCGATGTCCCGCTCGATGTTGCGGCGCGGATCGGGCCTGACCTGGATCGTCATCTCGTTGGCAACCGCCCCCCGCCATTGCTCGGAGGCGCGGGCGGCGAGCAGCGCCGCGCCGGCGCTCAGCGCCGCCAGGAAGGTCAGGATGGCGATAACGACGACAAGCGCGCGCCCGGCAACCGAATCCACCGGCACCAGTGGCTGGTCGCGGCGCAGGCTCGCCGGCAGGCGCTGACCACCGCGCGGCCGCTCTTCCTCGGCCTCGTCCATGTCGAGGGGCTCAGGCATCGACATGCAGATGCCCATCCGCCAGCACCAGACGCGGCGCGTCGTAGAGTTCCATCAGCGCGATGTCGTGGGTCGCGATCACCACCGCCGTTCCCAGCGACTGCAATTCCATGAACAGCCTGAGCAGACGCCGGCCGAGGCCGGGATCGACATTGCCGGTCGGCTCGTCGGCGAGCAGCAATTGCGGCCGGCTGATCAGGGCGCGCGCGATCGCGGCGCGCTGCTTTTCGCCGCCGGACAGGACCGCCGGCACCGCATGCATGCGCTCGCCGAGCCCGACCCAGCGCAGCAGCTCGACGACCTCGGCGCGATAGCTCGCCTCGTCCTTGCCGAGGACGCGCAGCGGCAGTGCGACGTTCTCGTAGACGGTCAGGTGATCGAGCAGACGGAAATCCTGGAAGACGACGCCCATGCGCCGACGGAAATCGGTGAGCGTGGCAGCTTCGAGGCGCGAGACGTCCTGGCCGAAGAGATTGACCAGGCCGCGCGTCGGTTTGAGCGCCATCAGGACCAGGCGGATCAACGTGGTCTTGCCCGCGCCCGACGGCCCGGTCAGATACTGGAAGGAGCGCGGCGCGATGCTGAAGTTGATGTCCTTCAGCACCTCCGGCCCCATCCCGTACCGCAAGCCGACATTCTCGAACCGAACCAACGCACTTCCTCTCGCTGATCTTTTCCGAATCGTGCCGGACGAGCGCCGAGCCGACACGACCTTACACCGAGACCTCGCCCCGGCGGAAAGCGCCGGCAGGTTTTCCTCAGCCCTGCACGGCGCAGGCTTTACGCGACGTTAACCATAAATCGACCCTATGGGAGGCGGAGCCGCTGACCGCACCCGCTTGCGCTTGCGCGCAGCGGCGAGAGGATCAGGCTCCGGACCGACATCTCTGGGATGCAGCGCGGAGCGAGCATTTTTAAGGCCATGCAGATCGTCTGCCCCAACTGCGCCAGCCGGTACGAGATCGCCGAGGCCAAGATCGGGGCCGGCGGCCGCAAGGTGCGCTGCGCCAGCTGCCAGACGACCTGGCAGATCGAGGCGCCGCGCGCCTCCGACGCGCAGCCGGCAGAGGAAGTCCTGCAATCCGAGCTGGATGCCGCGATCCCGGAGCTTCCCAGTCCCCCCAGCGCCGAACAGACCGCCGCCGAGCTGGAGGAGGAGCTGCGCCGCGCCGCCGAGATCGACGCCAACATCTCGGCGATCGCGTCGGAGCAGACCGAGCCTCCGCAGCCGGACGCAGCACGATCACCGCCTCCTGGGCGCAAGCGCAGCTGGATCGCGCCCCACAATCCGGCGGCACGCCTGTCGTCGGCAGCAGCCGGCATCTTCGTCGCCGCCGGTCTCGCCGCGCTCGGCCTCGGCCTCTGGCAGCGCGAGCGCATCGTCCGGATGGTGCCGCAATTCGCCGGGCTCTACGCGAGCATCGGCTTGCCGGTCAATGTGCGCGGGCTCGCCTTCAGCGCCGTCGAGAGCGAACTGGTCCAGGATCAGCAGGGTCGCTTCCTCGTCGTCTCCGGCGATGTCACCAACATCGCCAAGGGCGCGACCAGGGTGCCGCCGATCACGGTGATGGTGCAAAGCGAGGACGGCAAGGTGCTCTACAGCTGGACGACGGAGCCGCCGCGCCCGTCGCTGGAGCCGGCGGAGCTGATGCATTTCCGTGCCCGCCTCGCCTCGCCGCCCAATGACGGACGCTCTGTGCAGCTTCGCTTCGGCGCCGGCAGCCCCGGCGGCATCGCCAGCCTCTACTGATCTCTCCCGACTGGTTTCCACACCGCCACGGCCCAGCCGCTTCAATTGTCGGCGCATGGACGCTATGACTGGGGCCTGAAGAGATTAGCCCGCGATCACGGGGCTGCGCGGGCATCGGCCCGCGCCGAAAGGAACGGTCGTCGATGTCCCAGCCCAAGCGTATCCGCGTTCTCTACGACGAGGCGGCGATCGCCGCGCGCAATGCCGAAATGGCCACCGAGATCGCCGCCAATGCCGGCGAGGACCTGCTCGTCGTCGCGGTGCTGAAGGGCAGCTTCATGTTCGTCGCCGACCTGATCCGCGCCATGCATCGCGCCGGCATGACTCCGCAGGTCGAATTCGTGCATTTGTCGAGCTATCGCGCCGCCACCGTATCCTCCGGCCAGGTCGAGATCCTGCGGGATGTGCAGAGCGACGTCCGCGGTCGCCACGTCCTGCTCGTCGACGACATCCTCGAATCCGGCCGTACGCTTGCCTTCGCCAAGGACCTGCTCGCGGCGCGTGGCGCCGCCCGCGTCTCGACCGCCGTGTTGCTCGAGAAGCCGGCCAAGCGCGCCGTCAACATCGAAGCGGATTATGTCGGCTTCGAATGCCCTGATTATTTCGTCGTCGGCTACGGCATGGACGTCGCCCATTCCTATCGCCAATTGCCCTATGTCGGCGTGATCGAGACCGCCGACCAGGCCGGCCTGCCGGGGATCTGAAGCAATGTCGCGCATTCTCGTGGTCGATGACGAGGAGAGCCTGCGCTCGCTGGTCGCGCGCGGCCTCGCCATGGACGGGCACGATTGCCTGACCGCCGGCGACGGCGCCGAGGCGCTCGACATCCTGATGGCCGAGCAGGGCCATTTCGACCTGCTGCTCACCGATATCCGCATGCCGCTGATGGACGGCATCGCGCTGGCGCTCGCCGCCAAGCAGCACTTCCCCGACCTCACCATCATGCTGATGACCGGCTATGCCGAGCAGCGCGAGCGGGCAAAAAGCCTGGAGACGATCGTCTCGGAGGTGATGACCAAGCCTTTCACCATCGCCGAACTGCGCGAGACGGTGCTGCGCGTGATCGAGCGCTCGATCGGGTGAGCAGCCGCGAGGCTAGCCGTTCAGCCACCAGATCGAGGCGTTGAGCAGGCTCGCGAACGAGACCCAGGCGAGATAGGGCACGAACAAGGCCACGGACACTCGGTCGCCCAGCCCTTCGAAACGGCGCATCGTCCAGATCATCGCCGCCAACAGCAGCGCGATCACGACCAGTCCGCCCGCCGGGCCGTTCAGGCCGAAGAACACGCAGGACCAGAGCATGTTGAGCGCAAGCTGGACATGGTAGGCGAACAGCGTCTGCGCCCTGCCCGGCGTCTCGACCGGCCGGCGCAGAACGCGGAACGCGGCCAGAGCCATCAATGCGAACAGCGTCGTCCACACAGGAGCGAACAGCCAGTTCGGCGGATTGAAGGGTGGCTTGGCGAGGCCGGCATACCAGCCCGGAATCTGCGGCACCGTCACGGTGCTGCCGATCAGCGACGCCGCGACCACCGGCAGGATGGCGAGGAGTGCGGCAAGCCACACATTCAGCTGACGAGCGGTGCTGCCTGTCGATATGCTCATGCGGCGAGAATGGGGTGCGCCTGCGCGCCGCACAAGACGAGCCTCTTGCACCGCAACAATTCAGATGAGATGAATTTTCTCACATAGTGGAAATCGGATCGCCCCCATGACCAAGCGCCTGCTGCATCCCCGTTCGCTCGCCGCTCAGGCCATGGGCAAGATCGACCCGCTGACCAAGGCCGTCGTACCGCCGATCCATATCTCCACCACCTATATTCGCGACGAGGACAACGCCTATTCCTCCGGCTTCATCTATGGCCGGCCGGACAATGAGACCGTGCATGAGGCGCAGGCCGTGCTCGCCATGCTGGAGGAGGCCAAGGCCGGCGCCCTGCTGTTCGGCTCGGGGATGGCCGCGGCGACCGCCGTGTTCCAGGCGCTCTCCCCCGGTGACCATGTCGTCGCCTCCAAGGTGATGTACTGGGCGCTGCGCTCCTGGCTGCTGACCGAGGCGACGCGCTGGGGGCTGAAGATCGACTTCGTCGAGAGCGACGATCTCGCCAAGCTGAAGGCCGCCGTGAAGCCCGGCGTCACCAAGCTGGTCTGGATTGAAACGCCATCCAACCCGCTCTGGACCATCACCGATATCGCCGCCGCCGCCGAGATCGCTCATGCGGCCGGTGCCAGGCTCGCGGTCGACTCGACCTGCGCCTCCCCCGTGCACACCCGCCCGCTCATGCTGGGCGCCGACATCGTCATGCATGCCGCGACCAAGGTGCTGAACGGCCATTCCGACGTGATCGCCGGCGCGCTCTGCGCCAATGCCGATGACGATTTCTGGGCCCGGATCAAGACCGTGCGCAAGGGCCAGGGCGGCATCCTCGGGCCGTTCGAGGCTTACCTGCTGATGCGCGGCATGCGCACGCTTCATGTCCGGCAGGAACGGCAGTCGGCCTCGGCCATGGCGCTGGCGCAGAAGCTCTCGGCGCACCCGCTGGTCTCGCGCGTGCTCTATCCCGGCCTGCCGCAGCATCCCGGCCACGACATCGCTGCCCGCCAGATGGAAGGCGGCTTCGGCTTCATGCTCTCGGTCCAGGTCAGCGGCGGCGAGGCCGCGGCGGTCAAGTCAGCCGCCCATGTCGAGCTCTATAAGCGCGCGACCTCGCTCGGCGGCGTCGAGAGCCTGATCGAGCACCGCGCCTCGATCGAGGGCGCCGGCTCCCCCTGCCCGCCCGACCTGCTGCGCCTCTCGACCGGCATCGAGGATGTCGAGGACCTCTATGCCGATCTCGACCAGGCGCTGAAGACCGGACACGCCTGAGCGGCTCGGCTTTCGCGTCGCTGCGCTGGAGCATTGGCGCGATTCGGAGAATCGCCGGAATGCTCTAGCCAGCCTTGAGTCGAACAAGGTCGGCAGCATCGCGCCGTCCATCCGGCGACGACCAGCTGTGGGCCAGGAATTCCGTGTCGTCCGCACTGACCGCGACTTGGTCGCGGCCACCCCGCTTGGCTGCATACAGCGCCTTGTCCGCATCATGCAGAAGCGTGTCGAAATCGATGGCGACGTCCTCGGAATAGGCGACGCCGGCGCTGACAGTGCTTGTGAACGAGCCGCCACTCCCGCTGAAATGGCGCTTGGCGAGGCGCCCGCGCACGCCATCGGCGAGTTTCGCAGCTGTGACGAGCGAGGCTCCCGGCAACAACAGCGCGAATTCCTCGCCGCCAAGCCGAGCAGCAAGGCCCTCCGATCGGCAAGACAGCGCCAGGATCTTCCCGAAGCTTCGCAGCACGTCGTCGCCTGCCAGATGACCATGGACATCGTTGGTCGTCTTGAAGTGGTCCATGTCGAAAATGACGAGCGCGGTGGGGCCTTTGATGTCGCCCGCAATACGGCTGAGCAGCGCCCGCCGGTTGAGCAGACCGGTCAGAGGATCGGTCTCGGCATCGCGCTTGTGGCTGCGCGCCAACCGCGCCTGGTTGAGCGCCAGGGAAAGAGCGCCGATCCCGGAAAGGGTGGCCAGACAGATGACGATATTGAGGTCTTCGGCCCAATTCGACGGAGCCTGCGACAGGCGCCACTCGCCGTCCTGCAGCAGCAGGATGGCGCAGGGGACGAAGGAGAGCCCCGTCACGACATAAAGAGCCGTCAGCAGCGGGATGGCCAAGCGGGCTTCGGCGCGCCCGAGCCAGTAGTCCCATGCCGTGATCAGAAGGATGATCGTCGCTGCCGCATTGAGCATGACGATGGCGGCGCCGTTGTAGCCGGCCAGCATCGGGACCGCCATGGCGATGGATGATGCGATCGCCATGATCGCCATGCTGCGCCAGGGCAGAACGCCTGTGCGGAACTCCCGGCCGGCGCCGAACACGAAGGCAAGGCCAGTCAGCAGGATCATGTACCCGGCCGCGCCGACGGCCGGCGACATGGTCTGGGCGTACCAGCTGTAGATCAGCACGCCGAGCGCCATGAACCCCACACCGAAAGTCCAGGCTATCAGGAAGCGTTCCGTCCTGGAGGCAAGCCAGCTGACGAAAAAGGTGATCGCCAATCCGCAACCGGAAAGAGCAAAGGCTGTCAGCAGCGAATGGTAGTCCAGCGGCAAGGCATACTCTGCGGCAGTTGGCGAGAGGTGCGCGGGTTATGGACCAGCTGCCGTTGCAGAAAATTTAAACTGATCGCGTGGATTCCGAGCTATCGCGGTGGGCCGTGATCAGGATCGGCGTTGAGCCGGGCCTCCTGCCTCGCCCTAGAACCAGATCCCCTTCGCCGTCGTCAGCAATTGACGGCGCTCGGCGAGGCCGTTCAAGCCGCCATTGATCAGCTGGGTGACGCGAGCCGCGTCGTCGCGGTCGGCGGCGGCGTTGATCTTGCGGTCGCGCCAATAGGCGAAGGCGATCTGCACCGAGATGCGCGGATCGAGCGCCAGCTCCGGCCGCCCCTCCAGATCGATGTTTAGCATCCGGCCGATGCGCTTGTAATTGGCGCGGCCGGTGAGCTGGAAGATGCCGCGCCCATGATAGCGCGCCCCGTCGCCGGGCTCGGTGTTGCCGAGATCCTCGCGGCCTTCGTATTTGGCGAACTGCTTCTTCCCGCCCTTTTCCTCGAGCGTGCGGAAGCGGTCGGTCTCATAGGCTGCCTGCGCCAGGAAATGGCAGACGCGCAGCGGGGTCGTCAGGTCGGCCTCGGCCGCGAGCCGCGTGAAATGCAGGGCGACATTGCCCATGATCTCGGCCTTGCCGATCGGCGCAAGGCGCGAGAGCCGCTCGAAGCTGACGGCAAGATCCGGCGGCCGCGGAGCCTGCGGCTCCTCGACCGGTACGTCCTCGGCTGGCGATCCCTGCATCGACATGGCGGCACTCCTGTTGCGCGTTTGCGCGAGTATGCATCGGTTTCGCGGTGCGGGGATAAGTTCGCTTGCAGTACCGTCATGGCCCTGAAACAGCCGGCGTTTAGCGAGGGCGCCCGCCCCAAGGAACGCCCGCCATGACCAACGACACCGCTCTCAATCGCCGCGCATTGCTCGCCGGCCTCGGCACCGCCGCTCTCGCTGCTGCCGCGGCAGCGCCCGCCCTCGCCCGCTCGCTGCCCGCGCTGCCGACCAGCAACCACGGCACCGACACCGGCTATTGGGATGCGGTCCGGCGCCTCTACAGCGTCACGCCCGACATGGTGAACCTGGAGAACGGCTATTGGGGGATCATGGCCGAGCCGGTGAAGGCCGAATTCAAGCGCCTGACCGACTTCGTGAATTTCGAGAACACGGTCTACGCCCGCAGCAAGATCGGCCAGGATCTCGACAATGTCCGCACGCCGCTGGCCGATTTCCTCGGCGTCGCCCGCGAGGAGATCGCGCTGACCCGCGGCGCCACCGAGGCGCTGCAGACGCTGATCGCCGGCTACAACAAGCTGAAACCCGGCGACGGCGTACTCTATGCCGATCTGGACTATGATTCGATGCAGTACGCGATGAACTGGCTGAAGAACCGGCGCGGCGTCGAGGTCGCGAAGTTCGACATCCCCGAACCGGCGACCAAGGCCAATGTGCTCGCGGCCTATGAGGCCGCACTCAACGCCAACCCGAAGACCAGGCTGCTGCTGCTCACCCATATCAGCCACCGCACCGGGCTGATGGTGCCGGTCAGGGAACTCGCCGCCATGGCCAAGGCGCGCGGCATCGACGTCATCCTCGACGCGGCCCATAGCTGGGGCCAGGTCGACTTCAAGGCGAGGGATCTCGGCGTCGACTTCATCGGCTTCAACCTGCACAAATGGATCGGCGCGCCGCTCGGCGTCGGCCTGATCTACATCGCGCGCGAGCGGCTGGCCGACATCGATACCCATTACGGCGACGAGGATTTCAAGCCGGACGATGTCCGCTCGCGCATTCACACCGGCACCCCGAATTTCGCCGCTCAGCTCACCATCCCGGCCGCTTTGGCATTGCACCAGGAGGTCGGCCCGCAGGCCAAGGAGGCGCGCTACCGCCATCTGCGCAATTACTGGGTCGCCAGGGCGCGTGAGCTGAAAGGCGTCGAGATCCAGACGCCTGACGATCCCGAGATGGTTGCCGGCATCACCTCCTTCGCACTCACCGGCAAGCGCTCAGCCGCCGACTGCAACGCCGTCGTCGCGGCGCTGCGCGACCAGCATAAGGTGATGACGGTGCGCCGCGGCGGCGTCGCCAAGGGCAACACCATCCGCATCTCGCCGGCGCCCTATCTGACGGAAGCCGATCTTGACCGCTTCATCGCGGCGCTCGCGGTGGTTTCGGGCAACCGGGCGGGCTGAGCGGCCAGTACCGCAACCGTCTTTCCGGGGCATGCCGAAGGCATGAGCCCGGAATCCATGAACACAGGTCATCGCAATTAAAGCGCGGTGATCGCCGCGTTCCACTTAGCTGCGACGGAGTTCATGGATTCCGGGCTCGCCGCTGCGCGGCGCCCCGGAATGACGGTGAAACAGCGGGATCAATTCCGTCGCAGCAGGCGCTCGAGATAATCGAGCTCCTCGGTCGGCCGCAGCGGGTCGCCGAGGCGCCGCCGCAGCTCTTCGAGGATGCGCCGCGCCCGTTGGGTCGCGCTCTCGTCGGCACCCGGAACGCGCACGCGGCCATCGGCCCAATCGCGCTGGCGCTGCGGCCGCCCGAGCGGATCGTTGTTGTCGCTCTGCTGCGCCGAAGGTCGGCCGGCCGGGCGCCCATCCGGATCGCCATAGGCGTTGTCGTTGCCTTCGCCCTCGCCGGGCTCGCCCTGCATCTGCTGGGCGAGGTTCTGGCCGCCTTTGCGCAGCGCCTCGAGCGCGCGACCTTGCGAGTCGACTGCCGACCCCTCCTGGCCCTGGCCGAGCTGGCCCTCGGCCTCGCGCATCGCATCCTCGGCCTCGCCGAGTTCGCCGGGATCGGCGCCCATGCCGCGCATCCGCCGCTGCAGGTCCTGCAGCCGCTCGCGCAAGGCCTGCTGGCGCTGCGACAAGCCTTGCTGCCCCTGGCCCTGCCCGCCTTCGGCGTTCTGACCGTCCTCGCCCTCGCCGTCCTCCCCCTGCTGCTGCCCGGGTTGCTGGCCACGCTGGCCGCGCTGGCCCTGCTGCCCTTGCTGGCGCTGGCCCTGCTGGCCGGGACGCGCCTGCTGCTGGCCGGGGCGGCGGCCCTGCTGGGTGCGGTTCTGGTTCTGCTGGTCCTGCTGATAGGTCTCGTCGCGCAATTGCTGCTGCTCGCGCGTCATCCGGTCGAGATCGCCCAACGCCTGGTTCATCTCGCGCTGGCGCGGGTCCTGCTGGCCGGGGCGTGCCGTCTTGAGGTTGTTGAGGAGGTTGTTGAGCTCCTCCATCAGGCGCTGCGCCTCGGCCATGTCGCCGCGCTTGGTCAGCTCCTCGATGCGGTTGAGCATGTTCTGCAGGTCGCGCGGCGTCACCGTGCGGAAATTCTCCGGCAGCCGCGCCTGGTTCTGCTCGCCGTTCTGCTGCTGGCGCTGCCATTGCTGGGCAAGCTCGCGCATGTACTGGTCCATGGCGCGGCGCAGATCCTCGGTGAGCTTCTTCATCTCCTCTTCGGAGGCACCGCGCTCCAGCGCCTGCGCCAGGTTCTCCTGCGCGGCCCGCAGCGCCTTTTCGGCATCCGAGAGGTCGCCATCCTCGAGCTGCAGCGCGAAGGCCCACATCATCTCGGCGGCATCGCGCAACTGGTCGTCGCTAGCGGCGCGGCGCAGTCGCTCGCCGATCATGCGCATGCCGAGATAGACGCCGGTCTCCTTCATGAAGCGGTCGGGCTCGATCATCAGCGCGTCGAGCGCAAGCTGAACGTTCTTGCGATTGTCGACGTCCATGACGAGCTTGCGCCGCTGCTCGACCAGTGCCTTGGCCAGCGGCTTGGTGAAGGTCCGCTGCGGCAGCACGACCTCGATGGTCTCGCTGCGCCCTTCCTGCCCGGTCTCGTCGCGCGCCAGGAGGCTCATATTGACCTTGGCGCCGGCCCAGGGATGGGCCGAGAAGTCGACCGTGTTCTTCATCTCATCGTCGCCGGAACCGGAGGGCGGCACCGGCAGCACCTGCTTGGGCGCATCGACCAGCGAGCGGCCGCCCGTAATCGGCCCGACACGCGAGACCAGCATCTCGGCCGAGGCGATGCCGTAATCGTCCTTGGCGCGATAGCTGAGGCCGAGCCCACCCTGCACGCCGCTGACGGGCTTGGGCGCATCGGCGAAGGCGATCTCCGGCTTCTGGTCGATGATCGCGTGCAGGCTCAAGGTCTGCGCCGGCGCGCCCGAGCCGGTGATGCGCAAGGTGCCGTCGCCGGCGACGAGATAGCGTTTCTCGGTCACCGCGACCGTATTCGGCGGCGCCGCCTTGGCCTGCGCCGGCCTGGCGTCTCCGGATTTTGCTTCGCCGGGCTTGCCCTCGACCGGTACGGCATCGAGCCGGCCGGTGGTCGCGACATCCATGCCGCTCTTGCCGGCGATGCGCACCACCACCGTCGACTTCTCGGGCACATTGAAATTCGGGCTCGCCAGCCTGGCGAAGTCGAGCAGGATCGGCGGCATGCGCGTATAGGAAGGCGGGTCGATCCAGGCATCGATCCGGACCGCAGCGGCCGCAAGCGCAGGTCCACGCCAGTCGAAAGCGGCGGCGAGCCGCGGCAGGGCCTCGTGCCCGGCGACGAAGAAGCCGGCGACGGCTGCAACCAGGGGCGCTGTACGCAGCGCCCGCCTGTCACGCCCGGCCATGCGCGGCTGCGGCGGCGCGACCTTCAGCGCCGCGACATGGGCGCTCTGGCGTTGCAGATGCAGCGTCCACAACGCCTGCGAGACCGGATCCTTGCCGCCGACCGCGAGCGTATCCTCAAGCGAGGTCGCCGGACGGTGAGCTCCATCCATCGAGTGATCGAGCCGGGTCAGCGCCTCGCGGCGGCTGGGCCAGCGGCCGGTGACGGCCGGCCAGAAGCTTCCCAGCAGGAGCAGTGCAAAGATGGCGGAGCCGGCAGCCCGGCCCCACCAGGGCAGGTGCAGCCAGAGCCCGAACCAGGAGACGGCGAGGAAGGCGAGGACGACACAGAGCGGCGCCCACAGCTTCGGCCAGAGGCGCTCCCAGGCGAGAGACAGCCGCGAGGCCGCAGTGAGCCGCTCCAGCCTCTTGCGGGTCGTGCCAACCGAATCTGGCGCCGTGCGGCGCGGTGCTTCGCTCATCCGATGCTCCGGGCCGCCCCCCGCGGCGCCTCTCCTAGCTTCATCGATCGAAGAGAGAGGCTAACACGGGAATGTGGCGTGACCAGCGTCGAAGCGCCACGCCCCACAGGTGCTCCGGGAAATGTGAAGCAGACTCAGGGCAGCCAGGGCGGCGCGCGATCCGTGCCGATCAGCTCTTCATAGGTCTGGCGCGGTCGCGTCACCGCGAATTTGTCGCCCTTCACCAGCACTTCGGCGACCAGCGGGCGCTGGTTGTAGGTCGACGACATGCTGGCGCCATAGGCGCCGGCCGTCATGAAGGCGATGAGGTCGCCCGGCTTCAGCGCGGCGAGTTCGCGTCCGGTGGTGAAGGTGTCGCCTGATTCGCAGATCGGCCCGACCACGTCATAAGCGATCGTCTTGCCGTCCTCCGCCGGCTCCGCCACCGGCCAGATCTCGTGATAGGCCTCGTACATTGCCGGCCGCATCAGGTCGTTCATCGCTGCATCGACGACGAGGAATTCCTTGGTCGGGCGCGGATTGAGGTGGAGCACCTTCGTCAGGAGGATGCCGGCATTGCCGACGATCAGGCGTCCCGGCTCGAAGCCGAGCTCGGCATCGAGCCCTTGCATCAGCTTGGCGACCATTCCGGCATAGGCTTCGATCAACCCCGGGCCATGGTCGAAATTCCTGGGGACCTCGTAGGGGATGCCGAGCCCGCCACCGAGGTCGAGCCGGTCGACGCGGTGCCCTTCGGCCCGCAGCGCCAGCACGAGATCGCGCATCTTGGTGTAGGCCGCTTCGAAAGCATCGACCTCTCGGATCTGGCTGCCGATATGCACGGCCAGGCCCATGATCCTGACACCCGCCATATTGGCGGCGCGGGCATAGAGCCGGTGCACCTCCTCGAAGGAGACGCCGAACTTATTGGCCGACGAACCGGTGGTAATCTTGGCGTGGCCGCCAGCACCGATATCGGGATTGACCCGGAACACCGCCTCCTGGCGCTTGCCCAGCCGCTGCGCCACCTTCGACAAAAGGTCGAGTTCGCCTTCGGTCTCGATATTGACCTGGTAGATGCCGGCCTCGACAGCGAAGGCGAGCTCGCTCTCAGCTTTGCCGACACCGGAAAAGACGATCTTGCTGGCCGGGAAGCCGGCGGCGAGCGCCTTGCGGATTTCGCCCTCGGAAACCGTGTCGGCGCCGGCGCCGAGCGCGGCGAGTGTCTTCAGCACGCCGAGATTGCTGTTCGCCTTCATGGCGTAGAAGACATGTGCCGGCTTGCCCGGTGCGGTCGACGCCATCGCCGCCTCATAGAGGCGGTAATGCCGCTCGATCGTCGCCGAGGAATAGACATAGACCGGCGTTCCGACCTTATCCGCGATCTCGCGCAGGTCGACATCCTCGGCGAAGAGCGCGCCGTCGCGATAGGCGAAGTGATGCATTGAGAACTCAGAGCAACGGGTCGAGCACGAAAGGCTTCTCGGGAACCTCGATCGCCTTGTTGCGCTTCGGCGGCTTGCCGAGCGGCGAAGCCTCCGAAGCGTTGAAGCTGTTCTCGACGGCGCCGGTCTGCTGATCCGGCAGGTCGATTGCATTCTTGGCGTTAGGAGGCGGTTCGAGCGGGCCGCGGCGGCCGCAAGCCGCGAGCGCGAGGCCGAGCAGGCCGACCACCAGCACGGTGCGGCCGAATTTCAGGCGGGATTGCGGCACGAACGATGATCCTTAGGCGAAGCTTCGGGACGAGTGTAGCGAATGGCGCGCAAGCTTGCGAGCCTTTGCGCCGGGATCATGATTGCGGCTTCGCGTCCTTGGCGAGCTGCTTCAGCCAGCGCTTGGCCTGCCGCTTCACATTGGCGGGAGCGGTGCCGCCATAGCTGGTGCGGCTCTTCACCGACCGCTCGACGCCGAGCACGGCGAAGATCTCGTCGCTGATCTTGGGCTCGACCTCCTGCATCTCGGCAAGCGAGAGCTTCTCGAGCCCCACGCCCTTGCCCGAGGCGATGCCGACGAGCCGGCCGGTGACGTGATGGGCGTCGCGGAATGGCATCTTCAGCACCCGCACCAGCCAGTCGGCGAGATCGGTGGCGGTGGCGTAGCCGAGCCCGGCCGCCTTCTTCATCGTCTTCAGGTCCGGCTGCATGTCGCGGACCATGCCGGCGCTGGCGGCGAGGCAGAGCGACAGGGTCTGCACCGAGTCGAAGGTGCCTTCCTTGTCTTCCTGCATGTCCTTCGAATAGGTCAGCGGCAGGCCCTTCATCGTCGTCAGCAGGCCCTGCAGCGCCCCGAAGACGCGCCCCGCCTTGCCGCGCACCAGTTCGGCCGCGTCGGGATTGCGCTTCTGCGGCATGATCGAGGAGCCGGTCGAGAACTTGTCGGAGAGCTTGACGAAGCCGAACTGCGGCGTCGCCCACAGCACAATCTCCTCGGCGAGGCGCGACAGGTGCATGGCGCAGATCGAGGCGGCAGAGAGCGTCTCCAGCACGAAATCGCGGTCCGAGACCGAATCGAGCGAGTTCGCCGTCGGACGGGCGAAGCCGAGCGCCTTGGCGGTCATGTGCCGGTCGATCGGGAAAGAGGTGCCGGCGAGCGCGGCGGCGCCGAGCGGGGATTCGTTCATGCGCTCGCGGGCATCACGAAGACGGCTGCGGTCGCGCGCCAGCATCTCGACATAAGCGAGCAGATGGTGGCCGAAGGTGACCGGCTGCGCCGACTGCAGATGGGTGAAGCCCGGCATCACGGCGCCGGCATAAGCATCGGCCTTCTCGGCGAGCGCGAGCTGCAGGTCGGCGACCTGCTCGTCGAGCTGGTCGAGCGCATCGCGCACCCACAGGCGCATGTCGGTCGCGACCTGGTCGTTGCGCGAGCGGGCGGTGTGCAGGCGCCCGGCCGCGAGCCCGATCCGCTCCTTGAGATTGCTCTCGATGTTCATGTGGATGTCCTCGAGCGCGCGCGAGAACGTGAAGCGCCCGGCCTCGATCTCGGCCTCGATCCCCTTGAGTCCGGCGGAGATCACGTCCACGTCCTCCTTCGTCAGGATGCCGGTCTCAGCCAGCATGGCGGCGTGCGCCAGCGAGCCGCGGATGTCCTGGCGCCATAGGCGCTGGTCGAAATCGATGGAGGCGTTGATCTCCTCCATGATGGCGTCTGGACCTGTGGCGAAACGCCCACCCCACATGCGGTTGCTCACGGCGGTCTTTCCTGCTCTTCAAGGACGCGCGATGACGTCTCGGTTGAAAATTGTGGCGGCCTGCGGGGCCCTGGCGCTGCTGGTGTTTGGCGGCGCTGGCGCCTTCTACTCCGTGCGAGGCGGAGCCGGCAATTCCACTTGCAGCGCCGCCGCGACGAAGGTCGAGGCGTTGCGCCCCCTGGCGAAGGGCGAGGTCGCCGCCGTCGAAGTCGCCAAGCAGCCGGCGCTGCTGCCCGATCTCGTCTTCAACGGACCCGACGGCAAGTCGACGAGCCTCTCGGCCTTGCGCGGCAAGACCGTGCTGGTCAATCTCTGGGCGACCTGGTGCCTGCCTTGCCTGACCGAGATGCCGGCGCTCGATGCGCTCCAGGGCGCGCTCGGCGGTCCGGATTTCGAGGTGGTGGCGATCAACATCGACACGCGCCATCCCGACAAGCCGAAAAAATGGCTGGCCGACAAGGCCATCTCCCGCCTCGCCTATTATGCCGACCCGCAGGCCAAGGTCTTCCAGGACATCCGCTCCGTGAAGAAGGTCGAGGGCATGCCGATCAGCCTGCTGATCGACCCTGCCGGCTGCGAGCTCGCTCTGCTGCAGGGTCCGGCGGAATGGGCCGGCGCCGACGCCAAGGCGCTGATATCAGCCGCGATCGGCCGGCGCTGACCTTCACCCTCCGTCGATCACGCCACTGACACACGCAAGAGCGGCAAGCGGCGCAAGGCCTCATCCTTCGATCATGAGATCGCGGGATGCGAACCTCTATCCGCTCAGCCAGTTGCAACATGACCCGCGTCGGCGACGCGGACACCACCGACCGTACAGGAGCGATGCGATGATCCGAATCGACTTGGGCACAGTGCGCCATGCCGCCCGAATAGCCCTTCGGCTGGCCATGGGAGGCTTGCTCGCCGCCGGGTTGGCCGTAACCGCGCAGGCGCAGGATCGAACCGCGATCTCGGGCACGACGGTCTCGCTGGCGCCACTGAAGGGCTTCGCACCTTCGACCAAGTTTGCCGGCCTGGAGAACACCGAGGCGAAGGCATCCGTGCTCGTCGTCGAGATGCCGCCTGAGGCGCATGCGCAACTGTCGGCGCTGTTCAACAATCTCGAGACCGCCAAGACGAACTTCGCCAAGCAGAACATCCTGATCGACGAAGCCGAGGACATCGAGACGGCCGGCGGCAAGGGCCGCATCCTGACCGGCCAGCAGAATGTCGCCGGCACCACCTTCGACAAGTGGATCGTGCTGCTAAAGGGCGCCAAGACCGTGATGATCACGGTGCAATCGCCGGAGGATTCCGATCTCGATGGTGACGACGTCGTCACCATGCTGAAGAGCGTCTCGCTCGGCGCCGAGCCGACGCTCGACCAGAAGCTCGCCGCCTTGCCCTTCCGCGTCCGCGCCACCGAGCCTTTCCGCGTCGTCGACACCTTCGGCGGCCTTGGCGTGCTGATGACCTCGGGCCCGCTGAACGTCGACCCCAAGGGCAGCCAGCCCATGCTGATCGTCAGCTACCAGACGGGCGGCCAGGTCGCGGCCGGCCAGCTTGCTGCCGTCGCCGAGAAGCTGCTGCAGACGACGCGCGGCTTCGAGAAGGCCGAGATCACCAAGCGCGACACCGTCGCCTTCGCTGGCAGCAAGGACGGCGTCCTTCTCTCGGGTAAGACCGGGGAAGGCGGCGCCGGCAAGCGCTTCGTCCAGTATATCGGCCTGGGTGCCGACGGCCGCTTCGTGCGCCTGATCGTCAGCGCCGACGAAGCGACCTATCCCTCGCTGGAGCCGGCGATCAAGGCGATCGCGGACAGCATCGCCTTCGCCCAGTGACCGGCGCCTGACGTCACCGATCTGCAACATTTGCCATGGCCGGCCGGCTGCTCCATACGCTGCCGGCCATGAGCTACACCATCGGCCTCGCCACCACGTTCCACGACCCTGCCATCGCCATCATCGATCCCGGCGGCGAGGTCCTCTTCGCCGAGGCCACCGAGCGCTATCTGCAATACAAGCGCGCCCCGAACTGCGAGCCGGACACGGCTGTGCGGATGGAAAGCCTGCTCAAGCGCTATATTCCCAGGGGCGCCGAGATCAGGCTCGCGACCAGCTGGGGCGAGGAGTTCACCGGTTTCCTCGACCAGATGAGTCGCGCCGGCTCGTTCAGCCTCGACTCACTGCTGAAGCTTTCGCCCGCCTTCAATCGTTCGCTCGTGCCCGAGCGCAGCGAGCGCGCCTTGATCGCCAATCTGCACCACCAGCAGCAGCGCGCCGGCCTCGGCACCCTGCTCGGCCTCGACCGCGCCTTCGGCGAGGCGAAGGTCACCGGGATGAAGCGCTATGGCCACCATCTCAGCCATGCCGCCTATGCCTCCTGGTCCTCGCCCTTCCGCGATGCCGCCTGCCTCGTCGTCGACGGCATGGGCGAGACCGGGGCTTCGGCGATCTTCGCGCTCAGGGATGGCCGCCTCACCGAGCTGAAGCGCCATCGCGGCCGCGAATCGATCGGCTTCTATTTCGGCTTCGTTACCGATCTCGCCGGCTTCGACCAGGCCAAGGGCGAGGAATGGAAGATCATGGGCCTCGCGCCCTATGGCAAAAGCGATCCTGAGCTGCTCGCGCTGCTGCGCAGGCTCTATCGCGTCGAAGGCACCAAGCTCATCTTCTCCGATGCCGCGACGGTCCAGCAGGTCGCCGACGAGATCCTGGCTCGCCGGCCGGCCGATGCGCTCGACAAGGGCTGGGCCGATCTCTCACGCTGCGGCCAGGACGTCTTCGCCGAGATGATGGAGGCGCTGCTCGCCGAGACGGCGGCGCTCTACCCGTCGGAAAACCTCGTGCTCGCCGGTGGCTGCGCGCTCAACTCCTCCTTCAACGGCAAGATCGTCGGCCGCCACGGCTTCAAGCAGGTTTATGTTCCCTCCGCCCCCGCCGATGACGGCAACGCGATCGGCGCCGCCTGGCTCGCCCATGCCGAGGCCAATCCGGGCTGGCAGGCGCCGAAGGGGCCGATGAGCCCCTATCTCGGCTCGTCGCTGTCGACCGAGCCGTTCAAGCGCATGGCGGCCTGGGAGCCGCGACTGAAGAAGCTCTCGCCTGACGAGATCATCACCGCGACGGCCAAGCTCCTGGCCGAGGGCAAGCTCATCGGCTGGGCCCAGGGACGGGCCGAGTTCGGGCCGCGCGCCCTTGGTAACCGCTCGATCCTGGCTGATCCCCGCCCTGCCGACGCCAAGGACATCCTCAACGCCAAGGTGAAGTACCGCGAGGCCTTCCGGCCCTTCGCACCCTCGATCCTGGCCGAGCACGGCCCCGACTGGTTCGAGAACTACCAGGATGCGCCCTATATGGAGCGCACCCTGACCTGGAAGGAAGCGGTGCGCGAGCGCGTTCCCGCCGTCGTCCACGAGGATGCGACCGGGCGCCTGCAGAGCGTCACGGCAGAGCGCAACCCGCGCTATCACGCGCTGATCTCGGCCTTCCACGCGCTCACCGGCGTGCCCGTGATCCTCAACACCTCGTTCAACATCATGGGCAAGCCGATCCTGCACACGAGCGAGGATGCGATCCTGATGTTCTATACGAGCGGGCTCGATGCGCTGGTGGTCGAGGACTGGCTGCTGGTGAAGTGATCTGCTGCCCGACCATGGCCTGCGATGTCGGAGCGTGTTAGCCAAGCGAAATGACAGCCCAACAACCGCAGTTCTGGATTGTCGCCGGGCCTAACGGTGTCGGCAAGACCACTTACGCCTTCCGGCACATCAAGGCCGTTTCGGGCAGCACAAGCTTCGTCAATCTCGACGAGATCGCGCGCGGCCTTTCCCCACTCGACCCGTCGGCCGAGCAGCAACGCGCGGCCCGTGTGGCGCTGGCGATGACCCGGTCGCTGATCGCAGAAGGGCGCTCGTTCTCGATCGAGACGACCTTGTCGGGCAAGACGCATCTGCGCACGATCACTGCCGCGCGCGAAGCCGGCTTCGCGATCAACCTGCTCTTCTTCCTGGTCGCCTCGCCGGAAGTGTCGCTGTCGCGCATCGCCCGCCGCGTCAGCGAAGGTGGGCATGACGTCGCCGAAGCCGATGTGCGCCGCCGCTTCGATAGGGCGATCTCGAACCTGCCGATCTATATCGGCACCGTCGATCAGTGGCGCGTCTTCAACAACGCCACATTGCGCCCGCAGGTTGTCGCCGAAGGACGGCGAGGCTGCCTCGCTCTCCTTGAACGATCCGACAACCTGCCGAAGGCGCTCTGGAGCGCCCTCGACTCATTGCCCGCCTGCGCCGAAGCTTGAGCGAGGCTCAGCTCGCCTGCTTGACGGCGATGCCCTTCTCTTCGAGCAGCGCCTGCAATTCGCCGGCCTGGAACATCTCGCGGGTGATGTCGCAACCGCCGACGAACTCGCCTTTGACGTAGAGCTGCGGGATGGTCGGCCAGTTCGAATAGGCCTTGATGCCCTCGCGGATCTCCTGGTCCTCGAGCACGTTGACGCCCTTGAACGGCACGCCGACGTAGGAGAGTATCTGCACGACCTGGCCGGAGAAGCCGCACATCGGGAATTGCGGCGTGCCCTTCATGAAGAGCACCACGTCGCTGGACTTCACTTCGGCGTCGATACGGGCGTTCACATCGCTCATGGCTTTATCTCCAAATGCGGGTTCAAGGCCCGCCGGATGAACTCGTTCTAATCTTGGGGAACCGTCGTCGTCAGCGCAAGGGCATGCAGTACGCCGCCCATGTTTCCTTGCAAGGCGGCATAGACCATCTGGTGCTGCTGCACGCGTGACTTGCCCTTGAAAGCGGCCGAGGTCACCGTCGCGGCATAGTGGTCGCCATCGCCGGCGAGATCCTTGATCTCGACGATGGCGTCGGGGAACGCCGCCTTGATCATGCGCTCGATCTCGCTTGCTTCCATCGCCATGGCGATCTCCTCAAAGCATTTTCAAGCGAAGTGGAAACCGGTTCGCGTGAAGAAAATGCGTCAAAACAAACTCTATCCGGCCTTGCCGGCCATGTAGTCCGGCAGCCAGCTTTCATGGGTCTTGCGCAGGGCGGCGACCGAGACGGCGGCTTCGCCCGGCAGGGCAAGCTCACTGCCGCCGGTCTTGCCGATGATCTCAGCCGGCACGCCTGCGGCCTTCGCTTCGGCAACGACCGCCTCGGCAGCGTCGGCCGGCAGCGAGAGCAGGTAACGGCCCTGATCCTCGCCGAACAGCACCGCATGAGCCGGCCCCGCGGGCAGAGCCGCGATGGTGGCCCCGATGCCCTTCGCCATCGCCATCTCGGCGAGCGCGACGGCAAGACCGCCATCCGAGAGGTCATGACAGGCGCTGAGCCGGCCCGCGGTGATCAGCCGGCGCACGAACTCGCCATTGCGGCGCTCGACCGTAAGATCGACCGGCGGCGGCGCGCCCTCCTCGCGACCACAGACCGTCGCGAGATAGGATGACTGGCCGAGCCAGCCCTTGGTCTCGCCGATCAGCACGATCGCCTCGCCCTCGGCCTTGAAGCCGATGGTCGCATGCTTCGTCACATCAGCGAGCACGCCGACGCCGCCGATGGTCGGAGTCGGCAGGATCGAGACGCCGTTGGTCTCATTGTAGAGCGAGACGTTGCCGGAGACGACCGGGAAGTCGAGCGCCTTGCAGGCCTCGCCAATGCCGCGGATGCAACCGACAAGCTGGCCCATCACTTCCGGCCGTTCGGGATTGCCGAAGTTGAGATTGTCGGTGATGGCGAGCGGCAGGGCGCCGACCGCGGTCAGGTTGCGCCAGGCTTCGGCCACCGCCTGCTTGCCACCCTCGAACGGATCGGCCTCGCAATAGCGCGGCGTCACGTCGGCGGTCATGGCGAGGCCCTTCGGCCCGTCCTCGATCCGCACGATGCCGGCATCGCCGCCCGGCGTCACCGCCGAGTTGCCGAGGATCAGCGTATCGTACTGCTCGTAGATCCAGCGCTTCGACGAGAGATCCGGCGAGCCGACCAGCGCAAGCAGCGCCTCGGTGTTCGACATCGGAGGCGTCACGCTCGCCGCTTCGACCACTGGCCGCTTCGGTGTCTCGACCCAGGGCCGGTCGTATTCGGGAGCCTCGTCGCCGAGTTCCTTGATCGGCAGATCGGCCATCGTCTCGCCGTCATGCTTGACGACGAAGCGCAACGTGTCGGTGGTCTTGCCGACGACGGCGAAGTCGAGGCCCCATTTGCGGAAGATCGCCTCTGCCGGCTCCTCATGGCCGGGCTTGATCACCATGAGCATGCGCTCCTGGCTTTCCGAGAGCATCATCTCATAGGCGCTCATCTGCTCTTCGCGGCAGGGCACCGCGTTGAGATCAAGTTCGACGCCGAGGTCGCCCTTGGCTCCCATCTCGACCGCCGAGCAGGTCAGGCCGGCCGCGCCCATGTCCTGGATCGCATCGACATGGCCGGCAGCCATGATCTCGAGGCAGGCTTCGAGCAGCAGCTTCTCGGCAAAGGGGTCGCCAACCTGCACGGTCGGGCGCTTCTCCTCGGCACCTTCGCCGAAAGCGGCCGAGGCCATGGTCGCGCCATGGATGCCGTCGCGGCCGGTCTTGGAGCCGAGATAGACGATCGCCTTACCGACGCCCGAGGCCTTGGCGTAGAAGATCTCGTCGGAACGCGCGAGGCCGACCGCCATGGCGTTGACCAGGTTGTTGCCGTCATAGCGGCGATGGAAGCCGGTGGCGCCGCCGACATTGGGCACGCCGAAGGAGTTGCCGTAGCCGCCGATGCCGGCGACGACGCCGGAAACGAGATGGCGAGTCTTGGGATGGCTTGGATCGCCAAAGCGCAGCGCGTCGAGCACCGCGATCGGCCGAGCCCCCATGGTGAAGACGTCGCGCAGGATGCCGCCGACACCCGTCGTCGCGCCCTGATAAGGCTCGATGAAGGACGGGTGATTATGGCTCTCCATCTTGAAGACCACGGCGAGGCCATCACCAATGTCGATGACGCCGGCATTCTCGCCCGGCCCCTGGATCACCCAGGGCGCCTTGGTCGGCAGCGTCTTCAGATGGATCTTGGACGACTTGTACGAGCAGTGCTCGTTCCACATCGCCGAGACGATGCCGAGCTCGGTGATCGACGGCTCGCGCCCGATCAGGTGCAGGAAGCGCTGGTACTCGTCCGGCTTGAGGCCGTGCTCGGCGACCAGCTGCGGGGTGATCTTGATGTCGTTGGGAATCACGCGGCCTGTTCCTGACGGAGGGGGCGAGCCAAGGGCTCGATCTCAAGCGGGGGCAATAGCCTAAAAGCAGCGGGTGAGACAATCGCGATGGGAGCCCGCCAATTGAGTGATCGCCATATGATGTGTATGATGAGCGCGATCCTTACACATCGAGGCGATACATGCGCACCAATATCGAGCTCGACGACGAGCTTTTGGCCGAGGCGATGGAAGCGACAGGCTTGCCTACCAAGCGCGCGACCGTCGAGGAAGCACTACGAAAGCTCGTCCAGGAACACCGGCGGCGGCGGGCCCTGGAAGACCTGCGCGGACTTGGTTGGGAAGGCGATCTTGATGCAATGCGGCTTGGCGAGCCTGACCATCGGCAGAAATGATAGTCGTCGACACCTCGGTTTGGATTTCTCTGCTGCGCGATCGGGACACACCGCAGGTCGAGCGGCTGCTTACGATCCGTAACCGATCGGAAATCCTCCTTCCTGATCTAGTGTTGCTCGAATTACTGCAAGGGAGCCGCGACGATCGACATGCGGCCCGAATCGAGCGCGACCTCAGTGTCTTCGAACAAGTCGCGATCTCCAGCCTAGAGCTGGCACCGATTGCCGCCGGCCATTATCGACGACTCCGCACGCGCGGCATCACGATCCGCAAGACGGTCGACCTGATCATCGCCAGCTACTGCATCGCGCATGGCCACCATCTACTGCATCAGGATCGCGATTTCGATCCTCTCGCCGAGCATTGCGGTTTGCTTATCGCGTGAGCGACTGCTGCAGCGCCTACCCCACCCCGATCTCCGCCATGGCCGCCCGCAGCTTCGCCGGGATCGGCACCGGCGTCTGCGAGCCGCGCTCGACATAGACATGGGTGAAGAGGCCCTGAGCCGCCGTGAGCGCGCCGCCCTGCCGGAAGATGCCGATCCGGTAGGTCACCGAGGAGCGGCCGAGTTTTTCGACGGCGAGCGCCCCCTCGACCACCTCCGGGAAGGCGACGCTCTCGAAATAGTCGCAGCGCGTGCCGACCACGAGGCCGACGATCTTGCTCTCCTTCACGTCGAGAAAGCCCTGCTCGATCAGCCAGGCGTTCACCACCGTGTCGAACCAGTTGTAGTAGATCACATTGTTGACATGGCCGAAGACGTCGTTGTCGGCCCAGCGCGTCGGGATCGTGCGGAACAGGCGGAAATCGGCCCGCCCGAGCCTGACCGGTCTTTCGCTCACCGCTCTTTCCCGCCCGCCTTGTCGCCCGTGCCTATCTCGGGAACGCCGAGCGCGTCCGCCAGCCGCGCCTTGGCCGAACCGGGCCGCAGCGGCTTCTGCTGGCTCTCATGCGGCGCCCAGCCGGAGAGCCAGACGATCTCGAAAGTCGCGCGCAGGCGCCCATCGGGATCGGAAAAGCGCTCGGCATAGAGTTCGGCCGCCCGCAGCAGCACGGCTCGCCGCAGCGGTTTGCGGCTGCGCTCGGTCAGCGCATTGGCCCAGCCCATGGCGCGCAGATCGCGCAGCAGCCCGAACATGTCGCCATAACGGACGGTGACGCTCTCGCTGTCGATGACGGGCAGTGCGAAGCCGGCGCGCTGCAGCAACCCTCCGAGGTCACGCAGATCGGCGAAAGGCGCGACGCGCGGGCTCGCTCCGCCTGTCAATTCGACCTCGGCCGCGAGCAATGATTGGCGCAATTCAGTCAGGCTCTGGCCGGCGAGCAGACAGGCGATGAAGAGCCCGTCCGGCCTGAGTGCCCGTTTGATCTGAATGAGGGCGCCGGGCAGGTCATTGACCGCATGCAGCGCCAGCAAGGAGGCCGCGAGGTCGAGCGATTCCGCGGCGAATGGCAGCGCTTCAAGATCGCCAACGACAGTGGTGCCGGCTTCCGCGACCTCGGCCATGCGTAGCAGGTCGCTCGCCCTCGCCTGCAGCACCGGTCCCACCAATGGCAGCGGCGTGCCGAGATCAGCCGCACGCTCGAAGCGGCGCAGCACGGCCGAGAGCCGCTCGTCAAGATCGGCGGCGCAGCGCGCCAGCAGGAAATCCGGATAGCCGGCCGCAAGCGCTGCCGTAAGGCGGCGGCGATAGAGCGCGCGGTCGAAGACGACTGAGCTCACCGCGCGCCCCGCCTCACTCCATCCCCTCCAGCTCGACGATCAGCCCTTCGATCATCTTGAGTCCGATCTGCCAGAAGGCCGGATCACGCGCATCGAGGCCGAACGGCTTCAGCAGCTCGGAATGATGCTTGGTGCCACCGGCAGAGAGCAGCGCGAAATAGCGCTCCTGAAAGCCCGAGGCGGAGTTCTGGTAGACGCCGTAGAGCGAGTTCACCAGGCAGTCGCCGAAGGCATAGGCGTAGACGTAGAAGGGCGAGTGGATGAAGTGCGGGATATAGGCCCAGAAAGTCTCGTAGCCCGGCCCAAGCCGGATCGCCGGCCCGAGGCTCTCCGACTGTACGCTGAGCCAGAGATCGCAGAGATTCTCGGCCGTCAGCTCGCCCTGCCGGCGGGCTTCATGGACCTTGCGCTCGAAGGAATAGAAGGCGATCTGGCGCACGACCGTGTTGATCATGTCCTCGACCTTGGCCGCCAGCATCGCCTTGCGCTGCTTCTGGTCGCGGGTCTCGTCGAGCAGCTTGCGGAAGGTCAGCATCTCCCCGAACACGCTCGCCGTCTCGGCCAGCGTCAGCGGCGTCGGCGCCATCAGCGCTCCGTTCGGCCCGGCCAGCACCTGGTGCACACCATGGCCGAGCTCATGCGCCAGCGTCATCACGTCGCGCGGCTTGCCCTGGTAATTGAGCAGCACATAGGGGTGCGCCGACGGCACGGTCGGATGCGCAAAGGCGCCGGGCGCCTTGCCCGGCCGCGCCGGCGCGTCGATCCAGCGCTCGTCGAAGAAGCGCTGCGCGATCCCCGCCATATCGGCTGAGAAATTGCCATAGGCCGAGAGCACGGTATCGCGCGCTTCGGTCCAGGGAATCGTGCGTTGCTCGACCTTGGGCAGCGGCGCGTTGCGATCCCAGTAGTCGAGCGTGTCCTGGCCGAACCAGCGCGCCTTCAGCTTGTAGTAGCGGTGCGACAGGCGCGGATAGGCCTCGCGCACCGCCGCAACCAGCGCATCGACCACCTCGCGCTCGACCCGGTTCGCCAGATGGCGGGAATCGGCGACGTCCTCGAACTTGCGCCAGCGGTCGGAGATCTCCTTGTCCTTGGCGAGCGTGTTGGTGATCAGGCCGAAGGTGCGCAAATGCTGGCGGAAGACGGTGCCGAGCACCTCCGCCGCCTCCTTGCGCACGGCGCCGTCGGCGTCCTGAAGCCGGTTCAGCGTCAGTTCGAGCGTGAGGTCGTCGCCGCCGACATTGAAGCGCAGAGAGGCAATGGTCTCGTCGAAGAGCCGGTTCCAGGCGCCATGGCCGGTGACCGACTTCTCATGGAAGAGCTCCTCGATCCGATCCTCGAGCTGGTGCGGCTTGTCCTTGGCAAGATCGTCGAGCCAGGGCTTCCAGTGGCTGAGCGGCGCCTGCACCGCAGCCTTGGCCAGCAGCGCCTCGTCGATCCGGTTGAGTTCGAGCCCGAAGAACAGCAGCTCGGTCGAGATCGCAGTGACCTTGTCCTGCGTGTCGCCATAGAACTTGGCGCGCTGCGGGTCGGTGGTCTCGCCGGAATAGACCAGGCCGGCATAGGACATGATCTTGCCGACCAGGTCCTCCAGGCCCTCATAGGCCCTGACCGCCTCGGCCAGCGCGGCGCTGGCATCCTCGCGCGCGGCGAGCACCGCGAGCTTGCCGCGATAGAGCTCGGCGAAGCGGCGCGCCTCGGTCGCGGCGCGCTCGACATCGGCCGCGAAGGCGGGCGAATCCATCGCCGGGTAAAGATGCGTCAGATCCCATTCCGGCAGGGCGCCGAGCGCCTCGGCCGCGCCTCCGACATGGGCGGCGCG
Organism: Allobosea sp. P4_H5; assembly: GCF_056400825.1. NCBI lineage: Bacteria > Pseudomonadati > Pseudomonadota > Alphaproteobacteria > Hyphomicrobiales > Alloboseaceae > Allobosea > Allobosea sp. P4_H5. The sequence continues at coordinate 238,600 of NZ_JBFUKM010000010.1, read as the reverse complement.
TGCGATTGCGGGACGGTCGAACGGGCGGGTCATGAGCGGTCTGCCTCGGCCTGTCGGGATCGGTGGTGGCCCCCTCATATGCGCGGCCAGCGGCTCTCGATCAACGGTCGCGCTGCCACAGGCGCCCGATTTCCTGCAGGCTTCGCCGGCTTAAGCGGCGCTTAACCGTTCTCCCCGACAGTGACCCGAAACGGAACAGCCGATTCCGGCTAACCGTCTGGCCTGCCGAGGTTTCATGTCAGCCACCGTTCTCGTCGTCGACGACGATCCCGTCCAGCGCCGGCTGCTCGATGCGATGCTGAAGCGCTTCGGTTACGAGGTCGCGCTGGCGGAGGGCGGCGAGCAGGCTCTGGCGGTTCTCGTCGACGAATCGCGCCGTATCGACTGCCTGATCCTCGACCTCGTCATGCCCGGCCTCGACGGCATGGGCGTGCTCGCCGCGCTGCGCGAACGCGGCAGCGCGGTGCCGGTGATCGTCCAGACCGCCAACGGCTCGATCGAGACCGTGGTCACGGCGATGCGCGCCGGCGCCGTCGACTTCGTCGTCAAGCCGGCCGGTGCCGAACGCCTGCAGGTTTCGCTCAAGAACGCGCTCAAGCTCGGGGCGCTCGAGCACGAGATCCGCTACATGAAGCGGCGCGCCTCCGGCCAGCTCGGCTTCCGCGATCTCGCCAGCAAGAGCCAGGACATGGGCCGCGTCATCCAGCTCGCCGAACGCGCCGCCCGCTCCAACATCCCGATCCTGATCGAAGGCGAGTCCGGCGTCGGCAAGGAGGTTCTGGCCCGCGCCATCCAGGGCTCCAGCGACCGCCGGGGCAAGCCCTTCGTCACCGTCAATTGCGGCGCGATCCCGCACAACCTCGTCGAATCCATCCTGTTCGGCCATGAGAAGGGCGCCTTCACCGGCGCGACCGAGCGCCATATCGGCAAGTTCGTCGAGGCCCATGGCGGCACGCTCTTCCTCGACGAGGTCGGCGAATTGCCGCTCGATGCGCAGGTCAAGCTGCTGCGCGCCATCCAGGAGAGCGAGGTCGATCCGGTCGGCGGCAAGAAGTCGGTGCGCGTCGACATCCGCATCATCTCCGCGACCAACAAGAGCCTGCTGGAGCAGGTCAAGCGCGGCGAGTTCCGTGAGGACCTGTATTACCGCCTCAACGTCTTCCCGATCACCCTGCCGCCGCTGCGCCGGCGCCGGGAGGATGTGGCCGACCTCGCCCGCGGCTTCCTCGCCCGCTTCGCCGCCGAAGAGGGCCGCAAGCTGCGCGGCATCAGCGCCGAGGCTCTCTCCCTACTCGCCGACTATGACTGGCCCGGCAACGTCCGCCAGCTCGAGAACGCGATGTTCCGCGCCGTCGTGCTCTCCGATGGCGACGAGCTCACGATCGCCGAATTCCCACAGATCGCGGCGCAGATGGACGGATTCGACGTGCGCATCCCGCCGGCGCCGGCCTCCATTGCCAGCGAGCCGCGTGGCGAGGCGCCGCCCCGCGTCATCCAGGTGCCGGTCCGCGATCCCAATGCGCTCGACCTCGTCGCCGGCTCCGACATGCGCACGCTCGACGAGCTGGAGCGCGAGATCATCAAGTTCGCGCTCGCCCATTACCGCGGCCACATGTCCGAGATTTCGCGCAAGCTCGGCATCGGTCGCTCGACGCTCTACCGCAAACTCAAGGACTATGGGCTGATCGAAGGCGAGGACGCCGCCGACGGCGTCGACGCCGCCTGATCAGCCCGAATCGAAACGCGTTCTGCAACCCACAGGGGACGGGTTGCAGAGGGCGAATATCGGCCGCTGTTGTAGGGCGGCATCTTGTCGAAACAGGCCGAGTCACGCAGTTATCGGCGTGGATCGGCCAGGGACCGGGGAAGTTTATCGATGCGCCTGCGCCGCCTGGCGGAAACCGTCTCAGCCACCACGCTCGGCCTCTCGCTGCTCCTCGCCTCTGCGACCGCGCAGCAGGCAACGGGCGACATCGGCATGCCGCTGCCCGAGCAGCCGGCTCTGGTCATCCTGAACAGCGATACCGGGCAGCAGAAGCTCGACATCCCCGCCCCGGCGGAGGTGACGCTCGACCTGCGCCCATCCACCAATTCGCAATCGGCTGAAGCGGCCGAGGCTAAAGAGATGGTCACCGGCGCGCTCTCGACCAGGCCGGACCGTACTCCGACAGAGCTCGACCTCGACCTGCCCGAGCCGGAGATGCCGCCGGTCGATCCGGCCCTGGTGAAGCCGGCTGAACCCGCGCCGCAGCCGCAATTGGCCAGGCCCTCGCAGATCGACCTGCCGCCTCTTCCCGAAGTCGCGGTCACGATGCCGGCAGGCCTCGAACTCTCCGGCCGGATCGCGGCCCAGGCCGAGATCGCAGCCGCCCTCCCCCGCCTCTCCGCTCGCGAGCGGGCCGACATCGTCGCCGCTTATGCCGCCAACGAGAACCGGCCGTTCTGGATCGACGGCAAGGACCTTGGCGCGTCCGGCAAGCAGATCGTCGCGCAGCTCGGCCATGCCGGCGATGACGGCTTGCGCGCCGGCGACTATCTGCTCCCGGTCTTCGAGGGCAGCGACAAGGACAGCCTCGCGGCGGCCGATATCCGGCTCTCGGCGCTCGCCGTGCTCTATGCCCGCGACGCCCGCGGCGGCCGTCTCGACCCGCGCCGTCTGTCGAAGCTGATCACGCCGAAGCTCGAATTGCCGTCAGCGACCGAGGTACTGTCCGAGCTCGCCGGTGCGGCCGATGCCGGCGCAGTGCTGGCCGCCTATAATCCCCGGCACGCCGGCTATCAGCACCTGAAGGCCAAGCTCGCTGAATTGCGCGCCCACAAGCCGGAGACGCCGGTTGCCCGCGTCCCGGCCGGCCCCACCCTCAAGGTCGGCATGCGCGATGCCCGCGTCCCGCTGATCCGCGCCCGGCTCGGCCTCGGCAGCAGCGAGGAGCCGGTTTATGACCGCTCGACCGCGCTGGCTCTGGCCGACTTCCAGAAGCAGGCGGGCCTGCGCGCCGACGGCGTGCTCAGCGACCAGACCGTCGCCGCGCTCGCCATGCCGCGCTCGACCCGGCTGGAGAGCGACATCATCGCCCAGATGGAGCGCTGGCGCTGGCTGCCGAGCGATATCGGCGAAAACCGCATCGTCGTGAACATCCCCGAATACCGGATGCGCGTGATGCACGGCGACAAGCTCGCCTATGAGTCGCGCGTGATCGTTGGCAAGCCGGAATCGGCGACGCCGGTGTTCTCGCACCGGATGGAGCATGTCGTCGTCAATCCGTCCTGGTACGTGCCGCCCTCGATCCTGAAGAAGGAGTTCCTGCCCGGGCTCGCCAACGATCCGAACTATGCCGCCAGGCGCGGCTATGTCGTGACGCGGGCCAAGAACGGCAGCATCTCGGTGCGCCAGCCGCCGGGCGAGCGCAACGCGCTCGGCTGGATCAAGTTCATGTTCCCGAACGACCATGCCGTCTATCTGCACGACACGCCGAATCGCGGGCTGTTCGGCGCCGGCAAGCGCGCCTTCAGCCATGGCTGCGTGCGCGTCGAGAATCCGTTCGCCCTTGCCGATCAGGTGCTCGGGCCGGAATGGACGAGCGAGCGGCTGAAGCGGCTGATCGGCTCCGGCGAGCGCACCATCAAGCTGCCGCAGCCCCTGCAGATCCATCTCGTCTATGAGACGATCGTCGTAGACGCAGCCGGCGCCGTCACCACCTTCGACGATATCTACGGTTTCCACAGGCTGGTCAGGAACGCCCTCGAGCAACGTTCCTGACGGCTCCGGCCTGGGAAAAGTCCCATTCGGCACGGTTTCGCCACGATCTGCCGGTAGCGAGCAATCTTGCTTGCCGGATTCCGGCGGGGAGTTGTCTCGCCGGTAACCTCCCGTTAAGCCTTCTCGGCAACTGTTCCTTCACGTTTACCGCTCCGGTGCGCCGGGTGCTTCGAGACGGGTCTGGCAGAGTGAGCAGGTCGAAAGCCGAGATTGCAACACGGCTCCCGCGTTTTTTGCGGCTGAGTGCGCATGCCGGCTTCCTGCTCGCCACGAGCGCAAGCGTCCTGGTGCTTGGCGTGCGCGGCACGCAGAATGCCGTCGCCAATGGCGACACCCGCACGATCACGATCAAGCATATGCACACCAAGGAGGAGACGACCGTCACCTTCAAGCGTGACGGTCGCTACGATTCCGCGGCGTTGGAGAAGCTGAACTGGGCGCTGCGCGACTGGCGCATCGACGAGCCGATCCGGATGGATCCACGGCTGTTCGATATCGCCTGGGAAGTCCATCGCAAGGTCGGCTCCGACCAGCCCTTCCACGTCGTCTCCGCCTATCGTTCGCCCGGCACCAACTCGATGCTGCGTCGGCGCTCGCGCGGCGTCGCCAAGCACAGCCAGCACATGCTCGGCAAGGCGATGGATTTCTATCTGCCTGATACCCCGACTGCCCGCATGCGCGAGACTGCGATGCGGATGCAGCGCGGCGGCGTCGGCTTCTACCCCGGCGCACACACCCCTTTCGTCCATCTCGACGCCGGCTCGGTCCGTTCCTGGCCGCGCATGACCCGCGACCAGCTGGTCCGGCTCTTCCCCGACGAGAAGACGGTGCACCTGCCGGCAGACGGCAAGCCATTGGGCGGCTATGAGGTCGCCAAGGCCGAGATCCTGTCCAGCGGCGGCTCGGTGATGGGCTACGCCGCCGGGGATTACGACGAAGGCGCGATCATGGCGTCCAGCGGCGGCGGCAAGAGCTTCTGGGCCGCGCTGTTCGGCGGCGACGACGAAGAGGCCGACGCCCGCCCGACCCGTGGCCGTGCGGCCGCGGCACGTCGCGCGCCGACGCAGCAGCCGACCGTCATGGCCTATGCCGGCGACAGCAACAGCGGCGATGGCGGTCGCTTTGCCGTGTTCAATGCGCAGCCGGCCCAGCCCGAGCCGACCGGCCGTTCCGTGCTGCGCGAGCGGTCGAATCGCGCGACGACCACCACCGCGCCGCCGCCGGAGGAGACGCAGGTCGCCGCTTTGGCTCCTGCCCAGGTTGCACCGCCCGAACCGCAAAAGCCCGCTCCGATCGCGACCGCGCTTCCCGTGGCGCGCCCGAGTGGCCTGACGCCGCCGGCGCCGAATCCGCCGTCCGGCTCGCCGCAGCTCGCCGCCCTGGCGGCGGAAGCCACGGCCCTGCCGCTGCCCGCCTCCGAGCAGAAGCTCATCCTCGCCTCGCTGCCGCCGCGTAGGCCGACCGACCTGCCCGGCCCGTCGCTGGAGACCATCCTGACGGGCAAGGCCGTCTCGGCCCCGCTGCCGCCGTCGCGCCCGGTCGCGCTGGCGAGCCTATCGACCGAGGGACTGCGTCTGAGCGACGACCCCGAGGACGCTGTTCCCGCCGTTCCCGCCGGCGCCAAACTGGTCGCGATCAATCATCCGATGCCGCCGATCCGGCCGCGCTCGCCGGGCGCCGCGCCGGAGCAGGCCGGCACGACGCAGATCGCCGCGCGGCCGCGCAGCACTCCGATCGCTGCGGAATACAACGCTGACCGGGCCGGCCTCGACTCGCTCTTCGCCGCCGTCTCGGCGCCGGAGACGCCTCCCGCACGCCGCGCCACCATCGCGACCGCCAAGGCGAAGGCCGGTTCGGAGGCTCAAGCCAGGGGCTGGGTCGCCGGCGCGAACCCCGCCGCCTCGCTCGGCTTCTCTGCCGCCGAGCCCAGCGATGTCGGCACCAGCGGCTTCAGCGGCCCGGCGGTCAAGGCGCTGCCGACGACCTTCGTCCAGAACTGAGCGATCCCTCAGACTATTCCTTGTCGATCGGCCAGGCCTTGAACACCGGAAGCGCCTCGCAAGCCGCGGCCTGCTGCGCCAGCGCCGGCCAGCGCCCCTCCGGGGCAAAATCCGGAATGACGAAGCGGCAGAACCCCCAGGCGATCGCGGCGGCGATGTCGCCCGGCCTGAGGTCGGGTCCCGAGCCGATTTCGCCGCGTCCCGCCGCCTGGTCGAGCAGATCGAGCGCGGTGTGGAGCTGCGCCAGGATGCGCTCCTGCCAGTTGTCGTAGCGCTTCTCTTCCGGCCGCTTGCGCTCGTATTCGACCGAGACCGCCTTGTCGGCAGCGACAATGCCGATGCCGGTCAGGCTGAGATCCCTGACCCGCTGCACCTTGTCGGTCGGCCGCAGCGAGCGACCGGCGATATCCTCGAAATGCTGGATGATCAGCAGGGATTCGCTGAGCACCGTGCCGTCATCGGCGACCAGCGTCGGCGCCTTGATCAACGGGTTGATCTTGCGGAACTCCGGCATGTGCCGGAACACCGAGACCGAGCGATGCTCGAAATCGAGACCGAGCAAGGTCCCGGTGATGGCGGCGCGCCGCACATAGGGACTGTCGAGCATTCCAACCAGCAGCATCGTGATCTCCCATTGTCATGGGCGGAACATTGGCTGCTTGCGGACGCTTTGCCACGCCAATTCGGGTGAAGCGCGACTTCACGCCATTTGATGCTCGTCGGCGGGATAGTCCTCGGGCGCCAGCTCGCCGGCCGCGATCTTCGCCTGAACGGCTGCCTGGCAGGGATCCCAGGCCGGCGTGTTGCCGAAGCGCTCGAGCATGAGATCGATCAGGACCCGCACCTTGCCGGACACATAAGGCCCTGGCGGGCGCACGACATGCAGTGCGCTCTCCCGCATCGGATAGCGCCAGAGGATATGCTCGACCGTCCCGGCACGGATCGCGTCGCTGGCGATGAAGGTCGGCAGCACCACGATGCCGAGCCCGGCCTCGGCCCAGCGCAGCAGCGTATCGCCATTGTCCGAGCGCAATCGCCCGGAGGGGCGCACCGAGGCCCAGCGTCGGCCCATGCGGAAGCCCCAGTCGACCACGCTGTTGCCGGAATAGACCAGGCATTCGTGCCGGGCGAGGTCGAGCGGTGTCTCCGGCCGGCCGTGGCGGGCGAAATAGCCCGGGCTGCCCAGCACCGCTGCCTTCACCGGGGCGATGCGCCGCGCCACCAGGCTGGAATCCTTGAGCGAGCCGATCCGGATCGCAGCGTCGAAGCGCTCGCCGATCAGATCGACTTGGCGATCACTGGCTTCGACATCGAGTTCCAGCCGGGGGTGGCGCTCCGCCAGCTCCGCCAGCACCGGCGCGAGATGGCGGTAGCCGAAGGAGAGCGGCATCGACAGCCTCAGGCGTCCGGCGACGCCTTCAGATTGCTGCGCCATCGCCTCGCGCGCCTCGGCGAGCTCCGACAGGATGCGCTCGCCGCGCGCCTTGAACTCCAGTCCCGCCTCGGTGGCAGCGACGCCGCGCGTCGTGCGGCTGAGCAGGCGCGTGCCGAGGTCGGCCTCCAGGCGGGTAATGCGGCGGCTGACGATCGATTTCGCCAGGCCGAGGCTATGCGCGGCCCGGCCGAAGCCGCCGGCATCGACGACCGCGACGAAGCTCCTGATATCGTCGATCTCGGACATGAAGCGTTCCTGCAGGTGTTCCTGGATGAGCAACAGATTGGTGCCCAATATGGGCATTCTGATGCAGCAAGTGAACCGCTACCTCTCCCTCATCAAATCCCGCTTTCGCAGGAAGGCCGCCTAGAGGCGCGCTCCGAGACAAACAGTCCCGTTTCATCGGCCTGCCGGCGTAACACGCGTTCACAGATGAGGAAGCCATGCTCGACAAGCTCAAGAAGCGCCGCACGCAATATGCCCTCGGCAAGAATCTGCCGATCTCCGAAACGCAGGTCGATGCCCTGATCAGGGAAGCGGTCCGCCTGTCCCCGTCCAGCTTCAATTCGCAGAGCTCGCGCGCCGTCATTCTCTTCGGCAGGGAGAGCGACAAGTTCTGGAGCATCGCCAAGGAGGCGCTTCAAGCGATCGTACCGGCTGCCGACTTCGCCGGGACAGCCAAGAAGATCGAAGGCTTCGCCAGCGGCGCGGGTACCGTGCTGTTCTTCGAGGACCAGGAGCCGGTCAAGGCGCTCCAGGCCAATTTCCCGCTCTATGCGCACAACTTCCCGATCTGGTCGGAACACTCGACCGGCATGGCGCAGCTGGCGGTGTGGACCGCGCTTGCCGACGCCGGCATCGGCGCCAGCCTCCAGCACTATCATCCGCTGGTCGATGCCGAGGTCGCCAAGACCTGGAACATCCCGGCATCCTGGAAGCTCACCGCGCAGATGCCGTTCGGCTCCAATGAGGCGCCCTTTGGCGAGAAGACCTTCATCGACGACGAAGTCCGGTTCCGCACCCATCGTTGATCGGGGGCAGCTCAGGCTGATTGCCTGAAGCAACACCCTGAAGAATAAAACGCCGCCCGGGGAGCATCCTCCGGGCGGCTTTTTTGTGCGATGCACACCGATTCCGGCTGAAATGGGGCTGCTCTCGCCTGGATTGAGGTCCCCGGCGCTGGTCACGAGCCTGCCGACCGGCCGGCTCGATCTGTCCGGCGCGCGCCTCGGCGCTTGCAAAGACGCCGCTCCTGTCGGATGCCATAGGGAAATGTCTGCAGGTTTTGAAGTTGCTCGCTAGGCTGAACGGCCGGGCTCACAGCAGGAGGGGGAGCGTAGTGAAGATCGGTTCGCCTAAGGAACTCTTCGCGGGTGAGGCACGCGTGGCGATGACGCCCGACAGTGCGCAGCAGCTGCAGAAGCTTGGCTATGACTGCCTCATCGAGACCGGAGCGGGCCTCGCCGCCGGCTTCACCGATGACGCCTATCGAGGCGCCGGGGTCACGGTGGTCGACAACGCCGCCACGCTTTGGGACGAGGCCGACATCATTGCCAAGGTGCGCCCGCCCGAGACCGCGGAGGCCGAGCGGCTGAAGGCCGGCAAGACGCTGATCTCGTTCTTCTATCCGGCGCAGAACAAGGACTTGCTGGAGTTCTGCAAGGACAAGGACGCCAACGTCATCGCCATGGACATGGTGCCGCGCATCTCGCGCGCCCAGAAGATGGACGCGCTCTCGTCCATGGCCAACATCGCCGGCTATCGCGCCGTGATCGAGGCCGGCAACAATTTCGGCCGCTTCTTCACCGGCCAGATCACAGCCGCCGGCAAGGTGCCGCCGGCCAAGGTGCTGGTCGTCGGCGCCGGCGTCGCCGGTCTTGCCGCGATCGGCACCGCGACCTCGCTCGGCGCCATCACCTACGCCTTCGACGTCCGCCCGGAAGTGGCCGAGCAGATCGAATCGATGGGCGCCGAGTTCGTTTATCTCGACTTCAAGGGCCAGCAGCAGGACGGCGCCGCGACCGGCGGCTATGCCGCCCCTTCCAGCCCGGAGTTCCGCGAGGCCCAGCTCAAGAAGTTCCGCGAGCTTGCCCCGCAGATCGACATCGTCATCACCACGGCGCTGATCCCCGGCCGCGATGCGCCGGTGCTGTGGACCAAGGACATGGTCGAGGCGATGAAGCCCGGCTCGGTCATCATCGACCTCGCCGCCGAGCGCGGCGGCAATTGCGAGCTGACCAAGCCGGACGAGAAGATCGTCACGCCGAACGGGGTCACGATCGTCGGCTACACCGACTTCCCGAGCCGGATGGCGGCCCAATCCTCGACACTCTACGCTACGAACATCCGCCACATGATGACGGATCTGACGCCGGCCAAGGACGGCAAGCCCGTCCACAACATGGAGGACGACGTCATCCGCGGCGCGACCGTGACCTTCGAAGGCGCGATCACCTTCCCGCCGCCGCCGCCGAAGATCGCCGCGATCGCGACCCAGAAGCCGAAGGAGAAGGCCAAGGAGCTGACGCCCGAGGAAAAGCGGGCGAAGGAAACCGCTGCCTTCAAGGCGCAGACCCAGTCCCAGCTGATGCTGCTCGGCATCGGAACGGTGCTGATGCTGATCGTCGGCGCCTATGCGCCGGTGAGCTTCATGAGCCACTTCATCGTCTTCGCCCTCGCCTGCTTCGTCGGCTTCCAGGTGATCTGGAACGTGTCGCATTCGCTGCACACGCCGTTGATGGCCGTCACCAACGCGATCTCCGGCATCATCGTGCTCGGTGCCCTCTTGCAGATCGGCTCATCCAGCTGGCTCGTCACCTTCCTGGCGATGATCTCGGTGCTGATCGCCTCCATCAACATCGTCGGCGGCTTCCTGGTCACGCGCCGGATGCTCGCCATGTTCCAGAAGTCCTGAGGGGGCCGCAGTGAGCATCGGTATCGTTTCTGCGGCCTACATCTCCGCCGCCATCCTGTTCATCCTCTCCCTCGGCGGCCTCTCGAACCAGGAAAGCGCCAAGCGCGCGGTCTGGTACGGCATCGTCGGCATGGCGCTTGCCGTCATCGCCACGGTCTTCGGGCCGGGCAGCGGCAAGCTCTGGCTCGTCATCGTCATGTTCGCCATCGCCGCGGCGATCGGCTGGCAGGTGGCGATGAAGGTGCAGATGACCGAAATGCCGCAGCTGGTCGCGGCGCTGCACTCCTTCGTCGGCCTCGCAGCCGTGCTGATCGGCTTCAACGCCCATATCGAACTCGCCGCGGTGATGAAGCTCGACGCGGCCGCCCGCGAGGCGCTGACGGGCTTTGCCGGCGTGCTGGCGCACAAGACCGGGGTCGAAATCAGCATTCTGAAGGTCGAGGTCTTCCTCGGCGTCTTCATCGGCGCGGTCACCTTCACCGGCTCGATCATCGCCTTCGGCAAGCTCGCCGGAAAGGTCGACGGCAAGGCCAAGAAGCTGCCCGGCGGCCATATGCTCAACGCCGGCGCCGCTGCGCTCTCGCTGCTGCTGCTGATCCTCTATGTGCAGGGCGCCGGTTTCTGGGCGCTCTTCCTGATGACGCTGCTGGCCTTCTTCATCGGCTACCACCTGATCATGGGCATCGGCGGTGCCGACATGCCGGTCGTGGTCTCGATGCTGAACAGCTATTCCGGCTGGGCCGCGGCGGCGATCGGCTTCACGCTCGGCAACGATCTGCTGATCGTCGTCGGCGCGCTTGTCGGCTCGTCGGGCGCGATCCTCAGCTACATCATGTGCAAGGCGATGAACCGGTCCTTCATCTCGGTCATCCTCGGCGGCTTCGGCAATACCACCGGCCCGGCGCAGGCGATCGAGGGCGAGCAGATCGCGATCGACGTCGACGGCGTCGCCACGGCGCTGAACGACGCCGACAGCGTCATCATCGTGCCGGGCTACGGCATGGCGGTGGCGCAGGCGCAGCAATCGGTGTCGGAGCTGACCCGCAAGCTGCGCTCCGCCGGCAAGGAGGTGCGCTTCGCCATCCACCCGGTGGCCGGGCGTCTGCCGGGCCATATGAACGTGCTGCTCGCCGAGGCGAAGGTGCCCTACGACATCGTCATGGAGATGGACGAGATCAACGAGGACTTCCCGTCCACGGACGTCGCGATCGTCATCGGCTCCAACGACATCGTCAATCCGGCGGCGCAGGAGGACCCGAACTCGCCGATCGCCGGCATGCCGGTGCTCGAAGTCTGGAAGGCGAAGCAGGTCTTCGTCTCCAAGCGCGGCCAGGGCACCGGCTATTCCGGCATCGAGAACCCGCTCTTCTACAAGGAGAACACGCGGATGTTCTACGGCGATGCCAAGAAGAGCCTCGACGAGCTGCTGCCCAAGATTGCTTGATCGCACACGCCGTACAGCCCAGGCTCACCGGGCTGTACGGGCGACCTGGCAGAAACAGAAAAGCCCGCCCGGCGACATCGCCGGGCGGGCTTTATTCTTGCGCTAAGGCGTTGGTTCAGGCGGCCTTTGCCAGCTCTGGCGCCACCGTGAACGGGGCAGCCGTCTTGGCCTTGACCTCGTCGAGCGTGACGTCGGGTGCCAACTCGATGAGGGTCAGCCCTCCGCCCTTGGCCTTGTCGCAGGCCATGACGCAGAGATCGGTGATGATCAGGTCGACGACGCCCTGCCCGGTCAGCGGCAGCGAGCAGCGCTCCAGCACCTTGGATTCGCCCGCCTTGTTGGCGTGATCCATCACCACGATGACCTTCTTGACGCCGGCGACGAGGTCCATCGCGCCGCCCATGCCCTTCACCATCTTGCCGGGGATGGTCCAGTTGGCGATGTCGCCATTCGCCGCCACTTCCATGGCGCCGAGGATGGTCAGGTCGATGTGGCCGCCGCGGATCATCGCGAACGAGTCGGCCGAGGAGAAGAAGCTCGAGCTCGGCAGGACCGTGATCGTCTGCTTGCCGGCATTGATCAGGTCGGGATCGGCCTCGCCCTCATAGGGGAAGGGACCGATGCCGAGCAGGCCGTTCTCCGACTGCAGCGTCACGTCGACGCCCTCGGGAATGTAGTTCGCCACCAGCGTCGGGATGCCGATGCCGAGATTGACGTAGAAGCCGTCCTGCAGCTCCTTGGCGGCACGGGCGGCCACCTGTTCACGGGTCCAGGCCATCAGGCGGTCTCCCTCTTGCGCTCGGTGAGCTTCTCGATCTTCTTCTCGTTGATCGTGCTCTTGATCAGGCGGTCGACATAGATGCCGGGCGTATGAATCGCCTCGGGATCGAGCGAGCCAACCGGCACGATCTCCTCGACCTCGGCCACCGTCACCTTGCCGGCGGTCGCCATGTTCGGGTTGAAGTTGCGGGCCGTGCGCCGATAGACGAGGTTGCCGGCCGTGTCGGCCTTCCAGGCCTTGACGATGGCAAGGTCAGCCCGCAGCCAGGTCTCGCGGACGTAGAGCTGACCCTCGAATTCCTCGACCGGCTTGCCCTCGGCCACCACCGTGCCGACGCCCGTCTTGGTGAAGAAGGCCGGGATGCCGGCGCCGCCGGCGCGGATGCGCTCGGCCAGCGTGCCCTGCGGATTGAGCTCCAGCTCAAGCTCGCCGGAGAGATATTGCTGCTCGAACAGCTTGTTCTCGCCGACATAGGACGCGATCATCTTCTTGATCTGGCGGGTCTGCAGCAGCATCCACAGGCCGAAGCCGTCGGCGCCGGCATTGTTCGAGATCACGGTGATGTTCTTCACGCCGGAATCGCGGATCTGCGGGATCAGGCTCTCGGGATTGCCCGACAGGCCGAAGCCGCCGGACATGATCGTCATCCCGTCGAACAGCAGCCCATCGAGGGCCGCCGCCGGACTATCATAGACCTTCTGTGTCATTCAGTTCACTCCCGTTGTTGTGGTTGCCTTGGCAGCTAGCTGTCAGGCGCGTTCAAGTCCGATGGCGATGCCCTGGCCGACACCGATGCACATGGTGGCGAGCGCCCGGCGCTTGCCGGTCAGCGAGAGTTCCAGCGCGGCCGTGCCGGCAATGCGGGCGCCGGACATGCCGAGCGGATGGCCGAGCGCGATCGCGCCGCCATTCGGGTTCACATGGGCGCCGTCCTCGGCGATGCCGAGTTCGCGCAGCACGGCGATGCCCTGGCTGGCGAAGGCCTCGTTCAGCTCGACGATGTCGAAGTCACCGGGCTTGATGCCGAGGCGCTCGCAGAGCTTGCGCGTCGCCGGGATCGGCCCGAGGCCCATGACGCGCGGCGCGACGCCGCCCGTTGCGCCGCCGAGCACACGCGCCAGCGGGGTCAGGCCGTATTTCACTGCCGCCTTCTCGGAGGCGACGATCAGCGCCGCGGCGCCGTCATTGACGCCCGAGGCGTTGCCGGCGGTGACCGTGCCGCCTTCCTTCCTGAAGGGCGTCGGCAGCTTGGCGAGCTTCTCCAGTGTGGTGTCGCCACGCGGGTGCTCGTCACTCTCGACGCGGATCGGTTCACCCTTGCGTTGCGGGATCACGACCGGAACGATCTCCTTGCCGAGCCGGCCGTTCTGCTGGGCGGCCACGGCCTTGAGCTGCGAGCGCAGCGCGAACGCGTCCTGGTCGGCGCGGCTGATCTTGCAGTCGGCCGCGACGTTCTCGCCGGTCTCCGGCATGGAATCGACGCCGTACTGCGCCTTCATCAGCGGGTTGATGAAGCGCCAGCCGATGGTGGTGTCATGGATCTCGGCATGGCGCGAGAAGGCGCTGTCGGCCTTGGGCAGGACGAAGGGCGCCCGCGACATGCTCTCGACGCCGCCGGCGATCATCAGTTCGGCCTCGCCGGCCTTGATCGCCCGGGCCGCGGCAATGACCGCATCCATCCCTGAGCCGCAGAGCCGGTTCATGGTCGTGCCGGGCACCTCCTTCGGCAGGCCGGCGAGCAGCAGCGACATCCGCGCGACGTTGCGGTTGTCCTCACCCGCCTGGTTGGCGCAGCCGAAGATCACGTCGTCGACGGCGCCGAAATCGACGCCCGGATTGCGCTCGACCAGGGCCTTCAGCGGCACAGCGCCGAGATCGTCCGCCCGCACCGAAGACAGGGAGCCGCCGAAACGGCCGATCGGCGTGCGGACATAGGCGCAGATGAAGGCTTCGCTCATGCGGGAAAACCCTTGTTGTTTCCTCGAAGTCCACTCGTCGCCGGACGCGACGAAGGCGATTGTCTTTTTGCCTGGGCCGCTGGTGCCAAAGCGGCAGGCCCTTGTTTGTGCCGGGAATATGCAGCAGCGAAACTCTTATGTTAAATGAAATCACCGCCTAAGATAATAACCAGGGGGTTATCGAGCCATGGCCGAGCCGCTCCTGTCGGCGATGGATCTGCGCATCAAGTTCCGCCATCTGCGCTGCTTCATCGAGGTTGCGCGGCTGAAGAGCGTCGTCAAGGCGGCTGCAGTGCTTCATGTCAGCCAGCCCGCGATCTCCAAGACCGTGCAGGAGCTCGAATGCGTTCTCGGCATCGCCCTGTTCGAGCCCAACCGCCGGACCATGCTGCTCACCAGCTCGGGCGAGATCTTCCTGCGCTATGCCAGCGCCAGCGTCACGGCGCTGAAGCAGGGCGTCCGGATGGTGGGCGGCGACGAGATGTCGCCCGAGCATGCCTTCACCGTCGGGGCACTGCCGACGGCGTCGGCCCGGATCCTGCCAGCAGCCATCGCCCATGTGACGCAGCGCTATGAGCGCCTCAGGCCGCGGGTCGTGACCGGGGCGAACGACGTGCTCATGGCGCAGCTCCGGCTCGGCGACCTCGATCTCGTCATCGGCCGCATGGCCGCGCCGGAGACGATGACCGGCTTCACCTTCGAGCACCTCTATTCCGAGCGGATCGGGCTGGTCGTCCGGCCGGGGCATCCCCTGCTTCATGCGGAGGCGTTCGCCCTTGCCGCGATCGCACAGTATCAGCTGCTCATGCCGCCGCCGGGATCGGTGATCAGCTCGACGGTCGAGCGCTACATGATCGCCAATTCGATCCAGCCCCGCTCGGGCGTGATCGAGACCGTCTCGGACTCCTTCGCCCGCGGCTATCTCAGGCAGACCGATGCGATCTGGTTCATTTCCGAAGGCGTGGTCGCCGAGGATATGGCCAGCGGCCAATTGGCCCTGCTGCCGGCCCATACCGAAGATACGCTGGGGCCGGTCGGCCTGACGACCCGCGCCGATGCCGTGCTGTCGCTGTCGGCCCAGATCTTCATCACGGCGCTGAGGGAGATCGCCGCCGGCTGGCGCTCGGGAGGCTCCTGAAGAGCCAAGACCGCAACGATTTCGAGGGCGCTTTCCAGCTGAAAAAAGCGCGGGTCGTCCCGGGCGACCGGAGGGAGACCCGGGACCCATTCCGGAACCTCTTTCGGAAAGGCTCCGGAATGGATCCCGGATCTCCGCTTCGCTTCGTCCGGGATGACGGCGTGATAGATATCGAAGCCTGAGCTCGCGAAAACGCGCGCCCTATTTTTTGGCCAGGCCCTGACGATGGCCTCAGGCGCTCTCGCCGACCGCCTGCAGATAGAGATCGAGGATCGCCTCTTCCTCCTTGCGCTCGTCGAGGTCGCGCTTACGCAGCGCGATCACCTTGCGCAGCACCTTGACGTCGTAGCCATTGGCCTTGGCCTCGGAATAGACCTCCTTGATGTCGTCGGAGATCGTCTTCTTCTCTTCCTCGAGCCGCTCGATGCGCTGCACGATGCTCTTGAGCTGATCGCCTGCAACCGGATCGTCCATTCTCAAAACCCTTCTTCGGAAATTGGCCGCAGGGGTTCGCAAGGATAGGCGGCAAGGTCAAGCAAGAACGGCCCGAAGTTCACATCTCTCGCGCCGCAGCCAGCGCTCCCGGCAGCAATCTGGCCAGCCTGAAGCCCCAGGCGCGGGCCGCATGCGGCTCGCCGATCAGGTCCTGCCTGATCTCGATCAGCGCATCGAGCAAGCCGCGACGCGTCGCATGGCGGTCGATCGTGTCGCCCGGCAGGCCGCCGTTGTAGGGCTCGTTGTCGCCGACGATCAGGTCGCCCTCCGCCTGAAGCGCCGCGATCAGCGCCTGCGCGAGGCGCCCTTCCCTGTCCCAGAGCACGCCGGCATGCCAGGGCCGCGGCACGCCCTTCCAGAACGGCGTGAAGGAGTGCAGCGAGACGATCGCCGGCGGATGGCCGATAGCGATCGCCGTCTCGATCGCGGCGTCGATCGCAGTGTCATAGGGCGCGTAGTAGCGTGCAGTCCGTTCGGCGATCCCGGCTTCGTCAATCCGGGCATTGCCCGGTACGATCGCGCCGTCGGAAATCCGCATCACCAGGGTCGGATCGTCGCGTCCGCGATTGGGATCGATCAGCAGGCGCGAGAAATTGCTGAGCACGGCGGGAGCGCCCAGCGCCTGCGCCATCGCCCGCGTCATCTCGGCGGCACCGATATCGTAGGCGATATGGCGTTCGAGCTGCTGCGGCGGCAGGCCGAGCAGGTTCAGCTCAGGCGGGATCGCATTGGTCGCATGGTCGCAAAGCAGCAAGATGCCGCTCGCCGGATCCCCCGCGATGATCTCGACATCGCCGGGCTGCCGCACCGGAGCACCACCCTGCAAGCCCTCGTCCGCACGCATCATGACCTCGGACCATCCGTCGCATCGCGAGCTGCGCCCGCGCCGGCGCGACATAGCGCGCTTTCGTCTCGCCCGGAACGGCAGGGTGGCAAGAATCCACGCTGCCGCAACATCCTGGAACATGTGCTGATCGCAAAAGCGGTATCCACTTTTGCGGGACATGCTCTAGTAAGGGGCCGATAAGAGGCTAAGACGAAAGTCGATTGCCAGCAGCAGATTCGCACGGGGAAGGCGCTTGGAGCAGCGGCAGGACGCAATTGCAGAGCGGCATCGGGTCGCCCGCCGGATCTTCGACGCCGCCGTGGACAGAGCCCATCCACGCAGCTGGCTCGCCGCGCATCTGCCTCCTCCACCGCCGAAGGGGCGCCTGATCCTGCTGGCCGCCGGCAAGGCCGCCGGCAGCATGACTCTGCTGGCGGAAGCCCATTACCTCGACACGCTGAAGCTCTCGCCCGACCGCTTTCTCGGCCATGCCGTGGCGCGCCATGGCTACGAGGCGCAGACCCGCCACATCCCGATGCTGGCCGCCGGCCATCCCGTGCCCGACGAAGGCAGCATCGCCAGCGCGACGCGGGCGCTCGAACTCGCCGCTTCCGCCACCGCCGACGATCTCGTCCTGGTGTTGCTCTCCGGCGGCGGCTCGGCCAACTGGGTCGCTCCCGCCGGCTCGCTCGCGCTCGCCGAGAAGCAGGCGGTCAACAAGGCGCTGCTGCGCTCCGGCGCGCCGATCGGCGAGATGAACATCGTCCGCAAGCGTCTCTCGCGCATCAAGGGCGGCCGGCTCGCGCTCGCCGCCGCACCGGGCAAGCTGCTGACCCTCGCCGTCTCCGACGTGCCGCATGACGATCCCGCCGCGATCGCCTCGGGGCCGACCGTGCCCGATCCGAGCACGATGGCCGATGCCCGCGCCATCGTCGCCCGCTACGGGCTGACGCTGCCGCCCGCGGCGCAGGCCCTGCTCGCCGATGACGCCAGCGAGACGCCCAAGCCCGGCGATCCCGCCTTCGCCGGTGGCGAATATCGTATCGTCGCCCGCCCGGCCGACGCCATCGCCGCTGCGGTGAAGGCCGCTGCCGAGGCCGGCTACGAGCCGATCGATCTCGGCCCCGATCTCGAAGGCGAAGCGCGCGACGTCGCCGCCGCCCAGGCGAAGCGGGCACGCGAGCTGAAGGCGGCCGGGCGCCGCGTTGCGCTGATCTCCGGCGGCGAGCTCACCGTCACCATCGCCGGCAATGGCCGCGGCGGCCCGAACCAGGAATTCGCGCTGGCCTTGGCGATCGCGCTCGCTGGCGAACCTGGCATCGTCGCGCTCTCGGGCGACACCGACGGCACCGATGGCGGCGGCGGCGAGGCGACCGACCCGGCCGGCGCGGTGATCGACGAGACGACGCTGGCGCGCGCCCGCGGCCTCGGCCTCGATCCTGCCCAATCGCTGGCCCAGAACGACTCGACCGGCTTCTTCTCGGCTCTCGGCGACCTGTTGCAGACCGGCCCGACCCTGACCAATGTCAACGATTGCCGCGTGATTCTGATCGATCCAAGAAGCGATTCATGAGCCGAAGCGCACGTCTCCATTCGATGTTGCTGGCAGGAGGGCTGCTGATGGCCGGCGCCAGCCCGGCGCTGGCGGATCTGCGCATGTGCAACACGACCGGCAGCCGCGTCGGCATCGCGCTCGGTTATCGCGATGCGCAAGGCTGGATCACCGAGGGCTGGTGGAACCTGGCTCCGCGCGCCTGCGAGACCTTGCTGCGCGGCACACTGGCGGCGCGCTTCTACTACGTCCACGCCGTGGACTACGACAAAGGCGGCGAGTGGACCGGCAAATCCGTCATGTGCACGCGCAACAAGGAATTCACCATCCGCGGCATCGAGGACTGCCTGGCGCGCGGCTATGAGCGCTCCGGCTTCTTCGAAGTCGACACTGGCGAGCAGAAGGGCTGGACGATCCAGCTTACCGACACGGCCGGCGCCGCGCCGCGCCCGTGATTGCGGTGCAGCAAATCGCTTGCCCTAATCGGTTGAATCGGCGAGGCCTGCCGGAAGCGGGTCCAAATGGGTTTTTGAAGGGGGAATGACGTGATGAGGCGGGAACGGCGGATCAAGATCATCGCTACGCTGGGGCCGGCCTCGTCCACTTCGGAGATGTGCGCCGCCCTGTTCAAGGCCGGCGTCGACGTCTTCCGCATCAATATGAGCCACACCCAGCGCGAGGATCTGCCGGCAAGGATCGCGATGCTGCGCGGGCTGGAGAAAGAGTTCCGCCGCCCGGTCGGCATCCTCGCCGACCTGCAGGGGCCGAAGCTGCGCGTCGGCCAGTTCGGCGGCGATGGTGGTGTGATGCTGGAGAAGGATGCCCGCTTCATCCTCGACGCCGACCCCGCGCCCGGCACCGTCAAGCGCGTGCACCTGCCGCATCCGGAGATCCTCTCGGCGCTGGAGCCCGGCCATCACCTCATCCTCGACGACGGCAAGATCCGTCTCGTCGTCGAGAAGGCTTCGCCCAAGCAGGCCGTGACCAGGGTCGTCGTCGGCGGCCGCCTCTCCTCGCGCAAGGGCGTCAGCCTGCCCGACACCATCATCCCGGTCTCGGCCATGACGGACAAGGACCGCTCGGATGCCGAGGCCGCCGCCGATGCCGGCGTCGACTGGATCGCCCTTTCCTTCGTGCAACGGCCGGAGGACATGGCCGAGCTGCGCAAGATCGTTCAGGGCCGGGCGCTGGCGCTCGCCAAGATCGAGAAGCCGCAGGCGGTGCTGCGCCTGCAGGAGATCATCGAGGCTTCCGACGCGATCATGGTGGCGCGCGGCGATCTCGGCGTCGAGATGCCGCTCGAGAAGGTGCCGGGCACCCAGAAGCGCATCACCCGCATGGCCCGGCGCATGGGCAAGCCTGTCGTCGTCGCGACGCAGATGCTGGAGAGCATGATCACCGCGCCGGTTCCGACCCGCGCCGAGGTTTCCGACGTCGCCACCGCCGTGTTCGAGGGTGCCGACGCCGTCATGCTCTCGGCCGAGAGCGCCGCCGGCCAGTATCCGATCGAGGCGGTCGCGATGATGAACCGCATCGCCGAGGAGGTGGAGAGCGACTCCGTCTACCGTTCCATCCTCGAATCGCAGAAGGCCGAGCCGGAAGCGACCGGCGCCGACGCCATCGCCAAGGCCTCGCACGAGATCGCCGACGCACTGCACCTCAAGGCGATCGCCGCCTGGACCTCCTCCGGCTCGACCGCCTTTCGCATCGCCCGCGAGCGCCCGAACTCGACCGTGGTCGCGCTGACGCCGAACGCGGCGACCGCGCGCCGGCTCACCCTCGTCTGGGGCGTCCACTCGGTGGTGACCAAGGACGCCAGCGACGTCGACGACATGGCTTTCCGCGCCTGCAAATTCGCGGTGCGCGAGGGCTTCGCCTCCGAGGGCGACCGGCTCATCGTCGTCGCCGGCGTTCCGTTCGGCACGCCGGGCGCGACCAACATGGTCCGCATCGCCTTCGTCGCGAAGGAGCATGTCGAGCAGGCGTGAGCCGCCCAGCCATCCGCCACCTGTTATTCCGGGACTTCGCGGAGCGAAGGGCCCGGAATCCAGAACCGATACCGGTTGTGGAGAGGCGCGGCGGCCGGTGAGGCTTGTTCCCGATCCCATCGGTTCTGGATTCCGGGCTCAGGCCTGTTGGCCTGCCCCGGAAAGACGACGAGACTAACATGCAGCAACGCCCGGATCGCCATCGGTCCGGGCGTTTTCCGTTGTCCCGGCGCCGCTACTCAGCTTGCAAGCTCATAGCTAATTATTATCAAGTAAATAAAGATATTAAATTTTCGTTTTGAATGAGCCGAAGCTATCGTCCTGCGAAATACGGTCCGGGGAGGGACGCATGAGCGGCGAGGCAGTGAAGAGCTTAGGCTCCGCGGATTTCTCCGGCGGCACTGAGGCCGGCGGCGGGAAATCCGAATCTGTTCTGAAGAAGATCGGCATCCCGCTCGCGATTGCTGTCTTCGCCGCGCTGTTGCTGATGCCGACACCGGCGGGCCTCAGCTATTCCGGCCAGAAGGCGCTGGCGATCTTCTGCGCGGCCCTGACGCTCTGGGTCGCCGGCTCGATCCCGATCTACCTGACCTCGATGCTGGCGATCATCGCGCTGACCCTGACCGGGACGGTGAAGGAGCGCGTCGCCTTCGAGACGCTGGGCTTCGACGTGATCTGGCTGATGGTCTCCGCCTTCGTGCTGACCGCGGCGATGGTCAAGTCCAACCTCGCCCGCCGCTTCGCGCTCTGGATGATCACCTCCTTCGGCGGCACGCCGAAACGGACCCTGCTGGTCCTGATCTTCATCAACTTCGCGCTCGCCTTCTTCGTGCCCTCGACCACGGCGCGCGCCAGCCTGATGGTGCCGATCTGCGTCATCCTGCTGGAGATCTATCGCGCCGTTCCCGGCCAGAGCAATTTCGGCCGGCTGATGATGCTGCTCGGCGTCCAGGCCGACGCCGTCGCCACCTCCGGCGTGATGACCGGCACCGCCGCCAACATGATCGCAGTGAAGTTCATCAAGGAGCAGGCCGGCACCGATATCGGCTACATGGACTGGCTCCTGGCCGCGATGCCCCCGGCGATCCTGACCATGCTGCTGACCTTCTTCGTCGGCCTGAAGCTCTTCGATTTCCGCGGCGAGACCGGCTTCTCGGAGGGCATGGCCAAGCTCAAGGAGCAACTCGCCGGCCTCGGCAAGCTGACCATCCCTGAGAAGAAGGCGATGGCGATCTTCGTCCTGACGCTGCTGCTCTGGGCGACCGAGGACTATCAGGAGGCCTGGTTCAACGGCTTCGGCCTCTCGGTCTACATGACCGCCGTCATCGCCGCCACGCTCTGCCTGATGCCCGGGATCGGCCTGATCACCTGGAAAGAGGCGAACATCAAATGGGACCTGATGATCTTTGCGGCCGGCGCCTATGCCGCCGGCAACGCGCTCGAATCGACCAAGGGCGCGCAGTGGATCATCGGCAAGCTCGTCTACGGGCTTGGTCTGGAGGCGATGGCGCCGGCCACGGTCTATGTCGTCGTGATCTTCATGAGCATGTTCAGCCACATGATCTTCACCTCGAAGACCGTGCGCACAACGATCATGATCCCGGCCTTCATCGCGCTGGCCAAGACGCTCGGCATGAACCCGGTGACGCTCGCCCTCGCTGCATCGTTCACGCTGACCTACACGATCACCCTGCCGCCGCACTCGAAGGTCAACACGATCTACTTTGCGACCGGCTATTTCTCGGTGCTCGACCAGCTCAAATACGGGCTGGTGACCTGCTTCATCGGCGCCGTCCTGATCTCGCTGTCGGTGTTCACCTGGTTCCGGCTGCTGGGTTACGGCCTCTGACGCACCGACCAACCGCGCCGACAACCAACGCCCCGACGACAGAGCCGATCCGATGAGACTGATCCTGCTTCGCCACGGCGAAACCCTCTGGAACACGCAGAAGCGTCTGCAGGGCCATGACGACTCTCCCCTCTCCGAACGCGGCGTCGCACAGGCGCAGGCGATCGCGCCGAGCCTGCGCACGCTCGCCCCGGCCCGGATCGTCTCGTCCGATCTCGGCCGCGCCCGCCAGACGGCACGGCTCGTCGGCTATGGCGATGCCGTGCTGGAGCCGCGCCTGCGCGAGCTCGACATGGGCGCCTGGACCGGCCGGGCCAAGGACGAATTGATCGCCAGCCAGCCCGAGGACTATGCCGCCTGGCGCGCCGGCCGCCTGACCCCGGCCGGCGGCGAGAGCTGGCACCAGTTCACGGCGCGCATCCGCGATGCGCTCGCAGACTGGGTCGGGCGCGGCGGCGGCGATCTCCTCGCCATCGTCCATAGCGGCGTCGTCCGCGCCGCCTGCAACGTGCTGCTCGGCCTCGCCCCCCACCAGATCCTGCCGGTGACGCCGGGCACGCTGACCATCTTCGATTTCGCCGACGGCAATGCGGCAGCGCCCCGGCTCGAAGCCTATAACCTCGGGGCGTTCACGCCCGATCTCGACGTGGCCGACTGATATCAGCGCAGTGCCGCAACCCGCCCGGGCAAGGGCTCGCTGACCAGAAGATCGAGGAAGCGCGCCGTCGCCGGCGAGAGCAGCTTGCCGCGATGATGCGCGATCCTGATGCCGCGCTCGAAGGTGGCGCCCGCGATCGGCACCTCAGCGAGCAGGCCGCCGGCGATGTCCTGCGCCACCGCCATCCGCGAGACGATCGAGACGCCGAGGCCGTGCATCACGCCCTGCTTGATCGCTTCCAGGCTGGAGATATGCATCTCGGTGCCGAGCCTGATCCCGCTGCGGCGCATCCGTTCCGTCAGGAATTGCCGCGTCGCTGAAGGCTCGGGCTTGATCAGGAAGGTCTCCTTGGCGAACTCCCCCGGCATCATCTCGCCGCGCCGCGCAAAGGGATGGCCCGGCGCCGTGATCAGCACGAGCTCGTCGCGGCAGAGCTCGCGGAACAGGAAGCGCTGCGGATCGAGCTCGATCTGGTCGGAGACGATCAGGAACTCGACGCTGTTGGCTTCGAGCCGGCGGATCAGCTCAGAGGAAGAGGCGATGTCGAGCTCGAAGGCCAGTTTTGGCGCAAGCTGCTTGTGCCGGGCGATGATCGCCGGGACGAGATAGACCCCGATGAAATTGCTGGCGCCGAAATGGATGGTACCGCTCAGCGGGTCGCCCATCTGGCGCAGGTGCTCGCGCGCCGCGCCGAGCGCGTTGACGACCTGCAGCGCGTAATCGCGAAAGGCCACGCCCTGCTGCGTCAGATGCATCCGCTTGGCGATCCGGTCGAACAGCATCGTGTCGAGCTCCTGCTCGAGCATGCGGATGCGCATGGTCACGGCCGGCTGCGTACAATGCATCCTCCGGGCGGTCTCAGTGACGCTGAGGCACTCCGCCAGCACTAGGAAGGCCTCGATCTGGTTGATGTTCACCGGCCTGTCCCGACGGCTGCACGATGCTGCCATCGTTGTTTATCGATCGGAGAAGATCAATCAGGGATGATTATGACCCGGCGTAAGCCACTCAGGCTGGAGCGCCCTTGCCTCGCCCGCCGCCATTCCCCTGCGCCCATCCCTGCTCTACTGCTTGAACGTCTGCCCCCCGCGAGCCAGCGAGCCCCATGGCCCTCACCGACATCGCCACCCGGACCTATAACCACAGCTGGCGGCTCGACCCGATCATCCGGAGCCTGCTCGACACCGATTTCTACAAGCTGCTGATGCTGCAGATGATCAGGAGCTTCCACCCGGAGGTGCAGGTCACTTTCGGCCTGATCAACCGCTCCAAACAGATCCGCCTCGCCGACGTGATCGAGGAAGCCGAGCTGCGCGCCCAGCTCGACCATGCTCGCGGGCTGCGCTTCACCAAGAAGGAGCTGATCTGGCTCGCCGGCAACAGCTTCTACGGCAAGACCCAGATGTTCACGCCGGACTTCATCGCCTGGCTCGCCGAGTTCCGCCTGCCCGACTACGAACTGCGCAAGGTTGACGGCCAGTACGAGCTGACCTTCGCCGGCCCCTGGACCCATTCAATGATGTGGGAAATCCCCGCACTCGCCATCGTCAATGAATTGCGCTCGCGCCAGGCACTGAAGGGCTGGGACCGCTTCGCGCTCGACGTGCTCTATGCCCGCGCCAAGTCGAAGCTCTGGGACAAGGTCGAGCGGCTGAAGAAGCTGCCGGACCTGCGCATCTCCGATTTCGGCACGCGCCGCCGCCATGGCCATCTCTGGCAGCGCTGGTGCGTCGAGGCGCTGAAGGAGGGCCTGGGGCCGACCTTCACCGGCACCTCCAATGTCCTGCTCGCCATGGAACACGATCTCGAGGCGATCGGCACCAACGCCCATGAACTGCCGATGGTGCTGGCGGCGCTGGCCGACAGCGACGAGGAGCTGAAGCGCGCGCCCTATCGCGTGCTCGACGAATGGCGCCAGGTCTATGGCGGCAACCTCCTGATCGTGCTGCCCGACGCCTTCGGCACCACCGCCTTCCTGCGCGACGCGCCCGCCTGGCTCGCCGACTGGACGGGCTTTCGCCCCGACAGCGCCCCGCCGATCGAGGCCGGCGACCAGATCATCGCCTGGTGGAAAGCACAGGGCCGCGATCCCAGGAGCAAGCTCCTGATCTTCTCCGACGGCATGGACATCGACTCGATCGAGGAGGCCTATCGCCATTTCCACGGCCGCGTCCGCACCGGCTTCGGCTGGGGCACCAACCTGACCAACGACTTCGTCGGCTGCTCGCCGGTCGGCACGCCCGATCTCGACCCGATCTCGCTGGTCTGCAAGGTCGTCAGCGCCAATGGCCGCCCGGCCGTGAAGCTCTCCGACAACCCCAACAAGGCGACCGGCGACCCGGCCGAGATCGCCAGGTATCTGCGGGTATTCGGCGGGGCTGACCGGAAGGCGAAGGCGGTGAGGGTTTAGGGCGAGCTTTTGCGCGGGCGGCTGCTTTCGGCCCCGTAACGGACCGGGCGCCGACGCCCCGTACTGAACTATCGAGAGGTAGCGTAGGCGATAATTGCTCGGCACGCGATGCGGATCGGCTCAGCAAGCCGCTCCTCTGCCTCGGCTAACTCGGATTGCTTTTGATCACGCACGTCGGGGTGCCATGCCTCAATATTCTCGCCGATAAAACCAATTCGATCTGCTTCGTCGCAGGCCGCATAGATTATGGCGAGTGGTCCATGAGCACCTTTAGTTCCTTCCCAAATTGGTTGGGCAGGGTCGACATGCGGCACTAAACGCAGAGCAGCTTGGAGCGGTCTCAATCGGCCCTCTAGCATCGCCGATGCGATATTCGCCGCCGCCTTGATGTCGCCGCAGTCCGCCATGCCAGTGATCCTGATCCTTGCGCGATCCCGTTGCCGATACAGATTTCCAGCGCTGAAGTCTGCTTTCGACCGAGAGAAGACCTGCCGCTTCAGCTTGGACCAGCAAGCGCCCTGCACGACTAGCCAGGCACATACGTCAGCCTGATCACGCTCTCGCCAATGCGATCGCTGGCGACGGGGCGGAGCGGCGGCCGGGGGCCTGCGAAGAACGGCGTGCCGTGGCCGAGCACATAAGGGTGGAAGTAGAGCCGATACTCGTCGATGAGACCAAGCTCGGTCACGCTTCCCGCCAGTCTTGGCCCGGACACCGTAATCTCGCCGGCCAGCTCGTCTTTCAGCCTGCGGATCGCCGTCTCCAAGTCATCCACGACAAGGGTTGCGTTGGGGCCTACCGACGTCAGCGAGCGCGACACGACCCATTTCGGCAGGCGCCGCCATGCCGCCGCGAAGTCGCGATGATCCGCGGTCCATTCGGGATGGTCCTCGTCCCAATAGCGCATGATCTCGTACATGCGGCGACCGTAGACGCTGCCCGCCAAGCCCTGCACATGCTCGATCCAGTGACGGAAGAGCGTGGCATCTGGCGCGAAGGCCTCGTGATCGACATAACCGTCCAAGGACAGGTTCATTCCGAAGATGAGCTTAGCCACGCTGCAAGGCCTCCACGCCAGGTCGTTCAGGATAGCTTGAGCCGCAGCTAGGCAGAAGCGCGCCCGCTTCCAGCGCATGACGGCTGTTCCTTGCCGCGCCGTGCGAGTCGGCTATCGTTGAGGTGTTCTCAGGGCGGGGCGAAATTCCCCACCGGCGGTATGCGGCTCCGGCCGCGAGCCCGCGAGCGCCTTTCGCGAGGAAGGGTCAGCAGATCAGGTGCGATGCCTGAGCCGACGGTCACAGTCCGGATGAAAGAGAACGTGCCCGTCGTCCGCGCTTTCTGGCGTGGCGCGCGGCCGTGATCGCCTTGGGTGACGTGTCTGTCGCGAAAGGAGATCACTGTGACACTCGCCCGTTTTGCCTTCATCAAAGCCGCCTGGCACGCTGATATCGTCGACCAGGCCCTCAAGGGCTTCCTTGAAATCATCCCTCCCGATCAGGTCGATGTATTCAACGTGCCGGGAGCATTCGAGATGCCGCTGCTCGCGCGCGACCTCGCAGCGACCGGCCGCTACGCTGCCGTTGCCGCTGCGGCTCTGGTCGTGGACGGCGGCATCTACCGCCACGACTTCGTCGCACAGGCCGTGGTCGACGGATTGATGCGCGCCGGGCTCGATACCGGCGTGCCTGTGCTCTCGGTCTCGCTGACCCCGCATCATTACCGGGAGGCGCCGCATCACGCCGAGATCTTCCGGGCGCATTTCGTCACCAAAGGTCGCGAAGCGGCCGAGGCGGCCCTGATGATCATGCGAACGCGCGCCCGCCTGGCAGCCTGACAACAGCGACAGGTGAGACCGCTTCTCGCGCGATCGAGAGGCGGTCTCACGCCGATGTCATCGATGATCGCCACCTACCCGATCCGGAATACCTTACCGGTTCCGGCCTCGCGGTAGAGATCGACCCGCTCGCCGTTCCAGTGATAGTCGAGATGCCGGCCCTGGACGGGATTGCCGGCGAGATCGGGCCAGAACAGCCCGGCGCACTCCCCGCCCGGCCGACGCACGCTCGGATAGGCCACGCCATCCGAGCCGGCGGCGCGCAGCCTCAAACCCAGCGCCTGGCTTTCCGAATAATCCTCAGGCCGCAGCAGCGCGCTCTCGCCTGGCCGCTCGCCGCGCAGATCGTGCAGAGACGCCTCGATCGACAGCACCAATTCCCGGAACTGCGAGGTCCAGCCGGGCGGCTCCTTCGTCCGCGCCATGAAGCGACCATGGTGGTGGATCGTCTCGAACAGTGCCGTCTCGAAGCTCTCGGCGATATAGAGCACGCCGAAGCTGCCATCGCTGAACCGGCTCGGCCGGTCGCGGCTGACATGGGTGAACGGTGCCATCAGCCAGCTCGCGCCCAGTCCGGAGACGCGGCGGGTGGGTGGCACCAGGTCGAGATTGCCGATCGTCTCCATCAGCCGCGGATTGGTCTTCATCTCCGCCAGGATCAGCAGCGGCCAGTCGGCGGGATCGGCGATGTCCTCGAACAGGTCGATCGGCGGGAAGGCGCTGCGGATGATACGGACCGCGCCAGGCCAAGCGACCGGCGCGACCGGAAAGTCGTCCGTGCTCACCAGAGCCCGCGCTCCGCGTCGAGATAGCGCCGCACCCGCATCAGATCGGTGAGCTCACCGCCGAGCATGACCTCCAGCGCCGACCTGCCGGCGAAGGCCTCGTTACGCGCCTTGATCCAGGCATAGCCGCGCTGCGGCTCGCGGAAGATCAGGCGCAGCGCCTTGTGGATGCCCATCAGGTTGGAGAGCCGCGCTTTGGCATCGCGGTCGATGCGGCCGATCTCGCCTGCCTTCCAGCGCCGATAACTGCGCACCGGCTGGTCGAGCAATACGGCGGCCTCCTCGTCGGTCAGCCCCCAGAGGCGGAAGAGGTTCACCGACGCGCGGAACATCGCCGCAGCCTCGGCCTCAGTGATTGCAGCAGGCGAGAAGGCATCGGGCGAGGTCGGAACCGGTGAGAGCTGACTCATCAAGCAATCTCCATTTGGCAGAATATAGATAAAATGCTGCCAAATGGCAAGAGCGTGACCACGCGTCATTCTCGGACGCAGCGAAGCGGAGATCCGAGAATCTCAGGACGAGAAGGTGCCGATCAGAGTTTCATCCGGACAGAGATGCTCGGGCCAAGCCCGAGCACGACGCACGAAGCGACTCACGCGTCGCGGCCGTCGACCTCGAGCTTGAGCGATTCGACGGCGTCCTTCACCGCGTCGAGCTGCGGATAGATGACGAGCGCCCGCCGATAGGCGACCATGGCGCGCTTGTCGTCGCCTTGCTGGCGCAGGATCGTGCCGAGCCCCATCATCGCGCCGTAATGGCGCGGCTCGCGCTTCAGCGTCTCGGCGATGTCGAGCAGCGAGCGAATCGGATCGCCCGAGAGGAACAGCGCATTGGCCCGCTGATTCCAGCCCTCGGCCCAGTCAGGCTCCAGGGTGACGACCCGGTCGAGCAATTCGATTGCCAGCGGCAATTCACGCGCCTTGAGCGCATCCTGCGCCCGCGTCATCAGGAGATCAGCCGTATCCGACCCCGACCGCGCCCAGCGCCGCTGGATCAGATTGGCGATTCCCTTCGCCTCTTCCGGCGTCTTGGCGCCGGCAAGCCGCTCGAACAATTTATCGAGCGTGACGGGGCTGCGCGGCGGCGGCGCTTCCGGTAGGTTGGGCTTGTCGTCGCGATCGGCGTGCGGCACGGCGCCGTCACGCAGCGGTTTGTCCTGTGCAACAGCACCGGGGGCAGCCGCGAGCAGCAGCCCCGGAATCAGCGCAAGGCGGGCAAGACGAGCGAGTCTCATGCTCTCAAGGTGGGCCTGACGAAGCTCGGCGTCAATTCACGGCCCAGCGAGATCGCTGGAGAAGCGAGGTCGCGCACAAGCCAAAAAAGCGGGCCGCACACTGTGCAGCCCGCTCTTTCAATCTCGACAAGGAAGCTTCCAGCGCGGCCTGACGGCCGCGCGAAACCTCAGCCCTGACGCGCCTTGAAGCGCTTCTGGACCTTGTTGATGATGTAGACGCGGCCCTTGCGGCGCACGAGCTGGTTGTCGCGATGACGCGCGCGCAGCGACTTCAGCGAATTGCGGATCTTCATAACCGGTACTCCCATCGGCCCGCCCTACGGCAGAACCGGTCAAAAAACTGAAGGCGACGCGAACCGGAGGCCGGCTCTCATCGAGCAAACGACATGCGCGCCTGATGCGATGGCCGGCTGTATAAGGATTTTGCTGGGATTGGCAAGGCCCCGCCGCGTTTTTCCGCTACGCGATCGCATGCGTCATGCTCTCGTCGTAATTGCATGGCCGCCCTAGCATCCCGGTGGACGCATGCCTAGATTGCGGCCGCGGCAGACCTATCAGGGAGCTCTCTCGATGTTCAACGCCAAGTCCCTCCTCGATGCCCTCGTCAATGCGGGCAGCCAGGCCGGCGCCCAGGGCGGCCAGGCTGGCGGGCTGGGCGGCGTGCTCGGCAATCTCGCCCAGCAGGTCCAGCAAGCCGGCGGCGCCGGCGGCCTCGCCGGTATGGCCGGCCAGATCTTCGGGCAGGCCAGCCAGGGCGTGCAGGACGCAGCCCGCAATACCGGCTTGCAGCAGGGTGCGACCGACATCGTCGGCCAGTTCTCCGGCGGCAAGACACCCGAGCAGTTGATCGAGCAGGCCAAGGGCATGCTCGGCGGCAACCAACTCGCCGCCGGCGCTGTGCTCGGCGGCCTCGGCGCGCTGATCTTCGGCACCTCGGCGGGCCGCTCGATCGCCGGTTCCGCCGCCAAGATGGGCGGCCTCGCTCTGGTCGGCGGCCTCGCCTACAAGGCCTATCAGAATTACCAGGCCGGCAAGCCGCTGCTCGGCGCCGACCAGCAGGCCGCACTGCCAGCCCCCGCCGGCTCCGGCTTCGAACCGGAAGCGGCGAAGAACGAGCATGCGCTGCTCTTCATCCGTGCCATGATCGCGGCGGCTGCAGCCGACGGCAAGATCGACGCGACCGAACGCAACGCCATCCTCGGCGGCCTGCGCGAAGCCGGTCTCGATGCCGAAGCCAATCAATGGCTTAGCCAGGAGCTGGCGAACCCCGCCAGCGTCGATGCGCTGGTCGAAGGCGCCGAGACGCCCGAGCTCGCGGCGCAGATCTATACGGCTGCCCGGATCGCCATCAATCCGGATACCCCGGCCGAGAAGGACTTCCTCGCCGGCCTCGCCGGCTCGCTCGGCCTCGATGCCGAGCTGGTCGCGAACATCGATGCTGCTGCGAGCGCCGCAAAGGCCTGACCTCTGACGCAGGTCTGCAGTGCGCCGGGCAAGGATTGACCGCCCGGCGTACCCAGCCGTCCAATGCGGCATGCAATCATCGCCCCCGCATTGGTCGGCGCGCCTGCCGTTCTATTATGGCTGGCTCGTCATCGGCATCGCCTTCGTCACCATGGCGGTGGCCGTCAACGCGCGCACAGCATTCTCGCTGCTGCTGCCGCCGCTGATCGACGAATTCGGCTGGGATCGCGGCCTCGCCTCGGGCGCCTTCTCCTTCGGCTTCCTGCTCTCGGCCGTGACCAGCACCTTCGTCGGCCGCATGATGGACAAGCGCGGCCCGCGCGTGGTGATCGAGACCGGCGTGGCGATGCTGGCAGCGGGCATGCTGATCGCGCCTGCGATCGGCGCCGCCTGGCACCTCTATCTGACGCTCGGTGTCCTCGTCGGCTGCGGCGCCAACCTGATGAGTTTTTCGGCTCAGTCGCTGTTCCTGCCCAACTGGTTCGTGCGGCGCCGGGCCTTCGCGATCAGCATCGCCTTTTCCGGCGTCGGCGTCGGGGCGCTGCTGCTCCTGCCCTGGCTGCAATCGATCATCAGCCGGGACGGCTGGCGCGCCGCCTGCTGGATCATGGGCCTGCTCGTCCTGTTCCTCCTCGGCCCGCTCAACCTGCTGGTTCGGCGCCGGCCGCAGGATCTCGGCCTGCAGCCGGATGGCGAGACTGGCCCGGCCGGCGCCGTCGCCGCGCAACGGAAGGCGGCGGTGGTCGATCCGGCCTGGGTCGCGGTCGAATGGACGCTGGCGCGAGCACTGCGCACCGCCCGCCTCTGGTGGATCATGATCGGCTATTTCTGCGCGCTGGTCGCCTGGTACGCCGTTCAGGTCCACCAGACCAAGTACCTGATCGAGGTCGGCTTCACACCGCTCATGGCGGCCTGGGCGCTGGGGCTGGTCAGTGCCGTCGCCATTCCCGGCCAGATCGCTCTCGGCGCCCTGTCGGACCGGATCGGACGCGAATGGATCTGGATGATCGGCTGCCTCGGCTTCGCCATCTGCTATGCCGCGCTGATCGCGCTGGAGCATACCCCATCGCCCGCTCTGCTCTACCTGATGGTGATCACGCAAGGCTTCCTGGGCTATGCAATCACCTCGGTGCTGGGCCCGATCGTCTTCGAAATTTTCGAGGGGCCGCATTTCGGCGCGATCTTCGGAACGGTCACCGTGGCGCTGCTTGGCGGCGGCGCCGCCGGACCCTGGCTCGCCGGCACGATCCACGACGCCACCGGCAGCTACCGCCTCGCCTTCCTGCTGGTCATCGCCTGCTGCTTCATCTCGGCGGCGGCGATCTGGCTGGCAGCGCCGCGCAAGGTCAGATTGGTGCCAGGACGCGTCAAGTCTTCCGGGTGAACCGCTTCAGGGCGCGCGCTTGACGCCCTGATCGTCCTCGAACACCGGCCGGAAGAAGCTGCGCTCATAGCTGATGATGAATCGGTGCTTGTCGTTCTCGGCGACCACGGCAAGGCATTCGGCATCCTTGAACGAAGCCTCGCGATAGGTCTCGTATGCGGCGAAGGACGGGAAGCTGAACATCGCCAGCGCGACGTTCGACGTCCCTTCCGACGGCATGAAATAGCCGTGATGCTTGCCGCCGAACCGCTCGACCAGCCGAATCCAGGCCTTGCCATAGGCCTCGAAGGCCGGGAGCTGGTAGGGGTCGACGACATAGCGCAGATGGCAGGTGATCGTCATGGTCAGGCCGCCTTGGCGTTCTTGAGGAACTCGGCCATCCGCCCGAGCGCACGTTCGATATTCTCGAGCGAATTGGCGTAGGAGAGCCGGATATAGCCCTCGCCATGCACGCCGAAATCGGGCCCGCCGATCGTGGCGACGCCGGCTTCATCGAGCAGGGCCGAGGCCAGCTTCTTCGCCTTCCAGCCGGTCTGCGAGACATTCGGGAAGGCGTAGAAGGCGCCCTTCGGCACGATGCAGGAGACGCCGGGCAAGCCGTTCAGCCCGGCGACCACCGCCTTCCGGCGCCGGTCGAACTCCGCCAGCATCATCGCGACCGCGTCCTGCGGGCCGGTCAGCGCGGCGAGCCCCGCCCATTGCGCGGGAGCGTTGACGCAGGAATGCGAGTTCACTGCGAGCTTGCGGGCATTGTCGTAAAGCGGCTTCGGCCAGACCGAGAAGCCCATGCGCCAGCCGGTCATGGCATAGGTCTTCGACCAGCCATTGAGCAGGATCAGCCGGTCGCGGATCTCGGGATAGCTCAGCAGGCAGACATGCTTTTCGCCGTCATAGAGCATCTGGTCGTAGATCTCGTCCGACATCACGGCGACATCGGGGAAGCGGGCGAGCCCCGCGACGAGCTTGTCGACCTCGGCCTTGGGTGTGACGCCGCCGGTCGGGTTCGCCGGCGAGTTGACGATCAGCAGCCGGGTCTTCGGTGTGATCAGCGCCAGCGTCTCCTCGGCCGAGAAGGCAAAGCCGTTCTCCTCGCGGATCGGCACCGGCACCGGCGTCGCGCCGGTGTACTCGATCATCGAGCGATAGATCGGGAAGCCGGGATCGGGATAGAGGATCTCGGCGCCGGGCTCGCCGAACATCAGGATCGCCATGAACATGGTGACCTTGCCGCCCGGCACGATCATCACCTCCTCAGGCGAGACATTGACCGAGAAGCGCTTGTGCAGATCGGCGGCGACCGCTTCGCGCAGCGGCAGGATGCCATTGGCCGGAGTGTAGCCATGATGGCCGTCGCGCAGCGCCTTCACCGCAGCCTCGACGATATGCTCCGGCGTCGGGAAGTCCGGCTGGCCGATGCCGAGATTGATGATGTCCTTGCCCTGGCGCTGCAATTCGGTGGCGCGGGCGAGCACGGCGAAGGCGTTCTCCTCGCCGATCCGGCCGAAGGATGGGACGACGTGCAGCGTCATGGCAGTTTCCTCTTCGCTTGCGGCGCCACCCGGCCGCGTCTTTCACACTCTCTTCCGTGCAAAGCGCCGACCTGGCAAGAGGACCGCCCCCGTCGTCATCACGGCACGCCAAGCCCTGCGGCGCATCTCGACATGGGAGACCCGCGATGCAATCCTGACGTTCATAAGAACGGCCGGATACGCGGCTTCGCCATTGCTTGCCTCGACCGCGATCGTTTGGGGGAGAGACATGGCAAAAGCGACGACACCGGGGAAGCCGCCAGTCGGCCGCACCAGCAAGGCTCAAAAGCCGATCGAGCCGGTGACCCCTTCGGAAGCAGCGGCCAAGATCGGAGTGGAGCCTGCCCCGGCCCCGATCGAGATGCCGTCCGACACGGTTGCCGACACCGATGTCCCAGAGATCCGGATCGCCAATCGTAGTTTCAGCGCCAGTCCCAAAGAACTTTCGGGGCGCAGGCTGGATGTCCTGCCGGACCTGCCGGATATCCGCGACCGCGTCTACCAGCCCCATTTGCGGGCTTTGAGGCCGAGCAGATACCCGTCGATCCCCTTCAAGATCCGCGATCAGGGCAGCAGCAACAGCTGTACGGGCTACGCGCTCGCCCATGCGGTGGACATGCTGCTGCATCGCGCCGGCCTCGACGCGCCGGCGATAAGCGTGAGCGCCCGCATGCTCTACGAAATGGCCAAGCTCAACGACGAGTGGACCGGCACCCGTTATGAAGGGTCGAGCATTCGCGGCGCGATCAGCGGCTTCTACCGCAACGGCGTCTGCACCCAGGGACTGGTCGACGATGACGCGACCGATCCGTGGGTCCTGACCTATGAGATCGGCAAGGAGGCGCGCCAGAACCGGATCGGCGCCTACTACAGATTGATGCCGGACCTCGCCGACTACCACGCCGCCATCGACGAGATCGGCGTCATCGTCGCCTCCGCGCAGATTCATTCCGGCTGGGCCAGGCCGGAGAAAAACCAGATCGTGCCGAGCGGCGTATCCGCCGGCGGCCACGCCTTCGCCATCGTCGGCTATGATGCCACCGGCTTCTGGGTGCTGAACTCCTGGGGCAGTTCCTGGGGCGATGACGGCATTGCCCACTGGTCCTATGAAGACTGGGCCGCGACCGTCATGGATGCCTGGGTGTTGCAGCTCGGTGTCCACGCTCCAACCGCCTTCAGCGCCTTGCCGCGACGCACGCTCGCCAATGCCGGCATGCTCCGGGAAACCGCGTCGTCTCCGGTACGGACGGATATCGTCGGCCATTTCATCAATATCGACGACGGCGCCTACGTCACCGGCGGCCGCTACTATTCGCCGACGCCAGCTGAAATGACCGAAACCGTCAAACGCCTGATCGATGCGGAATCGAACGATGGGCAGGGTTACCAGCATCTCGTCATCTACGCGCATGGCGGCTTGAACAGCACCAACGACGAAGCCAACCGAATCGCCACGTGGAAGCGCAATGCGGTCTTCAGCGGCAACGGGATCTATAACTTCCATCTGATGTGGAACACCGAGGCGATCGGCGAGATCTTCGGCAAGATGTCCGAGGCGCAGGAGGGACGCGCCGCCGGCTTTCTCGGCGACCTCGCGCTCGAGACGCTGTTGCGCCCTCTTGGCCTGCGGGCCTGGCGCAACATGAAACAGGATGCCGCCATGTCCTTCGCCAGAGGCACGACCTATGACGGTGGCTTCTACGGGCTGAAGCCGCTGCTCCAGGGCCTCGACAAGGCCGCTGAACGGCCGTTGCTGCACCTGGTCGGGCATAGTGCCGGCGCGATCATGCTGGGAGAATTGCTTGCAGCGATGCCCCGCTTCGGCCTGTCGCAGCTCGAATTCGGCTCGATCCACCTGATGGCGCCGGCCTGCACCGCCGAGTTCTTCCAGGAGACTTACGCGCGCTATCTCGCCAAGCCCGGCGGACCGGCGCTGAAGGACAAGATCTACCTCTACAATCTCGATGACGAACGCGAGCGGAACGACGTCGTCGGCTGGGGTGGACCGTTCGGCTACAGCCGCTCGCTCCTCTGCCTCGTCTCCCGCGCTTATGAAGAGAAAGCCAACATGCCGTTGGCTGGCATGCAGCGCTTTCGCGACGAGTTGCGCCCCTCGAACAAGATCCAGATCGATTATTCGTCGAGCGCGAACGACAAGCTCAACCTGACCCGCTCGACCAGCCATGGCGGCTTCGACAACGATGTTGCGACGCTGACGACCATCATGACGCGAATTCTTGGCAAGGCCCCCAAAAAGCCTCCGACCAGCGACGAGTTGACGGGCTATTGAAAGCCGGCCACCGGTCTGCGGACACGGACCGATCCACATCAAGGCGGTGTGACGCGAGAATGCGGGTCGGCGATTTTCCTGCTCTCACGGCGCGCGGCTGCGCTGCCTGGGAGGCAGGGGCGCATTTGAAACACTTGCAAACTGCGCCGCAGCGACTTTTGCTGGCAGCGGCGCCCACCAAGCGATTGGCACGGCGCCATAAGCTGCTGTATGCAGAATACAGTAGCCGGCAAGCGCCCTTGCCGATCCGCTTGCGACCGGCATGACCTGCCGGTCAAATCGATTTAAAGACGATGCTGAAGCGGCGCGAACGCCGCCTGGCTGCGAGAGGGAATGACGGGATGGCCAAGACGCCTAATGGCAAGACGCCTAGTGGGAAGAAGCCGGCGCGGAAGATCAAGCCGGAGCAGTTGCGCTCGAAAGCCTGGTTCGACAATCCCGCCAATGCCGACATGACCGCGCTCTATATCGAGCGCACCATGAATTTCGGCCTGTCGCGCGAGGAGTTGCAGTCCGGCCGCCCGATCATCGGCATCGCCCAGACCGGCTCCGACATCGCCCCCTGCAATCGCCATCACCTTGAACTCGCTAGCAGAGTCCGCGACGGCATCCGCGAGATGGGCGGCGTGCCCTTCGAATTCCCGATCCATCCGATCCAGGAAACCTGCAAGCGGCCGACCGCCTCGCTCGACCGCAACCTGCAATACCTCAGCCTCGTCGAGATCCTCTACGGCTACCCGATCGACGGCGTCGTGCTGACCACCGGCTGCGACAAGACCACCCCGGCCCAGATCATGGCCGCCGCGACCGTCGACATCCCGGCGATCGCCCTGCCGGGTGGGCCGATGCTGAACGGCTCCTTCCGCGGCGAGCGTACCGGCTCGGGCACCATCGTCTGGAAGGCGCGCCAGATGATGGCCGCCGGCGAGATCGACTATCGCGGCTTCGTCGACCTCGTCGCCTCTTCGGCCCCGTCGGCCGGCCACTGCAACACCATGGGCACGGCCTCGACCATGAACGCGCTCGCCGAGGCCATGGGCATGACCCTGCCCGGCGCCGCCGCGATCCCCGCGCCCTATCGCGACCGCTACGAAATGGCCTATCTCACCGGCCGCCGCATCGTCGAGATGGTCTGGGAGAACCTGATCCCCTCGAAGATCCTGACACGCGAGGCCTTCGAGAACACCATCGTCATCAATTCGGCGATCGGCGGCTCGACCAATGCGCCGATCCACGTCAACGCCATCGCCAAACATATCGGCGTCAAGCTCGACAACGAGGACTGGACCAGGATCGGCTACGACACGCCGCTCTTGGTCAACATGCAGCCCGCGGGCGAATATCTCGGCGAGGATTACTACCGCGCCGGCGGCCTGCCGGCCGTGATCGCCGAGCTGATCGCCAAGGGCAGGCTCAAGCCCGCGATCACCGCCAACGGCAAGACCCATATCGAGAACTGCGAAGGCGCCTTCACCGGCGACCGCGAGGTCATCAAGGCCTATGATGAACCGATGAAGAAGGAGGCCGGGTTCCTCAACCTCTCCGGCAACCTGTTCGACTCGGCGATCATGAAGACCTCGGTGATCACGCCGGAGTTCCGCAAGCGCTATCTCGAGAACCCGAAAGACCCGATGGCCTTCGAGGGCAAGGCCGTCGTCTTCGACGGGCCGGAGGATTATCACCACCGCATCGACGATCCCGCGCTCGGAATCGACGAGCATACCGTGCTGTTCATCCGCGGCGTCGGCCCGGTCGGGTATCCCGGCGCGGCCGAGGTGGTGAACATGCGGCCGCCGGATTACCTGATCAAGAAGGGCGTGACGGCACTCGCCTGCGTCGGCGACGGCCGCCAGTCCGGCACTTCGGGCTCGCCCTCGATCCTCAACGCCTCGCCGGAAGCGGCGACCGGCGGCGGGCTTGCGCTCCTCAAGACCGGCGACAAGGTCCGCATCGACCTGAAGAAGCGCACCGCCAATATCCTGATCTCGGACGAGGAGCTGGAAAAGCGCCGCGCCGAGCTCAAGGCGGCCGGCGGCTACAAGTACCCGAAGAGCCAGACGCCCTGGCAGGAGATCCAGCGCAAGATCGTCGACGAACTCTCCGAGGGCATGGTGCTGAAGCCGGCGGTCAAGTACCAGAAGATCCACAAGAAGTTCGGCATTCCGCGCGACAACCACTGATATCGCGCATGACCGGCGGCGGGGCTCCTGCCGCCGGTCATTCCCGCCGTGCATCGCGCCTCGCCGGCAGATGCGTGGGAGCGGGGCTGACAAATCGGCTCAGGGACGACAGTATGACGCCCCTGAGCTCATTTGAAACGATTTAAAATGACTTACAGCCCGCAAGTCGACGCGTTTCGCAAACTCCACCAATCCGGCTGCTTCGTCATGCCGAACCCCTGGGACGAGGGCTCGGCCCGCTGGCTGCGCGGCCAGGGCTTCAAGGCGCTCGCCTCGACCAGTGCCGGCTTCGCCTTCACGCAAGGACGGGCCGACCAGGACGTGCCGCGCGACATGATGCTGGCGCATCTCGCCGAGCTGGTGAAGGCGGTGCCGGATCTCCCGATCAACGCCGATTTCGAGAACGGCTATGCCGACACGCCCGACGGCGTCGCCGCCAACGTCAAGCTCTGCATCGCGACCGGCGTCGCCGGCCTCTCGATCGAAGACGCCACCGGCCGCAGCGACGAGCCGCTCTATCCCTTCGAGCTCGCCGTCGAGCGCATCAGGGCCGCCCGCCGTGCTGTCGACGAGACTGGCACCGGCGTCGTGCTGACGGCCCGCGCCGAATGCTTCCTGACCGGCCATCCCGACGCGCTGAACGAGTCGGTGCGACGCATCCAGGCCTATGCCGAAGCGGGCGCCGATGTGCTCTACGCCCCCGGCCCGAAGACGACGGCCGATATCGATGCCATCGTCGCGGCGGCCGGCGGCAAGCCGGTCAATACGCTGGTCTATGGCGATTTCGGCCTCAGCGTCTCCGACATCGCCGCCACCGGCACGCGCCGCATCTCGATCGGCGGAGCCCTGGCCCGCGCTGCCTGGTCCGCCTTTATCGAAGCGACCCGCCTGATCAAGGACGAAGGCAGTTTCAAGGGCTTCGCCGGCAACGGCGCCTCGGCCCCGCTCAACCCGTTCTTCCGCGACGATCTCAAGGCGCGCTCGTGAGCGGGCAGCTTCTCATTGCCCCGGAATGGCTCGGCAAGAGCGGGCTCTGGCAGATCGACGCCAAAGGCAAGCGCAAGCCGGTCGATGCCGACGATGTCGGCTTGTCCGATGCGCTCGCCGACCGGCTGGAAAGCTGGATGGACGCCTTCGACGCGATCTATGACGAGGCCAACGAGGCCGCCTCCGACTTCGCTGGAGAGGCCGAGCGCATTGCGTGGGAAGCAGAAGGCGCAGCGCTCGCCGCCGCCATCGCCGCCGAGCTCGGCCCGGATTGGCAGATCACTCACGACTTCACCGCCTGGCGCAGGACGATCAAGGCATGACGACGCTGAACTGGACGCCCCGCTCCTTCCCGCCGGTGAAGGTGCTGCAGGGCCGCTATTGCCGGCTGGAGCCGCTCGATCCCTCCCGCCATCTCGACGAGATCTGGCAGGCCATGGACGGCCATCCTTCCGTCTGGGATTGGCTGCCCGCAACGCTGCCGCCGAGCCGCGAGGCCTATCGCGAACTGCTGACGATGATGGCGGGAAAAGCCGGCATCATCCCCTTCGCCGTGATCGACGAAGCCGACGGCAAGGCCAAGGGCCATCTCTGGATGATGGAGATCCGGCCCGAGCACGGCGTCTTCGAGGTCGGCTGGATCACCTATTCACTGTCGATGCAGCGCACCCGCATGGCGACCGAGGCCGTCTATCTCGTCGGTGAATACGGCTTCTCGCTCGGCTATCGCCGCTATGAGTGGAAGTGCAACAACCGCAACGAGCCCTCCAAGCGCGCCGCGCAGCGCTTTGGCTTCCAGTACGAAGGCCTCTTCCGCCAGCATCAGGTGGTGAAGGGCGAAAACCGCGACACTGCCTGGTTCTCGATCCTCGACGGCGAATGGCCCAAGGTCGGGCAGGCCTTCCGCAACTGGCTCGCGCCGGAGAATTTCAACGCGCAGGGCCAGCAGAAGAGCTCGCTGGCCGAGTTTATGAAGACTGCGGGGGCCGCCTGAGATGGCCCTGCGTCGCGCCACGACGGACGACATCCCGGCGATCGTCGCGCTGACGCAGGCCGCCTATCTGCCGAACGAGAACATCATCGGCGTGCCCTCCCTGCCGCGCATCGCCGATTATCGTGAGGTGCTGGCGGAGCACGAGGTCTGGCTCGCCGAGAGCGATGGAGCGCTCGACGGCGTCCTCGTGCTCGAGGAGGAGCCGGCGAAATTCACGCTCTGGAGCATCGCCGTCTCGCCCGCGGCTACCGGCAGGAAGATCGGCTCGCAGTTGATGGATTTCACCGAGGAGCGGGCCAAGGCGCTCGGCCACGACGCCGTCCATCTCTACACCCACGAGAAGCTCGCCGACCGCATCGGCTGGTACGAGCGCCTCGGCTACCAGACCACCCATTTCGAGGATCTGCCGGATCGCCGGCTGATCCATATGCGCAAGAACCTTCGGTAACCAGCCTTCCGATAATCGGACAAAAGGGAAGAAACGACATGGCAGGACGTTTGAAGGGCAAGGTCGCGGTCGTCACCGCTGCCGGCCAGGGCATCGGGCGGGCGATCGCCGAGGCCTTCGTCGCCGAGGGCGCGACCGTCTGGGCGACCGACAAGGACGTCGCCTTGCTCGACGGCATCCCGAAGGCGAAGAAGCGTAAGCTCGACGTGCTTTCGACCAAGGCGGTCGAGGCTTTCGCCGAGAAGGTCGGCACCATCGACATCCTCGTCAACGCCGCCGGCTACGTCCATCACGGCACGATCCTGGAATGCGACGACAAGGCCTGGGAATTCTCCTTCGACCTCAACGTCAAGTCGATGCACCGCACGATCAAGGCCTTCGTTCCCGGCATGCTCGCGGCCGGCAAGGGCTCGATCGTCAATATCGCTTCGGGCGCCGGCTCGGTGCGCGGCATCCCGAACCGCTATGTCTATGGCGCGACCAAGGCAGCGGTGATCGGCCTGACCAAGGCGGTCGCCGCCGACTACATCAAGAAGGGCATCCGCTCGAACGCGATCTGCCCCGGCACGATCCAGTCGCCCTCGCTCGACCAGCGCATCGTCGACCTCGCCAAGGTGACCAAGACGACCGAGGCGGCCGCCCGCCAGGCCTTCATCGACCGCCAGCCCATGGGCCGGCTCGGAACCGCCGAGGAAATCGCCTGGCTCGCCGTCTATCTCGGCTCGGACGAGGCGAGCTACACCACCGGCCAGATCCATCTCGCCGATGGTGGCTTCGCGCTTTAGAGCAGCGCCATGCACGTCCTGATCACTGGCGCCGCCGGCATGATCGGCTCGCGGCTCGCCACCCGCATCGCCCGTGAGGGCGTCTGCGCCGGCAAGCCACTTACCCGATTGACGCTGACCGACGTCGTGGCACCGCCGCGCCCGGCCGGCTTCGACGGGCCGGTCGAGAGCCGCACCGAGGATTCGAGTTCGGCTGCGGTCGCGGCTGAACTCGCGACCTTGCGGCCCGACATCATCTTCCATCTCGCCGCGATCATCTCCGGCGAGGCGGAGCGCGATTTCGACAAGGGCTATCGCATCAATCTCGACGGCATGCGCAACCTGCTGGAGGCGATCCGGCAGGAGAGTGCGCGCAACGGCGCTTACGTCCCAAAGCTCGTCTTCTCCTCGTCGAGCGGCATTTTCGGCGCACCCTTCCCGCCGGCGATCTCCGACGAGTTCCACGTCACGCCGCTGACCAGCTATGGCGCGCAGAAGGCGATCGGCGAATTGCTGCTCGCCGACTATTCGCGGCGCGGCTTCGTCGATGGCGTCGGCATCCGCTTCCCCTCGATCGTGATCCGGCCCGGCAAACCCAACGCCTCGGCCGGCGGCTTCTTCTCCGGCATCATCCGCGAGCCGCTACAAGGTCAGGAGGCGCTGCTGCCGGTCGCGGATGACGTCATCTTCACCCATGCCTCACCGCGCTCGGCCGTCGGCTTCCTGCTGAATGGCGCCTCGCTCAGCCGCGAGGAGCTCGGCCCGCGCATCAATCTCAGCATGCCCGGCGTCTGCGTCACCGTCGGCGAGCAGATCGAGGCGCTGCGCCGCATTGCCGGCGACAAGGCGGTGAAGCTGATCCGGCGCGCACCAGACAAGGCCGCCGCCGACATCGTCAAAGGCTGGCCGACGCGGTTCGATGCCCGCCGCGCTTTGTCGCTCGGCTTCCGGGCCGAGCAGGATTTCGACGAGATCATCCGCGTCCATATCGAGGACGATCTCGGCGGCCGCCTACCCAACTGAACGTAAGAAGCATAGATCGGACAAAAGCATGCATATCCTCGTCATCGGCGGCGCCGGCATGGTCGGCCGCAAGTTCATCGAGCGCCTGGCGCGCGACGGCGGCCTCGGCGGCAAGGCCATAGACAAGGTGACGGCGCAGGACGTCTTCCCGGCCACGGCGCCGGCGAACGCCCCCTTCACCTTCGAGTCGCTGACCTCCGATCTGTCGCAGCCCGGCGAGGCCGAGAAGCTGATCGCCTCGCGCCCCGAGTTGATCGTCCATCTCGCGGCGATCGTCTCCGGCGAGGCCGAGGCCGATTTCGACAAGGGCTACCGCATCAATCTCGACGGCACCCGCTATCTCTTCGACGCGATCCGCCTTGTCGGTGACGGCTACAAGCCGCGCGTCATCTTCACCTCCTCGATCGCCGTCTTCGGCGCGCCCTTCCATGACAAGATCGAGGACGAGTTCTTCACCACGCCGCTGACCAGCTACGGCACGCAGAAGGCGATCGGCGAGCTTCTGCTCTGCGATTATAGCCGCCGCGGCTTCTTCGACGGCGTCGGCATCCGCCTGCCGACGATCTGCGTGCGCCCCGGCGCGCCGAACAAGGCCGCCTCCGGCTTCTTTTCCAACATCATCCGCGAGCCGCTCGCCGGCCAGGACGCGGTGCTGCCGGTCTCCGACCAGGTCCGCCACTGGCACGCCTCGCCGCGCTCGGCGGTCGGCTTCCTCGTCCACGCCGCGACGATGGACACCAACGTGATCGGCCCGCGCCGGGTGCTGACCATGCCGGGCTACTCCGCCACCGTCGCCGAGCAGATCGAGGCGCTGCGCAAGGTCGCCGGCGAGAATGTGGTCAAGCGCATCAAGCGCGTGCCTGATCCGGTGATCGACGCGATCGTCGCCGGCTGGCCGCGCAATTTCGATGCGAAGCGCGCGCCCGCGCTCGGCTTCAAGGCTGAGTCGAGCTTCGAGGAGATCATCCGCGCCCATATCGACGACGAGCTCGGCGGCACCTTCGTCGCGTGACACAGAGCGTCATGGTCGGGCCTGACCCGACCATCTCGTCCCAATGAGCGAGAGATGCTCGGGTCAAGCCCGAGCATGACGGCAGTGGGCTAAGGCAGCTTCTTCAGCATCAGCGGCGCGCCGACGGCCGGATCCTTGCGCCATTGCCCGCCTTCGAAGACCAGCTCGATCTTGTGACCCTTGCGGGCGATCAGCTCGAGCCGGCCGGCCTCGTAGCGCCAGGCGATCGGCGAGAAGATCGTCAGCCCGGTATCGGGGCAGAGCCCGTCGAAGCTCGTCGTGAAGGCTCCCGCATTGGCGGAGGGCGAGGTCGAGAGCACGAGCTTGCAGACGTCGCGGCCGACCTGCCGCATCACCGCATAGCGCCCGGGCACCGTCGCCGAAGCCGGCGCGCTGGCAGGATCCACCGTCGTCGGGCGGGCGGCCGCCGTTGCAGCGACCTCGGCCCGGCCAGGCGCCGGGCGCTGCTGCGCCCGCACATAGCCGGCCGGGTCGAGCCCGTATTCCGCGCCATCGCTGCCTTTGCCGCGCCGCCCCGGATCGGCCTTCCCGCTGAAGACGATCACCGGCTTGCCATGGCCGTCGAGCAGCCTGGGCGCGCCTTCGGCCACATCCCAGGCGACGACCCCGGTGAGGATCGGCAGAGCCCGCCGGCACGTCGCCGGGAACCTGACCTGCCGGCCCTGCCCGGCCGTCTCGGCCCCGAAGGTCACCGTGCACTCGCGGGCCGAGCCGAGCTTCTCGAGGTCCCAGGCGCCGATGAAGGGCTTGAGGCCCTCGGGCGCCTTCTCGGCACCGCGTGGCAGCGATTGCGTCTGCGCCCCCACCGGCGAGGCGGCGAGCAGCGCCAGAGCGGCGATCGCTACGCCCCGGTGCATCCAGTGCATTCCCGTCTTGATCAGGCTTTTGTCCATGGCGTCTCGGCAACCGGTGTCAGAGGACCCTTGCCATCGAACCATGAAACAAGATTGTCGACCAGAAGCTGGCCCATCTGTTCGCGCGTATGCACCGATGCCGAGCCGACATGCGGCAGAAGCACGATGTGATCCATCGAGATCAGCTCGGCCGGCACGCGCGGCTCGTCCTCGAACACGTCGAGGCCGGCGGAGAGGATGGTCTTGCTCTTCAGCGCCTCGATCAGCGCCTGCTCGTCGATCACCGTGCCGCGGCCGACATTGACGACGATGCCGTTCGGCCCGAGCGCCTTCAGAACCTCGGCATTGATGATGTGATGGGTCGAATCGCCGCCCGGCGCGACCGAGACCAGCGTGTCGACATCCTGGGCCATTTCGACCAGCGAGGGATAATAGCGATAGGCGACATCGGCCTGGCGCGAGCGGCCGTGATAGGCGATCGGCACGTCGAAGGCTTCGAGCCGGCGCGCCACAGCCTTGCCGATCCGGCCGAGGCCGACGATGCCGATCTTGCGCTTGCGCAGCGAGGTGGTGAGCGGATAGGCGCCTTGCAGCCACTTGCCGGCGCGCAGATAGCGGTCGACCTGCGGCAGCTGGCGCACGGTCGACAGGAGAAGGCCGATGGCGAGATCGGCGACCTCATCGGTCAGCACATCCGGCGTGTTGGTGACGATGAGGCCGC
This sequence comes from Allobosea sp. P4_H5, assembly GCF_056400825.1. Lineage (NCBI taxonomy): Bacteria > Pseudomonadati > Pseudomonadota > Alphaproteobacteria > Hyphomicrobiales > Alloboseaceae > Allobosea > Allobosea sp. P4_H5. The sequence goes on along the minus strand of NZ_JBFUKM010000010.1, from coordinate 193,868 downwards.
GCTTGCCGGCGGCCTTGGCATCGACATTGTCGTAGCCGACGCCGAAATTCGAGACGACTTCCAGCTTCGGCAGCGCATCGAACAGCGCATCGTCGATCCGCACATGCGCGCCGCCGCCGGCGACGCCGCGCACCCGGTCCTTCACCGCAGCCAGCGCCGCCGGGCGGTCCTGCTCCTTCCAGAGCTCGTGCACGATGAAGCGCGCCTTCAGCTGGTCGGCGGCATAGGCCATCAGCGGCCCGGTCATGACGATCTCGATCTTGTTCTGTGTGGTCATGGTCCTGCTTTCGTGGAACGCTTGCTGGCTTGATTTCAAATTCTTAAAACGATTAGATCAACCTAGCTGCTCGCGTGCCGCCGGGGAATTCCCACAACCGCAGACAGGGGCTGCTCGCAGAGCCGGTTATGCCATCCCGGCTCCGCTGTCGATTCAGCCCGATATAGTATGATTTAATCACGCGATTTTGCCCGCATCTGCATCAGCTCGACCGGCGAGCAGACGCAAGGTGCTGTTCAGGCTGTCGATCACCAGCCCACTCATCCGCGCCGCCGCGAGGTCGCCGTCGCGCTGCACGATCGCCTCAAGCACACGCTCATGATCGATCAATGACGCCGTGAAAAAGAAGCGGTCGTCGGGCGCCTTCAGGAACAACGACCATTGGATCGTCGCACACACAGCGGGCGCGAGGCATTGCAGCGGCGGATTGCGGGTCGCGGCGAAGATCGCCTCGTGGAAGGCAAGGTCGGCATTGACGGTCGGCTCGGCATAGGGCGGGTTTTCGGCCATGCCACGAAAGGCCGCCTCGATCCGGCTGAGATCGGCATCGCTGCGCCGCTGCGCCGCCAACCGGGCCGCGCTCGGCTCGACGAAGAGCCGAAGCTCGAACAGATCGCGGATGAATTTCTCGTTGGGATCGGCCTTGAAATGCCAGGCGAGCACATCGGGGTCGAGCAGGTTCCAGGTCTCGCGCGGCGCCACCCGCGTGCCGCTCTTCGGCCTGGCCTCGACCAGTCCCTTGCCGGTCAGAAACTTCACTGCCTCGCGATAGGCGGTGCGCGAGACCGAGATTTCGTCCTTCAGGTCGTCCTCGTTCGGCAGCAGTGCTCCCGCTGGCGAGGCGCCGGTGATGATTGCCACCGCGAGCCTGTGCGCAACCTGGCCGAACAGCCGGTCGGGATTGAGCCTCGTCGCGCGCGCTTTGACATGAAGCTGCATCGAACCGCGCTTTCCTCCGTGATCGCCAGCCTGCGAGAGCTCGCCCCGCTGCTGGTCCAGCGCTTGACACGCCTGTTTCTATCGTATGACTTTATCCGGGAACGGGGTTGACGCAACAGGCGCCTTGCCTGGGTTGCGCGGCCTCGTCTCGATCGGCCGTCAGAAGCCGATGTTCTGCAACGCCGCCGGCGGGGATTGTGTCAGGCACCCCGGGGCAACCTGAAGAGCGGGAGAAACAACCAAGATGGCATCCGTCCAGATTGCCGACGTGCGCAAGGCCTATGGCTCGACGCAGGTCATTCATGGCGTCGACATCGACATCAACGACGGCGAATTCGTCATTCTCGTCGGCCCGTCGGGCTGCGGAAAATCGACCTTGCTGCGCATGATCGCCGGCCTCGAGAACATCTCGGGCGGCGAGATCCGCATCGGTCCGCGCGTCGTCAACGATGTGCCGCCGAAAGAGCGCGACATCGCCATGGTGTTCCAGAACTACGCGCTCTACCCGCATATGACGGTGGCCGACAACATGGCCTTCTCGATGAAGCTGCGGAAAGCGCCGAAAGCCGAGATCGACGAGCGCGTCAACAAGGCCGCCGGCATTCTCGGCCTCGACAAGCTGCTCGACCGTTATCCGCGCCAGCTCTCCGGCGGCCAGCGCCAGCGCGTCGCCATGGGCCGCGCCATCGTGCGCGATCCGCAGGTCTTCCTCTTCGACGAACCGCTGTCGAACCTCGACGCCAAGCTGCGCGTGCAGATGCGCACCGAGATCAAGGAACTGCACCAGCGCCTCAAGACCACGACGGTCTACGTCACCCACGACCAGATCGAGGCCATGACCATGGCCGACAAGATCGTCGTGATGCATGACGGCATCGTCGAGCAGATGGGCGCCCCGCTCGATCTCTACGACAACCCGGCGAACCTCTTCGTCGCCGCCTTCATCGGCTCGCCTTCGATGAACCTGCTGAAGGGCACGATCCGCGCCAATGGCTTCGAGACCCAGGGCGGCGTGATCTGGCCGATCGGCAAGCATCCGGCGGATTCGAACGACCGGGCCGCCGTGCTGGGCATCCGTCCGGAGCATCTCATTCTCGATGCGAGCGGGCTTCCCGCAGAAGTCGTGGTCATCGAGCCGATGGGTTCGGAAACCCAGGTCGTCGTTCGCTGCGGCGGGCAGGACCTGACCTGCGTCTTCCGCGAACGCATCACCGCCAGGCCCGGCGAGACGATCAAGATTCGGCCCGATACCTCGGTGACCCATCTGTTCGACGCCGCGACCGGCAAGCGGATCTGATTTTCGTCGCCGCCGCACGGGGAACACTCCGGCGGCGGCGATGGCCCACAAAAAACGCGACGAGGCTCCCATGCAGGGCCTCGCGGCAACCCGGAGGAGACAAGCGATGAGCATTTCCAGACGTGACGTATTGATCGGCGGCGCAGGGCTCGCAGCCGGCGCTACCCTTGCCGCACCGTCGATCGCCCAGACCGCCAATATCGAGAAGGGCGCGACGCTGCGCGTGCTGCGCCCGACCAAATTCGTCGACCCCGACCAGACGATCTTCAACGAAAACACCGAAGCATTCACCAAGGCGACCGGCGTCCCGGTCCGTGTCGACTACGCGAGCTGGGAGGATCTGCGCCCGCAGACCGCCGTCACCGCCAATACCGGCGCCGGCCCCGACGTCGTTGTCGGCTGGGCCGACGACCCGCACATCTTCGCCGACAAGCTGATCGACCTGACGCAGGTCGCCGAGGACCTCGGCAAGAAATATGGCGGCTGGTACCCGGTCGCCGAGAAATACGGCAAGAAGGACAAGACCAACACCTGGATCTCGATCCCGATGGGCGGCTCCGGCGGCCCGGCGGTCTATCGCGAATCCTGGGTCAAGGAAGCAGGCTTCGACAAGTTCCCGACCGACCATGCCGGCTTCCTCGATCTTGCCCGCAAGCTCAAGGCCAATGGCCATCCGGCCGGCTTTGCGCTCGGCAACGCGGTCGGCGACGGAAACTCGTTCTGCAACTGGCTGGTCTGGTCGCATGGCGGCTACATGGTCGACGAGAACAACAAGGTCGCGATCAACAGCAAGGAGACGATCGAGGCGCTGAAATACGCCAAGGCGCTCTACGAGACCTTCATCCCGGGCACGCTGTCCTGGCTCGACATCAGCAATAACAAGGCGCTGACGGCCGGCGAAATCGGCCTGACCCAGAACGGCGTCTCGCTCTACTTCTCGATCAAGAACTCGAAGGACGAGAAGACCGCAGCGATCGGCAAGGACCTGAACCACGCGCCGATGCCGGTCGGCGCCGGTGTCGGGCGGCCAACCGAGACGGCGCTGGTGATCAACGCCATGGTGTTCAAGCACACCAAGTTCCCGAACGCCGCCAAGGAATATCTCCGCTTCATGATGGAGACGGAACAGTACGACAAGTGGCTGACCGGCTGCTTCGGCTACTGGACGCAGCCGCTGAAGGGCTACGCGAAGAGCAAGGTCTGGGAGGGCGATCCCAAGATCCTGGTCTACCGCGACACCTGGGAGCGGGCTCTGTGGAGCGGCTACAAGGGCGCGATCACCGAGGCTGCCGGCACCGTCAACGCCGAATACGTCATGGTCCAGATGGTCGCTTCCGTCTGCGCCGGGCAGGCCACGCCTGAAGAGGCGGCGGCCGAAGCCGAGCGCCGCGCCAAGCGCTACTACCGCACCTGATCGTCACGACCGCGCCGCCGGGATCTCCGGCGGCGCGGCTGCTTCACGGGAAGAGCGCCATGACGATCGCCGCTGAAGCCAGGACCGTTCACCATCTGCCACAGAACTGGCTGGTCCGGCTGCTCGACAACAAATCCTTTCTCATCTTCCTCTGCCTGCTTCCGGCGGCCACCCTGCTGCTCGTCTTCCTGAGCTATCCGCTGGGCCTCGGGATCTGGCTCGCCTTCACCGATACCCGCATCGGCCGCGCGGGCCACTTCATCGGCTTAGAGAACTTCACCTCGCTGATGCAGGACCGGGTCTTCATCACCTCGGTCTGGAACACGCTGCTCTATACCGGCGTCGCCACGGTCGGGAAGTTCGGCCTGGGCCTGTGGTTGGCGCTGCTGCTGAACAACCATCTGCCGTTCAAGTCGCTGCTGCGGGCCTTGATCCTGGTGCCCTGGATCGTCCCGACCGTGCTGTCGGCCATCGCCTTCTGGTGGATCTACGATCCGCAGTTCTCGATCATTTCCTACGTGCTGGTCGACGTGCTCGGCTGGCGCACCACCTATATCGACTTCCTCGGCGAGCCCTGGGCCGCACGTTGGTCGCTGATCGCGGCGAACACCTGGCGCGGCATCCCCTTCGTTGCGATCTCGCTGCTCGCCGGTCTGCAGACGATCTCGCCGACGCTCTACGAGGCGGCGATGCTCGACGGTGCCAATGCCTGGCAGCGCTTCCGGCATGTCACCCTGCCGATGCTGATGCCGATCCTGGCGATCGTGCTGACCTTCTCGGTGCTGTTCACCTTCACCGATTTCCAGCTGGTCTACGCCATCACCCGCGGCGGCCCGATCAACTCGACCCATCTGATGGCGACCCTCGCCTTCCAGCGCGGCATCCCCGGCGGCCAGCTTGGCGAGGGCGCGGCGATCGCGGTGGCGATGATCCCCTTCCTCGTGATGGCGACGCTGTTCAGCTACTTCGCGCTCGCCCGCCGCAAATGGCAGCAGGGAGAAGACAATGACTGATCAGGCCCCCCCTGCCCCGCGCCCGCATCTCGTCGACGAGGAGCGGACCGGAGTGATCGACTGGTCCTCGGGACCACGCCGCTTCATCACGCTCTATCTGCCGCTCTCGCTCTTCGTGATCGTGTTGCTCTTCCCATTCTACTGGATGGCGATCACGGCGATCAAACCGAACGGCGAATTGCTCGACTACAAGAACAACAACCCGTTCTGGGTGAAGTCGCCGACGCTGGACAACATCAACAAGCTGCTCTTCCAGACCGACTACCCGCAATGGCTGCTGACGACGATGACGGTTGCGACGGTCGCAACCGCGCTCTCGCTGTTCTCCAGCGTGCTCGCCGCCTATGCGATCCAGCGCTTGAAGTTCAAGGGCTCGCAATATGTCGGCCTCGCCATCTACCTCGCCTATCTGGTGCCGCCCTCGATCCTGTTCATTCCGCTGGCGACACTGATCTTCCAGTTCGGGCTGTACGACTCGCAGCTCGCGCTGATCCTGACCTATCCGACCTTCCTGATCCCGTTCTGCACCTGGCTCCTGATCGGCTACTTCAAGTCGATCCCCTACGAGCTCGAGGAATGCGCCATGATCGACGGCGCGACGAGGCTGCAGACGCTCTGGAAGATCACCCTGCCGCTGGCGCTGCCCGGACTGATCTCGGCCGGCATCTTCGCCTTCACGCTGTCCTGGAACGAGTTCATCTACGCGCTCGCCTTCATCCAGTCGGCTGAGAAGAAGACCGTGCCGGTCGCGGTGCTGACCCAGCTGGTCGAGGGCGACGTCTACCATTGGGGTTCGCTGATGGCCGGCGCGCTGCTCGGCTCGATCCCTGTCGCGATCCTTTATTCGTTCTTCGTCGACTACTACGTCGCCTCGATGACGGGTGCGGTGAAGGAATAGCTCCCGGCGGGCGGCCAGGCCGCCCGCCTTCCAACCAAGGCAAAGAATTGTGACTTCAATCGCCTTCGTCGGGCTCGGCGCCATGGGCGCGCCGATGGCCGAAAATCTCGTCAAGCGCCAGTTCCGCGTCACCGGTTTCGACATGAGGGAGAGCGCCCGAACCGCGCTCGTCGCGGCCGGCGGCCARGCCGCCGATAGCGCCGCCGCTGCGGCTGAAGGAGCCGAGACGCTCGTCCTGATGGTGGTCAACGCCGCCCAGGCCCGCTCGGTCCTGTTCGACGCCGGCGCGCTCAATGCGCTGGCTCCGGGCGCCATCGTCATCCTGATGGCGACCTGCCCACCCGGCGAGGTCGAGGCCATCGCCGACTCCGTGACGAAGACCGGCCGGCATTTCGTCGATGCGCCGGTCTCGGGCGGCGTGAAGGGCGCTGAAGGAGGCACGCTCACCATCATGGTCGGCGCCCCGGCCGAGAGCTTCGCCAGGGCCAAGCCTGTGCTCGACGCCATGGGCGACAAGGTCTTCCATGTCGGCGGGAAGCCGGGCCAGGGCGCCACGGTGAAGACCGTCAACCAGTTGCTCTGCGGCGTCCATATCGCGGTCGCGGCGGAGGCGCTCTCGCTGGCGCAGAAGGCCGGCATCGACGGCGCAGTGCTGTTCGAGATCATGGGCGGCTCAGCCGCCTCGTCCTGGATGCTCAGGGATCGCGGCCCGCGTATGCTCGAAGACGAGCCGCCGGTCGCCAGCGCCGTCGACATCTTCGTCAAGGACCTCGGCATCGTCCTCGATGCCGGCCGTGCCGCCAAGGCGGCTTTGCCGCTCGCAGCGGCCGCGCACCAGATGTTTCTCGCCGCCTCGGGCCTTGGCCATGGCGGACGCGACGACTCGCACGTGGTCCGCGCTTATCGGGCGCTGAACCGCAAGCCGGACAACGATGCCTGAGCTAAAGCATTTTCGAGCGAAGTGGATACCGGTTCGCGTGCGGAAAATGCGTCAAAACAAAAAGTTAGAGCATTTTCGCGTTTCGGAGAAACCCGGAAATGCTCCAGCTTCAGCGCGCCGTCTTGGGCGGCGCCGTGGTCCCGCGCACCACCAACTCCGGCGTCAGCACGGCACGCTGCGGCGGTGCCGCGGGATCGGCGATGCGGCGGAGCAGCATCTCCGCGGTCTTGCGGCCCATCTCGTCCTGGAAGTTCTTGACCGTGGTCAAGGCGGGGTACCACTGCGAGGCTTCCTGAACATCGTCGCAGCCGATGATCGAGAAGTCCGCACCAGCCTCCAGGCCGCGATGACGCAGGCCGAGCATCGCGCCGAAGGCGGTGAGATCGTTGAAGCAGACAGCGGCAGTCGGCGGGATCGCGGCGTCGAGCACCTTCTGGACACCCTTCAGCCCGTTCTCGCGCGTGCCATAGGCCGAGTAGACGATCGTGGGGTCGAGCGGCAGCCCGTGCTTGGCCAGGGTCTCGCAATAGCCGCGATAGCGGTTGCGTCCGGTCGAGATCAGCGGGCTTTCGCCGAGAAAGGCGATGCGGGTGTGGCCGAGGCCGATGAGATGCTCGACTGCCAGCACCGTGCCGTGCCGGTCGTCAGAGCCGACGAAGTCGAGCCCGATGCCGGGAATTTCGCGAGAGAGCTGAACCAGCGGCACCTGCGCCGCCATCAGATGCTGCAGCGTCTCCGCCGTGGTGCCGCCGGCCGGGCAGATGATCATGCCGTCGGGGCGATATTCCTTGAGTGTGGTGAGGACACGGTCCTGCCGCTGGAGGTTCTCGGCATAGGTGCCGAGCAGGATCGAGCGGCCATGCGCCGCCGCCGTCTCCTCGATCGCCGCGAGCAGCTCGGCGAAATAAGGATTGGTGATGTCGTGGAAGCCGACGCCGAGGATGTTGGTCCGGTCGGTCCGCAGCGAGGCCGCGCTGCGGTTGTAGCTATAGCCCATCTCGCGCGCGATCTGCTGCACCCGAAGGCGGGTGCCGTCGGCGACCAGCGGACTTTCGCGCAGGGCGAGCGAAACTGTCGCGGTCGAGACCTCCAGCCGATCGGCGATGATCTGCAAGGTAACGCGACCCCGGCCACCGGGCTTTACACCCGCCTTCCCCGCCCCCGAGGGGTCGCGCGAGTGTCCGTCATTCGCCATCGATCGCTTCTCCTGAAGCCGGTAAGCCGATGCATTCAACCAGTTCTTGGCCAAATCGTTCCGCATTGCTTTGTTCCATCTCATAGAATTCGGAGAAACTGAAGATGAGCACGACTAAAGAATCGATCGGCTTCATCGGCGTCGGTTACATGGGTCAGGGCATGGCGAGCTGCATTCTCGCCAAAGGCTTTCGCCTGACCGTGATGGGCCATCGCAATCGCAAACCCGTCGAGGAGTTGAAGGCGGCCGGCGCCACGGAGGCAGCCACACCCAGGGAACTCGCCGAGAAGGCGAGCATCATCTTCCTTTGCGTCACCGGCTCGCCGCAGGTGGAGCAGGTCGTCAACGGGCCTGACGGCATCGCTGCCGGCGCCCGGCCCGGAACGGTCATCGTCGACTGCTCGACCTCCGACCCTGTCTCGACGATCGCTCTGGCTGAACGGCTCGCTGCCATCGGCCTGCACCTCTGTGACGCGCCGCTGGGCGGGACACCCGCCCAGGCGAAGCTCGGTCAACTCTCCACGATGATTGGCGCCGACAGTGCGGTTTTCGAGCGCATCCGCCCGGTCTGCGAAGCCTGGGCCCAGAAGATCGTGCATCTCGGCCCGGTCGGCGACGGTCACAAGATGAAGCTGCTCAACAACTTCCTCTCCCTCGGTTACGGCGCCATCTATGCGGAGGCTCTGACGCTGGCCCAGAAGGTCGGCATCACCCCGCAGACCTTCGACAGCGTCATCACCGGCGGGCGCATGGAGTGCGGTTTCTACCGGACCTTCATGCAATACGTGCTCGAGCGCGATCCGGATGCGCACAAGTTCACGCTCTCCAACGCGCTGAAGGATGTCCGCTATCTGGAGAGCCTCGCCAACGCCGCCGGCGTTCCGAACCCGGTCGGCGGTGCTGTCAAGAACGTCTATGCGGCAGCCGTCGCCAGCGGCAAGGGCGAGGACTATGTGCCGATGCTCTCGGATTTCGTCGCCGCGCAGAGCAAGGTTTCGCTCGGCTGAGTCCGGCTGTGCCATGGCGGGACGCGCCCGGACCACATCTGTGCCGAACGCGACAGCCGGTAGCCAGTTGCGGTGCCAAACCGTCATCATGGCCTCCATCCACGGGTGGAGGCTTCAAGATGCGTGCCGGAATCAGTCCAAGCGGGCCGAGCCTTCGGGCACGTGCCGGACGCGCTCGCGGTAGAGCAGATAAAGTCCGGAGGCGATCACGACCGCTGCGCCGATGAAGGTGAAGCGGTCGGGGATCTGGCCGAAGACGAACCAGCCGAGCAGGATCATCCAGATGATCTGGGAATAGATGAACGGCGCCAGGATCGTCGCCGGCGCCCGCTGATGCGCCAGGATCAGCAGCCAATGGCCGACCGCACCGAAGAAGCCGGTGCCGCACATCAAGAGCCAGCTTTGCCAGTCCGCGGGCCATGACCAGTACAATGGCAGCAGCGGCAGCATGATCACCACCCCGCCGATGCCCGAATAGAACATCGTCGTCTGCGGCGAGTCGCTTGAGGCCAGCATCCGCGTCGCCAGGCTATAGAAGGCGTAGCAGAAGCAGCCGCAGACGCTGAGCAGGGCCGCCGGATGCAGCCCGCCCAGTCCCGGCCGCGTCACCACGAGGACACCGAGGAAGCCGACGCCGATCGCGATCAAGCGGCGCGGCCCGGCCCATTCCCCGAGCAAGGGCCCTGCCAGCAGGGCCACCAGCAGTGGCGCCGCGAACATGATCGAGACCGTCTCGGCCAGTTGCAGATATTGCAGGGCGACGAAGTTGAGCGCGGTCGAGCCGAGCAGCAGCAGCGAGCGGAAGCCCTGCAGCCAGGGACGCTTGGTCCGGGTGATGCCGGGATGGCTCCAGGGGTTGAGCAGGAGCGAGACCAGGGCGACGCTGATCACATAGCGCGCCAGGACCACCTGCATCGGCTGCATCGTCCCGCCGAGCCATTTCGCGCACGTGTCGAGCAGCGAAAAGCAGACGATCGCCCCACTCATCAGGGCGATGGCGGTCAAGCGTGTCCGGCGCGTATCCGGAAGCGGAGCGGGTGCGGCCGACACGATCTCGTCATGCTCTGGAGGAATGACAAGACATCAATGAACCGATTTAAGGCTTGAAACCAGCCCGCCAGCGCATGCGAGTCATACCGCCGACGCGTCTGGCGTCAGGCGGCGTCCTCGGCCTCGTCCTCGGCATCCTCGACATCGGCGCCAGCCTTGGACAAGCCTTTCGACGCCTTGCGTAGCAATTTGCGCAATTGCTTGCGTTCCTTGGCGTCGAGCTTTTCGAGCAGCTCTTCCTCGACTTGGTTCCAGACCGCATCGAGCGCCGCCGCGGTCTTCTGGCCGTTCTCGGTCAGCGCCACCTGCACCAGCCGGCCGTCGCGGCCGCCGCCCTCGCGCGTCACCAGCCCTTGCAGCGAAAGCCGGCCGATCGTCTTGGACACGGTCGGCGGCTTGACCCGCAACAAGGTCGCGAGCTCACCCATCGTCATCGGTGCGCCCTGCAGGGATTTGAGCGCCTGTTCCTGGCCTGGAAAGAGCCCGAGCGCGTTGAGACGCTCGCCCATCCTTGCCCTGTGAAGCCGCGCCGTCACCAACAGGGCACGGCCGACGCTTTTTTCGAGGGACTTGGTCATGAGCCGGCCCTTGGAAAAGGTTGCGGATACTTTTCGCCGGCTGTGCAATCGCTCGCCTTCATGACAAGCCGATGACAATTGTCAGACAGGCTTTTGAATCCGTGCGATTTCCTGCTCGACCCTGGCGAGAAAAGCCGCGCGGCTCTGCGGCGTCGACCGGTTCATGTCGTAATGCGCGAGATAGGAGACCCGCGCCGCCGGGTGGCACACCGCCCGCAAGCCGCGCTTGATCTGCCGGCGCGGCGGATCGCCCATCAGGAAAGTCCGCCAGCGCGAACCGCCATAGCTCGTCACCGTCGTCAGCCGGCGAATGTTCCAGAGATTCGGGCGGATCGAACCATCGACCAGCTTGAACGAGACGCCCGGCAGGAAGACGCGGTCGAAATAGCCCTTCATGATCGCAGGATAGCCGTAGTTCCAGACCGGGAAGCACAGGTACAGCGCTTCCGCTCCAAGCAGGCGCTCGACATAGCCGGCTACGTTTTTCTGGTTGCTGGCGAGATCATGATAGCCGAGGCGCTCCTCGCGGCTCAGCACCGGATCGAAACCCTCGGCATAGAGGTCGCAATCGTCGACCTCGTGCCCGGCGCGGCGCAGTGCGGAGACGAGCGTCTCATGCACCGCCGCCCCGAAGCTCCTGGGATCGGGGTGGGCGTAGAGGACGAGCGCGCGCATCGGACGGCTCAGGCGCCGACGCCGGCTTCGCCGAGTGCCTTGAACAGGAAGGTCTTGCCCGAGCGGTAATCGTAGTTCGGGTCCTCCCAGGCAATCATCTTGCCGGGATTGAGCAGCCCCTGCGGATCGGCCTCGCGCTTGAATGCGAGCTGGACCTCGTCGGTCTGCTTCATCCCGCCCTCCTCCAGCGTGTAGCGGTGCGGGTTGAAGATCGGCGCGCCCATCTCCTCATGGATCGCCATGATCTCCTCCAGCCGCTCCTCGCTGGTGAAGCGCACCAGCGGCAGGCCGAAGCAGGTGATCTTGCCGTCGAAACGGACGAATTCGAGATGGCAGGTCACCTCGTCGCCGAAGCGGGCATGGATCTTGTCGACGAGATCGACCTGGTTCGGGAAAGGATAGAGCACCTGCAGATAGGTGATCGACGGGTCGACGCGCAGCGCCCGCAAGGTGGTGTGGTTCCAGCCGAGCTCGAAGGTCGGCGGCAGGCCCTTGGCCTCCTCAGCCGTCAGCTTGTCGGAGCGCATCAGCAATTGCGAGCCGCCGAAGCGACGAGCGAAGGCCAGCATCGACTCGACGGCGAAGTCGGCGACCATCACCATCACGCAATGGCTCTCGCGCGGCAGGAACTTCCGGTGGCGCAGGAAATAGTCGTGCGGCGCCGGCGCGGCGACCACAGCGAGGTTCTTCAGCGCCAGCCCATCCTGCTCGCCGAGCGCATTGGCGAACTCGGTCGCGGCGCGCAAATCGCCAAAGCCGAGGATGACGTCGACCCAGGCATAGGCCGGGCCGAGCGGCATCTCGACCTCAGTGATAATGCCATTGGTGCCGTAGGCATGAGCGACCTTGTGCAGATCATCGCCCTGCAGCTCGAGGATGCGCGGCGTGCCTTCCATGGTCGCGACGCGCAGCGAGATGATGTTGCCCCAGTCGCGCAGGCCGCCCCATTTGATCGAGCCGACGCCGCCCGAGCCGCCGGCGATGAAGCCGCCGACCGAAGCCGTGTGGTAGGTCGAGGGGTGCAACCGGATCTCCTGCCGGGAATGGGCGCGCGTCTCCTGGTCGATCTTGGCCAGCACCGCGCCGGGCTCGGCGACATAGCGCCCGGCCTCGATGCTGGTCACCTTGTTGAAGCCGGAGAGGTCGAGCACGATGCCGCCCGAGAGCGGCATGGCCTGGCCGTAATTGCCGGTGCCGGTGCCGCGCGGCGTCACGGGTATGCCGAGCGCATGCGCCGCCGAAAGCGTCTCCAGCACCTGCGCCTCGCTCGTTGGCGAGACGATGATGTCGGCGACGACATGGTCGAGCTGACGCTTCAGCTTCGGCGAGTACCAGAAGAAATCGCGGCTCTTCTGCTTGACCAGCGCCGGGTTGTCCTCCGTGCGGATGCCGTTCAGGCGGCGCTTCAGGGCGTCGATGTCGTAGCGTGCGGTCATGCGGGGCGGCTCATCAGGGAATCGAGTTCGCGATAATCGGGCAGGGTACGGTCGATGGCGCGGCCGTTGACCAAAACGGTCCGGTCGGCCTGCGGCCGGGCGAAGAACTCGGTCCAGTCGCGGGCGCGGGTCAGGATCAGGTCGGCAGGGCCGCCAGGCACGAGGCGGCCAGCGCTGGAAAGCCCCATCAGCTCGGCCGGCGCCGTCGCAACCGCCCTCGCCCAGTCCCGGTCGGAATGGTCGAGCTGGAGGATGCGGGTGCCCTCGCGCAGCGTCTCGACGAGGTCGAGATCGCCATAGGCGTAGAACGGGTCGCGGGTGTTGTCGGAGGCGATCATCACCGGCACATCTGCTTCCTTGAGCTCATGCAGCGCGGTGACGCCGCGCCAACGCGGCGTGCGCCCGCGCTGCCGGTCCTGCAGATACATGTTGCACATCGGCAGCGAGACTACGGCGATGCCGGCCTCCCTGACCTTCCCGATGATGCGCGCCTCGTCCTGCGGCTGCTGCAGCGAAAGCGAGCAGCAATGCCCGGCCAGTATCTTGCCCGGGAAACGATGGCGCAGCGCCGCATCAGCGATGTGTTCGAGCGAGCGCGCCGCCGGATCATTGGTCTCGTCGACATGGAAGTCGAGGTCAAAGCCATGTTCGAGCGCGGTCCGGAACAGCGTGTCGAGCGCGGCGTCGAGCTCCGGCACCATATAGGTGACGGCGCCGAGCAGCCTGTCGCCATGATCAGTCACAGCCTTCGTGATCGCCTGCATATGCGCGGGATCGGCGACCGCATCGACACCGAACAGCGGCGACGCCTGCAAGGCGATGCGACCGGCCCATTCCGCGCGCAGTTCGGCATAGACCGGCCAGGAGATGCCGATCTGCTTGCCGAGCGAGTCGAGATGGGTGCGGATCGCCGCCGTGCCATGGGCATAGGCGCAGCGCAGGCCGAACTCCATGCGCGCCCGCACATCCCGCGCCGACCAGTTCGCCTCGCGATCGGCCGCGACCGCGCTCAGCGCGCCCATGAAGCTGCCGTCCGGATTGGGCCGGCGCGGCCAGATATGGCCCTTGTCGAGATGGGTATGGACATCGACCAGCCGCGGCAGCGCGATGCCGCCATCGAGATCGAGCGAGGGAGCAGCATCGAGCGCAGGCGTGCCCGCCGGCAGCAGCGAGGCGATGCCACCGTCCTCAATGGCGATGTCGAGCAGTGCCACGCCGTCCCGGTCGCTCGCCAGGCTGCCGGCCTCGACCAGGCAGGCAGGCGCCCTGGCATTGCGCAGCACATAGCTGCCGGAAGCCGGGATTGCTGCAAAGCCGGTGGTCACGTCAGTCGTCTCCGGCTTGCACGCCGCCCTGATGAATCACCTGTCGACCATGCTGGCTCGGCGCGCCCCGATCAAGCGGCGCCAGCGGCATCCCCACCCGCAAGGCATTCAGGGCAAAGCGGCCCTTGTCCGTTCTGTCGCAATGCAGCAAGAGAGCGGCGCAGGGCATCAAACCGGAAATTGGATTCCGCTTTTCGATCCGATGCCTCACCAAGGAGCTGGTCATGACGGCACGCATCATCGACGGCAAGGCGGCAGCGGCGGAACTCAGGGCCGAGATCGCCCGCGAGATCGCAGCGCTCAAGGTAGCCGGCAAGCCCGTGCCCGGCCTGCATGTCGTACTCGTCGGCGAGGACCCGGCCAGCAAGGTCTATGTCGCCTCCAAGGAGAAGCTCGCGGCCGAGATCGGGATGAACTCGGTCGCCCATCGCCTGCCGGCCGAGACCACGGAAGCAACGCTGCTCGCCAAGATCGCCGAGCTCAACGCCGATGACGGCGTCGACGGCATCCTCGTCCAGCTGCCGCTGCCCAAGCATATCGATACCGGCCGCATCATCGATGCGATCGACCCCGCCAAGGATGTCGACGGCCTCCACCCGATCAATGCCGGCCTGCTCGCCGGCGGCAAGAACGGCCTCGTGCCCTGCACGCCGCTCGGCTGCATGCTGCTGCTGAAGCAGGCGCTGCCCTCGCTGTCGGGGCTGGAAGCGGTCGTGATCGGCCGCTCCGAGCTGGTCGGCCGGCCGGTGGCGCAGTTGCTGCTCCAGGCCGATTGCACCGTCACCATCGCCCATTCGCGCACCCGCGATCTCGCCGCGGTCGTGAAGCGCGCCGACATCGTCGTCGCCGCGGTCGGCCGGCCGCGCATGGTCAAGGGCGACTGGATCAAGCCGGGCGCGACCGTGATCGATGTCGGCATCAACCGCATGCCCGACGGCAAGCTCGCCGGCGACGTCGACTATGCCGAGGCGGCCGAGGTCGCCGGCGCGATCACGCCCGTTCCCGGCGGCGTCGGGCCGATGACCATCGCCTGCCTGCTGCGCAATACGCTGACCGCCTATCGCGCCCGGCGCGGATAGGTCGGACGTCGACACCGGCGTTAACTATAGATTAACCAAGAATTTGTGCGGCGCCGCGGGCGGGAGCATGGTCGGGCTCTCGAACGACGTGGAGGCGCGCCATGCAAGGCTCGGCCATCGACATCGCCCGGCACAATGCCGGTCTGTTCGACCGGACCGAAATCGCCGAATGGTACGGCGGACAGAGTCTCTTTGCCTCCGAAGCGATGATCCTCGAACGCTTCCACGAGGCCTATGCCGGCAAGCGCCTGCTCGATCTCGGCGTCGGCTCCGGCCGCACCACGGGAGCGCTGCTGCCTGATGTTGCCGACTATGTCGGGATCGACAAGGCAGAAGCGATGCTCGCTTTCGCCAGGCGCCGCTTTCCGAGCGCGACCTTCCTCGACATGGATGTGCGCGCAATCAGCGAGTTCGGACCAGGTCGCTTCGACTTCGTGCTCGGCGCTCTCGCCATCCTCAGCGCCTTCGACCATGCCGAGCGCCTCGCGGTCATCGCAGCCGTGCATGAGGTGCTGGCGCCCGGCGGCGTCTTCGCCTTCTCCTTCCACAATCGCGCCTGGAGCCGCGCCGGCGGCATGCCGCTGCATGCGCGCTCCTGGCATCCGCGCGAGATCATGAACTCGGTGCACCCGCAGAGCTGGATCAACTATCTGCGCCTGCGCCCCTTCGCGCATGAGGAGGCCGACTACGCCATCCATGTCGACCCCGCCCACCGCTGGAGCGGGCTGTTCTATTTCGTCGACCTGGCGACGCAGGAACGCCAGCTCGAGGCAGCCGGCTTCGAGATCCTGGCCCGCTTCGGCGAGGATGGCCGCCCGCTCGCCGCGGGCGACGATACCAGCGGCGACGGGCTCCTGAACCTCGTCTGCAAAAAGGTCGGCGCGCCACACTGACGCGCCGGTCACATCCGACGGAATTCGGAAGCAGTCATGGCCGGACTTGGCCCGACCATCTCAGGACAAGAAAGCGCCGTATCTGCACGAGATTCTCGGATCGGCGCTACGCACCGCCCGAGAATGACGTGCATACCTCCGATCACATATGGATCGGGCGCTTGTCGACGGCGAGCGCCGCTTCCTTGACCGCCTCGGCCAGCGTCGGATGGGCGTGGCAGGTGCGGGCGAGATCCTCGGCCGAGCCGCCGAACTCCATCAGCACGGTCACCTCGGCGATCAGGTCGCCGGCATGCGGGCCGATGATGTGGCAGCCGAGTACCTTGTCGGTTGCCACATCGGCGAGGAACTTCACGAAGCCGTCGGTATGCCGCATCGCCCGCGCCCGGCCATTGGCAGTGAACGGGAACTTGCCGACCTTGTAGGCGACGCCCGCAGCCTTCAGCTCCTCCTCGGTCTTGCCGATCGCTGCAACCTCGGGGGCGGTGTAGACGATGCCGGGAATGGCGTCGTAGTTCACATGGCCGTGCTTGCCGGCAAGGATCTCGGCGACGGCGACGCCTTCATCCTCGGCCTTGTGCGCCAGCATCGGCCCGCGCACCACGTCGCCGATCGCGTAGATGCCATCTACATTGGTCTTGAAGTGGTCGTCGATGATGACGCGGCCGCGCTCGGTCGCGACGCCGGCCTTGTCGAGCCCGAGGCCATCGGTGTTCGGACGCCGGCCGATCGCGACCAGCACGATGTCAGCGTTCAGCGTCTTGGCCTCGCCGCCGGCGGCGGGCTCGACGGTGACGGTGGCGCCGCCCTTCTTGCCGGTCTCGACCTTGGTGACCTTCGAGCCGAGATGGAAGGTGAAGCCCTGCTTCTGCAGAATGCGCTGGAACTGCTTGGCGATCTCGTCATCCATGCCGGGCAGGATGCGGTCGAGATACTCGACCACCGTGACCTTGGCGCCGAGCCGGGCCCAGACCGAGCCGATCTCAAGGCCGATCACGCCGGCGCCGACAACCAGCAGCTCCTTCGGCACGGCGGTCAGCTCAAGCGCCCCGGTCGAGGTCACCACCGTCTTCTCGTCGGTCGTGACACCCGGCAGCGCCGCCGATTCCGAGCCGGTGGCGATGACGATGTTCTTGGTCGTGAGCTCCTGCGTCTTGCCATCCTCGGCGGTGACGACGACCTTGCCGGCGGCCGGAATGGAGGCCGTGCCGTGGAACGGGTCGATCTTGTTCTTCTTCAGCAGGAAGGCGACGCCGTTGACGTTGGCATCGATGGTCTCCTGCTTGTGGACCAGCATCTGCTTGAGGTCGAGCTTCGGCTTGCCGACGGTGATGCCAAGGCTCGGGAAAGTATGGCTGGCCTCCTCGAACATCTCGGAAGCATGCAGCAGCGCCTTGGAGGGGATGCAGCCGACGTTGAGGCAGGTGCCGCCATGGGTCTTGCGCTTCTCGACCACCGCGACCTTGAGGCCGAGCTGGGCAGCACGGATGGCGCAGACATAGCCGCCGGGGCCGGTTCCGATGACAACGAGATCGTAGGACATGGTCTCTCTTCCGTTCAGACTTTACGATTGCTGTTGCGCCAGCGGCGCGTTGAAGGCCCAGACATGGCCGAAAGGATCACGCAGGCGGCCATAGCGGGCGCCCCAGAACACGTCGCTCGCCGGCATGACGACATCGGCACCGGCAGAAGCGGCCCTGGCGATGGCGGCATCGACATCGGCCGGCTGCGGCAGGTTGATGCTGATCGCCATACTGGCGCCACTACGCGAGTTCGGCGCCAACACATCGCCGCCGAACTCCGGGAATTCATCGTGCAGCATCACCTCGCTGCCGAAGAGCGCGAGATTGGCATGCATGACGCGCTCGCTGTCTTCGGCCATCGCCTTGAAGGTGCACTGTGCGCCGAAGGCCTTCTCGTAGAAGGCGATCGCCGCTTCACCGCCCTTGACGCAGATATGCGCCTGGATCGGCGGCGGATTGGGTCCGAATGCCATGCTCCGTCCCCCTTCCGCTCAGGCCAACAGGCGGATTGCCATCAGCGCCAGGCCGATCACAGCAGCCAGCCAAACCAAGCTGCGCCAATATGGGATGCCGGTGAGATAGAGCGGGAGGTAGACGATGCGGGCGATGAGCCAGACCGCACCGCCGATGAAGCCGATGCCATCAATCCGACCGCTCGCGACCAGTGCCACGGCCAGCACTGCGAAAGCCGGGTAGGTCTCCAGATAGTTGCGCAGCGCCCGCTCGGCCCGTCCGGCGACGACGCCTTGCGGCCTCACGCCTTCGTCACGCGGCCCGGCATTCCAGGCCGAGCCCAGCTCGCTGGTCGCCGCGATCGCCTGCGCTCCGATATGGACGAAGAGCAGGGCGACGCTCGCGACAATCAGCGAGAGCATGGGTTCGCCTCAGAGGTCGAGGACGAGGCGCGCCGGGTCCTCCAGGCCTTCCTTGATGCGCACCAGGAAGGTCACGGCTTCCTTGCCGTCGATGATGCGGTGGTCATAGGAGACCGCCAGATACATCATCGGCCGGATCACGATCTGGCCGCCGACCACCATCGGGCGCTCCTGGATCTTGTGCATGCCGAGGATCGCCGACTGCGGCGCATTGAGGATCGGCGTCGACATCAGCGAACCGTAGACACCACCATTCGAGATGGTGAAGGTGCCGCCCTGCATGTCCTCGATCTTGAGCGAGCCGTCACGGGCCTTCTTGCCGAGGGCGCCGATCTCCTTCTCGACACCGGCGATCGAGAGCTGGTCGGCGTCGCGCACCACAGGCACGACCAGGCCCTTGTCGGTGCCGACAGCGACCGCGACATGGTAGTAGTTCTTGTAGACGATGTCGGTGCCGTCGATCTCGGCGTTGACCGAGGGGATTTCCTTCAGCGCCTGCACGCAGGCCTTCACGAAGAAACCCATGAAGCCGAGCTTCACGCCGTGCTTCTTCTCGAACACGTCCTTGTACTGGTTACGCAGCGCCATGACGTTGGTCATGTCCACCTCGTTGAAGGTGGTCAGCATCGCGGCGTTGGTCTGGGCTTCCTTGAGGCGGCGCGCGATGGTCTGGCGCAGCTTGGTCATCTTGACCCGCTCTTCGCGCGAGGCATCGTCCGGAGCCGACGGCGCCCGGACCTGAACCGGGGCTGCCGGCGCGGCAGCGGCGACGGCCGGGCCGGTCGCGATCGCAGCCAGCATGTCGCCCTTGGTGACGCGGCCATCCTTGCCGGACGCTGCGACCTTTGAGGGGTCGACGCCGCTCTCGGCCGCAAGGCGCGAGACGGCCGGGCCGGAATCGGCGGCCTTGGTCGCCGGCGCGCTGGCGGCCGGAGCCGGAGCAGCCGGCTTGGGCGCTTCGGCAGGCTTGGCCGGAGCGGCCGCCGCCTTGCCGTCGCCGGCCGCGATCGTGCCGAGCAGCGCACTGACGCCGACCGTCTCGCCTTCCTTGGCGACGATCTCGCCGAGCACGCCGGCGGCCGGGGCGTTGACCTCCAGCGTCACCTTGTCGGTCTCGAGCTCGACCAAAGGCTCGTCCGCCTTCACCGCGTCGCCGGGCTTCTTGAACCACTTGCCGATAGTGGCCTCGGAGACGGATTCGCCGAGGGTCGGAACGCGGATTTCGGTCGCCATGTCAGGCCTCTTCTCGTGTCTTATGTCAGGCGTCGGGTCAGACCGCGAAGGTCTCGTCCAGGAAGGCGTTGAGCTGGGCGACGTGCTTCGACATCAGGCCGGTCGCAGTCGCGGCCGAGGCCGGGCGGCCGACATAGCGCGGCCGCTTCGACTTCGAGCCGGCATGGCCCAGCACCCACTCCAGATAGGGCTCGACGAAGGTCCAGGCGCCCTGGTTCTTCGGCTCCTCCTGGCACCAGACGACGTCGGCGCCCTTGAAGCGCGCCAGCTCCTGCGCCAGCGACTTCAGCGGGAACGGATAAAGCTGCTCGACGCGCATCAGGTAGACATCGTCCAGCCCACGCTTCTCGCGCTCTTCCAGCAGGTCGAAATAGACCTTGCCCGAGCAGAGCACGACGCGGCGGATCTTCGAATCCTTGACCAGCTTGGTGGTCGACTTGCCGCGCTCGGCATCGTCGTGCAGCACGCGGTGGAAGGTCGAGCCCTCGGCCAGCTCGCTGAGGTCGGAGACGCAGCGCTTGTGGCGCAGCAGCGACTTCGGCGTCATCAGGATCAGCGGCTTGCGGAAGTCGCGCTTCAGCTGCCGACGCAGGATGTGGAAATAGCTCGCCGGCGTCGAGCAGTTCGCCACCTGCATGTTGTCCTCGGCGCACATCTGCAGGAAGCGCTCGAGACGGGCCGAGGAGTGCTCCGGACCCTGGCCCTCATAGCCATGCGGCAGCAGGCAGACGAGACCCGACATGCGCAGCCACTTGCGCTCGCCCGAGGAGATGAACTGGTCGAACACGACCTGCGCGCCGTTGGCGAAGTCGCCGAACTGCGCCTCCCAGCAAGTCAGTGCGTTCGGCTCCGACAGGGTGTAGCCGTATTCGAAGCCGAGCACCGCCTCTTCCGAGAGCATCGAATTGATGACCTCATAGCGCGACTGGCCCTCGCGGATATGGTTCAGCGAGGTGTGACGAGCTTCGGTCTCCTGGTCGATCAGCACCGAATGGCGCTGCGAGAAGGTGCCGCGCTCGCAATCCTGGCCGGAGAGGCGCACCGGATTGCCGTCGAGCAACAGCGAGCCGAAGGCGAGCGATTCCGCCGTCGCCCAGTCGATGCCCTGCCCGCTCTCGACCGCCTTGCGGCGGTTGTCGAGGAAGCGCTGGATCGTCTTGTGGACGTTGAAGCCTTCCGGGACCTCGGTGATCTTCTGCGTGATCTCTTTCAGCACGGCTTCGGGCACGCCGGTCGCGCCGCGACGCGGATCGTCCTCGTCGGCGCGGATCGCCTTCATGCCGGCCCAGCGACCGTCGAGCCAATCGGCCTTGTTCGGCTTGAAAGCCTGGCCGGCGTCGAACTCGACCTCGAGCTTCTCCTTCCAGGCCGCGCGCATCTGGTCGAGTTCACCCGGCTGGATCACGCCCTCGGCTTCGAGCTTGGCGCTGTAGAGCTCGAGCGTCGACTTGTGGCCGCGGATCTTGCGGTACATCAGCGGCTGGGTGAAGCCCGGCTCGTCGCCTTCGTTATGGCCGAAGCGGCGATAGCAGAACATGTCGATCACGACCGGCTTGTGGAACTTCTGCCGGAATTCGATCGCGATCTTGGCGGCGAAAACGACCGCTTCCGGATCATCGCCGTTCACATGGAAGACCGGTGCCTCGACCATCTTCGCCACGTCGGACGGATAGGGCGAGGAGCGCGAATAGCGCGGATAGGTGGTGAAGCCGATCTGGTTGTTGATGATGAAGTGCAGCGAACCGCCGGTGCGGTGGCCCTTCAGTCCCGACAGGCCGAGGCATTCGGCCACGACGCCCTGGCCGGCGAAGGCGGCATCGCCATGGATCAGCAGCGGCAGCACCTTGGAGCGCTCGACGATGTCGCCGAACTGGTCCTGCTTGGCGCGGACCTTGCCGAGCACCACGGGGTCGACGATCTCGAGATGCGAGGGGTTGGCCGTCAGCGAGACGTGGACGTTGTTGCCGTCGAACTCGCGATCGCTGGAGGCGCCGAGATGGTATTTGACGTCGCCCGAGCCCTCGACGTCGTCGGGGGCGAAGGAGCCGCCCTTGAACTCGTGGAACAGGGCGCGATGCGGCTTGCCCAGAACCTGGGTCAGTACGTTGAGGCGGCCGCGATGAGCCATGCCGAAGACGATGTCGCGCACGCCGAGCGCGCCACCGCGCTTGATGATCTGCTCCAGGGCCGGAACCAACGACTCGCCGCCATCCAGGCCAAAGCGCTTGGTACCGGTGAACTTCAGGTCGAGGAACTTCTCGAAGCCCTCGGTCTCGACCAGCTTGTTCAGGATCGCCTTCTTGCCCTCGCGGGTGAAGGCGATCTCCTTGTCCGGCCCCTCGATCCGCTCCTGCAGCCAGGCCTTCTGCTCCGGGTCGGAGATGTGCATGAACTCGATGCCGACCGTGCCGCAATAGGTCCGCTGCAGGATCGCCGTCATCTCGCGGATGGTGGCGAACTCCAGGCCGAGCACGTTGTCGATGAAGATCTTGCGGTCGAGATCGGCCTCGGTGAAGCCGAAGGCGGCCGGTGACAGCTCCTCCGGATCCTTCTGGCTCTCGATTCCCAGCGGGTCGAGCTGGGCATGCAGGTGGCCACGCATGCGGTAAGCGCGGATCAGCATGATCGCGCGAACCGAGTCGCGGGTCGCCTGCTGCACATCGGCAGCGGACAGGGTCGCCCCGGCAGCCTTGGCCTTGGCGCCGAGCTTCTCGCCGACAGCCTTCTCGACCGCGGCCCAGTTGCCGTCGAGCGCCGAGACCAGCTCGCCACCGGCCGGGATCGGCCAGTTCGGCTTCTTCCAGGACGCGCCCTTGGCGTTGTCGACGACGACCTGCTTGTCGTCGTTCAGCGCGGAGAAGAAGCCCTGCCACTCCGGATCGACCGACTTGGGGTCAGCCTGATAGCGGGCGTAGAGGTCCTCGATATAGGCCGCGTTGCCGCCATAGAGGAAACCCGTCTGCGCGAGAGCCTCGTTGATGTCCTGGCGAGCCATGGTCGTCCTGCCTTCTGCCTAACCTGCCGCTTCGTCTTGCCGTCATGCTCGGGCAAGGCCCGAGCATCTTTTTGTCGAGCCTGGCTGGTCATGAGATGGTCGGCTCAAGGCCGGCCATGACGCAGCCTGTCTCTCAGCCCTTCAATACTTCGACCAAGGTCTTTCCAAGGCGCGCCGGCGACGGCGAGACCCGGATACCGGCCGCTTCCATCGCCGCGATCTTGTCTTCCGCGCCGCCCTTGCCGCCGGAGATGATCGCGCCGGCATGGCCCATGCGGCGGCCGGGAGGAGCCGTGCGGCCGGCGATGAAGCCGACCATCGGCTTCTTGCGCCCGCGCTTGGCCTCGTCCTTGATGAACTGCGCCGCCTCTTCCTCGGCCGAGCCGCCGATCTCGCCGATCATCACGATCGACGTGGTCTTCTCGTCCGCGAGGAACATCTCGAGCATGTCGATGAACTCGGTGCCCTTGACCGGGTCGCCGCCGATGCCGACGGCCGTGGTCTGGCCGAGGCCCTCGTTCGTGGTCTGGAACACCGCCTCATAGGTCAGCGTGCCGGAGCGCGAGACGATGCCGACCGAGCCGGGCTTGAAGATGTTCGCCGGCATGATGCCGATCTTGCTCTCGCCGGCGGTGACGACGCCCGGGCAGTTCGGCCCGATCAGGCGGGTCTTCGAGCCCGAGAGCGAGCGCTTGACGCGAACCATGTCGAGCACC
Organism: Allobosea sp. P4_H5; assembly: GCF_056400825.1. Lineage (NCBI taxonomy): Bacteria > Pseudomonadati > Pseudomonadota > Alphaproteobacteria > Hyphomicrobiales > Alloboseaceae > Allobosea > Allobosea sp. P4_H5. Next base: position 170,510 of record NZ_JBFUKM010000010.1, on the reverse strand, counting down.
GGGATGCCCTCGGTGATGCAGATCACCAGCGGGATCTCCGCGTCGATCGCCTCGCAGATCGCGTCGGCGGCGCCCGGCGGCGGCACGTAGACGACGGACGCAGTGGCGCCGGTCTTCTCGCGTGCCTCGGCGACGGTGTCGAAGACGGGCAGGCCGAGATGCAAGCTACCGCCCTTGCCGGGCGAAGTGCCGCCGACCATCTGCGTGCCGTAGGCGATCGCCTGCTCGGAGTGGAAGGTGCCGTTCTTGCCGGTGAAGCCCTGGCAGATGACCTTGGTGGTCTTGTCGATCAGGATGGACATTGGTTTACCTCAAGCCTTCTTGATCGCAGCGACGATCTTCTGCGCGGCGTCGTCGAGGTCATCCGCCGGGATGACGTTGAGGCCGGAGTCGCGGATGATCTGCTTGCCTTCCGCCACGTTGGTGCCTTCGAGGCGCACCACCAGCGGCACTTCGAGCCCGACCGTCTTCACCGCTGCGATCACGCCGCGGGCAATGACGTCGCACTTCATGATGCCGCCGAAGATGTTGACCAGGATGCCCTTCACCTTCGGGTCGGCGGTGATGATCTTGAAGGCCGCGGTGACCTTCTCCTCGGAGGCACCGCCGCCGACATCGAGGAAGTTCGCCGGGCTTTCCCCGTAGAGCTGGATGATGTCGAGCGTCGCCATGGCGAGGCCGGCGCCGTTGACCATGCAGCCGATGGTGCCGTCGAGCGCGATATAGGCAAGATCGTACTTGGACGCTTCGATCTCCTTGGCGTCCTCCTCGGTCTCATCACGCAGCTCCATCAGCTCGGGATGGCGGTAGAGCGAGTTGGAGTCGAACGAGACCTTGGCGTCGAGGCACTTGACCTGGCCCTGCGTCGTCACGATCAGCGGGTTGATCTCGAGCATCGCCATGTCCTTGCCGACGAAGGCGGCATAGATCTGGCCGAGCACGCTCGCGGCCTGCTTGGCCTGGTCGCCGGAGAGCTCGAGCGCCTTGGCGACGGTGCGGCCGTGATGCGGCATGATCCCGGTCGCGGGATCGACCGAGAAGGTCAGGATCTTCTCGGGCGTGTCATGGGCCACCTTTTCGATGTCCATGCCGCCCTCGGTCGAGACCACGAAGGCGACGCGCGAGGTCTCGCGATCGACCAGCGCCGAGAGGTAGAATTCCTTCGAGATGTCCGAGCCATCCTCGATATAGAGGCGGTTGACCTGCTTGCCGGCCGGGCCGGTCTGCGCCGTCACCAGAGTATTGCCGAGCATCTCCTTGGCGTGGCTCTCGACCTCTTCGATCGACTTGGCGAGCCGCACACCGCCCTTGGCGTCAGCCGGCAGTTCCTTGAACTTGCCCTTGCCGCGCCCGCCGGCATGGATCTGGCTCTTTACCACATAAAGCGGTCCGGGCAGCTTCTTCGCGGCCTCGACGGCCTCCGCCACCGATAGCGCCGGGAAGCCGGCGGAGACGGGCGCGCCGTACTCCTTGAGAACCGCCTTGCCCTGATATTCGTGGATGTTCATGCCTGATGTCCTGTGCCGGTAAAGGGAGAGGCGACGGCGTGTTGGCCGAAGACGTTGCCGCCGGCCATCACGCCATCCGTCTGTCTCACGCCAATGACGCGTCGATGCTCTTGCAGGCGTCGATAAGACCCTGGACCGAGGCGACCGACTTGGCCAGCATCTCCTTCTCGGCGCCGTTGAGGCGGATCTTGACGACCCGCTCGACACCCTTGGCGCCGATCACCACCGGCACGCCGAGGAACATGTCCTTGACGCCATACTGGCCCTTGAGCGCGGCGGCCGCCGGCAGGACGCGCTTCTGGTCCTTGAGATAGCTCTCGGCCATGGCGATCGCCGAGGCGGCCGGGGCGTAGAAGGCCGAGCCGGTCTTGAGCAGGTTGACGATCTCGCCGCCGCCCTTGCGGGTCCGGTCGACGATCGCGTCAATGCGCTCCTGCGTCGTCCACTTCATCTTGACGAGGTCGGGCAGCGGGATGCCGGCGACACCCGAGTAACGGACCAGCGGCACCATGTCGTCGCCATGGCCGCCGAGCACGAAGGCCGAGACGTCCTTGACCGAGACCTTGAACTCGTCGGCGAGGAAGTGGCGGAAGCGGGCCGAGTCGAGCACGCCGGCCATGCCGCAGATCATGTTGGGCTTGAGGCCCGAGAACTTCTGCAGCGCCCAGACCATCGCGTCGAGCGGGTTGGTGATGCAGATCACGAAGGCCTTGGGAGCATACTGCTTGATGCCCTCGCCGACCGACTTCATCACCTTGAGGTTGATGCCGATCAGGTCGTCGCGGCTCATGCCCGGCTTGCGCGGCACGCCGGCGGTGACGATGATCACGTCGGCGCCCTTGATGTCCTCATAGGACTGCGTGCCCTTGTAGCCGGCGTCGAAGCCGTCGACCGGAGCGGACTCGGCGATATCAAGGCCTTTGCCCTGGGGGATACCCTCGGCGATATCGAACAGGACGACGTCGCCCAGCTCCTTGAGGCCCGCGAGGTGCGCGAGCGTGCCGCCGATCTGTCCGGCGCCGATGAGGGCGATCTTCTTGCGGGCCATTGCCGAATCCTTGTTGTTGGATGCGAGAGCTGTTGCAGCCGAAAAGCCGTGGGTTCTTTGACCCAAGCCGCTCTCGGGCTCAACCCTGTCGAAAATTGGACATTGGAATGTCCCCAAGCGGCGATTTCGGCCCTCCGATCACGGAATGCCCAGCAAAACCAAGCTGTTAAAAGCTACCCGACGAAAATGCCCCGTCAACCTGCCTCGAAAACGAGCAGTTACATATTACAAAAAATGTCATTTTTTCAGATGACGCCGGTCGCGAGCGTGCGCAGCGCCACCCTGATCAGGGTCGCGAGCCTGGCGTCGACCGAGGCCTGCGGCACATCCGCCTCCAGTTCCAGCGAGGCAGGATGGATGAAACGGTGGGTGGCGTCGATCACGAAGGCGATCGCGCGGTCGCGGTCGCGCGGCTCGAAGGCCCCCGTGGCGATACCGTCGTCGATGACGCGCTCGAACAGGGCGCGTACCCGGGTTCGGTTGCGTCGGCTGATCGCATGGCGCTTCGCCACGGCTTGCGACAGCGCCGCGAACAGATGCGGCTCCTCGTGCAGCAGGGTACGGTTCGCCTTTGCGAGCGCCAGGATCAGGCGCTCGAGCTTGTCCTCAGCCGGATCCGGCCCGTCGGCGATGTCGGCGAGCGAACGCTCAGCCGCCTTCAGCCAGACATCGACCACCGCATCGATCAGCGCCGTGCGCGAGGGAAAATAGCGATAGACATTGGCATGGGTCATGCCCGCCTCTTCCGCCACCGCGACCACGGTGAAACGGCGCAGGCCGTGCCGGCGCAGATGCTCGCCGGCAACCGAGAGAATGCGCATCTCGCTCGGCTCGCGTGACACCATCAGCGCTCAGCCTTGCTCAACCACGGAAGGGAGCGACTTCGCCATCACGATCACCCGCTCCTGCCCATGAAGCTCGTCGCGCAGATGCGCGAACCCCAGTCGACGATAAAAGCCTTCGGCATTGATCGATGATGGCACGAAGAGCTGCCCGATGGCCTGCGCGTCGGCGCGTTCTTCGATTGCTGTCATGAGCCGGGCCCCGATGCCCAGCCCCTGTCGGTCGGGACGCACGAAGACGCTTCGCACCCAGCTGCCATGCAGGCTCGCGGTACCGGCGATCACGCCTTCGACGATGGCGACCAGAACAATCCGATCGATCAGCCTCGCAGCGACCTTCTCTGGAGAAAAACTCTCGACGGCAGAGGCGATGATATCAGCGGAATAGTGTTGCGCGTTGCTCTCGCGCAGACAACGCAGCACCACCGCGCTGATCTCCTCCACGTCTGTGGGCGTCGCCTGCCTGATATCGGCCACACCAAGAGACACGGGACACGCCATCACGTATCGACCAGGCCCGTGGTATCGCCGCTCGCCGCCGAGTCGGCTTGCCCATGCGGCAAAGCGAGATATTCCTCAGAGCGCATTTCGATCAGGCGCGACACCGTCCGGTCGAACTCGAAGGCCTCGCGGCCGTTCTGCGCGACATAGAGGCCAGTCGGCTCCGCCGCCGCCGAGGCGACGAGCTTCACATGGCTCTCATAGAGCGTATCGATCAGGATGATGAAGCGCTTGGCCTCGTTGCGCCGCTCGATGTCCATGATCGGGATGTCGTCGAGGATCAGCGTATGGAAGTGCTGGGCGAGCGCGAGATAGTCGGAGGCGCCATAGGCCTGGGCGCAGAGGTCCTTGAAGCTCGCTCGCGCGACGCCGCCCGCCGCCTGAGGCAGCTTGAGCTCATGACCCTTGATCGCGATCGTCGTGGGCGCGCCCTGCGCCACGCCGGTGAGCTGGCTGAAGGCCTTGTCGAGCGCGGCCTTGGCCCTGTCGTCGGCCGGGACGTGATAGGTCGGCGCGCCACCGAGCTTCTCCAGCCGGAAATCGGTGCGCGCCTCCAGCTTGATCACGTCGACCTTGCTGGCGAGCAATTCGATGAAGGGCAGGAAGAGAGAGCGGTTGAGCCCGCCCTCATAGAGCCGCGATGGCTCGACATTCGAGGTCGCGACCACGATGACGCCGTCGGCGAACAGCTTGGTGAACAGCCGCCCGAGGATCATCGCGTCGGCGATATCGGTGACGGTGAACTCGTCGAAGCAGAGCAGGCTCGCTTCTTCAGCCAGTTCCGCCGCAACCGGCCCGATCGGATCCGGTTCCTTGACCGTCCCTGCCTTGAGTGCCTGGCGGTAGGCGTGGATGCGCTCATGCACATCGGCCATGAAAGCGTGGAAATGCACGCGCCGCCGCGCCGCGACCGGGACCGTCTCGTAGAACAGGTCCATCAGCATGGTCTTGCCGCGGCCGACCGAGCCCCAGATGTAGAGCCCTTTGACTGCCTCCGCAGCCGGCTGCTTGCGGCCGAACAGCCAGCCGAGCGCGCTGCTTTTCTTCGCCAGCTTGCGGCTGGCAAGGGTTTCGGACAGCGCCTGCAGCCGCCTGACGACGGCGATTTGCGCCGGATCGCGCTCGATCGCGCCCGAAGCGACCAGGGCGTCATAACGTTCGGGGAGCGTGGCGGACATGGCCTGGGGGCGGGATAGCAAGAAGGGACGTCGATTTCCGGGTTACGGCAGGGCGGCCCGCCTCGCAACCCTCGGTGAAGCCTGCGGGCTATGCGGCCTGCCGCGGGCGCTGCCAGCCGGCGCGCAGATGGCGGGCAAGCTCACGCGCCGCTTCCGAGGGCTGCGAGCGCGACAGATGCAGCGTGATCGCGAAGGGCGGCAGCTCGGGCAGGCCCTCCGATGACCCGAGAATATCGAGATCGGGCGGGACCGTGCAGGCGAGCCAGGCGGTGATCGCAAGGTCGGTCCTGACCGTCGCGGTGGTCGCATCGATATTGCCGTTCTCGAAGACGCTGCGCCAGGCCTTCCCCTGGCCATCGAGTGCCGCCGTCACAGCCGGACGGAAAGCGCAGCTGTCGGCGACCAGCGAGAGCGGCAAAGGCCGCTTCAGATGGGCCGTGCCGGCCCTGGCGCCGACCCAGACCAGCCGTTCGATGCCGAGGCATTCGCCGCCCGCCGCCGCAAGCGGCTCTTCGACGAGAGCAAGATCGACCTCGCCCTTGCCAAGAGCCTCCAGCAATTGCGGCGAGGAGGCGCAGACCAGCGAGATCTCGATCAGCGGGCTCGCTTCGGCAAAGCCCTTCAGGATCGGCGCGAGCGCGGTGCCGACAAGGTCATAGGGCACGCCGAGCCTAACCGTGCCGGCGCAGCCCGTGGTCATCTCGGCCCAGATCTCGTCATTGAGACCGATCAGCCGGCGCGCCTTCGCGAGGAGGCGATCGCCCGAGGCCGTCAACTTCAGCCCGCGCCGCTCGCGCAGGAACAGGGCCTGTCCGAGCCGCCGCTCGAGCCGCATGATCTGCTGGCTGACGGCGCTCTGCGTCAGATGCAGCGCATTGCCGGCAATGGTCATGCTGCCATGGTCGGCGACGGCGACGAAGGCCCGGATCAGTTCGAGGTCGAGATTGCGCATGCCTTGCATTATGGATCGTAATGCTGAACCGCTTCAACATTCGTTTTTATCATTCGCCTGACGAACCTAATGCGATGGCTCCCAACCGGAGCCGCCCCATGTCGCCGGAATCGATCCTGCCGCTCATCGCCTTCGCCGCCATCTCGACCGTGACACCAGGCGCCACCACGACCCTCGCTACCGCCTCTGGCGCTCATTTCGGCTTCCGTCGCTCCCTGCCCTTCATGATAGGCGTCGCGATTGGATTGGCCGGAATGGCAGTCGCGGCTGCGGCCGGGCTCGCTGGTCTGCTGCTGGCTATGCCCTCGCTCGAACTCGCGATGAAGCTTGCCGGCTCCGCCTATCTGCTCTGGCTCGCAGTCAGGATTGGCCGCAGCGGCCCGCCACATCTCGACAGGAGCATCGCCAAACCGACCAGCTTTCTCGGCGCGCTCTGGATCCAGCTGCAGAACCCCAAGGGCTGGGCGATGACGCTCGGCGCTGCCGCCTCCTTCGGTGAGCTCGCCCGCGGTGCAGGAGAACTCGCCGCCCTGCTCGGCACCGTCTTCGGCGTCCTCGCGCTGTTGTCGCTGATGCTCTGGTGCGTCGCCGGCCTGCTTCTGGCGCGGCTGCTGACACAGGCTTGGCAGTGGCGCGCCCTCAACATCGCCCTCGCCCTGATGCTCGCAGCTTCGATTGCCACGATGTGGCGATAGCGCGCAGTCTTGACCATTCCGGCCATTTTTACAGGCATTTAGCTGTAAATTGCCGCAATCGCGCCACTTGTATTCCCAGATCGGAAGCGCATCTTGCTCTCCGAGTTAGGGAAGACACGCCTCCTTTGGGCAGCGCAACCGCGCTTTCACAGGAGCTGCAATTGAATCGTTCGATCAAGTCTGGCGCAAAGGCCAGGCATGGCGAGGTCAGGCGTCTCTGGCCTGCCGAGCGCGACCTCTTCACCGCCCATCTGCTTCGTCTCGACGCCGGCACTCGGCGCGAGCGTTTCGGGACGGCGGTCAACGATGATTTTCTCCGCGCTTACGCCGAAACCACCTTCGGCGTCGGTGGGCTGGTCTACGCCTATGTCGAGGCCGGCGAGATCCGCGGCGCCGCCGAGTTGCGCGGGCTGGAGGAGATCATCGTCCAGACGGGCGAAGCCGCCTTCAGCGTCGAGCGCGACTGGCGCCGGCGCGGCATCGGCGGAGAGCTGTTCAGCCGCCTGATCACGGCGGCCCGCAACCGCAATATCCGCACGCTCTACATGACCTGCCTGCCGGAGAACGCGGCGATGCGGAATCTCGCGCGCAAGTTCGAGGCCGAAATGGTCGGCGGCTACGCCGATGTCGAGGGCCGGATCGCCACCGGCGCGCCGACGCCGTTCACCCTGCTCGACGAAGCCCTCGACAATGCCCGCAGCTTCGCGACCCTCTCGCTTTCGCTGCAGCGCAAGTTCTGGCCGCAGGCGCTGTTCAGCCGGAGCGCATCACGGCACTGACGCCGCCTCGCAACGACGACGGGCGCCGTGCTTATCGATTCATCGAGAGCCCGGCGCCCGATTTGGTGATCGCGCCGTTCATGGCACCGCCGCTGCCGACGCGCAGGCGCGCCACCACCGAACCGCCGCGCTGATAGAGATAGACCTCGCCGTCGCGGTAATCCCAGGCGTTGACCTGCTGCAGGTCGCGATTGCTGCAGCCCGTGGCGTTGGCGCGGTAGAGGTCGAGCGAAGGTGAGCTCGAGAGCTGCACCCGGCAGGACCCACCGGTCGCCTCCTGCGCCGTCCAGTTGCCGATGACGCCGTCGCGGTTCGAGACCGCGCCGCCGCGCGTCGAGCCGCCGCCGGGCGCTGCGCCTGGATTGGCGTTGGCGATCTGATTGCTCGGTGGCGCCGGCTCGGCCGGGCGCTGCTGCTGCACCGGCGACTGTTGCCCCGGCTGCGCCGCCTGCGGATCGAAGAATGGATCGTTCTGGGGCGGCATGCCGCCCGCGCCCGGCGCGGAGCCGCCAGGGGGATAACCACCCGCCTGCGGTGGCGCACTCGGATAGCCGCCCGGCGGCGGCAGGGGCTCGGAGGTAATCGGAGCCGACTGGATCGGCGGCGCCGACTGGACCGGCTCGCCATAGACCGGCGCGCGCGCGACGGCCTGGCCCGAACCCGAGCCATATCCACCGAAGCGCTGCGATCCCGCGCAGGCGGTCAGCAGCACAAGAGGCAGCAGGCTCGCGGCCCGCAGCAGTGCAGAAGTCCTCAAGCTCATTCCCACCATCTCGACCAGTCGCCCGTCCGCGGCATTGTGCCCATGCCGCCTGAACGCGGCATGAAATATCCGGCGTGCGCGCGGTTCAAGGCTGCAAAACGCACATCGGTCAAGTCTCAACATGGTTTTGCAGCACGCATATGGCGTGGCAGAACGGTGCCCCCGTCATACGGACTGTCTGATGAAGCCGCTCAACCCCTCTTCGACCCGCGCGCCCTTCGCCCGCTACAGCCACGGCATCGAACTGCCGTCCAGCCAGCGGCTCGCCTTCTGCTCCGGCCAACTCGGCATCGCCGCCGACGGGACGATTCCGGAAGGAGCCAGGGAGCAGGCCGATCTCTGCTTTTCCAACATCGCCGCGATCCTGGGCGAAGCCGGGATGACGCTGAAGGACATCGTCCGCATCAACGCCTACGTCACCGACCGCGCCCATATGAAAGGCTATATGGAGTCGCGCGACGCCCATGTCGGCACCCCGCCGCCGGCCTCGACCCTGATGATCGTCTCCGGCTTCACCCTGCCGGAGTTCAAGGTCGAGATCGAGGTGGTCGCGGCCGCACCCGAAAAGCGGCGCAAGCCGACGCGCAGCAAGAGCGCGCCGCAGTTCTAGCCGGTCGCCCTCAGCTCGCGTCGGGTGCCCGCCAGGGGAAGCTCCAGGTCTCGGTCAGGGTCTTGCTGCCGCTCTTCAGGAAGGCGCGCATCTCGGCGAGCTGGCCCGGCTCGACCACGATGTCGATGAAGGCGCGGAAGCCCTCCGTCTTCGGATTCGGCACCAGGAAGGCCCGGTTGATCCGGCCATAGGCGATCGAGGGCACGATCTCGACCTTTTCCGGCTGCTTCAGATAGTAGCCGAGATCGCCGCCGGCGAAGTCGACGATGAAGCGCCTTGTATTCTCGGTCACCGCCTCACCGGAGCCGAGCGCCTTCGGCTTGGCCTGATAGGTGTTGATCGCCCGCCCGCCCGGATGCAGATCGCTGGAGTCCAGCATTGCGGTGAGCTTGTAGCCGAAGCGGAACTCGCGGCCCGGCTCCAGCGCCTGCTTCGGCGCCCAGAGCGCGACGATGTTGTCGTTGGTCTCGTCGGTAGTCGGCAGTTCGATCAGCTCGACCACGCCCTCGCCCCAGTCACCCTGCGGCTCGATCCAGTAGGACGGCCTGAGCTCGTAGTTAAGGTCGAGGTCCTGATAGTGCTCGAACACCCGGTCGCGCTGCATCAGGCCGAAGCCGCGGACATTGCGCTCGACGAAGGAGGAGGCTGCCGGGACGCGGGCGTTGCGCAGGGGGCGCCAGATCCACTCGCCGGTGCCGGAATGGATCAGGAGCCCGTCTGAATCGTGCAGCTCGCTGCGGAAATCATCGTGGAAGCGCCGGTCGTTCTCGCCAGTGAAGAACATCGAGGTCAGCGGCGCCAGGCCGAGCTTCTCGATCGGCTTGCGCGGGAACAGCGCCGCGCCGACATCGATCACGCTGTCGCCATCCGGATAGATATGGAAGCGATAGGCTCCGGCGACGGAAGGCGAATCGAGCAGCGCATAGACCGTGATGCGATCGGCATCGGCTGCCGGCGTCTCCACCCAGAACTCGCGGAAGATCGGAAACTCCTCGCCGCCCGGCACGCCTGCGCCGATCGAAAGGCCGCGCGCCGAGAGGCCATAGCGCTGCCCGCGCCCGAGCACGCGGAAATAGCTCGCGCCGATGAAGGAGATCAGTTCGTCGAAGACGCGCGGATCGTTGAGCGGGTAGTGCAGCCGGAAGCCGGCGAAGCCGAGATTGACCGGCAGCGGCTTGTCGAACTTGGTTCGCCCGTAGTCGAAGAGATTGGCGGCATAGGGCACCGGCGTCGGTACGCCGTCGCGGATCACATTCACCGTCACCGGCCGGGTGAACAGGAAGCCGGGATGGAACATCTGCATGCGGAAGCCGGAATTCGACTGGGCGAGCAGCGCCCGCTCCGGCCGGAAGCGGATCTCGCGCCAGGCGTCGAAATCGAGCCGCGTCAGCGCTTCCGGCAATGCCGGCCCCGCTTCATAGGGCACGGCCGCGATCTCGCGGGCCCGGCGCACCACCTCGTCGAAGCCGAATCGCGGCTGCGGCGGCGCCTGTTCCGGCTGCTGCGCCAGCAAAGCCTGCGGCGCGGCGGTGGCGCACAATGCTGCGCTCAGCCCGGCGAGAACCCGGCGGCGATCGGTAACAGTCATGATCGAAGCTTGCCCCATGGATATAGGCGCGCGAAGGCGCACTACGCCAACGACTTAGGCGATGAAATGGGGCTGGTCTAGGGCGCCGCCATGGCCTCGGCGAGCCAACGTTAAAAGGAAATGAGAGCGGCACCCCGCCGCACCGCCCCGTCCTGTAAAAAATCCGGTCCCGGCCGTCAGAAAAAACTTGAAGCGCGGGGCACCGGTCCGTATATGGGGCTCACCCAATTCGCACGTGCCTGTGGCCGCGTGCTGGTCGGTGGGCATCCGGACAAGAGGCCGGACAGCCGCCAGGGATGGGAAACGGATGGAGGGGGATGGATATCCCCTCAAATCACGCTCCCGGCTCTCGCAAGAGGGCCGCTCCCGAACAGCGACCAGCAGCCGGAGGCGAAACCGGCGAACCCCGAATCTCCACGGGGGACGTAGCTTAAAGCAACGACGGAGCGGGCTTTTTTGGTCTCGTTGGTCCTCCAAAGGCCAACACCGAAGAGGCTTGTCCTTCATTGCCGGGCGTGCGGGGTTAATCTCCCAATCGACGGTGTTTCGGGTCCGGACGTCTCGTCCGCAGTCCTAAGGCGTCTCCACAGCGCCTCGGGTCGCGGTCGCTTCAACCGGCTACACGTCGTATCGGCGCCGCTTGCGTCGAAGAGGAGCAGCGTCTCATGACCGAGCGCATCCGTGAATTTCTGCGTGACCGCCGCGAGGATGGTCCCTGCGTCGTGATCGACCTCGAAGTCGTGCGCGAGAACTATGTCGCCTTCTCCCGGGCGCTGCCGGACACCCGCGTCTTCTATGCGGTCAAGGCGAACCCGGCGCCGGAAGTGCTGCGCCTTCTCGCCAAGCTCGGTTCCTGCTTCGATTGCGCCTCGGTCGTCGAGATCGAGCTGGCGCTTTCGGCCGGCGCCACGGCGGACCGCATCTCCTTCGGCAACACCATCAAGAAGGAGCGCGACGTCGCTCGCGCCATGGAGCTCGGCGTGCGCCTGTTCGCCGTCGACTGCCAGGCCGAGGTCGAGAAGATCGCCCGTGCCGCCACGGCCACCAAGGCCGAGGGCGCACGCATCTTCTGCCGCATCCTCTGCGACGGTGCCGGCGCCGACTGGCCGCTCTCGCGCAAGTTCGGCTGCGTGCCCGAAATGGCCGCGGACGTGCTCGAGCACGGCCATCGCCTCGGCCTGCAGGCCTATGGCATCTCGTTCCATGTCGGCTCGCAGCAGGCCAATGTGAACGCTTGGGATTCGGCCCTGGCCTCGGCCTCGGCCGTGTTCAAGGAGTGCGCCACCCGCGGCCTGTCGCTGTCGATGGTCAACCTCGGCGGCGGCTTCCCGGCGCGCTATCTGAAGCCGATCCCGGGGGTGCCGGCCTATGGCGATGCGATCTTCCAGGCGCTGTCGAAGCATTTCGGCAACCGCCTGCCTGAGACCATCATCGAACCGGGCCGCGGCATGGTCGGCGAAGCTGGCCTGATCGAGGCCGAGGTCGTGCTGATCTCGAAGAAGAGCGAGGACGACCAGGTCCGTTGGGTCTATCTCGACATCGGCAAGTTCAACGGCCTTGCCGAGACGATGGACGAGGCGATCCGCTACCCGATCCGAACGATCCGGGACGGCGACGCCACGGTTCCCTGCGTGCTCGCCGGCCCGACCTGCGATTCGGTCGACGTCATGTACGAGAAGACCCCGTACATGCTGCCGTTCAGTCTAGAGATCGGCGACAAGGTCCTGATCGAAGGCACCGGCGCCTATACGACGACCTATGCGGCCGTTGCCTTCAATGGCTTCCCGCCGCTGAAGCAGTACGTCATCTGACGAAACGGGAGGGCTTGCCGCCCTCCCTCGCTCATCGGGTCCGGCGAAGCGCCCTGCCACCTATCGCAGGCTGCCCGTGAAACCGGGCGGAGCGTTCGTGCCTCCAAGAATGGAGCGCGGACGTGGCTCCCGCCGGCCCCTCTTCCACACAATCCCTAGTTTGTGGCCGCGCTCGCGCGGCGCCGGGAAGGTCCGCGACGAGGCGGACGCTCCGGCAGGAGGTGCGTCATGATCACGATCCGCGACGAGATCGAGACCGATATCCCGGGCCGCGAGGTCCTGCTCGACCGCTGCCTCGGCGAGCGCCGCACGACCAAGTCGAGCGAGCGTCTGCGCGAAGGCCGCCTACCGGCGGAAGGCCTGGCCCTGACCGCCGAGCGCGATGGCGCGATCGTCGCGACCGTCCGCCTCTGGCACGTCGAGGCCGCCGGCAAGCCCGCGCTGCTGCTCGGCCCGCTCGCGGTCTCGCCGGAACTGCAGGGCGAAGGCCTCGGCAAGGCGATGATGCGCGAGGCGATCTGGCGCGCCGCCTGCCGCGGCCATGGCGCGATCCTGCTCGTCGGCGACGCGCCCTATTACGAACGCTTCGGCTTCACCTCCGAGCCGATAGCCGATCTTTCCATGCCCGGCCCGTTCGAGCGCGAGCGCTTCCTCGGCCTGGAACTCCGCGACGGCGCGCTCCAGGGCGCGAACGGCGTGCTCAAGGCCACGGGGGCACTCGTGCCGGCCGCCGGAGCGGAAGGTCTCCGACGTCGCGCAGCCTGAGCTACCGGACACGGCACCATCCTTGACGGGCAGGCCTTAGGGTCTGCCCGTTCTGCGTTTGGGCGATCGTTATTTCACCAGCATCGTCGCCGAAACGTCATCTTGCTTTCACCGGACTGTCGTCCGGCACCGCCATCACCCGCCGCGAAGGCGGGAACAATGGCAGACACGGTTCTGACGAATAGCTTGGTACGGCCTCAAGCTGTGCGGTTCACGAACTGGCGGCCACGCCGGTCGACGCTGCTCGCCTTCGGCTTGCTGGCGCCTTCGCTGATCCTGCTGACACTGTTCACCTACTGGCCGGTCGCGCAGGTCTTCTGGCAATCGCTGCACAACCAGCAGAAGGTCGGTGGGCCGCAGGGCTTCGTCGGGCTCGCCAACTTCGCCGCGCTCTTCGCCGACGCAGCCTTCCGCAAGGCTCTGACCAACAACCTGCTTTACGCGATCGGCACCGTGATCCCGAGCCTCGTGCTGGCGCTCGGCTTCGCCATGGCGCTGGTCCGGTCGAGCCGCGTCAACGCGCTGTTCCGCTCGCTTTTCTTCCTGCCGGTGCTGATCCCGCTCGTCGCCGCCGCTTCGATCTTCCTGTTCATCTTCCTGCCCAATGCCGGTCTGCTCGATTACCACCTCGCCAAGCTCGCGATCTCGGGCCCGAACTGGCTCGGCGATCCTGACATCGCCCTGTACTCGATCATGGGCCTGACGATCTGGAAGAACGCCGGCTACTACATGCTGTTCTTCCTCGCCGGCCTTCAGGCGGTTCCCGCCGATGCCTATGAAGCGGCGATCCTCGACGGCGCCAATCCCTGGCAGCGCCTGCGCTACGTCACCCTGCCCTATCTCAAGCCGACGATCGGCTTCGTGCTGGTGATCGGGCTGATCAATGTCGTCACGCAGGTCGACCACGTCTTCGTGCTGACCAAGGGCGGCCCGTCCGACTCCACCAATCTGCTGCTGTTCTACGTCTACCAGCAGGCGGTCGAGAGCTATGACGCTGGCCGCGCCGCCGCCGGCACGCTCGTCATGCTGGCGCTGCTGCTCGTCATCTCCGCGAGTTCGCTGCGCACGATCGAGCGCTCCTTCGGGGAGCGTGACCAATGATCGAGGCCTCGACCGGCGTCGCCAATCGCGAGATCACACCCAGGCTCGGCTACGCCGCAACCTTGCTGCTCGCGGCGCTCTGGATGGTGCCCTTCCTCTGGATGCTGGTCGCCGCCTTCAACCCGCACACCTATGGCGGCTCGGGCATGGCTTCGCTGATGCCGTCCTATGTCCCGACGCTCGGCAACTTCGCCGAGGCCTGGGGCTCGGCCGATTTCCCGCGCTACGGCCTCAACACCACGATCATCAGCTTTGGCATCCTGGCCGTGCAGATCGTCACCATCACGCTGGCGGGCTATGCCTTCGCCCGCATCAATTTCCCCGGCCGGACGCTCTGCTTCTACCTTTTCCTGCTGCAGCTGATGCTGGCGCCGGTCGTGCTGATCGTCCCCAATCTGGCGATGATCGCCAAGCTCGGCCTCTATGACAGCCTGCTCGGCGTGATGGCGCCCTATTTCGCCTCCGCCTTCGGCACCTTCCTGATGCGCCAGGCCTTTCTGGCGATCCCGCGCGAGCTCGAGGATGCGGCGCTGATCGACGGCGCCAGCGTCTGGCAGCGCATCGGCTTCATCTACCTGCCTTTGGCGAAGCCCTCGCTGATCGCCTTCTCGATCGTCTCCGTCACCAGCCACTGGAACGAGTTCCTCTGGCCGCTGATGGTGATCAATTCGCCGGACCTGCGCCCTCTCACCGTCGGCCTCGCCTCGTTCACGCGCGGCGCCGAGGGCGCGCAGGCCTGGGGCGTCATCGCCGCCGGCACCCTGATGGTCAGCGCACCGTTGCTGATCGCCTTCGCGCTGTTCCAGCGCGCCTTCGTCAATTCCTTCGTCTCGTCAGGCATCAAGTAAGGGGTCCAGACAATGACCAGCACCACCCGCAGATCGGTCCTCGCCAGCGCGGCGCTTGCCGCTTCGTTCGCGGTCGCACCCGCTTTCGCGCAGGCGCCGACCGAGATCGAGCTGTTCTTCCCCGTCCCGGTCGACGGGCAGCTCGCCCGCGACATGACCGCGCTGATCAAGGAGTTCAACGAGAAGAACCCTGCGATCAAGGCGACGCCGGTCTACACCGGTTCCTATGACGAGACGCTGATCAAGACCCGTGCCGCGATGAAGGCCGGCAAGCCGCCGGCGGCCGTGATCATGTCGGCCAACTTCCTGCTCGACCTCAAGATCGAGGGCGAGATCCAGAAGCTCGACGACCTGATCAAGGCCGACGGCAAGACCAACGACACCTATATGGGCCAGTTCTTCCGCGCCCTGCACGGCAATGCGGTGCTCGACCGCTCGGTCTACGGCGTGCCCTTCCACAATTCGACGCCGCTGCTCTACGTCAACGCCGACCACTTCAAGGAAGCCGGCCTTGATCCGGAGAAGCTGCCGACGAACTGGGAGGAGCTTGCCGCTGCCGCCAAGAAGCTGACCAAGCGCGAGGGCGACCGCGTCATCCGCTGGGGCATCATGGCGCCCTCGAACTACGACTACGGCGGCTGGATCCTGCAGGCCCTGACCCAGTCGAATGGCGGCCAGTGGTTCAATGTCGATTACGGCGGCGAGGTCTACTATGACAGCCCGTCCATGCTCGGCGCCCTGACCTTCTGGTCGGACCTCGTCGCCAAGCACAAGGTCCACCCGGCCGGCGTCCAGGCGGGCGGCGCGGTTTCGACCGCTTTCCTCTCCGGCCAGGCCTCGATGATCCTGCTCTCGACCGGCTCGCTGACCCATATCCGCACCAACGCGAAGTTCCCCTACAAGGTCGCCTTCGTGCCGAAGAACGTGAAGAACGAGGTGCCGATCGGCGGCGCCTCGCTCGTCATCCCGACCGGCGTCGAAGGCGAGCGCCGCAAGGCCGCCTGGACCCTGATCAACTGGATGACCTCGCCGGAGAAGTCCGGCTGGTGGAGCCGCGCCACCGGCTATTTCGCTCCGAACATGGCGGCCTACGAGCTGCCGGAGATGAAGGACTTCATCGCCAGGAACCCTGACGCCGGCATCGCCGTCAGCCAACTCGCCTACGCCAAGCCCTGGTTCGCGACCTACAAGACGGTCCCGGTCCGCAAGGCGATCGAGGACGAGCTCCAGGCCGTCCTCTCCGGCAAGAAGCAGCCGAAGGAGGCGCTCGTCTCGGCCCAGAAGACCGCCGACGAGATCATGAAGCCTTATGTCGAGCAGACCGCGCTGAAGCTGCCGACGCAGTGAACCGACAACAGAGCCGTATCCGGACCCAGGCCCGGATACGGCTCGCTCCTCTCCCGAAATGGCCGATCAGAGCCCGGCCGTGACGCCTCCTTATCGGACAAGACGACTATGCTGATCGCCCACATCACCGACCTGCACATCCGCCCGCTCGGCAAGCCGGCCTATCGTGTCTCCGAGACCAACGCCCTGACCGAACGCGCGCTCGACGTCGTCGCAGCCCTGCGCCCGCAGCCGGATGCGCTGGTGATCACCGGCGATCTCACCGATTGCGGCCTCACCGAGGAATACGGACTGCTGGCGAACCTGCTGGAGCGTGTCGAGGTGCCGGTTCTGCTGCTGCCGGGCAATCA
This sequence comes from Allobosea sp. P4_H5, assembly GCF_056400825.1. Lineage (NCBI taxonomy): Bacteria > Pseudomonadati > Pseudomonadota > Alphaproteobacteria > Hyphomicrobiales > Alloboseaceae > Allobosea > Allobosea sp. P4_H5. The sequence continues at coordinate 153,824 of NZ_JBFUKM010000010.1, read as the reverse complement.
TGATCGCCGCGAGACCCTGACGGCCGGCCTGAAGCTCGGACCGCACGCCGTGCTCGACGACGGCTTCATCCAGTTTTGCGCCGATCTCGGCGATGTCAGGCTGATCGGCCTCGACACCCTGCTGCCCGGCCAGAGCGCCGGCGCGCTCTGCGACAAGCGCCTCGGCTTCCTGGAGAAGGCGCTCGCCGGTGCGAACGGCAAGCCGGTCGTCATCTTCATGCACCACCCGCCCTTCGACTGCGGCATCATCCACATGGACCGTATCCGCCTGCTCGAAGGCGCCGACGGCTTCCGCGAGATCGTCGCCCGCTACCCGAACGTCGAGCGCATTCTCTGCGGCCACCATCACCGGCCGATCACGACGCGCTTTGCCGGCACGATCGCGCAGATCGCGCCGAGCGTGACGCATCAGGTCACGCTAGACCTCGCGCCCGAGGGGCCGGCGACCTTCCATATGGAGCCGCCGGCCTATTACCTGCACAGCTATCGCGCCGGCACCGGCCTCGTCAGCCACATGGCCTATGTCGAGCGCTATCCCGGCCCCTACCCCTTCGTGCTCGACGCCGACTATCCCGGCGCGCATGCCTGACATCGCGGCCTGGCGCCCCTTCCGGTTGACCCTGGGGACGCCAGGCCATACCAGCGTCCGCTTGTCCACAAACGAACAACCCAGGAGTTGAAAAGAATGACGGATTGGCCCGTATACGGCGAGATCAGCGGCCCGATCGTGATGATCGGCTTCGGTTCGATCGGCCGCGGGACGCTGCCGCTGATCGAGCGGCATCTCAAATTCGACAAGAGCCGGTTCGTGGTCATCGCGCCCGACGACGACAACCGCGCTTTGCTGGACGAACGCGGCATCCGCTTCATCCAGGAAGCCGTGACGCTCGAGAACTACAAGACCATGCTGGAGCCGCTGCTGACCGCAGGCGGCGGGCAGGGCTTTTGCGTCAACCTGTCCTGCGACACTGGTTCGCGCGACCTGATGGAATTCTGCTCCAGCCTCGGAGCCCTCTATATCGACACGGTCAACGAGCCCTGGCTCGGCTTCTATTTCGACGAGACGAAGGGCCCGGGCGAGCGCTCGAACTATGCGCTGCGCGAGATGACGCTCGCCGCCAAGCGCGCCCGTAGCCCCGGCTCGACCACGGCGGTCTCCTGCTGCGGCGCCAACCCCGGCATGGCCTCCTGGCTGGCCAAGAAGGCCCTGCTGAACCTCGCTGCCGACATGCGCCTCAACGTGCCGCAGCCGACCACTCGCGAGGAATGGGCCGGGCTGATGAAGCAGGTCGGCGTCAAGGGCATCCACATCGCCGAGCGCGACACGCAACGCTCGAAGAACCCCAAGCCGCCGGGTGTCTTCGTCAACACCTGGTCGGTCGAGGGCTTCATCTCCGAGGGCGTGCAGCCGGCCGAGCTGGGCTGGGGCACCCATGAGAAGTGGATGCCGGACAACGCCCGCACCCATGAGGCCGGCTCGCAGGCCGCGATCTACCTGATGCAGGCCGGCGCCGAGACCAAGGTGCGCAGCTGGTGCCCGACGCCGGGCCCGCAATACGGCTTCCTGGTGACGCATAACGAGTCGATCTCGATCGCCGACTACTTCACCGTGCGCGACGAGGCCGGCAAGGCGATCTACCGGCCGACCTGCCACTACGCCTATCATCCGGCCAACGATGCCGTGCTCTCGCTGCACGAGATGTTCGGCAATGCCGGCCGCCCGCAGGAGGAGCACCACATCCTCGAGGAGAACGAGGTCATCGACGGCATCGACGAGCTCGGCGTGCTGCTCTACGGCCACGACAAGGGCGCCTACTGGTTCGGCTCTCAGCTCTCGACGGACGAAGCGCGCAAGCTCGCTCCCTACCAGACCGCGACGGGTCTGCAAGTCACCTCGGCCGTGCTCGCCGGCATGGTCTGGGCGCTGGAGAACCCCAAGGCCGGCATCGTCGAGGTCGAGGAGATGGATCTGGACCGCTGCCTTTCGATCCAGATGCCCTATCTCGGGCCGGTGCAGGGCTACTACACTGACTGGACGCCGCTCGATGGCCGCCCGGGACTGTTCCCGGAAGACATCGACACCAGCGATCCCTGGCAGTTCAAGAACATCCTGGTGCGCTGACCTCAAGCTTTTCCGGCAAACCATGGTTTGCCGGAAAAGCTCAGTCTCTTTTAGTCTTGACGCAATTCCGGACGCTGAACCGCTGCACACTTCCGCTGGAATTGCTTTGCAAAGCAAAAGGCCCGCCTCACGGCGGGCCTTTTCATTTCAAACGCGGCGCTCAGTAGCGCGGCGTCGAGAAGCTGTTGGCGAACGGATTGGCGCCCGAGCCGATGCGCGAGGGCAGCGTACCCTCGCCATAAAGCTCGCCCGAAGCCGAATAGACCGGGCTCGCCACGATGTTCTGGGTCGCATAGCGGTTCATGCTGCCGACCGGCACGACATTGCCGGCGTCGAAATAGCTGCGCTTCTGGACGGTGACACGCAGCGGACGGCGCTGCTGCTGCGCCTCGGCCACCGAGGCGGCGAAGGTAACCGCTGCAACGGACAGGGCCAGGCCGGCGGCGAGACGGGAAAGCGAACGCATGACGATCTCCTGAGGCGGTTGCCCCCGCCGAGGCTGCGGCGGATCGGCTATCGCGGACGATACAATTCCAGAGTTAATGCTTTTGTTGCGCTGCGCCAGTGCAGGGTGGCCACACGAGGCCGTTACCGCGCCTGCGCCTGCTTGCTGCTGGTCGGCCGCAGTGCCGGGGCCTTGCCGTCGGCATCGAGCCAGGACCCCTTGCGCCCGGTCGCCGCCAGCCGCGGCACCGAGCAACCCTGCCGGCGGTTGAGCTCGGTGCGGGCGAAATTGGCGCGCAGCTCAGGATCGTCGCCGGCGCTCAGAAGATCGATCCGGTCGATCAGGCAGATCAATTGCGCCCTGTCGGCCGGCCGTGCCTCGCTGCCGCACCACCAGCCGGAGAAGGACAGATGCGCCGCCCCGTCGAGATGGCGGAAGGCGATGCAGGCTCGCCCGGCTTTGCCGTCGCTCAGGCCGATATCGGCGGTCTCGACGGTGCCGAACTTGGTCTCGATCGTGGTGGCCGCGCCGCTGCGCCCGATCGAGAGGCCGCGGGCCGCGCTCTCGCGCACCAGCGTGATCACGAAGGGTTGCGCCAGCCCGGCGAGCGCCTTCTGTACCTGCGCATCGCGATTGACCTGGAACTTGAGCGCCAGGAAGGATTTGCTGTCGCCGAATTCACCGAAGCTCAGCATGTCCTCGCGGCGCTGGCCGTCCTGGCTGCGCCGCGCCTCATAGGCGCTGCGCTTGTCGAGCTCAGGCGACTCCAGGCCGAACAGCGCGATCGGACGGCCGATCATCACCCAGCCTTCCTGCCCGGCGGCGATCGGCAGCGCTTGCAGGCGAACGTCACGGACGAGCGGTGCGGTCGAAGTTTCGGTCGGTGAGGCGAGGCTCGCCAGCGCCGGCTCCGAGGAGCCCGAGGAAAGACCGGCGACGAGCACCGCGGTCAGGCTGACCCCGGTCAGCGCAGCTAGGCCGCGCCAGACAAGGCCGCCGGTCAAGCCGATCGCGCTGGAACGGAAGACACGCCGCACCGGCCGCATGATCCGTGCGAAGCCGGTCTCGGCTGCATCGGCGAGATCCACCAACCGTGCTGCGAGATCGAAGCGGCTCGGCGTCGCATTCGCCAGGCCCTGCAGGTGCGGCTGAAGGCGTTGCCCGCTTTCCTGCAGGCGCAGCTTGAAGCGCTGCCAGATGGCGCTGATCTCGTCCCCGGACACGACAATACCCAACCCGTTGGACGGCCCGCACCCCTGCAAGCCGCTTCGTCCCACTTGCAGGCGAGCTTTCGCCGGGCGCGATGAGCAGCTGGTTACCGGGCGCGTTCCATCGCGAAACAGGGTCAATGGCCGGTAAGGAGGCAGGGTTAATGCCGGTGCGTTAGCAGGACGATTGACTTTTTACGGCAGCTTGTGTTTGGGATTGCGGGCCGGGCACCTATCTCCCGGTTTCGCGATGATGCTCAGGTTGGCTCTGTGACGTTCCGTCTGACGACGAAAACCACGACCAAAACGACGGCCGAGAAAACCCGGACGTCGCACTGACACGTCGCCTCGATTCCGGGATCTCCCTCCCGGCCGGGGTCAACCGGCCGAACCCGCGATAGAGATGAGCGGCGACGGCCTCCCCGGGGAGACTGAACCGGTTTCGCCAGAAGGAATTACCAGAATGAGCTTCAAGGTCGCGATCGTCGGCGCCACGGGCAATGTCGGCCATGAGATGCTCGACATCCTCGCCGAGCGTGCTTTCCCAGTCAGCGAGGTCGTCGCCCTCGCCTCCTCCCGTTCGATCGGCACCGAGGTCTCCTTCGGCGACAAGACGCTGAAGGTGAAGGCGCTCGAGCACTACGACTTCTCCGACACCGACATCTGCCTGATGTCGGCGGGCGGCGCGGTCTCGAAGGAATGGTCGCCGAAGATCGGCGCGCAGGGCGCGGTCGTGATCGACAACTCCTCGACCTGGCGTATGCACCCCGATGTGCCGCTGGTCGTGCCGGAAGTGAACGCCGCCGCAGCCGCCGGCTTCACCAAGATGAACATCATCGCCAACCCGAACTGCTCGACCGCGCAGCTCGTCGTGGCGCTGAAGCCGCTGCATGACCGCTTCGGCGTCAAGCGCGTCGTCGTCTCGACCTATCAGTCGGTCTCCGGCGCCGGCAAGGAGGCGATGGACGAGCTCTTCAACCAGACCCGTTCGGTCTTCGCCGCCGGCGAGGTCGAGGTAAAGAAGTTCCCCAAGCGCATCTCTTTCAACGTCATCCCGCACATCGACGTCTTCATGGAAGACGGCTTCACCAAGGAAGAGTGGAAGATGATGGCGGAAACCAAGAAGATCCTCGATCCGAAGATCAAGCTGACCGCCACCTGCGTGCGCGTGCCGGTCTTCATCGGCCATTCCGAGAGCGTCAACATCGAGTGCGAGAAGCCGGTCACCGCCGATGAGGCACGCGAGGTGCTGCGCACCGCCCCCGGCATCCTCGTCATCGACAAGCACGAGCCCGGTGGCTACATCACCCCGCACGAGGCTGCCGGCGAGGATGCGACCTATATTTCGCGCATCCGCGAGGACGCCACGGTCGAGAACGGCCTCGCCTTCTGGTGCGTCTCGGACAATCTGCGCAAGGGTGCCGCGCTCAATGCGGTCCAGATCGCCGAAGTGCTGGTCAACCGCAAGCTGATCCAACCGCGCAAGCAAGCAGCCTGAGTTCAGGCCGGCTGATTTAAAGAAAATTTCAAGGCGGGCCTCGTGCCCGCCTTTTTCTTGCGCGCACGCATGGCGGCCGTGCCGGATTTGCGCGAGGGATCGCCCCGATCATCGGCTAGGGTCGGCTTCTCATCGAGATTCGCCGAAGACCTTGCCCGACACCTTGACCAGAGTGCCTCTGCCGGTCGAACCAGCCCCGGCCGAGCCGCCGCAACGTCCCGCGCCGCGACGTGACAACAGCCTGCGCGGCATCGGCCTGATGCTGCTCGGCAGCGTTTTCCTCTCAGCCGCCGACGTCGCCTCGAAATACCTCACCGCCACGACGCCGGCGATCCAGGTCGTCTGGCTGCGCTATGCCGCCTTCGCCCTGATCATGCTGGCCGTGGCCGCTCCGAGCGGCTTCAAGCAGCTGAAGCCACGGCGCGCGAGCATGCAGATTCTGCGCGGCGTCGCCGTCACGGTCTCCTCGATCCTGTTCGTCTCGTCGCTGAGATACCTGCCGATCGCCGACGCGACCGCGACGAGCTTCGTCTCGCCGCTCTTCGTCACCGCCTTGTCGATCCCGATCCTCGGCGAGAAAATCGGCTGGCGGCGCTGGACCGCGACGGCGGTCGGCCTGATCGGCGTGCTGATCGTCGTGCGTCCCGGCGGCAGCGATTTCCAGACAGCCTCGATATTGCCGGTGCTGTCGGCCGTGACCTGGGCCTTCGCGCTGATCGTCACCCGGATGATGAGCGCGACCGAGAACCCGGTGACGACGCTCGCCTGGTCGGCAGTCGTCGGCTGCATCGTGCTCTCCGCGCTCCAGCCCCTGACCTGGCAGCCCTTGTCGACACAGGCGCTGCTGGTCGGCCTGTTCATCGGCGTCTCCTCGACCGTCGGCCACTGGTTCGTGATCCAGGCCTTCCGGCATGCCGACGCCTCGCTGCTGGCGCCATTCTCCTATGTCCAGCTGCTCTGGGCTTCCGCCTTCGGCTTCATCCTGTTTTCAGTGCTGCCCGACGCCGTTACCTGGTTCGGCTCGGCGATCATCATCGCGTCAGGCCTCTATACTGCCCATCGCGAACGCATCAGAGCCCGCAAAGTCACCGGGCGATAGGCGCGGCCTGCATCCGGTTGGCGGGTAGCGCTCTATCCAGAGTCTCGCCCTCATCCTAGCCTCGCAGCACAATGACCTCTCTCATCCGGCTCGGCCGCCGAGCCTTCCTCGCCACCGGCTCGGCCTTGCTATCGGCCTGCTCGCCGCTCGGCTTGCTCAATGCGTTCACGCCGGCCGATGCCGGCAGCCGCCTGGCTGCGAGCGGCATCGCCTACGGCCCGGACGAGCGCCACAGGCTCGATATCTACCTGCCGGAGCGAGGCGCGGGCCAGGCGCCGGTCCTGGTCTTCCTCTATGGCGGCGGCTGGAACAACGGCGAGCGTGCCGATTACGCCTTCGTCGGCCGCGCCTTCGCGGCGCGGGGATTCGTCACCGTCATTCCCGATTATCGCCTCGTGCCGCAGGTGCGCTTCCCCGCGTTCGTCGAGGACGGTGCGCTGGCCCTGCGCTGGGTCCGCGACCAGATCGCGTCTTATGGCGGAGATGCCAGCGGCATCGCGCTGAGCGGTCATTCAGCCGGGGCCTACAATGCGATGATGTTGGTGCTGGACCGCCGTTTCCTCGCTCGCGTCGGGCTACGCCCGGGCTTCGTGCGCAGCGTCTCCGGGCTCGCCGGCCCCTACGATTTCCTGCCGCTCGACGACCCCCGCAGCATCGCCGCCTTCGGCGAGTTCCCACGCCTCGCCGAGACACAACCGGTCACCTTTGCCAGCGCCCTTGCGCCACGCGTCTTCCTTGCCACTGGCGATGAGGACGAGACGGTCAGGCCGCGCAACAGCGTCTCACTCGCACAGAAGCTCCGCGCGGCGGGGGCAACGGTCGAACTCAGGACCTATCCCGGCCTCGGCCATGCCGGCATTCTGCTCGCGCTCAACGCCGGCTTTCGCGACCGCGCCCCGGTCCTTGCCGATATGGTGCGCTTCACGCGCGCTCAGGCGCCCTTGGCCACGACGCCATAGCGCGCCATGAAGGTCGCCACCGCCTCGCCGACGACGTAAGCGATCTCGTCCTCGCCCGGCGGCATGCGCTCAGCATTGAACAGGCGTGGGCGCATCAGGGTCGACTGCGAGAGATCGACGAACTGCGCCGCCGCCAGGGCCGTGTTCTCGATCGCCAATTCGCCCTTGGCGACGCGCTGGTCGAGAAAGGCCGCCAGATGCTGCGCGCCCTGCATCGGGCCGCGCTCGTAGAATTCGCGACCGAGATCGGGCATGCGCTCGGCGACCCCGAGTACGATGCGATGGGCGCTCAGCGCGAAGGGACCGGTCAGCAGGCGCACCAGTCCGCTGCCGAAATTCATCAGCGCCAGATCGAGATCGGGCTCTTCGGCCAGGACCGCATACATGCCCTGCTTCTGCTTCTCGCGCTCGCGCTCGATCAGCGCGACGAAGAGATGCTCCTTGTCCTCGAAATAGACATACAGCGTGCCCTTGGAGACATTCGCGGCCGCAGCGATGTCGTTCATGCTGGCCGCATCGAAACCGCGCGCCGTGAACACGGCATGCGCCCCTTCGAGGATCTGGTGGCGTTTCTCGGGATCTGCACCGGCGACCCGCCGGTTGCGGGAAATCGCCTTGACATGTCGCGGCTCAAGCGTCGCGCTCATCCTGTTCCATCCGTCTCGCGCATGATCGCGCTTGCAAAAATAATCGAACCGACCGGTTCGATTTCCTCTTGATATGCACCCCGGACGGCGCTATTTCAAGCGCAATCGAACCGAGCGGTTCGAAACCAGATTGTCAGGGCATTGTCACCATGACTGCCGAAACCACCATTGAAAAGCGCCTTGAGCCACGCCGCGACCGTTTGAAGCTGGTCGATCCTGCGCTGGAACAGACTCCCGCGCCCGTGGAAGGCCGCAAGGCGAGCGAGGATGTCGCCGCTCCGTCCCAGGCCGCCGAAAAGCCAACGCGCAAGCGTAGCGGTGTCAAGCGCGTCGCGCTAATCCTCGTCGCCGGCACGGCGCTTACCGCCGGTCTCTGGTATGGCATCGACTGGTGGCGCAATGGCCGCTTCATCGTCTCGACCGACGACGCCTATGTCGGCGCCGAGATGGCGACGATCTCGGCCAAGCTGCCCGCCAACATCGCCACGATCGCGGTGACGCAGAACCAGGAGATCAAGGCCGGCCAGCCTCTCGTCAAGCTCGACGATGGCGACCAGCGCATCGCGCTGGAGAGTGCCCAGGCCAAGAGCGCCACCGCCAAGGCCACGCTCTCGCGCATCGACGCGCAGATCGAAGCTGCCCGCGCCAGCCTGCAGCAGGCCCAGGCGCAGCAGATTTCGGCCGAGGCCGCCGTCACCCGCACCACCGCCGATTTCGACCGCGCCCACAACCTCGCTGCCAAGTCCTATGGTTCGCAGGCGACGCTCGACGCCGCCACCGCCGCGCGCGACCAGGCTGCCGCCTCGCTCGCCAGCGCCAAGGCCGGCGTTGTCCAGGCACAGGCCAATATCGAGGTGCTGAAGGCACAGCGCGTCGAGGCTGCCCGCCAGATCGACGAGCTCAAGGTCGCCGAGGACAAGGCCGCGCGCGATCTCTCCTTCATGTCGATCTCGGCGCCGATCGACGGTCTCGTCGCCAACACCAACATGCAGCTCGGCGACCTCGTCAGCGCCGGCAAGCGCCTGATGTCGATCGTGCCGCTCGACAAGGTCTATGTCGACGCCAACTTCAAGGAGACGCAGGTCGGCCCGCTGAAGATCGGCGACAAGGCGAAGATCACCGTCGACGCCCTGCCCGGCCAGGCTTTCGACGGCACCGTCAGTGGCATTGCCGGCGGCACCGGCTCGGTCTTCACCTTGCTGCCGCCCGACAACGCCACCGGCAACTTCACCAAGATCGTCCAGCGCGTGCCAGTCCGCATCGCCCTGTCGCCGGAATCGGCCGGCAAGCACATTCTGCGCCCGGGCATGTCCGTCGTGGTCTCGATCGATCCGCGCGGGAACGTCGCGAAGTAACCAGAGCCCGTTCCGATCGGCTTGCACGCAAGCTGATCGGAACGGGCTCTTACTCAAAGTGAGAGGCGGATTCACCGATCAGGTCGTTCCGGCCTGATCGGATCCGGCTCTCGCCGGGCCCTCGACCCGAGGAGCCATTTCCGACCGGGAAATGGCGATGTGCCAAGGCTCAATCGCCCCTTCTGAGCCAAAGCGCACCGCGCCTCACGGCGCTCCTCGGGCCGGGGGCCCGGCTCCGTAAACCAGACAGAAATCTCCTGTCGAGGAGGCCGCATGGYCACCGCCACGACCGCCATCCCAGCCGCCGCCGCGCCGGCTGCCGACGCCATTCCGCTGCGCCGGATCTTCGCCTTCCTGGCGATGGTCTTCGGCATGTTCATGGCGATCCTCGACATCCAGATCGTCTCGGCCTCGCTCGCCGAGATCCAGGCCGGCCTGTCCGCGTCCAGCGACGAGATCGCCTGGGTCCAGACCGCCTACCTGATCGCCGAAGTCATCATGATCCCCTTGTCCGGCTATCTCAGCCGGGCGCTCTCGACCCGTGTCTTCTTCTCGATCGCCGCCGCCGGTTTCACGGTCGCGAGCATCCTCTGCGCCACCTCGAGCTCGATCAACGAAATGATCCTCTGGCGCGCGATCCAGGGCTTCATCGGCGGCGGCATGATCCCCGGCGTCTTCGCCGCGGCCTTCACCATCTTCCCGGCCTCGAAGCGGCCGATCGTCTCGCCGCTGATCGGCCTGATCGCCACGCTCGCCCCGACGATCGGGCCGACCGTCGGCGGCTATCTCAGCCATGCTTTCTCCTGGCACTGGCTCTTCCTGGTCAATGTCGTGCCCGGCATCGCCGTCACCATCGCCGCCTGGACGTTGATCGACTTCGACAAGCCTGACCACAGGCTGCTGCGCCGCTTCGACTGGGTCGGCCTCGGCGCCATGGCCGCCTTCCTCGGCAGCATGGAATACGTGCTCGAGGAAGGCACGCGGCTCGACTGGTTCGAGAGCCACGAGATCGTCCTGTTCTCCTTCGTGATGGTGATCGGCGCCGTGCTGTTCTTCTGGCGGGCGCTGACGCGCGACGATCCGCTGGTCGATCTCTACGCCTTCAGGAACCGCAACTTCGCCTTCGGCTCGCTGTTCTCCTTCACCATGGGCATCGGCCTCTACGGGCTGACCTATCTCTATCCGGTCTATCTCGGGCGCATCCGCGGCTATGATGCGCTGATGATCGGCGAGACCATGTTCGTCACCGGCCTCGCCATGTTCCTGACGGCGCCGATCGCCGGGCGCCTCTCGGCCAAGCTCGACCCGCGCATCATGATGATGATCGGCTTCGGCGGCTTCGCGCTCGGCACCTACATCGCCTCTGGGATCACCGCCGATTGGGACTTCTACGAGCTCCTGGTGCCGCAGATTCTGCGCGGCTGCTCGCTGATGCTGTGCATGGTGCCGATCAACAACCTCGCCCTCGGCACCTTGCCGCCGCAGCAGCTCAAGAATGCATCCGGCCTCTACAACCTCACCCGCAATCTCGGCGGCGCGGTCGGGCTCGCCGTCATCAACACCTTGCTCAACAACCGCACCGACCTGCACATCACCCGTCTGCACGAGGTTGTCGCCGCCGGACGCCAGATCGCCGAGGAGAACCTCGCCTTGATGACGCAGCGCTTCATCGAGTATGGCGACGCCGCCCAGTCGATGGCGCTGAAGCTGCTGACGCAGCGGGCCCACAAGCAGGCACTGGTCATGGCCTTCGGTGACGTCTTTCTCGGCCTGACCGTGATCTTCGGCGCTCTGGTGCTGCTGTCCCTGTTCATGACCAAGCCGCCGGCTGCCAAGCCGGCAGGTGGCGGCGGCGGGCATTAAAGCTCTCCATCGTCTTTCCGGGGCAGGCCGCAGGCCTGAGCCCGGAACCCAGAACCGATGCCACCTCCGGAAGGGCGCGTCGATCGTAGCGGCAAGATTGCTACCGGCATCGGTTCTGGGTTCCGGGCTCGCTGCTGCGCAGCGCCCCGGAATGACCGCTCCTGCGCCGTGGACAACCCCCTGATGCGTCTTGCCGCAGGTGCGAAGAGATTGACAGTCGGCTTTGGAGAAGGCAAAAATACTAACAATATCAGTAGTTTAGATAAATTCTAAACTACAGTGGCACCGATCTTCGAGTTGGAAGGCGTTCATGAGCATTCTGTCCCTCAAGGATGGCAGCCCGGCGCGGGCCCAGGCGGAGCAGATCCCCTGGCCGCAGAAGGCCCCGGCTGCCTGCCCGATCAGCGCGGTCAAGGCACGCCTGCGCAGCGTCGGCCTGCGTCCGACCCGCCAGCGCATGGCGCTGGGCTGGCTGCTCTTCGCCAAGGGCGATCGCCATGTCAGCGCCGAGATGCTCTATGAGGAGGCGTTGCGCGCCCGCGAGCCGCTCTCGCTCGCCACCGTCTACAACACGCTGCGTCAGTTCTCCGAGGCCGGCCTGCTGCGCCAGGTCTCGGTCTCCGGGCCGAAGACCTTCTTCGACACCAATGTCTCGGAGCATCACCACTTCTACAACGAGGACGACGAGACCGTCGTCGACATCCCCGGTTCCGAGATTCACGTCTCGGGCCTGCCGGTCGCGCCGGAAGGCATGATGATCTCCTCGGTCGAGGTGATCGTGCGCCTGCGTCGCGCCGATGGCGAGGAGACGGTGACGAAGGTCGCCGGGGGCCACCGGGCGTGATCGTCTGCTCCTGCAACGTTCTTTCCTGCCGGCAGATCAAGGGCACGATCGCCCCTGACGGCAGCGGTCCGCGCACTGCGGGCGAGGCCTATGATTGCCTCGGCTGCAGCCCGGATTGCGGACGTTGCGCCCGCGAGGTCCGCTCCTTGCTCGCTGAGGCGCGCGCCGCTTGCGCCAGCCAGTGCCATAGCTGCGCCGGCCGCGATATCGAATGCGCCGTGCATGTCTCGGTCGGCCTGATGATGGCCGGCCTCGAGGAGAACGACGACCGCGTCGCCGCCTGATCCGGCACAACGCGTTTTCTCGCGCCAGGCGCGCAATCTGCCCTTCCCTTTCCGGTCGAGCCGCTCTACATTAGGATCATTCTAATGTAGTTGATTGCGAGGAGAGCGGCATGAAGGGCGACAAGAAGGTCATCGAATACCTCAACAAGGGCCTGCGCTCCGAGCTCACGGCCATCAACCAGTATTGGCTGCACTACCGGATGCTCGACAATTGGGGGCTGAAGGACATGGCCAAGACCTGGAAGAAGGAATCGATCGAGGAGATGGTCCATGCCGACCGTTTCGTCGACCGCATCCTCTTCCTCGAAGGCTTCCCGAATCTCCAGACGCTCGACGCGCTGCGCATCGGCGAGAACGTCAAGGAAGTGATCGAGTGCGACCTCAAGGCCGAGGTCGAGGCGCGCGCGCTCTATCAGGAAGCGGCGAAATACTGCCGCGATGTCGGCGACTACCCGTCCGAGGACCTGTTCAAGGCCCTGATGAAGGATGAGGAAGGCCATATCGACTTCCTCGAGACCCAGCTCGACCTGATCGGCCGCATCGGCCTCGAACTCTACACCCAGAAGCATGTCGGCGGGCTCGAGGGCGACGAGCACTGACCTGCGGCAGCCGTTTCAAAGGGGCGATCGACCGGGCCTGGTGACAGGCCCGGTTTTTTGTTGCGCATAGCATCGGACCGAAAAGTGGAATCCACTTTTCGGAAGAATCCGATGCGATGACAATGTGATAGATCATCGTGACCGCATCCATCCGGATGCGCGATGATCTAAGCGCCTCCCCAAACACCGCAACGCGTGTCAGAAACCGGCCACCCTGATGGAGGACCGAACGAATGGCTGAGATCGTCGCCGTAGCTCGGGATGAAGGCCACCGCTTCAGCAAGCCGCTCCTGCCGGCGATTCGCCTGCTCACGAGCCTCGGCGTCGAAGGCGATGCCCATTGCGGCGGGACGGTGAAGCATCGCTCGCGTGTCGCCGTCGATCCGACGCAGCCGAATCTGCGCCAGGTCCATCTGATCCATGCAGAGCTTTTCGAGGAGCTCGCCGCCGGCGGTTTTTCGCTCCGGCCCGGCGATATGGGCGAGAACGTCACCACGCGCGGGCTCGACCTGCTCGCTTTGCCCGCCGGCGCCCGCCTGCGGCTCGGTGCCGAGGCGCTCGTCGAGATCACCGGCCTGCGCAATCCTTGCGTCCAGATCGAGGCCTTCCAGCCCGGCCTGCTCAAGGCCGTGCTCGGCCGCGATGCGGACGGAAAGCTGATCCGCAAAGCCGGCGTCATGGCAATCGTGCTGGAGGGCGGCGAGGTCCGTCCCGGCGATTCGATCGAAATCAGCTTGCCCGCTTTGCCGCACCGGGCCCTAGAACGCGTTTGAGGCGGCGGAGCCTTTCGGCCCGCCGCCTCACCGAAGCGTCAAGATCATAGACCGGTCAGGCTGATGCAGCCTGACCGGCGAGATGCGCTCGCGACCAGCTTCTCAGATGAAGCTGATGTTCGCGGCCTCGGGGCCCTTCTTGCCGGCGCGGATCGAGAAGCGCACGCGCTGCCCGTCCATCGGCGGCTGCAGGCCGCTGCGGCTCAGCGACGAGACGTGCAGGAACACGTCCGGCCCGCCCTTGTCGGGGGCGATGAAGCCGAAGCCGCGGTCGGTGTTGAAGAACTTCACTGCGCCGTCGAACGGGCCTTCCATCGGGGCGCTGGCGCCACGATCGAAGCCGCCGCGATCGCCGCGGTCGAAGCCACCACGGTCGCCACGGTCATAGCCGCCGCCACCGCCGTAGCCGCCGCCACCGAAATCGTCGCGCGACGGGCGCGGCGAGAACGGGCGGCCACCACCGCCACCCGGACCGCCGGCGCCACGCGGCGCGGCAGGGGCTGCGGTCGAGGCATCGATCTCGTGGACGGAGACGACCTGCAGGCCGCGCCGGCCTTCGCCGAGATCACAGATGATGGTCGCACCGGGCTGCAGGTCCTGCGGATCCTGCGGGCCGATGGCCGAGATATGGAGAAAAACGTCGCCGGAGCCGTCCGCCGGAGAGGCAAAGCCGAAGCCTTTCTCCGGATCGAACCACTTGACCTTGGCTTCGATATTCTCGTGGGTGACGAAGGGCGCCGGGGCGGCGGGCTTACGACGATCGAACATGCAGCTTCAACGATAGTGACCGGGAGCACGCAATCTAGCGCAAGCTTCCGGGTTCGTCATCGGTGCGGCGCAGCAAAAATGCTTGTCCGGCGAAATCATGCCGGATTGCAAATTTTTTCCCCAGCGACCGCCGTTTCAAGCGGCGGATCGACTAAAACTCACCCGTTCCGGAGCAGACGTCAACCGTCCTGTCCCGGCGCAGCTTCCGAGCAGCGGATCATCTGCACTTTCTTAGGCATCTCGCCGACCGCCGGGACGAACTGTCCGGTCTGCGGATCGAGCAGCATCAACATGCCGCTGGCGACCGCGAAATAGGCGCCGTGCAGGTGCAGCCTGCCCTTGCTCTCGAGGATGTTGATGCAGGGGAAGGTGCGCAGGTTCGCGAGCGACTGCTGGACCGAGAGCAAAGCGAGGCGCTCCACATAATCGTCCAGGGTCTCGTTTCGGCCGCGCCCGCCCGAGCGCCTGGCCGCGGGTTCGACCAGCGTGATCCAGCGGCCGATGAAATCGCCGGACGACAGCGGTCCCTGCGTATCGTCGGCAAAGGCCCTGATGCCGCCGCAGCGGCCATGCCCGAGCACGACGATATGCTCGACCCTGAGCCCTTGGACGCCGTATTCGAGCGCGGCCGAGGTGCCATGCAGCTGATCGTCAGGCGAGAAGGGCGGGATCAGGTTGGCGATATTGCGGACCACGAACATCTCGCCCGGGCTCGCATCGAAGATCACCTCGGGCGAGACCCGCGAATCGCAGCAGCCGATCAGCATGATCTTCGGTGTCTGGCCGCTTTCGGCGAGCTTTTCATAGCGGCTCTGCTCGCGGACGAAGCGATCATCGAGGAAGGAGCGATAGCCTTCCGTCAGGCGCTGCGGGAACGGCTGGGGGGCTGGCTGGTCCATGGCTCAGTTGGGCCAGAAGCCGACGGCCCTCGTCAAGAGCCCGTCCAGCTGATTCTGCTGCAACGCAGCATCAAATCTCGCAAAACTGCTTCTGCAATCGCGCCGCCAGCGCCTGCGCGTCGCCGCGAATCAGGATGCGCTTCAATCGCGCGCTCGCGCCGGCCGTCAGCGAAATCTGGGAGCGGGAGACCGAAAACTCCTTGGCCAGCAGCGCGATCAGCGCGGCATTGGCCTCGCCCTCGCTCGGAGCCGCCCGGACCCTGGCCTTCAGCACGTCGCGCCCATCGGCCAGCGTCTCGACGCCGTCGAGGCCATCGCGCCCGCCGCGCGGCGTCAGGCGGACGGAAAGCGCGAGCCCGTCCGGCGTGACCGACCAGGCGGCCATCCAGCCTAGAAAACGTTCGGGTAGATGTAGCGGGTGATCACGCTCTGGATGAAGAAGATCAGCAGCAGCAGGATGATCGGCGAGATGTCGATGCCGCCGAGATTGGGCAGCATGTTACGGATCGGCCGCAGCGCCGGCTCGGTGATGCGGTAAAGGAAATCCCAGACCGTCGAGACGAACTGGTTGCGCGTGTTGACGACGTTGAAGGCGATCAGCCAGCTCAGCACGGCCGAGGCGATCAGGATCCAGACATAGAGGTTCAGCGCCAGCATCACGACGTCGAGAACGGCACGCATCGAGCAGCATCTCCGAGAAGGCCGGGCACTCTGCGACAAGCACCCACAAAACTCCCGCCGCAAGCAATTGACAGGAGCGCAACGCAGGGCCTAGAAGGCCAGCGCCCTGGGGGCTGTAGCTCAGATGGGAGAGCGCTGCAATCGCACTGCAGAGGTCAGGGGTTCGAATCCCCTCAGCTCCACCAGGCCGCACGTAACGTGTTGATCTCCCAAAAAATTGTTTGATTGCAGCGGCTTGGCGTGCTCTGTGGTACACATTCGTGGTACACAACAGCATGCGAACCCTGAATGGCGCGACGCTCTGAGCATCTGCAACTTCGCGGCAGCACTTGGTGGCTGCGGGTCCGGGTCCCGGACGAGCTGCGTCAAATCATCGGCAAACGAGAAGTTCGCCGGACCTTAGGCACCTCCGATACAAGCGAGGCCAGGCGCCGGGTTCGTATCGAGCGCATCAAGGTTGAAGCGGATTTTCACACTGCCCGCGCGAGCTTGGAGCGACAGCGCGCGGCAGCTGCGGGTGTCGCGGCAACCCAGATCGTGTTGACGGAGGAACAGGTTTGGGCGCTGGCAACCCGTTGGTTCGTCGATCAAGAGCGGTTGGGCGCTAATCGCAGGATTGAGATCGGCGACGAAGAGGTCATCCAGAACCTCAGCGAGGACCTCGCTCACGTCGAGCAGTTCGACGAGGTCTCGATGTCCGTCCACGAAGAGGTCAACAAGCTGTTGGCGGAAGCCGGTATCCAATCAGGGAATTGCTCGGTCGAACCTGCGGGCCGCGCAAATCTCGCGGGCGCCATCCATGCAGCAATGGTCGAGCGAGAAAGGCGTCTGCTGAACCGCTTGACCGGCCGCGCGGAAGTGACGCTCAACCCAAACTTCCATGGGCTGTCTGCCGGGACAGAATTGAAACCCGTTGCAATTTCCACGGTGACACTCGCGGACCTGATCAAGCGGTACAATGCCGATCCGACGCGGGCGGCGCCCTCTGCCAAAACGAAGCGCAAGCAGGATGCCCAGGCTCGGCTGTTCAAGGACGTGATCGGCGGAAAGACGCTGGTCTCTGCCATCGATCGCGAGAAGGCGCGCAAGTTGCTCAACACGGTGAAGGTCTTACCGGCCAACACGGTAAAAAAGTTCAAGGGTAAGACGGCATCGGAAGTCGCGCGCATCGCTGAGGAGAGGCAGCTCACTCCGATGTCGGTCACAACCGCCAACAGCTATATGGCAGCCTTTGTCTCCCTCCTCGACTTCGCCGTCGCGGAGCAGATCGTCCAGAAGAACCCGGCGACGGGTCTGCGCCTCGCCAGCGATGGGGTGAAGCGCAAGGATAAGCGGCTTCCCTTCGCTGTCGGCGACCTCAACGCCATCTTCGCAGCGCCCCTCTACAGCGGTTGTTTGGACGACGGCCGGGGCTACGGGCGGCTTGGTCCCAATCGGCCGCGTAGGGGCCGTTTCTGGGTCCCTCTGGTATCGCTCTTCTCAGGGATGCGTCTCAACGAAATCTGTCAGCTCACGGAAGATGACATTGCCGTCGAGGATGGCACCGACCTCATTCTGGTCAGGGCTAACGAAAATGAGGAAGATGATGTGGTGAAGCGGGTTAAGACAGCCGCTGGCCATCGCTTCGTCCCGATCCACCCCGAGTTGAAGCGGGTCGGCTTCCTCGACCATGTTGCCGCGGTTAGGGCGACACAGCCGGCAAGGGCGCGTCTCTTCCCCGATTTAACCACCGCTAGTACCGGCTACATCTCAGACAATTTCAGCAAATGGTTCGCTCACTTCCTCGACAAAGTCGAGATCAAAGACGAGCGAAAGAACTTCCACTCCTTCCGACACACGTTCCGGGACGCTTTACGCGAAGCCGAAATCCCACAGGACCGTGTGCGGGAGCTGGGCGGTTGGTCGAGCGGGAGCACTGAGGACGACTACGGATCGGGCACGCGTCCGAGCACGCTGGCGCGCGAAATCGCCAAGGTCCGTTATGAGGGGCTCGACCTCGTCAGATTGGGGCTGATACCCACGTGTGTTCCTACTTAAGCGGGTGCGAGATCGTCGAGAGTGCGACACCTAGCCATTGAGGTCTTTCCTGATTGTGCGGCGCCGTAGCAGCTTCGCCGGAAGATCGGCGCCTCGCAGCCTGCGCATGGGCTATTGGAAACAGTTGCGCCGTAGCGAAGCGCCCAGTAGCTGGCGAGCATGGCAACGCCTCCCGTGATCCGTAAGCGCACCCGCATTCTTCCGCCGCCGCTGGAGCCAACTCCTCATCCGAGGCTCTCGCTAGGCTTCCACGACCGTATCGTCGTCGAAGGCATTGGTCGGGTAGTCTCGGCGGACTTCGCAGAACTGCCGACCCGATTGCGCAGGTTCTATCGGCCTGCGCGACCTGGGCGCGCCCACAAACCTGTGATGGAGTATCGCAAGGGCGAACAGCCTACGCCCCATTCCGTGAAGCTTATTGGTCGAGAAGGCACCCTGCTTGCTGGGACCGTCATCGAAATTGCTCGCGAAGCTGGACCCCAAGGTCACCGCATTCACAGTCGGTTTGTCCTCAATCCAACGCGCTTCTTTCGCTACAACGGGCGCTCGCTCGACGTCTCAACGGACAGCGTCGCGCCTGACATCCTGGCGATACCCACGCCTGTTTCCGGCCGCGGCTCGCTCGACGACAATGACAATTGGCTTGATGGAGAAGACATCGGGAGGGCTGCAGCTCGATGGCAACAATGTCTGACAACCTACCTTGACGCGGCTTTTTCACGAGTATCGGCCGAACTCTCTTACGCGTGCCGGGGGGTGATTTCGGCCGAAGCGGCTCAACTTTTCGCCGAGAGGCAATGGATCGCTCAGGCGGAAGTGTATTGGGAGTTCCTCGCCCCGGAGGCACAAGATCGAGCTGCCTACTTCGGTAGGTCGATCCATGCTGCGATGGGGACGCCGAGCAGCAAGACCCTTCGTACAACGGTCGAGTATCAACACAATGCTGCCTCCTACCGAACCCGGCTGAGCACGCGCCAGCCTCTGTGGTTTTCGACCTACGCCAAGACGCCATCGCGCGTTCGGTTCGAGGTTCAGTATAAAGGTGATATCGGGCAAACGGTCCGGTACGACGGCGTGACAGACCTGATTGCTCGGCTTGAGCGGATCAGGCAGCATGCCCACAGAAAGGCCCTTGAAACCCTGAGGTTCGTTCCGAAGGACAATTCAGAGCACTTTTCGCCTCGCGCGGGGCTTACAGACTTGCTGGCTCGGGTGTCGGTTGCTTGCGAAGGTGAGCCGTTCGCTATCGGCCGAACACTCAGCGCGCTGATCGCTGCACGCCGTGTCATCGTTCCCGATGCAAGCATACCCGAAGAGCGTCTGAGCCGCCTTGTCGCTCAGGGCGTTCTGATCGAGCAGCGTCGGCTAATGCGGACGAACCCTCCGCCGCGATACCGTTTGGCTCCCCTCTATGAGTGGGTAGTCGACCGACTAGACCAAGCCTTTCCTGCGGGCAGGACCGGGCGCTGGACCGGCCCTATAGCCAGTGGCGAAACGAGCGATGTTTAACTGCTGCCAGCGCCAACTCCGAAATTGATCCGGGTTGCAAACAAAGCAGGCCGAACTCGGCGCTCGACCAGACGTCAATCAGATACTCAGCTTGAAGGCTGGCGTCGAATGGCCGAGATAATGTCGATGGCCAGATTTAGGTTGCGATCCGAAAGGCCGTGGCACAGCATTTTCAGTTGCCACTCCAGCTCCTGGCGCTCTGGTGACCTTTCCGGCGACTGAAGCTCCTCCACAAGGACGGCAGCGCTGATCGACAGCGCGCGGCAAATGTCGATGAGGGTGTCCAGCGAGGGAAGATTGATCCCGCGCTCGATATTCGAGATGCCGTCGACGGACCTGCCAACCTTCTCCGCCAGTTCTTCCTGAGACAGCTTTGCCTGCCGGCGGGCATCCCTGAGACGCGCCGCGAGTGCCGATTTCATGTCGCCCGCCATGGCAGGACACTGGTCGGCGCGATCAGGCTTGACCACGGATCATGCTGCGGTAATCGATTGTTATATCCGTAATTTAGTACGGGTAATTGGCGCCGAGCCCTTGATGCAACCCACGCCCCCAAGTCATGTGACGTCGCTACAGCGATCCGGCACGCATCGGGGTCCGGCCTTCCCCTCCCATCCCCGAGATCAGAACCGCTGGCCGAGTGTCAGCGATGCCTAGGAGCCCCAATGTTCCGCGCCGCCGTGATCGCCGTTACCGCTGCACCGCTCGCTATCGCTTCGCCTGCGAACGCTCAGAACCCCGTTCTCGCCGTCGATCTCGT
This sequence comes from Allobosea sp. P4_H5, assembly GCF_056400825.1. Lineage (NCBI taxonomy): Bacteria > Pseudomonadati > Pseudomonadota > Alphaproteobacteria > Hyphomicrobiales > Alloboseaceae > Allobosea > Allobosea sp. P4_H5. Next base: position 133,474 of record NZ_JBFUKM010000010.1, on the reverse strand, counting down.
GTCGATGTACTGGGCCTACAAGGACTTCTGCGCGAGCGAGACCGATCCTCTGTCCAAGGAGGACGTCAGTGGGCTTAGCGTCGTTGTCAGCAGGCTCGGTTTTGAGATGAGCGACCCTGACATGGTCGCGCTCGCCAGTCGCAATCAGACCAAGCACACCCATCGCTGGATCGACATGGGTAAGTTCACCGGCTGCACGGAGGCCCGTGTCTTCCTGCGCGGGGTCGCGAAGAAGGGGATGTAGCGCCAGCCGACCGGTTTCTTGCTGGTGTGCCGCGCCCAAGACGGGTGTTGCCCGGTCGCCCAAAACTTCGGGAGCTTTCTGCGTGATAAATTTTGAAACTAGGTGCAAACGCCCGTATCGGCTCCCGACCTACAATGGCTTCACGCACGAGCAGCGGGTCGCCACCTTGCTGGTCCAGAAGGCCGCTGCGGCTTCGGGCGCCTGGGCGCACCCGGCGCGCTGTTCGATCTGCGGTTTCTCCGATCCCGGCGACCCGCGCGGGCGCGGCTACATCTTCGCTCACCTTGAAGACTACGACCGTCCCCTCCGCGTCCATCCGGCGTGCCGCTCGTGCCACGCAGCCCTGCATGCTCGTTTCAGCGATCCTACACGATGGCTCGCGGTCAGCGCCCTATACGGCCATGGCGGCTCGTGGTTCCGATTGCTGACCATGAACCCAGCCGATCAAGCCGCAAGCTTCTGGGACATCTACCCGGAGGACCTTCCAGGCGCCGACTAGTCGTGCATTCGAGAGAGTTGCGATACTTGATCTTCGCCATAACGTGACCTGGTAATGCCCGGTCTCGACCCTCAGCGGACCTTCCCCGCCGGCGTTTCCGCAGGTAACTTCGGTCGTGGTGGCGTATCGCCCGCACCCGCACTATGCCTAGCTCTTTCAAGCGTTCTGACGACGGTCTTCTATGCCTGCTCACTCCGAATTGATGCTTTTTATGCTCAACACTTGGGAGGAATGGAATGAACACGACCAGACGCGATTTCACGAAAGGTTCGGTGCTGGCTTTCAGCTTCCTAGGACTTGGCACCGCGCCCGCACACGCTCAGAACGCAACGCCCGCTGAAGCCCGCGCCATCGCGAAGGAGGCCTACATTTACGGCTTCCCGGTGGTCGACGACTACCGCATCCAGCACGCCTATTTCGTCGATACCAACAACCCCGAATACAAGGGGCCGTTCAATAAAATCATCAACACCCCCCGTGTCTACACGCCGGCCGACACGGCGGTGCAGACACCGAACTCGGACACGCCCTATTCCTGGCTCGGCCTGGACCTACGCGCCGAACCAATGGTGCTCACCATGCCGACCATGGAGGCGGGTCGCTATTTCAGTGTCCAGCTCATCGATGCCTACACGTTCAATTTCGACTACATGGGCAGCCGCACAACCGGCAACGAGGGGGGCAGCTTTCTCGTCGCCGGGCCGGGCTGGAGAGGCGAGACACCCGCAGGCATCAAGAAGGTCTACCGTTCCGAGACCGAGTTTGTACTGGCGGTATATCGCACGCAGCTTTTCAGCCCCGATGACATCGACAACGTGAAAAAAGTCCAGGCTGGCTACAAGGCAGAGCCACTGTCGGCTTTTCTCGGCAAACCCGCCCCAGCGGCCGCGCGGGCGCTTGATTTCATTAAGCCGCTAACTCCAGACGAAGAGAGGAAGTCGCTTGAATTCTTCAACATCCTGAACTTCGTTTTGCAGTTCGGCCCGACCGATCCATCCGAGACCGATTTGATGGCGCGTTTCGCCAAGATCGGGGTCGGCGCAGGGAAGACCATCGATGTTGGCGCGCTCTCGCCAGAGATGAAGACGGCCATGGAGCAGGGCGTAGCCGACGCCTGGGCCGCGCTTGCGGAATTGGAGAAACTGAAAGTTAGCACGGGGGAAGTGACCTCCGGCGACCTCTTCGGCACGCGTGAGGCTCTGAAGAACAATTATCTATATCGGATGGCGGGGGCAGTGCTCGGCATCGGCGGCAATTCAAAGCAGGAGGCGATGTACCCGATGTATTTGGTCGATTCCGCCGGTCAAAAGCTCGACGGCGCTAATCGATACGCGGTGCGCCTCGCGCCTGGCCAGCTACCGCCTGTCAACGCGTTCTGGTCGCTGACGATGTACGAGATGCCTCAGAGCCTGCTCGTCGCCAACCCGATCAACCGCTACCTGATCAATTCACCGATGCTGTCGAAGTTGGTGAAGGATGCCGATGGCGGCCTAACGCTCTATGTCCAGAACGAGGCTCCGGGCAAGGACAAGGAGCCTAACTGGCTACCGGCGCCTAAGGGTCCCTTCGTTGCTGCGATGCGCCTCTATTGGCCGAAGGAAGCAGCGCTCGAAGGTAAATGGAAGCATCCGCCGATGACGAAGGTCCAGTGAGCGATGGTTGTGTCGGGCAGGCCCAAGGGCCTGCTCGCCGGAATGACCGCCTTCCCCCCAACTGTAACATTCGCGGCGTGACCTGATCGCTCAAAAGCGGTGCATTGCGGACGTCCGGAGCGACCGGTTTTGGACAATCCGACTGACGGGGCACCACAATCAACAGGCTGTCCCGATCCCAACGTCATTTGATATATGGCAGGCGAACTGCGAAAGATCGCACGATAGTGACAGTCATTTGAAAATTGTTCTGCGCTATCGTCATCAGTAAATTGTCTGACCGGAGGTGTCCCCGATGGATCCGGTACAGTTCACGACGCATAATCTCCCGCAGAACGAGCAGCTTACGGCCTGGCGGGCGTGGTATGACGGAATATTTGACGTCGAGGTTAGCGACAATCGGACTGCGTGCCCGTGCTCAACAGCCGCCTGGTCTCTCCCGGAATTTGGTGTATCGACCGTCAAGGCGCCCCATCTCACGATGACACGAGAGATGGCGCATCTGCGTTCCAACCCTATCGACCACTGGGTCATCACGATAGGAATGCGCCGGACTGTCGGTTCAGCCTCTGGATTGCCCCTGAACGTGCCGCCTCAGATCCCGTTCGTTGTTTCGCTCGGCCGGCCGCTAACAAGTCGAAGGTCCGCTGACGAGCGAACCCATCTCTTTCTTCCCCGCGACGCCTTTAGAGAGCTCGCGTCGCTGCTCGATGCGGCTGAGGCGACCCCTCTGGAATCCCGGCTCGGTCGTCTGCTGGGCGATTACATTCTCCTTCTCCGGCAAAGCCTGCCCGATCTGGCGTTGTCGGACATGGCCCGATTTGCAGGCGCGGTTCGGTCGATGGTGCTAGCTTGCATGCTGCCATCAGCTGACCGGCTTGAAGAGGCTGGCGTTCAGGTTAATCTAACCAGGCGTGAGCAGATCCGCCGGTTCATTGATCAGCACCTCCGTGAACCGCGTCTTGGCGCTCACAAATTGTGTCGCGAGCTAGGTATGTCGCGGACGCAGCTTTATCGCCTCCTTGAGCAGGATCGAGGCGTGGCGCATTACATTCGCCACAGGCGCTTATTGAGGTGTTACGGTCTTCTGGCGGATCCCTCGAACATATGCCCGATCAATGTGATTGCGGATCAGCACTGCTTCGAAGACGCATCGAGTTTCAGCCGTGCGTTCAAGCAGGAGTTCGGATGCAATCCCCGAGAGGTGCGCGCCGCATCGGTGTCCGGCCAGAAAATCGCTAAAAAACGCCCCGAGTTGGCCAGCGAGTACCGAACCCTGGACGAGTATCTAAAGGGCCTATGATCCATTCCTCGTACGGTTGGGAAAGCAGGCGAACCGGGAGCACAGCAATGAACACCGAGCGAGGCGCATTGCTGCTGTCGATGGTTGCAGCCCTGGTGGTTGGCGTGGCTGCATTGGCCATCGGCTTCATTACTGGTTCTGGCGCAATCCTGTTAGACGGGGCTTTCAACCTCTGCTTTTTCGCAACCGCGGTTTTTACATTGAGGGTGGCACGTCTGCTCAAGAACCCCGACGATGCACGCTATCCCTTCGGCTACGTGCAATTTGAGCCTCTCATCAATTTGATAAAGGGGCTCCTCATCCTTGGTGTTGGATGCTTTGCTCTGATCGATGCCGCCCTGAGCATCAGTCGAGGTGGGAGTGCGGTTTCGGCGGGAATCGCTTTGAGTTATGCCGGTGTTGCCCTCGCGTTGTGCGGGGCCGTGTTGCTCACTCTGCGTAAGGCAGCCGCCAAAGTGGCGAGCCCTCTGGTTGAGGGAGACGTCGAGAACTGGGGTGTGAATACGGCTATCTCAATCGGCATGCTGGTGGCATTCCTGCTCGCAATCGGGCTGAGTTTTTTTGGATGGGAAAGCGCCGCTCGCCTGGTGGATCCTGCATTGGTGATCCTGGTGGTCTTGGTCACTATCGGTGTGCCTCTTAGGATGGCGTATCGCGGCATGGCGGCTTTGTTGTTGCGCGGCGTGGACGACAAACTTGTTCAAGAGGCTGCGAGCCGAGTGAAGCAGGCGCTAGCAGTTGTTGCGCCCAAGGATGTGTTAGTGCGCATTCTTCAGCCGGGGCGCACGACCTACATTCTGGCACATGTCATTGTTGATCACACTCAAAGCTCTCTGAGCATCGCTGAAGCGGACGCTCTACGAAGTGCGATCCTCATGAAGCTGTCGGAAAAATTCGCACCCGTCATCGCGGACGTGATTTTCACGACTGTGCCGGCTTTCTCCGCACCTACGACAGGTTGGCCCCCGGGCGATGTTGAGGCCATGCGGAGAAGGCCCCGTACGTCAATCGGGTAAGGGATCGCAATTGGGGCGAAGGTGCCTGCATTGGGACGCAGGCCGGCGTATCACTCATGGTGTGGTACCAGTTTGCCACTGACGCGCGGCGGAAGTCTGCTTCCAGGCAAAGCTAAAACGTCGGGTTGTGCGCGGGTCGGCAGAAACTGAGCGTGTCGCTGAACTTCCGCTCCCCACCCGTTGCTGACGTGCTGAGCGGTCTATGGTGATCGCCCGCGGGCGGCGCATTTCCTTGGTCGCGTTTGAGACCCGCGTGTGATCTTGGCGATAGGTTTTGAAAATTTACCCGACGGCACGCCCAACCGTTCCATAGACCTTGGTCTAGTGGGGCACGAGCAAGGCCGTTGGGGCGGGTCTAATAGAGCGGTCTGAAACGATGCGATCTCAATTCCCGAAAAGCCTAAGGCTTCAACGGTACAGACGCGCGAAATCCTCCTTGCCATCGACGTCGATTCTGTTACGTTTGTAGCAACGTTCGTAGATTTAAATGTAACGAAAGGGTACGTTGAATGGCGGACGGATTCTTCGTCTCATATCTCCGCGTTTCAACGAGCAAGCAGGGCGTCAGCGGCCTCGGCCTAGAAGCCCAACGCGAGACAGTGCGTACGTTCCTCAACGGCGGCTCCTGGGAACTGATGGGGGAGTTCGTCGAGGTCGAGAGCGGGACCGCCAAGGGGGACAACCGGCCGGAGCTCGACAAGGCGCTAGCCCGGTGCCGGATCATGGGCGCAACTCTCGTCGTCGCCAACGTATCCCGGCTTACCCGCAATCCCGATTTCATGGCCCGATTGGTGGCGGCGGGGGTCGAGGTCCGGTTTTGCGATCTGCCGAAGATCGAAGGCCCGGCGGGGCGTTTCATGCTCCGCCAGATGCTCGCGGTAGCGGAACTCGAGGCCGGGCTGATCTCGGAACGCACTAAGAAGGCGCTGATGGCTGCCAAGGCGCGAGGCGTGAAGCTGGGCGGTGACCGAGGCAATCTTCCTGCTGTGGCCAAACAGGGCCGGGCCGTCAGCCTCGCCGTGCGGCAGGGCAAGGTCAAGCGCCGTGCGACCGACCTCGCCGCGATCATGGCGGAGGTGCGAGCTTCTGGAGCTTCCTCCTTGCGCGAGATCGCCGCCGCCCTAAACGCACGTCGCATACCGACAGCGCGGAGCGGTGCGTGGTCTGCCATCCAAGTAAAGCGGCTCCTGGAACAGATTTGAATCCGGTTTCAAACGCTGTCGACAGGGCGGGGTACGTATTTCGGCGATCACCGGGCCTTTCGCTTGGAATTGCATCGGTCAACCGCAACTTGCCGGGCGGAGCTTAGCCGAAAAAGAATCTATTTCGCGGCGCCTGTCTGCCATTTCCGTGCAAATACCTGCCGATGGCGAGCAAGATATGACGGGTGTGGCCAGTCACTCCGGCTTTTCGGAAGGTGTACAGGATGATCTGGAAAGCACTGGAAGAGTGCCCGAAGTTCGCTGGGCACTCGATTTTCTGCGAGTATCAAACGGTAATCGTCGGAAAACGTTATGAGGTGGTGGTCTAATAGCCAGTGCGCAGTCGCACAAAGTGCTATACCATTCTGAACGACGTCGGGACCGCCCTCTGCAACTGGCCAAATGTGCGCAGCGTGAACTTCTGAGCGCCCTTGCATGTTGATCATACGAAGGCCTGTTATAGAGCACCGGTCATCATAGGCGCGGCACACGGATCGGCGGAAACTGGCGTCCCGTACAACTCGGTTTTGTAGTGCTACGCATATTCGCCAGGCGCGCTCACCTGCGGGCACGCCGGGGTCAAAACCGCCCAGATCGGCAGCATCGGCGGGCAATTCATAACGATCCGCGTTCGCGGGGTTGACGGTGTCTGTCAGACCGGCAGTTACGATATTAGCAAAGTCATCGTCACTGATGGGTCGAACCGAGCGACCGCGCAGATAAACTCCGACTTGCGGACGCGGCAGGTTCCGAAGGGCATTCTCAGCATAATTGTCACCCACCATCCACGGCACGGGTATATCAAAAGGGAGAAAGTCTTCGAGGCGTGCGTAGGCCAAATTTGTTGCGTTGGGATCAGGATCGACCCGCGCTACTCTGGCGGTTGCGAAATAGGCGAGATTGCCGCCGTTGGCGCGCGGACGTCTAAGTACAACCCAGTCGTTCGTCGCCGCCAAGACGGTTCCGGCATATCGGCGTGGGAAATGATATCGCTGTGATACCTCATCATCGTAGCCAGAGCCGGGCTTCGTATCGAAAACGGCCTTCATCGATCCTATCCGTCAGCAAGGTCCTTGGGAGACAAAGCGAATATCTCTATCAGACGTTGAGTGGCCATCTCCTGCGTCTTGATCTGGCATTCCCAAAGTATCTCCACTCTCCAACCGAGAACCGAAAGCTCATTAGCTACCTCGCGGTCCCGCTCGACGTTGCGGTCGAATTTGGCGAGCCAAAACTCCTCACGTGACTTGGGGATTGATGCCTTTCGACAACCGGGATGTCGATGCCAAAAACATCCATGGACGAACAGTGCAAGACGATACTTTGGGAACACTAGGTCTGGTGTCCCGGGCAGATCGGCGCGATGAATACGAAATCGTAGACCGAGTGCGTGTGCTGCGCGTCGAACGCGCATTTCAGGAGAGGTGCCCTTCTGGCCAACTCGCGACATGAGCCACGAGCGTCGCTCGGGCGTCAGTCTGTCCACCATGGCTCACTCAGCTGCCACGGATAGCATCGAAGTTGCACCGAGCCTCGCTGAAATCGCAGAAAATATGGCGTGAGCCATAATGGGTGAGACGCTGTTTCCGATCATCCTAAAGCTGTGCCAAACCGTAGGATGAAATCGGTGGGCATCGGGAAAGCCTTGAAGCCTAGCGGCCTCTCGGACCGTGATGACCCGTGGCTCATCGGGATGAATTGGGCGGACCGCTTGGTATGACCCGCGATCCGAGCCTGTGCCAGCACGCAAAGTGGGACACAGCCCAGCCCACGACAGCTTAGGGTGTCGGCCGATAGGATCGGTTGTGCCCGGCGTCAGGGCCGCGAACCTTGCAGCTATCTCCGGACGGTGCACCGTCTGCAAATGACCGGTGAAATGCCCATGGACGTCGCGCATAGCGGCCGCGTACTTTGACGGTCGGCCAGCTCGACCTGTCCGCCAGACGTCGTAGCCATCATCGTCCTCGAGGCGCACAGCTTCCGCGAGATCAGAAATAGCGGCCTTGATGGTAGTCGGCGACGCCTTCCTTCGCTCCATATCGGTATCGGTGAGCGCGTCGCCGCGATCCTTATGGATTCCAATAACGAAAAGGCGTTGACGACGCGTAGCAGCGCCGAACTGGGATGCGTCCCAGATGGATGGCCCCAGCAGCGCATAACGATCCGTGACGAGTTTCAAAGCCTCGTCGAGCACATGACGAGCGTCAGAGTACGCAAGGCCTCTTACGTTCTCCATCACGAAGAAAGTTGGTTCGACTTCCGCGACGAGACGGAAAAAATGGCTAAGAAGCTGACGTCGGGGATCATCTACATCGCGGCGGCCAATATCGCTGAAACCCTGGCAGGGCGGCCCGCCGAATATGCCGTCGACTGCTCCGGACGCAGCCTCGATAAGCGCGGAACCTTTGAGCAATGCGATGTTCTCTAGATGGACAGCTGTGGCTGGGAAATTCCTAACAAAAGAGAAAGTGAGGTTGGGATCGATGTCGTATGCGGCGGCCACGTGGAAGCCAGCTTGATGGGCACCCAGCGAGAACCCGCCGCACCCGCAAAATAGATCGATAAGCTTCACGAGGCTGAGTACCGATTTAGAGTGTGCTTTTCTGCCCTATCGCACATTTCCAGCGCCCTGGCGATCGCCGATCTGAACCTATCCAACGATCTGCGCGAAAGCAGGATAATGGCGGTAGTAGGTCTCGAATGCCTCAAGCTGCCCATCGTCGAGATCGAAGCCCAGTGATCGAACCAGATCGCGATCCAATCTTGTCCCCCGAGGAAGTTGGCTTTGCAGCACCACGGCCTCGCGAATTGTAAGGTGAGGTGCCACGATGGGCATTGTTGGCCTACAATTCCATGTAGGCTCTGCCACCACTTCTCCTGCGGCCTTTGCCGCTCCCCTAGCTGGTAAGATGCCGCCGACAGTGACCATGGGCGAACCGTCGCGATAAATTAAGCGAAAGGCAGGGATGAACCCACCGGGCCGCGCGAGTTCGTTGGCCGTGGATTGCATGAAATCTCGGGCTAGGTCGGCAAGCGTTTCTTGCATTTTTTCGTCACGGCATGACCGCTTCGACAAGTCATCCGGAACAACGGCGCCAAACAGCTCACGCAAGCGTTGGGGTCGGTCGGGGCCTGCTCCGTATTTCATCTCCTGACCGTTGAAGGTCACAAGGAGGATGCTATTCATCGGTGCGTTCTCGATGATGGCCGTAACGTCGTCACGCATCCCCTCGTCGAACTGGTAGTCGTAATCGAGCCAAACAAGCCAAGGTCTGCCACGAATTACGTCATCGTCATAAAGGGTGGGTAATACATCAGACGACCTTCCGTGAATTACCCTTACGGTGGCGTACGGGGAATTAAAAACAGCTCGCCTGTATCCAACTTCATTACTCTCGATCGAAACCATGTCGTCTACGCCAAGTAACTTGTGCGCAAGAACGAAATCGGTAAACCAAATAGAGCCGAAGCCGATATAGACCATCCGGTCGAGATCAAGATCGAGCTTGAGGCGAGCTATACCCTCAAATACAAGCTGACGTTGAATGCTTTTGCTCGGCCTAAGGCTATAATTTACAACGTCGAACGACGCCATCAGTCTTCTCCGATCAAGTCGGAGTGGGTATAGTCAAACGTCTTTATGCCGACTTCTCGATACGGCATGTTTATGTTGCCTAGTTCCTTCGCTAATTTCTTGAGGCGCGCGATGGGAACCGAATAGCTGATGTTTGCGACCTTCTCTGTCGGCTTAGCTACGAGCGTAGGAAGTCTGACGGCGGACTGTTTCGCTACAGAGTAAAGGGGGATTGCGACGGCGACGCTTTCTTTTTGCCGCGCTTCTTCGAGGGCTTGCTTGCGCTGATTTGTGTAAGCGATCCATTGCTTTGAGACTTCGCGCATGTGGGGGCGGGCGCGACGAAATACTTCTGATGACGTGTCGACGCTGCGTTTAGTCGTCGTTAACGGCAGCGCCGATGCCTTAGCGGCTGTAAACAAAATTATCCCAATGAAGCCGGCGTACTGATAGTGCCACTGCGGCCAGCCATCTGTACCCCAACCAGTTATTGCAGATTTATCAGCCGCGAGAACAATGCGGCCGTTACAGATTACATACCAACCGAACCGCCGATCACCTTCCTGGCTTTCATCGGGTTCATTACTCTCGGGCGGGGCGGCTGCCATACCTCCGAATATCTCAATCGAGACGGGGTCTCCCTCGACCTCGTCCGGATAGTCAATGCGCATTGGAACGAAGTCGGCGCTCTGCCGCAATTCAATCGCCCAGCCGGGAATTGCGTCGCCATTTAGCGAGATTTGAAGGCCGCGCTGTAAATGGAGAGAATAATCACGACCAATAGTTCTTCTAAGGTTCTGTAGGAACACAGGGCTGCCGAAGGAGTTCTCCGACCCGGCTGTCAGTCCAGTTACGACGATCTCGACACCGTCCTCTACGAGTTCTTCATCGTCAACGATGTCAAAATCCCATGGCGGTGCATCATTTTGCATCCATTCGTCAACTTTAATGGGCACTGCGAAAGCAAGCCGCTCGCCATTTTCTTGGCGGAAAGTGCTGCGAATGCGAACGTCTGTGCCAAGCTTGAACATCGCGCGCTTCATGCCGATGCCGTAGACACCAATACTAAAGTCGTCGTGTTCGGCCATCGAGCTTCTGCCGAAGCTAAAGGCGTGATCAGCAGCATTATTTAGGGACATGCCGCCGCAGTTATCGCGGATCATGAAGCGTTCGGGGCTTGCCTCGATGTCAATGCGGTAAGCGGACAGGTCTGCGCCGTCCGCCAGCCCCATTGGCCGGCTGCCCTCCTGCCGCCACGCGCCGTCAACGCTGTTGTCGATCAGGTCGAGGATGCAATCGTCTAAGCTAATATCCCGGGTGATCATTCGGACGAAGAAGGCCTTAGTGGGATAGGCAAGCGCCCTCGTTTTGCCGTCGACCGTCATACTTCGCCCCCCACCGAGCGCTTGTACGCTCGTTCGAAACGGTACGATGCCACGAGGCAGCTAACAATGGATTTCGACCTTTGGTTGCACTACTCGATAGTTGCATGCCGACTTATTCGAAGCCGATCCATCATTGGTACACATCCGTGCGGCATACTATCTATTTTTTGCTCATAAGTCATTGAAAAATAAGTATTTAATATTTCTCGGTTCTCGTCCCCTCAGCTCCACCACCTTGCCATGCGCGTTGAAATTACGCGACGCAAGGTGGTGGTTCGCAACCGCCACCACCTTACCAATCGCACCATTTGAGGCCCGCAAAGCGCTGTGACGCGCTGAGGCGGCCTTTCTTCCCGAACTTTCCGGTTTCGCGGCGTCCGGCAATCCGGCGACAGGCCGAATCTGTTTCAGATCGAGCTCCTGATCCTTTTTGCGGTCGACCGAGACATTCAGAATCCCGGCGAGATCGCCGTACACATCGATCAGCAACCCATCCGACTGAGAATCAGGCGTCAGCTCGATCCGGTCGATCAACGAACGGATCAGGTCCGCCGCCTCGCTGCGGTGATCGTATTCGTTGAGTGCCCGCACCAGCGCGACGACTTCCTCCCGATAGCGCTGCGCCATATTCGGGTGGAAAAGTCCCGGCGCCTCGTCCGTCTCGGAGATCAATCTAACGAGCTCGTTCTGGTGTGCGACCAGTCTTTCCATTTCCTCCTTCAGCTGCGGAGAAGCGAAGCCGTCCATGATCGCGCGGACCATCTGCTTGTCGCGCCTGCGCAGCTTTGCCAGCTCGGCGTGGTAAGCGTGGATCGAAGCGTTCTGCTCCATGCGGAGCTTGTTGATGTGCGCCGTGTACTCCTCGCAGAATTTCTCAACGAGGCCGGGGTCCATCAGGCTTTCCTGGAGAACCTTCAAGACACCGAGAACCGCCCCCGTTCCATCCCCCCGGCCATTGGCCCGGATTTCGGCATTGAGCCTGCACCGGGCCAGTGCACCGTTCCGCCGGTGCATCACATGTCAAGCAGCGGGCCAGACCTTGCGCTGCCTGATTGGAACGCAGCCCTATTCTGCGGCCATGGCCACACGCGGTTTCGGTTCGTCCGGCAAAGCCTCGCGGTTCCCGGTCGTGGTCGGTTTGACCCTGAACCACGCGGCATAGAGCGCAGGCAGGAACAGCAGGATCAGCACGGTGCCGACAGCAGTCCCGCCGATGAGCGTATAGGCCATCGAGCCCCAGAAGACGGAATGCGTCAGCGGGATGAACGCGAGCACCGCGGCGAGTGCGGTCAGGATTACGGGCCGCGTGCGCTGCACCGTCGCTTCGATGACTGCGTGATAGTCGTCGAGGCCGGCAGCCTGGTTCTCCTTGATCTGGTCCGTCAGGATGAGCGTGTTGCGCATCAGGATGCCGGCGAGTCCGATCAGGCCCAGGATCGCGTTGAAGCCGAAGGGCTGGTTGAAGACAAGCAATGTCGGGACCACGCCGATCACGCCCAGCGGGGCGGTGAACAGCACCATCGTCATCATCGAGAAAGATCGCACCTGGAGCATGACTACGATCAACGTGGCGGCGATCATCATGGGAAAGATCTTCCCGAGCGCATCGTTCGCCTTGGTCGCTTCCTCGATCGAGCCGCCCATATCGATGCGGTAGCCGGCGGGGAGCGATGCGATCAACGGCTGAAGCGCCGTCAGGACCTGCTTGGAGACTTCTGGCGGCTGAGTCGCCTCGTTGATCTCCGAGCGGACCGTGATCGTGGGCACACGGTCGCGGCGCTTCAGGATTGGCTCCTCCAGGCGAATCTCTGAATGTCCGATCTGGTCGAGCGGGACCTGTCGGCCGTCCCGGCTCATCAGCGAGAAGTCGGCGAGACGGGTCGGGTCCAGCCGCTCGCCGCCGGCGCTACGCGCGACGACGGGTACGTTGCGGATATCCTCGCGGACCTGCGTGACCGCGATGCCGGTCAGCAGGAACTGGAGCTGCTGGCCGACCTGTGCCGGCGAGAGGCCGATGAGGTTGAGGCGGTCCTGGTCCGGGACAAAGCGAAGCACAGGCGTGCGATTGCCCCAGTCGCGGTTCGCCTCCCTGACGTCGGGAACACCGCGCATGATCTCCAGAGCCTTTTCGGAAATCCTGTAGAGCTCGGAAGGATCGGGGCCCGTCACGCGGAATTCGACCGGGAACACCGAAGGCGGCCCGAAGACGAACTGCGTGGCGCGGACATAGGCTTCGGGCGCAAGCCCGTTCGATACGGCGTCGCGCAGCCGATGCTTCAGGGCCTCGCGCGTTTGCGCATCCGGTGTCAGCACGACGATCTTGGCGAAGGCCGGATCGGGCAGCTCCGGCGACAGCGCCAGGAAGAACCGCGGGGCGCCCTGGCCGACATAACTGGTGACAATCTTGGCCTCAGGCTGCTTTTCGAGCCAGTGCTCGACCTTTTCGACTGCAGCGGTCGTCGTCTCGATGCTGCTGCCTTCCGGCAGACGGATTTCGACGAGTACCTCGGGGCGGTCGGAGGTGGGGAAGAATTGCTGCTTGAGGCCGCCCATACCGATGCCGGAGAGCGCAAAGGCGACGCCGACGATCGCGCAGGTCAGGAACTTGTGATTGACCGCGAAGGTGATGAGCCGCCGCAGACGCCGATAGTTCGGAGTGTTGTAGATGGCGTGATGACCGCCTTCGACCGGCTTGATCTCCGGCAGCATCTTGACGCCGAGATAGGGCGTGAACACGACCGCTACGATCCAGGACACGATCAGCGCGAAGCCGACGACCCAGAAGATGTTGCCGGCATATTCGCCGGCAGTCGAGCGCGCGAAGCCGACCGGCAGGAAGCCGGCAATCGTGACCAGCGTGCCCGACAGCATCGGCGCGGCCGTGTGGCTCCACGCATAGGCAGCCGCCTTGATGCGGTCCATGCCCTCTTCCATCTTAACGACCATCACCTCGATGGCGATGATGGCGTCGTCGACGAGAAGCCCGAGCGCCAGGATGAGCGCGCCGAGCGTGATGCGGTCGAAGAAGCGGCCGGTCTCCAGCATGATGAAGAACACGACGGCCAATGTGATCGGAATAGCGGCCGCCACGACGATGCCGACACGCCAGCCAAGGCTGAGCAGGCTCACCAGCAGGACGACGCCGAGTGCCATCGCGAACTTCATCATGAATTCATCGACGGCCGAGGAGATGTTGACCGCCTGGTCCGTCACCTTGTCGAGCGTCATCCCGAGCGGCAGCGTCTGGGCGATCGCGGCCGTCTTGTTCTCCAGCGCCTTTCCGAGCGCGAGACCGTCCCAGCCCTCCTGCATGACGGCAGCGAGCATGATTGTGGGCTCGCCCTGATGCCGGATGATAAAGGTCGGCGGGTCTTCGTAGCCGCGGCGAACCTCTGCGGTGTCGGAAAGTTTCAGCGTGCGTCCACCCGCGACGATCGGCGTGTCGGCGATCGCCTGGACACTGTCATACGCACCGTCGATCCGGATGAAGACACGCGGCCCTTTCGTATCGATCGAGCCGGCCGGCGTAACAGCATTTTGCCGCTGCAAGGCGGCGACGATGTCCTGCGCCGAAACGCCGAGAGTCGCGAGCTTGGTGTAGGAAAATTCGACAAAGATCTGTTCGGGGCGCTCGCCCAGGATGTTGACCTTCTTGACGCCGGGCACATGCAGAAGATCCTGGCGGATGGTCTCGGCCTGCCGGGCCAGCTCCCGCATCGGCATGCCCTTGGCCTTCAGCGCGTACAGGGCGAAGCTGACATCTGAGTATTCGTCGTTGACGAAGGGGCCGAGCACGCCGGGCGGCAGGTTGCGCGCCTCGTCTGCCAGCTTTTTACGAGCCTGATAAAACTCCTCCTGCACGGCGGATGGCGGCGTGCTGTCTTTCAGGTTGACCGTCATATAGGCGTAGCCGGGGCGCGTCGTCGTCTCGACGCGGTCATACCAGGTCAGCTCCTGGATCCGCTTCTCCAGCGGCTCGGCGACGAGGTCCTGCATCTCGCGCGCCGTCGCACCCGGCCAGACGGATGTGACGGTCAGCGTCTTGATGGTGAAGTTCGGGTCTTCCGCCCGTCCGAGCTTGACGAACGCATAGGCGCCGGCAGCGACGAGCAGGATGATGGAGAACAACGTGACCGCCCGTTCGCGAACGGCGATCGCGGAAAGATTGAAGCTCATCGGCTGCTCCCGTTCTGGGAGGCAGTCCTGACACGGACGCCGTCCTGCAGAAGGTGGGCGCCAAGGGAGACAACCGGCTGGCCGGCGTTAAGGCCGGAAATCACAGCCGTCTCGTTCGTCACCCGCACAAGCTTGACGGCGCGGAACTTCACCGTCGAGGTCGTCTCATCCAGCAGCCAGACGCCTGTCTTCTGGCCATCGTCCAAAACGGCGCCGAGCGGCACTTCCGTCTCCGGCTGGCTCGCCTGATTTGACAGCCGGATGGTGACGGTTGCCCCGAGCGGCGCCGCCGCGGCTTCGCCTGCAAGCACATAGCGCGCTTCGTAGGTGCGTGTCTGAAGGTCGGCCGAATCCGAGAGCTGCCGCAGTGTGGCGGCGTAGCGCCGGGCGTCGGCCCCGAAGAGGTTCGCCTCGGCAGCAGAGCCGATGACCGGCCGGATCGTCTCGGGAAGTGCGACAACCGCTTCACGGGGACCGGCCTGGGCAAGCCGGATGACGGTCTGACCGGCGGTGACGACCTGTCCCGGCTCGCCCAGCGTTTCGACGACGATTCCATCGGCGTCGGCAACCAGCACGGAATAGCTGGAGCTGTTTTCCGCAACCTTCTCGTCCGCTTCGGCGGCGGCGAGCTGGGCCGCGGCTGTGTCCAGCGCCGCTTTTGCCTGCTCGTAGCGCTGCGGGCTCGCAGCGAAGCCGTCCTTGACCAGAACGGCGTAGCGCTTCTCGTCGGCTTTCGCCTGAATCAGGACGGCGCGCGCCGCAGCAGTGGCGTTGCGCTTTGCAGTGAGCGCGAGCCGAAGGTCCGTCTCGTCGATCCGCATCAGCGGCTGACCGGCTGTCACGGCTTGTCCGACATTCACAAGCCGTTCGACGATCTTCCCGGCAACGCGAAAGCCGAGATTGCTCTGCACCCTGGCGGCGATGACGCCTGTGAAGCGGCGCTCGGATTCGGCAACCGGTGTTGCCGTCGCGAGCCTGACGATCGGCGCATTCTGTCGCGGGTCGTTCACGGCAGAGGCGTTCTGCGGCCGCGCCGAGAGCGTGACGAATGCCGCCACTGCTGAGGCTGCGAGCACAACGCCCGCCGCGGCCATAACCGATCTCTTTTTCTTTCCCATCGCCCCGTACCAATTAGATTGCATTCGACCACTATACCTGTTATAGATTATGAATGCAATCTAATTTGAGAGATCCCAGATGCGCGTCAGTCGGCAACAGGCAGAGGAAAACCGGCAAACGGTTATCGATGTGGCAAGCCGCCTTTTCCGCGAGCATGGCTTCGACGGCATTGGGCTCAAGGATCTGATGGCGGGCGCCGGGCTGACGCAGGGCGCCTTCTACAAGCAGTTTGAATCCAAGGACGATCTGGCGGCGCAGGCCTCTAAGCGCGCCTTGGAGAGCGCCTCGGGCAGGTGGTCAGCCGCTGCCGGGTCCAACCCTCAAGACCCGCTATCGGCCGTGATCGAGTTCTATCTCAGCATGGGTCACCGCGCCGAGAAAGCGGATGGCTGTCCGGTCGTCGCGCTCGGTTCGGATGCGGCCAGGCAAGGCCCGGACGTGAAGGCGGCGTTCGAAGGCGGGATCAAACATTATCTTGAAATGATGGGCAGCTGGGTCGGCGAGGAGGAAGGCGAGGAGCCCGGCAGCAAGGCCATGGCCATTCTGTCGACGATGGTCGGTGCGGTGGTTCTCGCGCGCGCCGTCAATGACGAGCAGATGTCGAAGCGGTTCCTGCAAGCGGCCGCCGAGAGCGTGCTGCCGGGATCGTCTGCGAATGATGCCGGGCAAGGAGCGCGCCAATGACGACGTCTCCGGCCGAAGCGCGCAGCGCCACTGTTTCAATCGCCGAGCTGGCGGGCTGGTCCGGGCTCGAGCTCGTTGCGCGGCTGGCGGACGGCAGCATCCGCCGCCCGCCGATGGCGGAAACGCTGCCTTTCACCTTGCTTCCTCCGGAGGAAGGCAAGGTCGCACTCCTGGCCACGCCCGAGCCGCGCTTTTGCAACCTGACCAATACGGTCCATGGCGGCTGGATCATGACGATGCTCGACACCGTCATGGCGCTTGCCGCCCAGACGACGCTTGCGCCCGGCGAAACCTGCCCGTCGCATGAAACTACCGCCAAGTTCGTCCGCCCGCTCTTTGCCGATTCCGGCGAAGTGCGTGTGAGCGGTCATGTGGTCTCGCGCGGCCGGAGCGTCATCACGCTGGAGGGCAGGATCGAGGACGTGCATGGGCGGCTCTGCGCGCATGGCACGTCGACCTGCCTGGTCGTGGGCAGGAAGCCATGATGTCCGCGCGTTCGATCGCAACCCCGGCCCCTTCCGAGCGCCACCTGACCGGCGGAACCCTGTTCCTGCTCGCGGGTCTGGCCGCGCTCGGGGCGCTCGCCACCAACATCATCCTTCCGGCCTTTCCGGGAATGGGCGCCGAGCTTGCGGTTTCCTCAGCGGAACTCGGTTTCCTGCTCAGCAGCTTTTTCGTTGCATTCGCCCTCGGGCAGCTTGTGGTCGGGCCTCTCTCCGACCGCTTCGGCCGCAAATGGCTGGTGCTGGGAGGCCTTGCGGTCTTCGCCGCGGGCAGCGTCGTTTGCGCACTGGCCGGTACTTTGCCCCTGCTGGTTTTAGGTCGGGTCATTCAGGCGCTGGGGGCTTGCGCGGCCTCCGTTCTCTCGCGCGCCATTGCACGCGATCTGTTTGACGGCGAGGCGCTCGGCCGGGCTCTGGCGCTGACCATGATCGCCGGGGCGGTGGCGCCGGGCTTTTCGCCGCTGCTCGGCAGTATCCTGTCCGGCCTGTTCGGTTGGCGGATCACCTTTCTCGTCGTTGCAGTCTTCGGCGTAGCGCTCGCGTTGCACTATGTCGCTCGCATCGGGGAATCCCATCCTCTCGATCGCAGAACGCCGCTGAGGCTTGCGGCCGTGGCATCCGCCTATGGCCGCCTCGCCTCCGATACCCGCTTTTTGCTGCCCGCGCTTGCGGTGAGCCTCGTCATCGGCGGGCTCTACAGTTTCTTTGCGGCCGCTCCCGGCGTCCTGATGAATGAGCTGGGGTTGAGCGCGGTTCAGCTCGGTTTGTCGTTCGCGGCGACCGTTCTGGTCGTCTTCCTGGCAGGCTTTCTCGCGCCGCGGCTGGCGCATCGCCGGGGCCAGCGTGCCATCGGCTTGATCGGCCTCTTCATCGCGCTCGCGGGCAGCGTCGCAATGTTCGCATTCGCGGCCGCGCCGACCTTCGCGACCTTCACCATCGCCATCGTGCTTTATCTGTTCGGGATGGGTTTGATCAATCCGCTCGGCACTGCGATTGCGCTCACTCCCTTCGGGCGGCAGGCCGGATTGGCATCGGCGCTGCTCGGCTTCTTGCAGATGGGCTGCGCCGCCATTGGCGCGTCGTTCGCCAGTACGCTGCCATTTCCGCCGTCCGTTTCCCTGGCCGTCGTCCTGACCGCGGGTTCGGTGCTTGCCCTTCTGGTCTTCCTTCCAGTCGCGCTGCGTCAGCGGCAGACCGAGCCCGGCGGTTTAGGCGGCATGCAGGAATCGACAGGACGAGCTGACTGCCGGGAGCGGCGGAGGGAGCTCATGACGCACGCAGGCCGCGAGGGCTCGTAGCGCTTCGACGTCGCCAGTCTAACAAAAAGAAAGAGACGGTTTTCATGAACAAGAACAATCCCCCCGTGGCCCTGGTGACAGGAGCATCCTCCGGCATCGGCCGCGTCACGGCCAAAGCGTTACAGGGCGCGGGGTATCGCGTGTTCGGAACGAGCCGCAGGGCAGCTGCCGAGAGCGTCGAGGGCGTCACCATGCTGGCCTGCGACGTGACCGATGATGAGTCCGTGGCGAAGCTGGTCAATGAGGTGGTGGCTAGGGCCGGACGCATCGACCTGCTCGTCAACAATGCCGGCATCGGGCTACTCGGTGGCGCGGAGGAATCCTCGATCGAACAGGCGCAGGCGCTGTTCGACGTGAACGTCTTCGGCGTTCTGCGCGTGACCAACGCGGTTCTGCCGGTCATGCATCGCCAGAGGCAGGGCAGGGTCATCAATCTGAGCTCGCTGCTCGGCCTGATTCCGGCTCCCTATTCCGCGCTCTATGCGGCTACCAAGCATGCCATCGAAGGCTATTCTGAATCGCTCGACCACGAACTGCGCGCATTTGGAATTCGGGTTGTGCTGGTCGAGCCGGCCTATACCCGCACCTCATTCGAAGAGAATCTCGTAAGGCCCGACCGGGAGCTCGACATCTATGACACCGCGCGCGCCGGCATGAACGGCGTCCTGCGCAAAGCGATCGAAACCGGCGATGCGCCTGAAGTCGTGGCCAGGACGATCCTTGAAGCCGCGACCAGTTCTGCTCCGAAGCGGCGCTATGCAGCGGGGAAAATGGCGCGCCAGATCAGCTTGCTGCGCCGTTTCGTTCCGGCATCCGCATTCGACAAGAGCCTGCGAAAGCAGAACGGATTGCCGGCCTGACAGGACATTTCATGAAAATCGGCATCATCGGCGCTGGAAATAGCGCACGCCTCCCGGCCCGTCAGCTTCCGCATGATGAAGATCCGGGTCGCAACGACATAATTCTCGACTACGCCACAACCAGACATTGGCGCCTTGCCGGAAAGCGGACGTGAGCCACGGAGTCAACCGGACTATCCTCGGGCTGAAAAACGTCTGCTGCTTTATGAAGAGCTTCAAGGTCGCACCTCGCTGGCCGACGCAGAAACATCGAATAGCCTGGTCGCCTATTATCTCAGCATGGGTCATCGCGCCTTGCGGGGTGACGGCTGTCCAATCGTGGCGCTTGGCTCTGATGCGGCACGCCAGAACGGCGACGTGAAGGCGGCGTTCCAAGCTGGAATCGAGAAATACCTCGAGTTGCTTGGCGGCTGGATTGACGACGCCGGCAATGCGCAGTCCAGCGGCAAGGCCATGGCCATCCTCTCGACGATGATCGGCGCGATGGTCCTTTCGCGCGCCGTCAATGACGAGCAGATGTCGCGACGGTTCCTGGAGGCGGCCGCCGAGAGCCGTGCGCTACTCAACCGAACCTGTGCAGCAGCCTGGACGGCGCCAATGACGTTGTCGTCAGCCGAAGCGCGCAGCCCGAAATAGTCAGAGCCAGCGGCGAACCTCGGCCTTGTAGCGGCGGTAGTCGTCGCCGAACTTCGCTTCGAGATAGCGCTCCTCGCGGGCAATCACCTGCGTCCGGATCGCGATCAGCACCAACGGGAGCAAAGCGAAGGCGATCGGCCCGTCGAAGCCGATCGCGAGGCCCGCATAGATGAGCGCCATGCCGAGATACATGGGATTGCGGGTCCACCGATAAGGACCGGTCGTTGCGATGAGGGTCGTTGGCTGCGACGGCCGAACGTTGGTGCCCAGCCGCCGGAACAGCCCCGCCGCCGCAAGCATCACCCCCGCGCCGGCAATGAACAGCAGCGCGCCTGCTGCGGCCAGCAACCGCCAGTCGATGCCGAAAGAGCGCAGGGTGACGAACCGCTCAGCCGCCAGCCCCAACAGCAGCGCTCCCAGATAGATCAAGGGCGGTGGGAAGCGCACACCCGCGCTGTCCGGTTCGACGGCCATGTTCATCCTCGATGCTGCGCTCTCAAAACAGCATCGACTGCTGCGCGGAGATCCCTGCGGTCGCGCCAATGCCCGGTCACTTGTACGGACATTAAAGCGGCCAAACTAAGCCTCTTATTCTCATGGAAATGTTTCTATCAATATGATATTATAGGGTTCTTTCATATAGGAAACCGGCCGCCAAAGCGGCCAAAGAAGCGGTAGCATGGCAATTAGAGATGGTGAAGAACGGATTGGGCTCTTTGAGCCCTTGATGATTGGTGATGGAAGCCCGATCCGGCGCGAGCTGAACGATCTTGCGCTCACGCTTGCGGAGCGTTCGGCCGGTTTTCGCAGCAGCTTGCCGGCCTCCATCGCGAGCGCATTGTCCGATCTCGTGCGCTCGATGAATTGCTACTACAGCAACCTGATCGAGGGTCATAACACCCATCCCGTCGATATCGAGCGCGCGCTTGCGGGCGACTACAGCGACAATCCCAACAAGCGCGATCTCCAGCTTGAAGCCAAAGCCCACATCACCGTCCAGCAGTGGATCGACAAGGGCGGTATCGCGGGCAGTCCGACCGAACCGGCCATTATCCGCGAGATCCACCGGCGCTTTTGCGAACTGCTGCCAAAAGAGCTTCTTCAGGTCGAGGAGCCTGCTACGCACGAGATGGTGCCGGTAATTCCGGGCGAGCTGCGCAAGCGGGACGTTCAGGTCGGCAGCCATCTCGCGATAAGCCCGGGCGCCGTTCCGCGCTTTCTCGAACGCATGCACGAGGCCTACGGGCGGCTCGGAAAGACCGAGAGCATTCTCGCAGCCGCCTGCGCGCACCATCGGTTGCTCTGGGTGCACCCCTTCATCGACGGCAACGGCCGCGTCGCGCGATTGATGTCTTATGCCATGCTTTTAAAGGCGCTCGATACGCGTGGCCTGTGGTCGATCGCGCGCGGACTGGCGAGGAAGGAAAATGCCTACAAGGCCCATCTTGCCGCATGCGACCTGACGCGCCGCAACGACCTCGATGGCCGCGGCAATCTCAGCGAGGAAGAGCTCGCCAAATTTACGCGCTTCTTCCTCGAATGCTGCATCGACCAGGTCGACTTCATGGAAGGGCTGATGAAGCCCGACCGACTGCGCGACCGGATCATGATCTGGACGGAAGAGCAGATGCGCGCCGACCTCCTTCCCCCAAAATCGGACACCGTGCTGAAGGCGCTGCTTTATCAGGGCTCCCTTGAGCGCGGGGAAGTCGCTGCGATGCTGGGAGCGAGCGATCGCACGGCACGGCGCGTTACCTCTGCCCTGCTCGATGCCGGCGTGATCAGTTCGGAGACGACACGTAGCCCGTTGTTTCTGGCATTCCCTGCCAAATACGCTGATCGCTGGATGCCGGGGCTGTTTCCGCCGGAAGATTGAGGAAGCGGGTCGTCGGCACGGTGAGTTAGGTCTCTAAGGAGAATTTGCGCGAGCGCCGCGGACGCCGCGCATACAAATCGTGCTCGGGTGACAATAAATGTTCAGCGCGGTGGTGGGGCTGCTCCTGTAGAGAGATCAGCTCGGTTTCCAGCCGCCGCTCATGCTCCTTTATCTGCCGGTGCAAGGCACGGCGCTCGGCTAGCTGCCTTTCGACAAGAGCCTGGCGCTCGGCGGCATCTCTGACCAGCGAAGCCGCTAACTCTTCCTCGTTCTGCCGGCGGATCGCCGCATGCTTACCCGTAATGCGATCCCACAGGCTTCGCAGAAGACCTTTGCTGAAGCGCTCGTAATGCACCCTCGCTTCTTCCTCGCGCGGCAAGTTGACGAGCGAGCGGAATGCTCGCCGCAGCGTCGGCTTCCACCTGCTCTTCGCTGGAGGCGATGGCCGCACCTGTCAGGCCGGCCTTATGTACAATCTGCTGACTGCTGCTGACTGCTCATGCACGGCGCCCCATCGGTATGACGCGCCTGCCGATGACCAGTTCCCCGTCAGCGAAGACGACGGGCAGATGGCCGTAGAACGAGAACGTCGGGAGAGTGACGGGCTTCACGGCGAAGGAGCGCGACGGCTTGCCCCGGCCGCGGCTGCGGTTGATGCGGATCGGGCTCATGCGCTGCCCCCGACACAGCCTGATCTCCTCATAGCGCTCGATCGACGCCCGCAGCGCGGCAACGGCGGCCTCTCCCCGCACGCCCTTAATCCCGCGCACATCGCCCGTCCTGCCGGGCACGCCGTCGAGGAAATTGTTGCGCTTGTCCGGTCCATGAGGCTACCTCGCTCAGGTTGTACGGCAGCGTGCGATGCGGAACGGCTTCGCGGCGATGGGGGGAGGATGGGCAAGCTGGGGCGGCGGATTGCGTGCATCGCTTTCGCTCTCGATGCGGGTCTCATGGCCTGCCTGTCAGTGTCCGGATCGGCGCAGGCCGCGGGCACCGATGCGACCTGGCTTTATAACCCTCCGGGCGCCAATACCAACGAAGGTCAGAACTGGTCCACTGGAACCGTCCCGACCGGAACGGGCTATTTCGGTACGAGCGCTCGCACCGAATACTATATGTCCTCGACCCATGGCGGCTTCACCTTCAACGCGGATGCGCCAGCCTATCGTTTCAGCGGAAGCATTACCTTCGACGGAGCTGGGATCGTCAACAATTCCAGCAATACGCAGACATTTGAAGTTTTCAGATTCAATGCGATGCAGTTCCTCAATTCCGCGAGCGCCGGAAACGCCTCCATCGTGAGCGATGGGAGTATTATATTTTCCGGCACCAGCACCGCCGCCGATTCGAACATCACCTCGCGGTATTTCAGATTTCAGGATGACAGCACGGCAGGCAACGCAACCGTCCGACCTTATGCGTTAGGCATATTCGAGGGACGTTCGACGGCCGGCGATGCAACGATCATCGTTGGCTTCAGCACTGCCGTATCCTTTTCGGAATACAGCACGGGAGGCAATGCCCGGTTCGTCGTGTCCGGCGAGCTCGTCATACTCAGTTTAACGACGGCAGGCATGACTGCAGGCTCGATCGAGGGGGCCGGCACGGTCGAGCTCGGCTCCAAGCAGCTGACTGTCGGCAGCAACAATCTTTCGACGACGTTCAGCGGTGCGATCATCGACAGTGAGGGGAGTTTTTATAGAGGCGGCTCGCTCGTGAAGGTCGGGAGCGGGACGCTGACCCTGACGGGGGCAAACAGCTACACCGGGGGGACGACCGTCTCCGGCGGCACGCTGGCCGGGACCACGACGAGCCTGCAGGGCGCGATCCAGGTCGATGCAGCCCTGGTGTTCGACCAGAGCAATACGGGCACTTACGCCGGTGTCCTGTCTGGCGCCGGCTCCGTCACCAAGCGCGGCAGCGGCGTCGTCACCTTCACGGGGTCGAGCAGCTTCACCGGCCAGACCTCGGTCGAAGCGGGCACGCTGTCCGTCAACGGGTCGCTGGCGGGCTCGACCGTGGTCGTCAATGGCGGCACGCTGGGCGGCGCCGGAACGGTCGGCGGCATTGCCGCCGTTTCCGGAACGGTCGCTCCGGGCAATTCGATCGGCACGCTGACGGTCGCCGGAAATGTCTCCCTCGGCTCGGCCTCGACCTATCGGGTCGAGGTCGATGCCTCGGGCCAGAGCGACAGGATCGTCGCGTCCGGGATGGCAACGCTGTCTGGCGGTACGGTTCAGGTCGTCGCCGCCAATGGCGACTACAACCAGGTCACGCGCTACACTATCCTGACGGCGCAGGGCGGTGTCAGCGGCCAGTTCTCGGCTGTGACCTCCGATCTCGCCTTCCTCACGCCCTCGCTGAGCTACGGCGCGACCGATGTGACCCTCACGATGGCCCGAAACGACCGGCGTTTCGGCGGCACGGGATATACGGTGGCGACGACGGCCAACCAGAGCGCAGTCGGTGTCGTGGCCGAGACGCTGGGCAATGGCAATCGCGTCTACGAGGCGTTGATCGGCTCGACCGTCGCGGAAGCGCGCACCGGCCTGAGCCTGCTGGCGGGCGAGGCACATGCGGCCAACGCATTGAACATGGTGGCCGACGGCAATGCGATGCGCGACGCGTTGCTGTCGCATACGCGGCTGCCCCCTGGTGCTGCCGGCCCGGGCGTCGCATCCTGGAGCGCCGACGGGCCGGGCGGGGTCTTGGCGGACAATGCTACACGCTCCAATCTGGCGGCGCCGCGCTTCTCGGCCTGGGGAACAGCGATCGGCTATCAGGGCCGGTCAGACGGCACCGCTAACGCGGGCGCGATGAGGCGCAATGGCGGCGGCTTCCTCGTCGGCGGCGAGGTCGCGTTCGATGAGACCTGGCGTCTAGGCGCGGCGGCGGGCTATACGCGCTCGCATTTCGACATCGCCACGCGCGCGACCTCCGGCTCTTCCGACAATGTTCATGCCGCGCTTTACGGTGCAGCCAGATTCGGTGGCCTCAACCTGACGCTCGGCGCCGCCGTCAGCTGGAGCGCCGGCGACATCGATCGCCGCGTCGCATTCCGGAACTTCGGCGAAAGCCTGACGTCCAGCCCGGGCGGCATGCTGGCCCAGGCCTTTCTGGATGTCGGCTATCGCTTCGATGTCGGGCGGTTCGGGCTCGAGCCTTTCGCGCAGGTCGTGCTACTCAATCTGCAGAGTGACAGGGTGACGGAGACCGGCGGCTCCGCCGCCTTGGCGGTGGCGTCCGGCTCGCAATGGTTCGGTCTGTCCACGCTCGGCCTGCGGACGGAGATCAGGCTCGGCGACGGGCCCCTGTTCGCGCGTGGCTCGCTGGGCTGGCGCCATTCCTTCGGCGAGGTCACTCCCACGGCGCTGGCCGCCTTCAGCAGTGGCTCGTTCAGCTTCCGCGTCGCAAGCGCCCAGGCTGATCGCGACGCCGCCATCGTCGAGGCCGGACTGGATTGGCGCGGCCTGTCCAACGTCAATCTCGGTGTGAGCTATGGCGGCGTCTACGGCGCGAACGCCCGCGACCATACGCTCAGGGGCAAGGTCGAGATCAGGTTCTGACCGAGGGTGGGAGCGCGTAACCGGTTGCGCGCAACTTCACCTCGCTCCCGGCCCTGAGACGGACCACTCACCGCCGGTCACGCCTTCGAGCCGGCGCCGCAGCGCCTCGACCTCAGCCTCGCCTCACACCTGCGCCAGATCTTCCGCCAACTCCGGGCCGCGGCCGACGACGGTCTTTTCACACTCGGGCCGGAAGGGCAGCAAGACCCCTCGACCAAATGAGGCTGGACAAGGTGACGAAGCGGCTCGCCCGCCTCACTGCGAGGCTTCGTGCCGTTCAGGACGACACCGAGTGAGCCTAGATCGGCAAAGGTGCGCGATGATTCCCGACGTAGCATCGTCGTGCGGCTAATCGGGCGAGGATAGCCCAACTTTTACCTCAACAGGAGTCAGTCATTGTGTGGCACGGCGAATCAGAACAAAGAAAGAACGTGACAGGACATAAACTGAACCTGTGTACAGAAGGCATGTTTTGGTACCCCTGTCAGCTCAGTGTGGTGGCCCTCAGCTCCACCAGGCCTAACGACTGATCGTTGATCTCCCAACATCATGCCGCTGAAGCAGCTTGAGCGATGGCCTCGCCTTGGCTGCCGGCGCTTGCACTGCCTAGTATCGGGCGCCCCGCCTCGAACCGCCCGGCAGCGCGACGATGACCCGCTATCCCATGTTCAACCCGCAGCTGCTGCAGAGCTTCGTCGCGGTCTGCGAGAGCATGAGCTTCACCCGCGCCGCCGAGCGGGTCTCGCTGTCGCAATCGACCGTCAGCCAGCAGGTCCGGCGGCTGGAGGAGATGCTGGGCAAGCCTCTGTTCGAGCGCAACCCGCATCAGGTCCAGCTCACCGAGGAGGGCAGCCGGCTGCTGAGCTATGCAAGGCGCATCCTCGCTCTGCACGAAGAGGCCCATGACGCGCTGACCGGCTTCTGGCGCGACGGCGTGCTCAGGCTCGGCATGCCCGAGGACTTCACCGTTCCGACCGCAGGCTTGCTGGCGCAGTTCAGCCTGGCGGAGCCGCATCTGCGGCTCGACGTCACCAGCGGCCTCAGCGCCGACCTCTACAGCGCCTATGAGCGTGAGGAGCTGGACCTGATCCTGGTCAAGCAGCGCCGCCGCCAGCCACCGCGCGCCGCGCGGCCCGAGCCATTACTCTGGCTCGACAGCCTGGCCCACCCCGCCATCGAGCGTGCGCCGGTGCCGCTGGCGGTCTTCCCGCTCAACGGGCTCTACCGCGAGGAACTGTGCGAGGCGCTGGACGGTCTCGGCATACGCTGGCGCGTCAGCTACGCCAGCACGAGCCTGGCTGCGCTCATCGCCGCCTCCGCCGCCGGTCTCGGCCTGACCTTGCTTCCGGCGAGTTGCCGACAGCAGGGCCACCGTGTGCTTGGGACGGCAGAAGGCCTGCCGGACGTGACCGGCTTCGAACTGGCGCTCTACTACCGCGACAACGCTCCGGACGCGACCATAGCTCTCGCCGGACAACTCTGCGCCTTCTGCGGGCTGGAGCCATAGGCAGGTTTTTTAAGGCCCGCTTCCGGCTATCGGCTTGGACATATTGATCATTACCGAATCGAATGATCATCATGGGCAAACATCGCTGCCACCGCGGACGGCCCTCTCGTAGAGGGGGAGCACCAACATCCAGTCCGGGGAAACGACATGGGCAGCGTGCAGCACCAGAGCCGCAGGGGTTTTCTCATGCAGACGGGTCAGCTCACCACGGCCGCCACGGTCATCGGCCTCGCCGGTGGCAGCGCCGAGGCGGCTCCGAGCAAGACCGAGAAAGACGCCGGCAAGACCGGTGTCACGACACTGACGGCCCCCCACTACTATCTCGGCGGCGTCCGGCTCGAAGACGGCTTCGACTATGACGGCGACATCGTGGTCGGAACCCGCACCGGGCTCTACACGCTGGAGATCAAGGACGGAAAGATCGCCGCCCTGCATCCGGCCGGCGCCACCCTCTCCGCCACCCTGCCGCGCTACGACGCCGGGGGACAGCTGGCGCTGCCGGCGATGCGCGACATGCACATCCATCTCGACAAGACCTTCTATGGCGGCCCCTGGCAGGCGCCGCGCCCGCGTCAGGGCAAGACGATCTTGGACATGATCGCGCTGGAAGAGAAGCTGATCCCGACGCTGCTGCCGACCTCGCAGGAGCGCGCCGAAGGCCTGATCGCTCTCTTGCAGTCGAAGGGCACGACGACCGCCCGCAGCCATTGCAACATCGATCCGGTCAGCGGGCTGAAGAGCCTGGAGCACCTGCTGCTCGCGCTCGAGAAGCATCGCGACGACTTCTCCTGCGAAATCGTCGCCTTCCCGCAGCACGGCCTGCTGCACTCCAAGGTCGATGGGCTGATGCGCGAAGCCATGAAGATGGGCGTGCAGTATGTCGGCGGGCTCGACCCGACGAATGTCGACAAGGCGATGGAGAAATCGCTCGATGCTATGTTCCAGATCGCGCTCGACACCGGCCGGGGCGTCGACATCCATCTGCATGAGACCGGCCCGTCGGGGGCTGCCGCGGTCGCCTACATGATCGACACGGTCGAGAAGAACCCGGCGCTGCGCGGCAAGGTGACGATCAGCCACGGCTTTGCCCTGGCGACGATGGCGCCCGGCCTGCAGGCGGAGACGATCCAGCGCCTTTCGGCCCAGAAGATGACGATCGCCTCGACCGTGCCGCTCGGCGCCCTGACGATGCCGCTGCCGCAATTGCAGGACAAGGGCGTCTTCGTGATGACCGGCACCGACAGCGTGATCGACCATTGGTCGCCCTTCGGCAGCGGCGACATGCTGGAGCGGTCCTATTTCTACGCACAGGTCTATCGGAACTCGGACGAGTTCCGCCTGTCGCGCTCGCTCGCCATCGCCACCGGCGGCGTCCTGCCGCTCGACGACGAGGGCAAGCGCGCCTGGCCAAAGGTCGGCGACACCGCCGGCTTCACGCTGGTCGGCGCCAGCTGCTCCGCCGAGGCGGTCGCACGCGTTCCGGCGCGCAGCGCCACCTTCCACAAGGGGCGGATGGTCTACGGCAGCGTCGGCAAGGCCTGACGCTCATCAAGTCCAGACGATATTGCCGGCGCGCCCGAGGCCCGGGCGCGCCGCGCCTATTCCTGCTCAGCCCTTGAGCTTGGTGTTGCACTGGCTCCAGTAGCCGCCGCCCTTCTCGATCCACTTCAGCTCGCCATTGGCGTTGGCAGCCTTGTTGGCGTTGTACTGGTCAACGCAGGTCTTGAGGCGCGCCTTGCCGGCGGTTTCATCCGAATATTTCGGCGACACGACCCGCGGGAAAACCGCAGCCTTGGCCTTGCCCGCCGGCTTTGCCGGGGCCGCCGCCGCCGGCTTGCCTGCCGTGGTCGCAGCCGGCGTCGCCGCCGGAGCCGGAGCGTCGGTCACCGCCGCAGCCGCATCGTTCTCCGAGGCGTCGTCATCGGCGCAGTTGGCCTTGCGGAAATCGTTCCACTTCTGGCCCTTCAGCGTGTTCGCCTTCTTGGCGTCCTGATACTTGGTGCTGCACTCCTTCATGGTCAGGGCCGAGGCCGGCGCGCCGGCGAGACCCATGGTCATCAGAGCAAGGGCGGTGGAGAACAGAAGCGTCTTCATGTGCAGTCTCCCTGGATCACGATGATTTTGGATGGTATCGATCCAAAATCACAAAACGTGATCGATTCTAGAGGCTTAGAGCAGGATTCATGCGAAAAACCGGTTCCCGCTTTTCGCATCCTGCTCCAGGCGATGAGTCGAGCTCGCCGCGGCGAGCTTAACCAACGATGGAAATCTCTGCCATCGCCCTGCGGCAACTTCTGGGCTAGTTGCTCGTTCCATCCCAGCAACAACTCAAGGACGTCCCGATGAAGTTCGCAATCACCCTCGCTATCCTCGCTCTCGGCCTCACTGCCTGCACGACGCTGGAACAGCGCGTCAGCGGCGCTGCGGTCGGCGCCGGGACGGGAGCGGTCATAGCTGGACCGGTCGGGGCCGTGGTCGGCGGCGCAGCTGGCGCCGTCAGCGCCCCCAGTGTCGTCCGCACCACGCGTCGCGCCACGCGCTAATACCGCACGGCGGCGGAACCCTGCCGGCATTCCCTCGTTTCGACCATGAAGCCTTCGAGTCATGGAGTCGAATGATGGACAACGACAAGCGCCTGCCGCCGGACGTGCCCTCCAGCGAGGATGAGATCGACCGTGCGACCGGCAGCGTCGCGGCCCGAGCCGCCGACCTCGCCAACCGCACGGCCGAGACTGTCAAGGACGGCTACGGCCGGGCCCGCGAGAAATTGGCCGAAATCGATCCCCGCGACACGCTGCGCGATGCCGGCCGCTATGCCCAGGAAACCGGCGAGGCGGCGGTCGAGACGGTCAACCGCCATCCGCTCGCGGCCTTTGCCGTCGGCGCGGTCAGCGTCGGCCTGCTCGCCTGGGCGATGACGCCGCGCCGGTCGAGCTGGCAGCCCGACACATCAGGCTGGACGCGGGTGCTGCGGGATTATGGCGATCAGGCGCTGCGCGCCGGGCGCGATCTCGTCGGCAATGGCCGCGAACAGCTCGATCGCAGCCGCGATTATGCCAATCGTGGGCAGGACTATCTCGACATGGGCCGCGACTATGCCCGCGAGGGCGGGCAGATGCTGATGAAGCGCGGCGAACGCGAGCCCCTCGCCGCGGTGGTTGGCGTCGGCCTGGCACTCTATGTGATCGGCTCGCTTCTGAGCAGCGGCGGCCAGGAGCAGCCCGCTACCCGCCGCCGGGCCAAGCGGTAACCGATCGGCTAGGCGGCTCAGCCCCGGCGCGAGGCCTTCTCCGCCTGACGAGCCGCCTGCTTCTCGGCATCGCCTGCCCGCACCACACTCCGGATCGTAAGCGGCGGCTTGCCCGACCTCTCGGCGATCACGCGGTCCTGCTCCTGAATTGCCTCCAGCGCGGGATCGTCGCCATCGATCCCGCCAAGCAATTCGGTAGGAACGCGGCGATTGGAGCTGCGTGAGCCATCCTCGTAGAACACGTCGAACAGCACGTAGGCGGCGTCGAGCGGCTTTGATTTCTTGCGGGCCATGGTCGATCCTTGTCGGTTGGGCGATCCGTCCGGCAGCGGCGCCCAAGGCGGGCCGAAAGGATCGCGGGGCCGCAGAGCGGCGACTGAAAGCGGTGAGCGCGACGTAGACCCGTCGCGCCGCCAAGGCAAGCCGGAACGGCGCCTTGCCGGTTGCCGGCCTATGTCAGGCTCAGAGTCTCGACGATTTCGGAATCGAGTACGAGGTCGTCCCCGGCTCCCATGAGCCAGAGCGCATCCGCGCTGAAGCGTCGGATCGGCCTGTCCCACCAGCGCTCGACCAAGGCGGCAAGCGCTGCCGCTTCGGCAACGTCGAGGTCGTCCTTCAGGTTCCAGATGCCGACGACATAGAGATCGCTGGTCGGCCGCCCGAGCGCCCGCTGGAGGAGGTGGAGCGCGTTCTGCCCGTCGCGGCGTTCCGGGTAGAGTCGCAGATAGAGCCGGCCGCGATTGACATTGCCCGAGAACAGGCCGCGCAACTCCATGGCGACCGGCCGGATGCGTGACAGC
Source organism: Allobosea sp. P4_H5 (assembly GCF_056400825.1). Lineage (NCBI taxonomy): Bacteria > Pseudomonadati > Pseudomonadota > Alphaproteobacteria > Hyphomicrobiales > Alloboseaceae > Allobosea > Allobosea sp. P4_H5. The sequence goes on along the minus strand of NZ_JBFUKM010000010.1, from coordinate 102,324 downwards.
GCCTCTCGCGCCGCAGGATCGATTAGCGGCGGCGCGCCGATCGACAGCGAGCCGCACACCGTTGCATGCAGCTTCGCCTGCCGCCTGGCGACGATGTCCCAGGCGATCTTGCTCGCGAATGGCGCCTCGCGCAGCTCTTGTTCGAGCTCCCGATACGCCGGGGCGTCCGTCAGTCCCAGCGTCGGCACCACCAGCGAATAGATCGGCGGGTGCCGACCGTTCTCGTAATGCGTGCCGTCCTTGCGCGCGATCGCCTTGGGATGCCCTGGATTGATCAGCGGCAGATGCGCCAGGCGATAGCCGTCGTCGAGCGTCATCCCCGCGCCGGTGGCGAAGGCGGTGCGGCTGCGGAGATAGGCGAGGCTCTCGTCCCCGATGAGGTCGATCCCGGCTGCCTCGCTCACGCCTTCAGCATCCACTCATGCGCGGGGTCGTTGTGGAACTTCCAGACCCGCTTCGGCCCGGCCATGACGTTGAGGTAATAGAGCTCGTAGCCATGCGGCGCGCCGACCGGGTGATAGCCCTTCGGCACGAGAACGACGTCGCCATCCGAAAAAGCCATGGTCTCGTCGAGCGAGCGGTCGTCGGTATAGACGCGCTGGAAGCCGAAACCCTGCGGCGGGTCGAGTCGGTGGTAATAGGTCTCTTCCAGCAGCGATTCCGCCGGCAGACTATCCTGGTCGTGCTTGTGCGGCGGATAGCTCGACCAGCAGCCCGAGGGCGTGATCACCTCGACGACGAGGAGGCCGTCTGCGGCCTCCGTCTCGGGCAGGATGTTGCGGACATGGCGGGTATTGCTGCCCTCCCCGCGCGTCAGCGAGCCGACATCGGCCGGGCCGATGACGCGGGCCGGCCGCGCGCCCGGCTTGCCCGGTGCCGAGCAGATCGCGACTTCGCACGACCCTTGCGCCGTGACGTTCCAGTTGGAGCCAGCCGGCACATAGAGCGACCAGGGGTCGGGCTCGAAGGGCGAGGAGCGCCCGCCGATCACGCCGAACTCCTGACCGCCGGCGCTGGCCGAAACCTTGCCCGAGAGCAGGACGAGGCAATGCTCCCTGTCACCGGTCTCGCGCGACAGGCTCTGCCCGTCGGCCAGCTTGTGCACGGCGAAGCCGACATGCTCCCAGCCTGCCGTTTCAGGCGTGACCTCGTGGATGCGCCCCTCGGCATCGGGCGCCTGCGGCTTGACCAGCAGCTTCGACATGATCGTCCCCGGGCTCAGACGAGCCCGGCCTCCTTCAGGCTCTGCTTGAGATGGGCGACACCCTTCTTGGCATAGGTCAGCGGATGCGCCTTCTCGGGATCCTGCTCGGCCTCGACCACGACCCAGCCGGAATAGCCGGGCAGCGCCTTGAACACGGCGGGGTAGTCGACCATGCCGTCGCCTGGCACGGTGTAGACGCCGAGCTCCTTGCCCTTGCCGAGGATCGCGTCGAGGAAGCTCCAATCCTCGCGGCGCGCCTGCTCCATCACGCCCTTGCGTACATCCTTGGCATGAAAGTGGCTGATGCGGGTGCGATAGCGCTCGGCGAGCTTGACCGGATCGGCCCCGCCCCAGGTGGCATGGCCAGTGTCGAGCAGGAGATGCGCCGCCTCGCCCGTCGCCGCCATGAAGGCGTCGATATCGGCCTCGCTCTCGACGATCGTGCCCATATGGTGGTGGTAGACCAGCCTGACGCCCTCGGCGAGCGTGCGCTCGGCGACCTCGGTGATCCGTCGGCCGAACTCCGCCCAATCGCCAGCGGCCATCACCGGACGCTGCGACAAAGGCTTTGAACGATCGCCATGGATCGCGTTCGAGGTCTCGGCGAAGACCAGAACGGTCGAGCCCATCGCTTTCAGCAGGTCGAGATGGGCACGCAGATGCTTCATCTCCTCCTCGGCATCGCGCTTCAGCAACTCGGCCGAATACCAGCCGGAGATGCAGGCCATGCCGAACGGATCGAGCGCCGCCTTCAGCGCTTTCGGCTCGCGCGGGAACTTGTGACCGAGCTCCATGCCGACGAAGCCGGCTTCGCGGGCCTCGGCCAGGCAGGTTTCGAGCGGCGTCGCGCCGCCGATATCCTGGAGATCGTCATTCGACCAGCCGATGGGGTTGGCGCCGATACGGATAGGCATGTCGTCCTCTTTAAGTCAGTTGTCGCGCGCGGCGAGCGCGCCGTCATAGCGCTTGCGCGCCGCCTTGACCTCATCGCGCACCGAAACCTCGGGCACCGCGACCTCCCACCAATGCCCGCCAGCGTCGGTCGAGATCAACGGGTCGGTGTCGATGACGATGACGCTGGTGCGGTCGTGGCCGCGCGCCTCGGCGAGCGCCGTCTCAAGCTCCGCCAGACCGGCAACCTTGCGCGAGATCGCACCCATCGAGCCGGCATGCGCGGCGAAGTCGATCTCCGGCAGAACCTCGTGGCGGGTATCGCGCAGGAGGTTGTTGAAGGAGGCACCGCCGGTCGCGTTCTGCAGGCGGTTGATGCAGCCGAAGCCGCGGTTGTCGAGCACGACGATGGTGAGCTTGATGCCGAGCATCACCGAGGTCGCGATCTCCGAGTTCATCATCAGATAGGAGCCGTCACCGACCATGACGAAGACCTCGCGGGCCGGATCGGCGAGCTTCGCACCGAGGCCGCCGGCAATCTCGTAGCCCATGCAGGAATAGCCGTATTCCATATGGTAGCCGCCGGGTGCGCCCGCCTGCCAGAGCTTGTGCAACTCGCCCGGCAAGCCGCCGGCGGCGCAGAGCACGACATCGCTCGCCCGGCTCTGGCGCTGCACTGCGCCGACAACCTGCGCATCGCTCGGCAGGGCCTGATTGCTCGCCGCGGTATAGTGCGCGGCGGTGGTGAGCCAGGCATCGCGCGATGCCTGCGCCTGAGCCGTCCAGCCGGCCGGCGCTTTCCAGCCCGCCAGTGCGGCTGCCAGTTCGGCGAGGCCCGCCTTGGCATCGGCCACCAGCGGCTGCCCGCCATGCTTGCCGGCATCGAAGGCTTGGGTGTTCAATCCGATGATCCTGCAGCCGGGATCGGCGAAGAGCGCGCGCGAGCCGGTGGTGAAATCCTGCAGGCGCGTGCCGATCGCGAGCACGACATCGGCTGTTTTCGCTGCGTCATTCGCAGCGCCGGTGCCGGTGACGCCGATCGCGCCGAGATTGAGCGGGTGGTCATGCGGCAGGGTGCTCTTGCCTCCTTGCGTCTCGGCACTCGGGACGCCGTGCGCCAGGCAAAAGCGCGCGAGCTCGCCCTCGGCCTCGCTGTAGAGCGTGCCGCCGCCAGCGACGACCAATGGCCGCTTCGCGCTTTTCAGCAGCGCGACCGCCTGCACCAGCTCGTGCTCGTCCGGACGCGTCCGGCGCGGCGTCCAGATCCGCTCCGCGAAGAAGCTCTCAGGATAATCGAAGCCTTCCGTCTGCACGTCCTGGCACAGCGCCAGCGTCACCGGCCCGCATTCCGACGGATCGGTCAGCACCTGCATCGCCCGCTCGAAGGCGGGGATGATCTGCTCCGGCCGGGTGATTCTGTCGAAATAGCGCGAGACGGGCCTGAAGCAGTCATTGGCGGAGACGGTGCCGTCGCAGAAATCTTCGATCTGCTGCAGCACAGGATCGGGACGGCGGCCAGCAAAGACATCGCCCGGCAGCAGGAGCAGTGGCAGGCGATTGACATGCGCGACCGCTGCCGCGGTCACCATATTGGTGGCACCCGGCCCGATCGAGCTCGTCACCGCCATCATCCGGCGCCGGCGCGAGGCCTTGGCGAAGGCAATCGCGGAGTGCGCCATCGCCTGCTCGTTATGGGCGCGCAGCGTCGGCAGGATATCGCGCGCGCCATGCAGCGCCTCGCCGAGGCCTGCGACATTGCCATGGCCGAAGATCGCCCAGACACCGGCGAAAAGCGGCAGTGTCCGGCCGCCGACGACCGTCTTCTGCGCGGCCATCGCTGCCACCAGCGCCTGCGCCATGGTGAGCCGTACCGTGCTCATGATCGCAATCTCCTCAGCGCGCTTGCCAGGCGTCGACCAGCCGGCCGAAGCGCCCGGCCATCATCGCGGTCGCGGCCTCGTCGTCGAGCGCGCCCGCAAGCCAGCCGCGCGCCGCCTCGCCGAAGATGGAGCGCCCGACAGCAAAACCCTTCACCGTCTTCGCGGTCTGCGCCAGCCTGAAGGCCTGCTCCAGTTCCGGCAATGGCGCATCAAGGCCGAGCAACACGACACCGCGGCAATAGGGATCGTTCTCGGCGATCGCGGCATCGACGCCAGCCCAGGCTGCCGCGCTCGGCTGTCCCTCCAGCTTCCACCAGTCCGGCTTGATGCCGATTTCGTAGAGCCGGCGCATGACACTCGCCATGGTGTCGTCGCCGACCACCCCATTTTTCGAGCAGATGATTTCGACCAGCAATTCGCGGCCGACCTGTCGGCAAGCGAGCGCGACGCGCTTCAGTGTCGCTTCCTGCTCGGCCTTCAGCGCCGCATCGTCGTCGGGATGATAGAAGGCCAGCACCTTGACGACATGGTCGACCGGCCATTCGTTCAGCACCGCCCCGAGCGAACCATCCGCATCGGTTTCGAGCCTGAGCGGCCGCGAACCCGGCACTTCCAGCGGCCGTGCCACCCAGAAGCCGTGATCCCCAGCTCGGAACAGCGCCTCGCGGCCATGGCGCCCGTCGAGCAGCATGCCGAAGCCCTCAGCCCCCTTGGCGATCCGCGCCGCGGCATCGACGGCGAGCCGCTTGAAGAGCTGGATGCGCTCGCGCGGCACGCCGGCCTCATCCGCCATCGCCTCGACCTGGGAGCGGTGGTCGATGGCGAGCGCCATCAGCGTCGGCGCCTGTGGCCGGCGCGTCGTCGCCCAATGGACATGGTTGATCGCCACGTCATGGCGCAGCGCCCGGTGCGGCGAGCCATGCTTCAGGAAGAATTGCAGCTCTGCGAAGGTCGGGCTCTCCGGCGAACAGAGCAGGCGCGAGACGGCGAAGGCGCCACAGGCATTGGCCCATGTGCAGCAGGTCTCGATCGGCTGGTCGCTGAGATAACCGCGCAGGAAGCCGGACATGAAGGCATCACCCGCCCCCAGGACATTATAGACCTCGACCGGGAAGCCCGGCCCCTTGATACCGTCCTCGATCGAGGCGGGGATGGCCCCCGGGAACACCACGCAACCCATCGGCCCGCGCTTGCAGACGATCGTCGCCTTGCTCAGCGCGCGGATATGGCGGATCGCGGCGAGCGTGTCCTCCGAGCCGCCGGCGGCGTGCAATTCCTCCTCGGTGCCGACGATCAGGTCGCACTCCGGCAGGATCGCCTGGAGATGCTGGGTGACGCTGTCCGAGCGGATATAGCGCTCCTCGCCCGCGCCGTGCCCGGCCAGCCCCCAGAGATTGGGCCGGTAGTCGACGTCGAACACGACCTTGCGGCCATGCTTGCGAGCGAGCGCGATCGCTTTGCGCTGCGCCTTGGCGGCGTTGGGAATGGCGAAATGCGTGCCGGTGACGACGACTGCCTTGGCCGAGGCGATGAAGGCCTCGTCGATCTCGCTTTCGTCGAGCGCCGCATCGGCGCAATCGGTGCGGTAGAAGATCAGCGGGAAGGTCTTCTCGTCGCGCACGCCGAGGATCACGAGCGAGGTCAGGCGCTTGGGATCGACGACGACGCCTTTGGTCTCGACGCCCTCGCGCTGCAGCTGCTCCAGGATGAAGCGGCCCATCTGCTCGTCGCCGACGCGAGTGATCACCGCCGATTTCAGGCCGAGCCGGGCCGTGCCGATCGCGATATTGGTCGGGCAGCCGCCGACCGCCTTGGAGAACGAGGCCATGTCCTCAAGCCGGCCGCCGATCTGCTGGCCGTAAAGATCGACCGAGGAGCGGCCGATCGAGATCAGGTCGAGCACGGGTTCAGGCATCGGGACGGGCTTTCTCGGCGGTGCCGACGGCGAGCGTCATGGCGAGTGCGAAGGTGGCCGACATCGAGCGGAAGGCGCCGTAATCGGCCTCCTCGACCTCGAGCCACAGGGAACAATGCTGGGCGAGCGGGCTGAGCGCACTGTCGGTGATCGCGATCACCGGGATGCCCTTGGCGTGGGCCTGCGCCGCCATCGCGACCGTCGCCGGCGTATAGGGTGCGCAGCTGACGGCGACGACGACGTCGCCCTGGCGCGCGATCGCCGCCTGCTCGGGCCCGAGCGCAGCGATATTGTCGACCAGCACAGCACGGATGCCGAGCTTGCCGAAGGCGTAGGCGAGATAGGACACCACCGCGAACATCCGGCGCGCGCCGATGAGGATGATCGTCTCCGCCCCGGCGAGCAGGTCGGTCGCCCTGTCGACGTCATGATGTTTCACGGTCGATTGCAGCCGCGTCAGCGAGCTGCGGCTGGCCTCGACGAAACCGTCGAGCAGCACCTGCGCCATATTCGGCCCCGCCGCGCCCTCGTCGCGCAAGGCCGCCACTCGGTCGCGATAGTCCGGGAATTGCTGGCGCAGCCGCGAGCGGAAAAGCTGCTGCAATTCGCTGAAGCCGGAATAGTCGAGCGCCTGGGCGAAGCGCACCAATGTCGAGGCCTGCACGCCGGCTTGCTGCGCCACCTGCGCGGCGGTGCTGAGCGCCATATCGTCGGGATTGGCGAGTGCGTAATCGGCGACCTGCCGCAGCCGTTTCGGCAGGCTCGGCCCGCGCTCGCGCAGCAGGGCGACGAAGCCGTCGAAATCGTCCTTTGGCGTTTCCTGTTGCAGTGGCGATGTCATCGGGAACAGGGGCTCTCGCGGCCTTGACTTGCGCCGCCAGAGAATGGAATGTTTGTTCCATTAGTCAAGCGCAATAAAAATAATGTGCCATTGTGACAGTGGCGCTCCCAGGGAGAGACCGAGTTGTCTGAGCCAACCGACTTTCGCCGCGACCTCGACGGCAAGGTCGCCGTCGTCACCGGCGGCAGCCAGGGCCTGGGCGAGGCGATCGCCCGGGAATTCGCCACGCGCGGCGCCTCAGGCCTCGTGCTCACCGGCCGCAATCGCGAGCGTGGCGAAGCGGTCGCCAACAGCCTGAAGGCCTCCGGCTGCAACGCCCTCTTCCACGCCGCTGACCTTGCCGATCTCGACGCGGTCCGCGGAATCGTCCCGGCCGCGGAGAAAGCTTTCGGCCGGCTCGACATCCTCGTCAATGCGGCCGGCGACACCGACCGCGGCACGATCTTCGACACCAGCCCCGAGCTCTACGCCCGGATCATGGCGGTCAACCTGACCGCTCCCTTCTTCCTGATCCAGGACGCCGCGACCCTGATGCGCAAGCAGGGCATCCAGGGCGCGATCGTCAACATCCAGTCGATGTCGGCCCATGGCGGCCAGCCTTTCCTGTCCGCCTACAGCGTCTCGAAGGGCGCGCTGGCGACGCTGACCAAGAACGCCGCCTATGGGCTCCTGTCGGATCGCATCCGCGTCAACGGCCTCAATATCGGCTGGATGGCGACGCCCGGCGAGGACGCGATCATGCGACTGCGCCATGATGCGCAGGATGGCTGGCTTGAGAAGGCGCAGGCCGGCCGTCCCTTCGGCCGCCTGATCGATCCACGCGAGGTCGCCAAGGCCGTCGCCTATCTGGCGTCATCCGAATCGGGGTTGATGACCGGCGCCAATGTCGACTTCGACCAGACCATTCTCGGCGCGCACGACTGAGGCGCCGGAGCACTCTCGAACTGCAGGACCACGGACGTGATGAGATTTGGATTGCTGGGCGCCGGCCGGATCGGGCGCATTCACGGGCTCAACGTCGCGGCGCGCTCCGATGCGCAGCTGGTCGTGCTCTCCGACGCGTCCGCCGAGGCTGCCGCCTCCCTCGCCCAGGCCTCCGGCGCCAAGGTCGCGACGACCGACGCGATCCTCGCCGACGGCGGCATCGACGCCGTGGTGATCTGCACGCCGACCGACACCCATGCCGACCTGATCGAGGCCGCCGTCTCAGCCGGCAAGGCCGTGTTCTGCGAGAAGCCGGTCGATCTCGACGCCGGCCGCATCCGCCGCTGCCTCGAGGTGGTCTCGAAGTCCGGCAAGCCGCTGATGATCGGCTTCAACCGCCGCTTCGATCCGAACTTCGCCGCTCTCGAAGGCCGCCTGCGCGCCGGGGAAGCCGGCGCGATCGAGATCGTCAGCGTGATCTCGCGTGACCCCGGTCCGCCGCCGGTCGAATACGTCAAGCGCTCGGGCGGGCTCTTCCGGGACATGATGATCCATGATTTCGACATGGCCCGCTTCCTCCTCGCCGAGGAGCCGGTCGAGGTCTTCGCGCTTGGTTCGGCCCTGGTCGACCCGGCGATCGGCCAGGCCGGCGATGTCGACACCGCCGCCGTGCTGATGCGCACCGCGAGCGGGCGCATTGCCCAGATCTCGAATTCGCGCCGTGCCACCTATGGCTACGACCAGCGCATCGAGGTGCACGGCTCCAAGGGCATGCTGCGCGCCGGCAACATCCACGAGACCACAGTGGAGATCGCGACCGGCGCCGGCTTCCGCGCCGATCCCGTGCAGAACTTCTTCCTGGAGCGCTACGCCGCCGCCTATCGCGCCGAGCTCGATGCCTTCATCAGCGCCTGCCGCGACAAGCGCGCGCCCTCGCCCTCCGGGCTCGACGGCTTGAAGGCGCAGATCCTGGCCGATGCCGCGACCGAATCCCGTCGCACCGGCAAGCCGGTTGCCGTCTCGCTCGAGGCGCTGTGATGACGCCTGCTGAACTCGACCTGCGCCAATATGCGGTCCTCGGCCTCGTCGATGAGGCAAGCCGGCTGGCGCTCGGCTATTTCAGCCGCAAGGACAGCCTCGGCGTCAGCATGAAGGGCGCGCAGGACTGGCTCACCGTCGCCGACGGCGCGGTCGAGGTCTTCCTGCGCGAGCGCCTCGCCGTGCTGTTTCCGGATGATGCCGTGATCGGCGAGGAGGGTGGCGGCGAAGCAGCCGATGCGGTCTGGATCATCGATCCGATCGACGGCACCTCGAACTTTGCCCGCGGCGACCGCACCTGGTGCATCTCGATCGGCCTCTTGCTCAACGGCATTCCCGAGATCGGCATCATCTCGGCACCAGCCCTCGGTGAGGTCTATCTCGGCCGCCGCGGCCGCGGCGCGACCATGAATGGCGAGCCGATCAAGGTATCCGGCACGGCCGACATCCACCGTGCCTATCTCGAATTCGGCTGGTCGACCCGCATTCCCAATGAGGATTATCTCGCCACGGTCGGGCGCGGCTTCGCCGCCGGCGCCTCGGTCAAGCGCTCGGGCTCGGGCGCGCTCGGCCTCTGCCATGTCGCGATCGGCCGCACCGAAGCCTATGCCGAACTGCACATCAACGCCTGGGACGTCGCCGCCGGACTGGTGATCGCGACCGAGGCCGGCGCCGACATCAACGACTTCTTCAAAGGCGATGCGATCAAGGCCGGCAACCCGGTGCTATGCTGCACCCCGGAGCTGACGGCCGAGCTGGAACGCATCACCGGGATAGTAAGCCGGCACAGGGATCGTTGATCTTTTCGAACGAACGGTCACTATCGACCCAACAAGAACAAGTCAGAACCAAAAATCGGGAGGAAGATATGCAGAAACACCATTGGCTTCGCGCCGGGCTGTTGGCGGCCGCTGCGAGCGCGGCCTTCGCCGCTGCTCCGGCCCAGGCCCAGGGCTCGCTCGTCATGTATTGCGGCGTGCAGGAGGAGTGGTGCCGCGCCATGAGCGGCGCCTTCGAGAAGGAGAGCGGCATCAAGGTCGCGATGACCCGCAAGTCCGCCGGCGAAATCTACGCCCAGCTCAAGGCGGAATCGTCCAATCCGCGCGGCGACATCTGGTGGGGCGGCACCGGCGACCCACATCTGCAGGCAGCCGAAGAAGGCCTGACGCAGGACTATGAATCGCCCGCCAACAAGGACCTGCACGAATGGGCGCTGGCGCAGTGGGAAGCCGCCAAGAAGCGTTCGGTCGGCATTTATGCCGGCGCGCTCGGCTTCGGCTACAACACCCAGCAGATCAAGGCCAAGGGCCTCGCCGAGCCCAAATGCTGGGCCGACCTGCTCGATCCCAAGCTGAAGGACGACGTCCAGGTCGCCGACCCCAACTCCTCGGGCACCGCCTACAACCTGCTCGCCACGGTCGTGCAGCTGATGGGCGAGGACAAGGGCTTCGACTATCTCAGGGCGCTACACAAGAACATCAGCCAGTACACCAAGTCGGGCGCCGCCCCGGCCAAGGCGGCGAGCCTCGGCGAGACCGCCGTCGGCATCGTCTTCATCCATGACGCCGTCGTCTTCGCCGTGCAGGGCGACCCGATCAAGGCCGTCGCCCCCTGCGAGGGCACCGGCTACGAGATCGGCTCGATGTCGATCGTCAAGGGCGCGCGCAATCTCGACAACGCCAAGAAGTTCTACGACTGGGCGCTGACCCCGGCGGCACAGGCGCTCGCCGCGCCGGCCAAGTCCTATCAGGTGCCGTCGAACAAGAACGCGCCGGTTCCGGCCCAGGCGCCGAAGATGTCGGACATGAAGCTGATCAAGTACGACTTCGTCAAATACGGCTCCTCGGCCGAGCGCGTCCGGCTGCTGACGAAGTGGGACAAGGAGATCAAGGCGCTGCCGAAGTGAGCCGTCCAAGTAAGCGCATCCTGACCGCTGACATCTGAGACGAGAGGCGAGAGACGATGCGTCCCGCGACGAGGCTTGCGCTGCTGGCCGGTTGGCTCGGCTATGCACTCATCCCCTGGTATCTGCCCGAGGGGATGAGCCTTTCCGGCTATCCGTTCGGCAAGGCCGGCACGGCGCTGGCGCTCGTGCTCTCGGGGGCGGCGCCATGGCTCCTGCCGGTCGGCATCGCCCTTCTCCTCGCCAGCCTGCTTAGCCTCCGGCAGGAGAATGCCGGCACCGGCAAGCTCCTGGCCTGGATCGGCGTTGCCGGCCTCGCAGTCTTCTTCGCCCAGGGCTTTGCCGTCACGCTCAAGGACCAGGGCATGCCGGCGCTGGCTGCCCTGCTCGGCGGCAGCGGCGCCGTCCAGCCCGGCATGGGCTTCGGCGCGCTCGTCACCCTCGTCTCATTGCTCCTGCTGCTCTGCCACGGCCTCGCCTATCGCGGCCTGTGCCGTGGCGACCTCTTCACCACGTCCTCGATCGGCATCGTCATCATGCTGATCGTCACCTTCATCTTCCTGCCGGTCGCAGTGATCCTGCGCAGCGCTCTGGTCGATTCCAGCGGCGCCCTCGTCCTCGGCGAGTTCATCGAGCGCCTGTTCTCTTCGACGATCTGGGGGCTGGGCTGCCTCAGCGCCAACACCAATTGCGGCGTCGCCTGGAACACGCTGGTTCTGGCGGTGCTGACCGGCCTGATCACCACTCTGCTCGGCCTCGCCTGCGCGCTGCTGATCCTGCGCACCGGCATGCCCGGCAAGCGGGCCATGCGCCTGCTCACCGTGCTGCCGATCATCACGCCGCCCTTCGTCATCGGCCTCGCGCTGATCTTGCTCTTCGGCCGTTCCGGCCTGTTCTCGACGCTGATGTTCGACTGGTTCGGCATTCCGCGCTCGCGCTGGATCTACGGCCTGCCCGGCGTGCTGCTCGCCCAGGTCCTCGCCTTCGCACCGATCGCCTTCCTGGTGCTGATCGGCGTCGTGCAGGGCATCGCGCCGAGCCTGGAGGAAGCCTCGCAGACGCTCGGCGCCAAGCGCTGGACGACCTTCCGCACAGTGACCTGGCCTCTGTTGCGGCCCGGCCTCGCCAATGCCTTCCTGCTCGGCTTCGTCGAGAGCATGGCCGATTTCGGCAATCCGCTGGTGCTCGGCGGCAATTTCGAGGTGCTCTCGACCAAGATCTTCTTCGCCGTGGTCGGCGCCGCGCATAACCAGGGCCAGGCAGCGGTGCTCGCCATCGTCCTGCTCGGCTTCACGCTCGCCGCCTTCTGGGCGCAGCAATACTGGCTCGGCGGCAAGTCCTACACCACCGTCACCGGCAAGGGCGATTCCGGCCTGCCGACGCCGCTGCCGCGCCGGATCACCTGGATTTCGGCTCTTGTGATCGTGCCCTGGGTGGCGCTGACTGCTGTCATCTACGTCGTCATTCTGATGGGCGGCTTCGTGAAGACGATGGGGCGCGACCACACCCCGACGCTGCAGCACTACATCACCGGCTTCTCGATCGATTTCAGCCGCGGGCTCTATTTCGACGGCTCGGCCTGGCCGTCCTTCTTCACCACGCTGAAGCTCGCGGCGATCTCGGCGCCGCTGACCGCGATCATCGGCCTGCTCACCGCCTATCTCCTGACGCGCCAGCGCTTCGCCGGCCGCGGCATGCTGGAATTTGCGACCATGCTGAGCTTCGCCATCCCCGGCACGGTGCTCGGCGTCGCCTATATCCTCGCCTTCAACGTGCCGCCGGTCGAGATCACCGGCACCGGGTTGATCCTGATCATCGCCTTCGTCTTCCGCAACATGCCGGTCGGGGTGCGCTCCGGCATCGCTGGGCTGTCGCAGATCGACAAGAGCCTGGACGAGGCTTCGGCGACGCTGTCGGCCCGCAGCTTCACCACGCTCTGGCGGGTGGTGCTGCCGCTGCTGCGCCCGGCCCTCGTCGCCGCGCTGATCTACAGCTTCGTGCGCAGCATGACGACGGTCAGCGCCGTGATCTTCCTGGTCTCGGCCGAGTACAATCTCGCCACCGCCTATATCGTCGGCCGCGTCGAGGCCGGCGAGTTCGGCCTCGCCATCGCCTATTCCTCGGTGCTGATCGTGGTGATGGCGATCGGTATCAGCCTGATCCAGCTCGGCGTCGGCGAGCGCAAGCTCGGCCGGCGCAGCACCACGCCCGCCCTCGCCTCCTCCGCCGCCGAGCCGATCAAGTAAGGATACGTTGCAGCCATGCCCAAGGCCGGCCCCGCCTCAGTCGAGTTCCGCAATGTCAGCATGCGCTATGGCGCGGTGACGGCGGTCGACAATGTCAGCTTCTCGATCGAGGCGGGCAAGCTCGTCACGCTGCTCGGCCCCTCCGGCTGCGGCAAGACCACGACGCTGCGCATGATCGCCGGGCTGGAGATCGCCAGCGAGGGCCAGATCCTGATTGGCGACAAGGACGTCACCCGGCTCTCCGCCGCCGATCGCGACGTCAGCATGGTCTTCCAGTCCTATGCGCTCTTCCCGCATATGAACGTGCTGGAGAATGCCGCCTACGGCCCGACCGTGAAGGGCCTGTCCAAGGCCAAGGCGCAGGAAATGGCGCTGGAGAAACTGGCGCTGGTCGGCCTCAAGGGTTTCGAGAAGCGTTTTCCCTCGGAGCTCTCAGGCGGCCAGCAGCAGCGCGTCGCCGTCGCCCGCGCCCTCGTGCTGGAACCGCAGGTCTTGCTCTTCGACGAGCCGCTCTCCAATCTCGACGCCAAGCTGCGCCGCCGCGTACGCGAGGAGATCCGCGAGCTGCAGCAGGCGCTCAACCTCACCGTCGCCTATGTCACGCACGATCAGGAGGAGGCGCTCGCCGTCTCCGACCGCATCATCGTGATGTCGAATGCCCGCATCGCCCAGCAGGGCACGCCGCGCCAGCTCTACGAGGAACCCGCCGACGCCTTCGTCGCCGACTTCATCGGCGATGCCAACATGGTCGACGTCACCGTGAAATCAGTTGCCGACGGGCGTGCAGAAGTGGCGATCGGGCCGGCCAGCGTCTCATTGCCGGCGCGCGGCCTGCAACCGGGACCCGCCAAGGCAGCGATCAGGCCGCAGAGCCTCCTGGTCTCGCGCCATGAAAGCCAGGGCGCGCTGCCGGGCAATGTCCGCAAATGCGCTTATCTCGGCAACCATCTCGACCTGATGATCGAGACCGCCGTGGGCGAGCTCTTCGTCATCAGTCACGATGTCGACGACATGCTGCTGCCAGGCACGCCGGTCTGGCTCTCCTTCGCCAGCTCGGGCGTGATCCTGGTGCCCTGAGCGCCCGCCGGTCGGCCTTCAGCCGCCGATGTTGAAGGAATAGCTCGCGCCGATGCCGACCGAGAACTGGTTACGCTGCCCCAGCTTGTCGACCAGCGGCGAGTTGCCCGCGTCCCCGACCAGCCGGTCGTAGCGGGCGAACAGCGTGGTCGAGAAGCTCGGCGACCACGCATATTCCAGCGACGAGGCCAGGCCGACCGATTTGGCGCCGGCGCCGGGCTTGTAGGCGGAAATCGTGCCGTTGAGCGCAGCCTCTCCCGGCAGGACGCCGAAGTTCCGGCGCATATAGGAGGCGCTGCCGAGCGAGGCGCGCGGGCCGACGGCGAAGGTGAAGGCGCCGAAGCGCTCGACCCAATCGGCCGAGAAATCGGCGACCACGCCATGATGGCCGTTGAAGCCCTGGCGGACCTCGACGCGGGTGCGCAGCCGCTCGGGAATGACCCAGTATTCGGCGAAGACGCCGGCCTCGATCGCCCAGGGCACGTCGCGCATGCCCAGAAGCCGGATGCTCGAACCCGAATAGCGGCCGGAGCGATAGGCGCCGACAACGCCGACATCGAAGCGATCGGTGTCGTAGATGGCGTAGTCCAGGCTGTCGTCGGGCGCACTGAACCCGGCCGGCTCGCCGACGCGGCGCCAGGACAGCGACGGCATGAAGGACGGTCCGGCGGAGTTTGCCCCGTCATATTTCGGGCCGACCTGGAAGGAGCCGCCCAGCGTGATGATCCAGCCCTTGGCCGGCGTCGGATCGGTCAGGACCCGCTTGGTGTCGTCATCGTCGTCATCGTCATTGGCGCGCACTGCCCCGTTCGAGAGGACGAGCAGCGCGGCGATCCCAGCCAGGACGGCGACAGGCCGGCGCCGGCCGCGGGCTGGGCGTTCGTGACGTACGAGAGAAAGCATGGAGGTAGGCATCCCGTGAGTCGTCAGTCCGCAATCGCGCGGCCCAGCCTAATACCGAGTTTCTTAATGCGGTGCCAAAGGCTTCTTTCCGCTATGCCTAGCAATTTCGCAGCCCTGACCTGCACGCCGTCGCTGCGCCTCAGCGCCTCGAGGATGAAATCGCGCTCGATCCGCTCGAGCTCGGCGTCGAGATCGCGCGGCAAGCTGTCGCGATCGCCCCGGCGCGTGGCGTTGAACAGATCCTGCGGCAGGTCGGCAGCATCGATCGTCGGCGCCTTGGCGACGATCACCGCCCTTTCGATGCAGTTGTGCAGCTCGCGGATGTTTCCCGGCCAGTCATAGGTGGTCATCGCGGCCAGGGCGGCCGGCGAGAATCCGCTCGCTCGCTTGCCCATCGCTTCAGCGAGCTCGGCCAGGAAATGCGTGGCCAGCAGCGGGACGTCGTCGGCGCGGTCACGCAGCGGCGGCAGCACGATCGGGAAGACGTTGAGCCTGTAGAACAAGTCCTCGCGGAAGCTGCCCTTGTCGACGGCCTGGCGCATGTCCTTGTGCGTCGCCGCGACCAGCCTGACGTCGACCGTCTGGGTCCGGGTCGCGCCGACCGGCTCGAAGCTGCGCTCCTGGATCACCCGCAGCAGCTTGGCCTGGATCGGCAGCGGCATGTCGCCGATCTCGTCGAGGAAGAGCGTGCCGCCATCGGCCGCGGCGAAGCGCCCGGTGCGGTTGGCGAGCGCCCCGGTGAAGGCCCCCTTCACATGGCCAAAGAGCTCGCTTTCCAGCAGGGCCTCGGGAATCGCCGCGCAGTTGACCGCGATGAAGGGCTTGTCGCGTCGCGGGCTGTTGAAGTGGATCGCCTTGGCGACCAGCTCCTTGCCGGTGCCGCTCTCGCCGTTGAGCAGCACGGTCGCCTTCGTCTCGCAGACCTCGGTGACCTGCTCGATCACGCGACGGAACGAGGCGCTGTTGCCGACCAGCGTGTCGAAGCTGTAGCGGCCTTCGAGCTCGCTGCGCAGCCTTTCATTGTCGCGCACCACATCGGCGAGGCGCAGCGCCCGCCTGATCGTGGCCGAGACGTCGTCGATTTCGAAAGGCTTGGCGATGTAGTCGAACGCGCCCTCCTTGACGAGATCGACCGCGTCGCGCACCGCCGCGAAGGCGGTGATGATGATGACCGGCACCTCCGGCCAGCGGCTGCGGACCTCGCGCAGCAGCGCGCGCCCGTCCATCACCGGCAGTCTGAGATCGGTCAGCACCAGGTCGAAGCGCGCCTGTTCGAGCTCGCCAAGTGCAGCGCGCGCACTGTGGACGGCCGTCGCGCGGAAGCCGAGATCCTCCAGCGCTGCCGCCAGCACGTCGGCGAGCCGCACCTCGTCGTCGACGACCAGGATGGAATGGCTCATGCCGGCGCTCCCGGTTTCGCCCGCGGCAACGCGATGGTGAAGGCCGCGCCGCGCCCCGGCTCGCAGACGCAGGTGGCGCTGCCGCCGTGGGCTTCCGCCACGGTCTGCACCTTGGCGAGCCCAAGCCCGGTGCCCTTCGCCTTGGTGGTGAAGAACGGGTTGAAGATCTCCGGACGGATCGCGTCCGGCACGCCTGCGCCTTCGTCGCTGATCGTCAGCGAGACGCTCTCGCCGGTAGCGCGCACGCTGGCCTGGATCGTCCCCCCATCCGGCATCGCGTCGATCGCGTTGAGGACGAGGTTGAGGCAGGCTTGGTAAAGCTGGTCGGGGTCGCCGAGGACGGTCGCACCGCCACTGGAATCATCGACCGAGAGCTCGATCTTCTGGCGGGAGAACTCGGGCGCCGCGATGGCCGCGACACGATCGATCACCGCGCGCAAGGGGAGCTCGACCTTCGCCGGCGGCTTGGGCTGGGCGAAATCGAGGAAGTCGCGGACCAGCGTCTCGATGCGGCGTACCTCATCGATGACATAGCCGAGCATCTTCTCTTCGGCATTGCCGAGCTTGGCGCGGTTGCGGACGACCTCCGTCGAGGTTTTGATGATCCCGAGCGGGTTGCGCACCTCATGGGCGATCACCATCGCCGCCTGCCCGAGCGCCGAGAGCCGGTCCTTTCGCCTGAGCTCGGCCTCGAGCTCCTGCAGCTTGCCGAGCTGCTCGGCCATGCCGTTGAAGCCGGTGGCGAGCTCGACGATCTCGCGCCCACCGCCCGCCGAGACGCGCTGGCCGAAATCCCCGGCCGCGATCGCACGCACGCCATGGGTCAAAGCGCGCAAGGGGCGCACCAGCAGATCCGAAGTCAGGATACCGACGACGATCGAGATCGCGCTGCCGAGCAGGAAGATGCCGAGGAACAGGCTCTCACGGCCAAGCTGCTCGAAGAATCCCGCCTCGCTGCGCATGCCGATGAAGCTGATCGCCGCGAGCTGGCCGTCGATGCCGCGCAACCCCGCATAGACGGCGCGATAGGCGCCGCCATCGGCATCGGAGTCGAAGATCCCGTCCTCCCCGGCCTCCAATCTTGCCCGTATGGCCGCAGGCACGACGGCCGCGCGGTCGGAATGCGTCTGCATCACCAGTTCGGGCTTGCCGTCGAACAGGGCAAAGAAGCGGATCTCCAGCGCCGTCACCACCTTGATGCCGCCGAAGGAGCTTTCATCGAGCCAGGTCCCGACCAGGAGATTGGCCGGCTGGCCGCCGATCTGCAAGGCCTGGACGGCGCCCGCCATGATCCAGCGCTTGCCGTCGGTCTCGATGCGGAACAGGCCGAGGCTGGTCTCGGTCGGCAGTGGGGTGAGGCTGCTGAAATCGCGTGTCTTGAACAGCACCTCGCCACCCGGGCGATAGATCGCGATCAGGTCGTAGCCGACCGAGTTCAGCACCGCAAACTCGCGCTCGACGGTCTTCTGCATCTTCTGGTCGCTGCTCGACTGCTCGAGCCGATGCCCGATCACGCCGGCGACGCGCTGCGCCTCCTGCGTCGCCTCGGCGATCTCGAGCGCGAAGAAGCGCGAGGTATCGCCGAGCCATTGCTCGACATTGTCCTCGAAGGCATCCGAGATCAGCCTGGCGGCGATGAAGGTGGAGGCCAGCATCGCCGGCACGCTGACCAGCATGAAGCCGATCACCAGCCTGAACCTGAGCGATGCCATCCGCGTCGACATGCCGGATCTCGTTTCCCTCACCTCCGGCCGCCGGCCACCGTCATGGCTGCCGCGACCAGGTGTCGTCGTCGCAGATCAGACCACCGAGCACGCAGCCGCGCATGACGAGGCTTCGGGCGGAAGCCAGTTCGAGCGTCGTGCGATAGGTCTTGCCGTCGGCGGGATTGTAGCCCTCGCCTTCAAGCCCGCCTTTCGCGGCCGGCTTGAAGCCGGAGAGCACCTGGATGCCCATCAGCGAGCGCTTCCGCAGTCCCTCATTGGGATTGTAGATGTCGAAGCGTTCCTCTTTCAGCCAGACGATCTTGCCGCATAATGCCGGGCCGCAGCGGCTGATGGCGATCTCGGACTCGCCGTCCGAATCGCGCCAGCGCCCGACGATGTCGGTCATCGGATCGGCAAGGGCCGGCTGCGCCGCCATCAGGGTAGCGGCCATCAGCGAGGCCAGGCCAAGTCCAAGGCCAACTCCACGTCTCATTCGTCACCCCCGAGCAGGAACACGCCTGCAATGATCAGCGCGATTCCGCCTGCGCGAACCAGATCGATGTGTTCGTCGAAGGTGAACCAGGCGAACAGCGGAACTGTGACATAGACCAGTCCCGTCATCGGGAAGGCACGGCTGAGCGGCATGTCGCGCAGGATTACCATCCAGACGACAAAGACGCCGATATAGCCGAGTATCGCGACCCAAACGCCCGGCAGCGACACCGCCTTCGCCATCATGGCGAGGCCGAACTCCATGTCGCCGATCCCGTCAGCGCCCCATTTGAAGGCGAGCTGCGTGGCGGTGTCGAGCACGATGAAGGCGAGCCAGATCGCCAGCTGGCGACCCCATGCATTGCTAGCCGGTGGCGAGATGCTGCTCATGCGGCCTTCTTTCGGGCGATTGCGGCAAGATCGGGGTCGAAGCGCTCGAAGCCGAGCCAGGGACTCAACGACCGCAGCGCCCATTGCAGCGGCGCGAGCCGGTGCCGGACCTGCAAGGTCGACGGCACCAGCCGGCTGCCAAAGCGCAGCTTCGAGGCATAGGCCGTCTGGCCACTCTGGAGCTTGTGGATGCCGCGCTCCAGGCAGAAGCGGACATTTACCATCCAGCTCACGGCATAGAGATTATGCTCGCGGGCCAGCGGGTAGCGCATGCCCAGGAACTTGTCGATCACCCGGTCGGACTCGACCAGCAGCAGGTTGAAGGCGGCAAGCTCCTCGCCGATCCAGTAGAGCACGAACACTGCCCGCTCGCCGAGCGCGCGCGAGACCGCGCCGAAATAGCCGGGCGGCAGCACTTCGAGATCGCCATAATCGAGCCCGCTCTGGGCCCGCGTCGCCTCGTAGAGCGCGTCGATCGTCGGCTCCAGCCCGGTGATGTCGGTATGGAAGGCGATGCGCACCTCCCCCGCCTTGGCGAGCTTGCGCCTGATGTCCTTGCGCGTCGCCGCCGAGAGCGCGGCGAGATAGCCGGACTCGTCCTTGAAAGGCAGGTCGAGCAGCGCGACCGGCAGGCTGCCGAGCCGGGCGAAGCCGGCCTGCTTCAGGACGCCGCCGAAGCCCTCTTCCTCGGCCGGCGCCAGGTCCTTCCAGACCACGAGATGGACCCTCTCCTCGGCGGCCTGCCGCTCCAGCGCGGCTGAGAGCACCCGGAAGGCGGCGCCACGCCCGGCGGCATCGAGCTTCGGCGAGAAGCCGAGATGGCAGCGCTCGGCATAGGGCGAGCCGACGCAGAGCACCTTCAGGGTGACAAGCCCCGGCACATGGCGGAACAGGGCGTCGCCGAAGCTCCTGAGCTTGCCCTGCAGCGGCGTGTCGAGCCGGTAGTTCAACCGGAAAAACGGTGCCACCACGACGACCTCGCCGTCAGATTCCGCACAGGCGGCCGCCATGCGCAAGCCGACGCCGGTCTGCGCGGCGACCGCGTCGCAGGCGGTGTAATAGGCATGGCATTCGGCCTCGCCGGGCAGGCAGCCGTCCCAGGCGGCAGCGGAGATATCCGCGATGCCGGCCAGGATACGGCCTTCGGGCGTGCTCATTCGGCTGCCACGACACGCAGCGGCGCCACCGGGCGGTGGGCCTTGGCAAGCCGCGAAGCCAGCGCCAGCGAGCGCTCGATCACGATGTCATGCTGCTGGTCGATCGTGACGAGGTGATAGCTGTCGTCGAGGATCACCGCATCGACCAGCCCGCCGAGCTTGCGCTGGATCTCGAAGGCGTTCCTGAGGTCGGCGATATCGTCTTCGCGCGGATGGACCAGCAGGGCCGGACATTTGACCTGTGGGAGCTCGCGGCGAGTGATCGCGATCAGGTCCCACATCTGCTTCAGCGCGCCGGAAGGGGTGCCGAGCAGGCCGGCGGTCGAGCTGTCGCCGCTCGTCAGCGACGAGACCACAAGAGCGCGGGAGCGGGTGTCCTTCAACCCATAGGGTTCGCGCTCGACGAAGCTGTAGCGCCGCCCGAACGGCGTGTTGATGAACCATTTCAGCAGGAAGGCATAACGCGGGATCGACCAGCCATCGTACCAGAAGGTCGGCGCGTAGAGCGCGAGCCCATCGACCTCTTTCGGGCGCTGGGCGGCAACATGCATCGCCAGCACCGCGCCCATGGAGAG
Source organism: Allobosea sp. P4_H5 (assembly GCF_056400825.1). Classification (NCBI taxonomy): domain Bacteria; kingdom Pseudomonadati; phylum Pseudomonadota; class Alphaproteobacteria; order Hyphomicrobiales; family Alloboseaceae; genus Allobosea; species Allobosea sp. P4_H5. Next base: position 81,782 of record NZ_JBFUKM010000010.1, on the reverse strand, counting down.
CCCGCCGACGATCACCGTGTCGCAGATCTCGCGCATGCGCTCGAGCTCGTCGAACACACTCTGCGTCCAGTCACGCCAACCGGTGGCGAGGATCTCCGCCTCCCCGGCGCAATGCCCGGCGAGCTGCGGGCAGTGCACGGTATGGCCGGCCCGGTGCAGCGCACGGGCGACGAAGCGCAGCTCGACCGGCGTGCCGCCGAGGCCGTGGATGAGCAGGAAGCCGGTGCGGTCCCCGGCGAGGCGGACGCTGAAATCGCGTTTGGTCATCGGAACATGTCCGTCAGGCTGTTCTGGCGACGATGATGACGCCGCAAGTGATGAGGAAGGAGCCGAGCCATTGCCGCCGGCCGACGCGCTCGCCGAGGAAGACGGCGCTGGCCAGGGAAATGGCGAGGAAGTTGGCGCTGGCGATCGGAAAGGCGATCGAGAGCGGCACTTCCGCCAGGATACGCAGCCAGATGAAGAACTCGGCGACATAGGTCGCGAGCCCGGCGGTGATCCAGCCGCAGCGTGCCACCGCCGCCGCCGTGGCCCGGAAATCGGCGCCCTGCGGCAGCCGGTCGGCGCCGATCTTGAAGAAGATCTGGCCGGCGACGTCGCAGATGATCGACGCCACGAACCAGAGGATGATCGTCGTATTCATGACAGCACCCGCTGGAAGCAGTCGATCAGGCTCGCATTGATGCGGGCATTGACGGAGAGTTGCTCGGGCGTCGGCCTGAAGCGCGGCGGATGGTCGAAATAGGCGAGCGTCGCGCGGAAGGGGTCGCTGAAGCGCGGCTCCGACCAGTCGCCGCAGACATCGGTACCGACGATCCGGCGCTCGCTTGCCAGCCGCTCGACCGCCGCGAGGAGATGGCGCAGCGGCAATTCGCCCTGGTCCCAATTGGTGCAGGCTTCACCCGGCCCGAGCACGTCCTTGTCGATCGTCAGCCAGACGGCAGACGTCGGGATCGCCGCGACCAGCTCGTCGAGGAAATCCGACCAATCCTCTCCGGCGAGGTTGCGCCAATGCAGATGTCCGCTCTCCTGGCGAAAGCTCGCGGTCTTGCCATAGCGTCCCCACACCCGCGAGGGCTCATGCCGCCAGGGATAGAGCGCGATCCGCCCCTCGGCCACGGCCCGGAGATTGGCGAACTGCCATTCCGGGCGCACGAGATCGTCGCTGCACGGGCCGATCGTCACGACCTTGCGAACCTGCGGCAGCTCCAGCGCCCGGTTGACCCAGGCGCCGCAGTTCACCGTGGCGGGGAAGCTGACCCAGTCGGGATGGTTGTCGAAATGCACGACCGTGACCGGTTCCTCGACGCGGCTCAGCAGGACCGAGGTGACGTGATGGAAATCGCCGGAGCCGTAGAAGAAGACGGGCACGCCCTTCCCTTCGCCGTCGCGTTGGCCAAGGCGCCCCAGCAGCTCGGCCTTGGCCCGGCGGCTCGCGACGATGCGCATGGCGCCGGCGAGGTCGGCAGCCTCGATGCACGCGGCCGTGCCGGCGTCGATGCGCCGGCGCAGCGGCTCCTGCGCCGCCACGCTACCGTCGAGGTCGATCACGCGCAGGCGCAAGGCCCGTCTCCACTGCTCAGGCGTTGGCGACGCGGGCGAAGAGCTGGTCGAGCAGCTCGATCGCGAGGTCGATCTCGGCATAGCTCATGGTCAATGCCGGCGCGAGGGTGATGACGTTCTTGTAGTAGCCGCCGATGTCGAGCACGAGGCCGTAGCGTTTGCCGCCGACCTCGAGGTCGGCCTTCATGCCCTCGTCGCACATCAGGTCGACCAGCCGCTTCGACGGGGTGAAGCTATCATGCGGCTCGCAGATCTCGATCCGCAGCGCCATGCCGAGCCCGTCGACCTCGCCGACGATCTTGTGGCGACGCTTCAGCCCCTGCAGGCCTTCGAGGAAATACGCGCCCTTGGCCATGACCATGGTCTCGTAGTCCTCTTCCTCCATCATCTTCATCGCTTCCAGCGCGACGGCGGTGCCGAGCGGGTTGGCGTTGAAGGTCGAATGGGTCGAGCCCGGCGGGAACACGACCGGGTTGATCAGCTCTTCCTTGGCCCAGATGCCCGAGAGTGGGTTCAGCCCGTTGGTGACGGCCTTGCCGAAGACGATCACGTCCGGCTGCACGCCGAAATGCTCGATCGACCAGAGCTTGCCGGTCCGGTAGAAGCCCATCTGAATCTCGTCGACTACCAGCAGGATGCCGTGCTGGTCGAGCACCTTCTTGAGCTCGATGAAGAAGTTCGGCGGCGGGATGACGTAGCCGCCTGTGCCCTGCAGCGGCTCGACATAGAAGGCCGCATATTCAGCCTCGCGGACCTTGGGATCCCAGACGCCGTTGTATTCGCTCTCGAACAGGCGGGCGAACTGCTGCACGCAGTGATGCCCGTACTCTTCCTTGCTCATCCCCTTGGGACCGCGGAAATGGTAAGGGAACGGGATGAAATGCGCGCGCTCGCCGAAATGGCCGAAGCGGCGGCGATAGCGATAGGACGAGGTGATCGCCGAGGCGCCGAGCGTACGGCCGTGATAGCCGCCCTCGAAGGCGAACATCAGGCTCTTGCCGTGCTTGGCGTTGCGCACGAGCTTCAGTGAATCCTCGACTGCCTGGGCGCCGCCGACATTGAAGTGGACGCGCCCCTTGGTGCCGAACTTGCGCTGTGCGTCCTGCGCGATCATCGCAGCGAGCTCGATCTTCTCGCGGTGCAGATACTGGCTCGCCACCTGCGGCAGCGTGTCGATCTGGCGCTTCAGCGCGTTGTTCAGGCGCGGATTGGCGTAGCCGAAATTGACGGCCGAGTACCACATCTGCAGGTCGAGGAAGCGGTTGCCCGCCGCGTCGAGCATGAACGAGCCCTCGCAGCCCGAGAAGATCTTCGGAAACTGCGTGTAGTGGACGGTGTCGCCATGCGAGCAGTATTCGGCCTCGAGCGCGAGCAGGCGGGCCTCTTCCTCAGCCAGCGTCGCCGCCGGCGCGGAGGAAACATCGACCGGCTCGGAGCGGTCGAGCAGGGTGAAGCCGTCATCCATTGATCATGTCCTTGCGTGCAGGGGCCGCCGATTCCGTCGTGGTTTCCGACAGCAGGGTTTCGAGGAGGCCAACGGCCTCAGAGAAGGTGTTGAATGGGCGATGGCCGATGCCGTTCTCGCGGCAATGCGCGATCAGGCTCTTCTTGGCGAAGACGAGGTCGGCCTGGCCGGCGACGCAGAAATCCGAGCGACCATCGCCGACGAGCAGGGTCAGCGGCCGGCTGAGGCTGCTGGCGACGCGGCACTTGCAGGTGCCGCTCGTACAGCCGCCGGATGGGTCGGCATGCGGCGAGGTCAGTCGCCAGCGATCGCCCGGCAAGGGCTCGATATGGTTGGCGACGACGGTGAGGCCGCTCAGGCCGGCGCGGCCCAAAAGCGCATGGATCGTGCGGTCGAGCCCGTCGGAGACGACGGTAACCGGGATGCCGGCGCGCTGGCACAATCGCACGAAGGCCGCGAAGCCCCAGTCGATCGCCAGCGAGGAGACGAAAGTGTCGAACACGTCGGGCGAGGCGTGCAGCAGGGCGACCTGACGCTCCATGCACTCGCGCGAGCCGATCTCTCCAGCGACCCAATCCGCCTCGATCTCTTCCCAGCCCGGTTCCGCGAAACGCTGGAGGACGCGGTCGGTCGTATCCTCGCGTGAGATCGTTCCGTCGAAATCGACGATTGCCTGCCAGTTCATGCCTGCTGCGCTCCAGCCAGTCCGCGCGCCGCTCAGCAACCATCGTGCCACGCACCAAGTCTTTGAAATATCGAGATGAAGAGGCTGTGGCCCCAAGCTGCAGATCCCGTCTTTTGGAGGCGGCTCCATTTTTTGGAGCCTCGCATCCAGTCTATAAGCGGAGAGCTTGCCCGAGGATTGCGCGGCATGCGGCGGGCAGAGCAGATCGCAAGACCACAGCGTCTCGCGAAGGCCGCCCAACACCTAGCGTACCCGCAGAACCGATCTCGCCTTCCCACGCGAACGATTCGAACCGCCAGAGACCCACCGACGACACAAACCGTCTTGACTCACCGTCAAGCCGGCGTATTGTTCCTTTTATTGCAACCTAAGTTCCATTTTATGGAACTATCTCGGAAGCGACCCGGATGTCCATCCTGACGGCAGCCGCAGACGTGCTTCGTTGCTTCTCCAGCACGCGTCACGACGTGACCGTGACCGACCTCGTGACCCTGCTCGGCATGCCCAAGAGCAACGCCTCGCGCCTGCTCAGGGCGATGCGCGACGAAGGCCTTCTGGAAACGGTCGGTGACAGCAAGCGCTATCGCCCGGCGCTGCTGCTCGCGCAGGTCGGCCAGCTCTACCGTTTCGCTGCTTCGCTGATCGACCGCGCCGACGCCGTGGTCGGGCGCGTCTCCGACCGGATCGGCCACACCGGCTATATCAGCGTGCGCCGCGGAAACGAGATCATCGGTGTCACCGCCCATCCCGGCCGACATGCGCTGCGGGTCGTCACGTCGATCGGCGACCGCATCCCCGCCTTCGCCTCCAGCACCGGCCGCGCTCTTCTGGCCCGGCTCTCCGACGCCGAGGTCCGCGCGCTCTATCCTGAGGGGTTCACCGCCCCGTCCGAAACCGCGCCCCGCGACATGGACGAGCTTTTGGCGCGGCTGACCGAGACCCGCCGCAACGGCTTCGCCGAGTCCCATGACGAGGCGGTGCGCGGCGTGCGCGCCATCTCGGTCGGCCTCGGCGATCCCGCCAGCGGCGACGAGGTCGCGCTCTGCATCTCCTTCCCGGCCGCGACGGTCGAGCCGGGTGAGCGCCTTTCCATCATCCGTTCCCTGGCCGAAGGCGCCGCCGAGATCGCGGCGCTGACCAAGGACAAGCACTTCTTCCCCTTGAACCTCTCAACCGCGGAGACTGCTCCATGAGCAATCGCTGGCGCATCGGCTTCGACATCGGCGGCACTTTCACCGACTTCATCCTCTATGATGGTGAGGAGCGTTCGGTCCTCTTGCACAAGCGCCTGACCACGCCGCACGACCCATCCGAAGCCGCGCTGATCGGCCTTGGCGAACTCGTCGACATGGCCGGGATCACGCTCGCCGACGTCGGCGACATCGTCCACGGCACGACCCTGGTCACCAACGCCGTGATCGAGCGCAAGGGCTCCAGGCTCGGCCTGATCACCACCAGGGGCTTCCGTGACATCCTCGAAATGGGGACCGAGCAGCGCTACGACATCTACGACCTGTTCCTGACCTTCCCCGACCCGCTGGTCTCGCGCGAACACCGCCTCGAAGTGCCCGAGCGCATGGACCGCGACGGCAAGGTCGTGACCGCGCTCGACGCCGAGGCCGTGCGCAAGGCCGCCCGCGAGCTCGCCGCCGCCGGTTGTGAGGCGATCGCGATCTGCTTCCTCAACAGCTACCGCAATCCCGCCCATGAGCAGGAAGCCGGCCGCATCGTCCGCGAGACCTGCCCGGAGTTGACCGTCTCGCTGTCGAGCGAGGTCGTCGCCGAGATCTGGGAGTATCAGCGCTTCGTCACCACCGCGGCCAACGCCTATGTCCAACCGCTGATGCGGCGCTACCTCGAACGGCTGGAGCGTGAGCTCGCCGCCCGCTCCTTCACCGGCGCGCTCCGGCTGATGCATTCGGCCGGCGGCCTGGTCTCACCCGAGACGGCCCGGACCTTCCCGATCCGCCTGCTCGAAAGCGGCCCGGCCGGCGGCGGCCTCGCCACCGCTCTGTTCGGCGAACTCGCCGGCCACAAGGACGTGATCTCCTTCGACATGGGCGGTACCACCGCCAAGGCCTGCATGATCGAGGACGGCCGCGCCGAGATCGCGCCGATGCTTGAGGCTGGCCGCGTCAACCGCTTCGCCAAGGGCTCGGGCCTGCCGATCAAGGCGCCGGTGATCGACATGATCGAGATCGGTGCCGGCGGCGGCTCGATCGCGGCGATCGACGAGGTCGGCCTGCTCAAGGTCGGCCCGCATTCGGCCGGCTCCGATCCCGGCCCGGCCTGCTACGGCATGGGCGGCGTGAAGCCGACCGTGACCGATGCCAATCTCGTCCTCGGCTACTATGACCCGGGCTTCTTCCTCGGCGGGCGCATGGCGCTAGACTTAGAAGCGGCGCGCAAGGCGGTCTCGACCGTGGCCGAGCCGCTCGGCCTCTCCATCGAGGAAGCGGCCTGGGGTATCCACAAGGTCGTGGTCGAGAGCATGGGCGCCGCCGCCCGCGTCCATCTCGTCGAGAAGGGCAAGGACCCCCGCCATTACGCCATGGTCGGCTTCGGCGGCGCCGGCCCGGCGCATGCTGTCGACGTCGCCCGCGTGCTCGGCGTCAAACAGGTCATCATCCCGCCGGCCTCAGGCGCCGCTTCGGCGCTCGGCTTCCTCGCCGCGCCGCTTTCCTTCGATCAGGTGCGCTCGCTGCCGGTCGAGTTCTCCGAAGGCTTCGACGCCGCCGCGGTCAACCGCGTGCTGACGGAGCTGGAAAAAGAGGGCCGCAAGCATCTGATCGAGGCCGGCGTGAAGCCCGGCGACGTCACGGTCGAGCGCTCGGCCGATATGCGCCTCGTCGGCCAGATGCACGACATTTCCGTGCCGTTGCCGTCAGGCGCGATCGACGCGTCGAGCTTGGAGTCGATCCGCGCCGCCTTCAGCAAGACTTATTCGGCCCGCTACACCTCGGTCTACGAGGGCGCCCGTCTGGAGGCGATCAATTTCCGCGTCCGCTGCGCCGGCCCGGTGCCGACGCTCTCGCTCTCCGGCGCGGCCGGCGGCGGCGACGCCATGGCCAAGATCAAGGGCAGCCGCCGCGCCTGGTTCGAGGGCGGCTGGAGCGAGGCGGAGGTCTATGACCGCTACGCCTTGCGCTCCGGCGACACGATCAGCGGCCCGGCGATCATCGAGGAGCGCGAGGCGACTACGATCGTGCCGCCCGGCGACAGCGTCACGATCGATGATGTCCTGAACCTGATCATCCATGTCGGCCAGGCCAATGCGGTCGAGACCACGATCACCGCCGACATGCCGCTCGCCGAGGCTGCGCGCCGCATCGAGGCCGATCCGATCTCGCTCGAGATCATGTGGAGCCGGATGATCAACGTCGTCGAGGAGATGTGGCTGACCGTCTGCCGCACCGCCTTCTCGCTGGTGATCTCGGAGGCCCAGGACTTCGCTTGCGAGCTGCTCGATCCCGAAGGCGAGACGCTAGCGCACTCGCCCCGCGCCATGCCGGTGTTCAACCTGACGCTGCCGCGCGCAGTCAAGGCGCTGCTGGAGCGCTACCCCGCCGAGACACTGAAGCCCGGCGACGTGCTGATCACCAATGATCCCTGGCTCTGCGCCGGCCATCTCTTCGACATCGCGATCGTCACCCCGGTCTTCCTGGGGAACCGCGTCGTCGGCCTGATGGGCACGGTCGGCCACGTCTCCGACATCGGCGGCACCAAGGATTCGTTGCGGGCTCGCGAGATCTACGAGGAAGGCTTCCAGATCCCGCCGATGAAGCTCTACGAAGCCGGCAGGATCAACGAGACGCTGGTCCGCCTGCTCGCCGAGAACGTGCGCAACTCCGAACAGGTGCTCGGCGACCTCCACTCCTTCGTCGCGGCCAACGCCATCGGCGCCGAACGGCTGCAATCCTTCCTGAATGACTACGGCATGCAGGATTTGCGGGCACTGGCCCATGTCGTGCAGAGCCGCTCCGAGAAGGCGATGCGCGAGGCGATCCGGGCGCTGCCGGACGGCACCTATCACGGCACCGTCTCGAACAACCCGCTCGGCACGCCGATGACCTATCCGCTGGCGCTGACGGTCAAGGACGACACCATCCATCTCGACTTCGCCGGCGCGCCGCCGCAGCTGCCGCAGGGCGGGCTGAACTGCACGCTCAACTACACGATGGCGCACGCCACCTACCCGCTGAAATGCATGCTGACGCCATCGGTGCGCGGCAACGCCGGCTGCTACCGCGCCTTCTCGATCGATGCGCCTAAGGGCTCGATCCTGAACTGCGACAAGCCGCTGGCGGTCAATTTGCGCACCCGCACCGGCTGGTATCTGGCGCCGAACATCTTCCGCGCGCTGTCACAGGCGGCACCGAAGCAGGTGCAGGCCTTCACCGGCCTGCCGGTGGCGGCCAGCGTCTACGGCCGCGACCAGGCCGGCGACACCTATTCCGACATGCTCTTCGTCGGCGGCGGCCAGGGCGGCTCGGCCCATGGCGACGGCAAGTCCGGCCTGCTCTACCCAACCTCGGCGGCCAACACCTCGATCGAGACCTTCGAATCGCGCGTGCCGGTGCTGGTGGTCGAGAAGACCTACCTCACCGACTCCGGCGGCGCTGGCCGCCAGCGCGGCGGTCTCGGCCAGCGCGTCCGCCTGCGCAAGCTCTCCGATGACGGCCTGCCGACCTTGGTCTCGCTCTATCCGGAAGGGGTCAACAACCCGATCCAGGGGCTGTTCGAGGGCAAGGCCGGCGGCGGCGCCTCGGGCCGGGTCATCGACGAGCAGGGCCATGTGCTGAAGGACGTCGGCACGGGCGAGCTCGTTCAGGTCAAGCAGCCGCACGAGATCGTCGAACTCGTGCTTGCCGGCGGCGCTGGCTACGGCCCGGCTTCGGAGCGCTCCCGCGAGGCCATCGCCCGCGACATCGCCCTTGGCCTCGTTTCGCCGGAAGCGGCCAGGCGCGATTACGGCATGCATGCCGCCCATGCTTCCCAGGATGTCGGCGAGGCCAAGACCGGCATCCTTGTTGCCTGACGGATCAAACGGACAAGCCCATAGGGCGAATGAGGGGACTGAGGCATGACGACGCAAAATGACGGAGTGCCTCAGCGGCACCCCAGCCTGTTCGAGCCGGCGACGCTGGCGCTGATCGCGATCCTCTGCGTCTTCGGCGCGATCATCGGGATGCAGCTGCTGGTCTCGCTGGGGATCACCGCAAACACCTCGCTGATCGGCGCGCTCGCCGCCATGGCTCTGGCGCGCGTGCCGCTCGCGATGTTCGCGCGCTACCGCTCGATCCACGTCCAGAACCTGGCCCAGAGCGCGATCTCCTCGGCCACCTTCGGCGCGGCGAACAGCCTGCTGCTGCCGGTCGGCATCCCCTGGCTGCTCGGTCGGCCGGACCTGGTGCTGCCGATGCTGGCCGGCGCCTTCTTCGCCATGCTGCTCGACGCCTACCTGCTCTACCGGATGTTCGATTCCCGCGTCTTCCCGGCGACGGGCGCCTGGCCGCCGGGCGTCGCCGCCGCCGAGGCGATCAAGGCCGGCGACGAGGGCGGCCGCAAAGCCGTGCTGATGGGCGTCGGCTTCGTCACCGCCATCCTCATTGGCTTCGTCAAGGTGCCGCTGGCCTGGATCGGCTTCGCCGGCTCGGCCGCGATGTCGAGCATCCCGATGTCCGCCTTCGGCGTCGCCTTCATCGGCAATATCTGGGCACTGACCATGTTCGGCATCGGCCTGCTGCTGCGCGGCTATTCCAGCCAGATCTTCGGCGGCCCGCTCTTCGAGACCGTCATCCCCAAGGGCGACCTGATGGCCGCCTACATCCCGCACGGCTTCATGATCGGTGCCGGCCTCGTCGCACTGCTCCAGGTCGGCCTGCTGCTCTTCCGCCGCGACGAAGCCCAGAAGCAGGCCGAGGCCGCCTCGGGTACTTCCGATGCCGAGGTGAAGCGCGCACTCGGGCTCGGCACGATCGGCTACCTCGTCATTGCCATCTTCATCGCGCTGGTCGGCGGGCTGATGACCGACATGTCGATCGGCATGCTGATGCTGTTCGTGCTCTACGCCGCCTTCGCCGCCTATGTGCATGAACTGATCGTCGGCCTCGCCGCGATGCATTCCGGCTGGTTCCCGGCCTTCGCGGTGGCACTGATCACCCTGATCATCGGCATGCTGATTGGCTTCCCAATGCCGGCGCTGGCGCTGCTGGTCGGCTTCTCGGCCGCGACCGGACCAGCCTTCGCCGACATGGGCTATGACCTCAAGGCCGGTTACCTGCTGCGCGGCAACGGCGTCGACCCCGCTTTCGAGCGCGAGGGCCGCCGCCAGCAGCTCTTTGCCGCGATGTTCGCCTTCGTCATTGCCGGCGCGGTCGTGCTGGTCTCCTACCAGTCCTTCTTCGACCGGAACCTCGTCGCCCCCGTCGACAAGGTCTATGCCGCGACGATCAAGGCCGGCGTCGCGCCCGGCGTCGCCTGGCAGCTCTTCCTCTGGGCGATCCCCGGCGCGATCCTGCAATTCGTCGGCGGGCCGAAGCGCCAGATCGGTGTGCTCTTTGCCACCGGCCTCCTGATCAACTTCCCGATGGCGGGCTGGGCGGTTCTGGCCGGCATCCTCTGCCGTCTCATCTGGGAGAAGCTGCGCGGCGCCGATGGCGAAGGCGACATGGAGGTCTTCGCCGCAGGCGTCATCGCCGGCGACGCGATCTTCTCCTTCTTCGACTCCGTCTCGAAGAACTTCAACAAACCTTGAGGCAACACCGCGTCTTTCCGGGGCATCGCGCAGCGATGAGCCCGGAACCCAGAACCAATGAGCTTCATCGATCGAGGCTCTGATCAGACGGCGCCTTGCCGGGTATGACATCGGTTCTGGATTCCGGGCTCGTTGCTTCGCAACGCCCCGGAAAGACGGCGCGGCAACAGGGAGGAAGCAGCCATGGCCAAGCTCGGCACCCTCACCATCGGCCAGGCGCCGCGCTCCGACATCACACCGATCCTCGACGCGGTGCTGGGCGCCGAACTGCCGCGGCTGCACACCGGCGTGCTCGACGGACTGTCGCACGAGGAGATCGCCCGGGACTTCGCACCCGAGGTCGGCGGCGCGCTCCTGATTACCAAGCTGCTCGATGGGACCTCCGTCGTCATCGACCGCCAGCGCACCGAGCGCGCAGCGCAAACCAAGCTCGCCGCGCTCGAAGCTGCCGGCTGCAGCACAATCCTGATGCTCTGCACCGGCCATTTCGCAAGCCTGCGGACCGAGCGGGCCCGCCTGATCGAGCCGGACCGCATTCTGCCGCCGACGGTTGCGGCCCTGGTTCAGGACGCCCAGCTCGGCATCATCGTGCCGCTCACTGAGCAGATCGCCTCGGAGGCCGGGAAATGGGCGCCGCTCGCCCGTCCGCCGATCTATGCCGCCGCCTCGCCCTATGGTGGCGACGGCCCATCAGTCGCCGAAGCCGCAGAGCACCTCGCCGAGCACGGCGCGCAGATCCTGCTGATGGACTGCATGGGCTTCGTCGAGCGCCATCGCCAGGAGGCGGCCGCAGTTGGCCTCCCCGTCATCCTGTCGAATGCGCTGATCGCCAAGATCGTCTCGGAAGTGGTTTGAGCGCGCAGCTTCAGCGCTCTCAAAGCCGCGCTATTTGCCCGACGGCGGCGTGCCGTGAGTGTGAAAACTCTCAATCGTCTTCAGCCCCCAGGCCTGGCCCTTCTTCCGCTCTTCTTCCGTCCAGGTCACCGTCTTCCAATCGGGATCGAGGATCAGGCGCGCGCCGGCATTGGCGATCTCGACGCGGTTGCCGGCGGGTTCGTAGACATAGAGGAAGAAGGTCTGCTGCACCGCGTGCTTGTGCGGCCCGGTCTCGATGAAGACGCCGTTCTCCAGGAAGAGATCGGCCGCCTCCAGGATGTGCTCGCGCTGGTCGACGGCATAGGTGACGTGATGGAAGCGCCCGCGCGCCGGCGTGTGGTCGCGGGTGTAGGCGATGTCGTAGCTCTTGTTGTTGACGGTGAACCAGCAGCCGCCGACCTCGCCGGAATCGAGCACGATCTGCTCGGTCACGCGGCTGCCCAGCGCCTTGGGCATGAACTCCCGGATCGTCGCGACGTCCTGCGCCAGCAGGTTGAGATGGTCGAGCCGGCGCACGGCGCAGCCACGGCCATGGTTGCGCTGCGCCTGGTTCTTCAGGGCAGGCCGCTCCTTCTCGGGAGCGGCATACTTGTTGGTCTCGAAATAGATCTCGAAGACATGGTCATCCGGATCGCGGAAGCGATAGGCCCGGCCATGGCCGAGATCGCCCTCGACCCAGCCGATCCCGCAGCCCATCGCCTCGATCGCCGCGACACGTCGCAGCAACCCCGCCTCGCTGCTGGCGCGATAGCCGATATGGCCGACGCCCGTGGTCTTCGCCGCGGTGAGCTTCAGCGTGTGGAACTCGTAGTCGTCCCAGGCGCGCAAGTAGACGCTGTCGCCCTCGCGCCCGCTTTCCGTCAGCCCGAAGATGTCGACGAAGAAGTCGAGGCTCTCCTGCGGCTTGTCGGTGAAGAGCTCGACATGGCCGAGATGGGCGATGTCGAAGCAGGGCTCCCCGCTCATCCCCAGACCTCCTTCGCGACCTCGAGGATGCGCGAGAGCTTGGCCCATTGCTCGTCCTCGGCCAGAACGTTGCCTTCCTCGGTCGAGGCGAAGCCGCATTGCGGCGACAGGCAGAGCTGCTCGAGCGGCGCGTATTTGGACGCTTCCTCGATCCGGCGCTTGAGATTGCCCTTGCTCTCGATCTCGCCGAATTTCGAGGTGACCAGCCCGAGCACAACCTGCTTGTCGCCCTTGGGCAGGAAGCGCAGCGGCTCGAAGCCCCCGGAGCGGTCATCGTCCCACTCCATGAAATAGCCGTCGACATTGATCTCGTTGAAGACCATTTCGGCGACCGGCTCGTAGCCGCCCGAGGCGATGAAGGTCGATTTGAAATTGCCGCGGCAGGTATGGGTGGTGATCTGCATGTCGGCGGGCTTCGCCTTCAGCGCCGCATTGAGCACGTCGCGATAGATGAAGACCAGCTGTTCCGGGTCATCGCCGCGCTCGGCCAGCATCTTGCGCTGCTCGGGATCGCAGAAATAGGACAAGCTGGTGTCGTCGAGCTGCAGATAGCGGCAGCCGGCATCGTAGAAGGCCTTGATCGCCTTGGCGTAGACCTTGCCGAGGTCCTCGTAATAGTCCTCGATCCGCAGATAGGCGCTCGGATCGATCGCTTTGCGGCCGCCGCGATAATGCAGCATGGACGGGCTCGGGATCGTCATCTTCGGCACGCGATTGGTGACCGAGGCCAGGAACTTGAAATGGGCGAGATGCGGGTGGTCGTCCGGGAAGTCGAGCTTGCTGGTGACGCGAACCGCATGGCCCTTGGTGCTGACACCCTTGAACTGGATGCCTGAATCGGTCTCGAAGCTGGTGACGCCGGAAAGGCCATCGAGGAAGTCGAAATGCCAGAAGGCGCGGCGGAACTCGCCATCGGTCACCGCCTGCAGGCCGACCTCCTCCTGCTTGCGGACGAGCTTTTTGATCTCCTCGTCCTCGATCGCGGTCAGCTCGGCCTGACCGATCTCACCGACCGCGAGCTTGGCGCGGGCGTCCTTCACCGGCGCACTGCGCAGCAGGCTGCCGACCATGTCGCCCCGGAACGGCGGCTTCTGTCTCTGGCTCATGGCGTTTCCTTTCCTCGGTTCTGTCGTTGGCTCAGGCGGCTGCGAGGCCGAGATGGCGCTCCAGCCGTGACGGGTCGGCGAGGAGTTCGGCACTCCCCGCTGAGAGGACGACGCGGCCGCGCTCGAGCACGATCGCCTCGTCGGTGAGTTCGAGGATCTTGCGGGCGTGCTGCTCGATCACGATCGCCGAGAGCCCCTCCTCGCGGACGAGGCGTTTCAGGGCGCGCAGCAACTCCTCGACGATGATCGGCGCGAGGCCTTCCGTCGGCTCGTCGAGCAAAAGAAGCTTGGGGTTGAGCATCAGCGCCCGGCCGATCGCCAGCATCTGCTGCTCGCCGCCGGAGAGCTGGTTGCCGAGATTGGCCTTGCGCTCGGCGAGGCGCGGAAACATCGCAAAGACACGCTGGGTCGTCCACGGGCCCGGCCTCGCCACGGCGGTCAGGTTCTCCAGCACGATCAGAGACTTGAAGATATTGCGCTCCTGCGGCACCCAGCCGATGCCGGCATGGGCGCGCTGCTCGGGCGAGGCTGTGGTGATGTCGCGCCCGGCGAGCACGATCCTGCCGCCGCGGCGGCGGGTGACGCCGATGATGCTGTTGACCAGCGTGGTCTTGCCGACGCCGTTGCGGCCGAGCAGCGCCAGCGAACGGCCCTCGGCGAGCGATAGATCGATGTCGAACAGCACCTGGGCTTCGCCATAGCCGGCGCTGAGGCGTTCGACTTTGAGGAGCTCAGCCATGGCCGTGCTCCCCGAGATAGGCGGCGCGGACGGCCGGATCATTGGCGATCTCGGCCGGTGTGCCGTCGGCGAGCAGGCGGCCATTGACCAGCACCGTGATCCGCGTCGCGAAGCGGAAGACGAGGTCCATGTCGTGCTCGATCAGCAGCACCGAGACATCGTCCGGCAGTCCGGCGACCGTCGCCATCAGCTCGCGGCGCTCGGCCTCGGGCACTCCCGCCGCCGGCTCGTCAAGCAGCAGCACGCTCGGCCTCGCGGCGAAGGCGGCGGCGATCTCGATCTGCCGCTGCTTGCCATAGGGCAAGGTCGCAATGCGCTCGTCCATGATGTCGTCGAGCTTGAAGCGGGCAAGGATTTCGGCGGTCTCGGCGATGAGCTCCTTGTCCCTGTCGAGCGCGCGCAAGGGCTGACGGCCACGGCCGAGGCGTTCGGAGGTCACAAGCGCGATCATCTCGACCGGCGTCATCGTTGCGAAGAGTTGGTTGATCTGGAAAGTGCGCGCCAGCCCGCGTCCGACGCGGGCCTCGCGCGGCAGCGTGGTGATGTCCTCGCCCATCAGCTCGACCCGGCCGGAGCTTGGCCGCAACACTCCGGTCAACTGGTTGACGAAGGTGGTCTTGCCGGCGCCGTTCGGGCCGATCAACGCGTGGCGCGCGCCCTTCGCCAGCGTGAAATCGACATGATCGGTCGCGGTGATGCCGCCGAAGCTCTTGCAGAGGTCGAAGGTCTGGAGCGCCACGCTCATATCGGCGACCTCCGGCGAAGAAGACCGATCCGGCTTGCGACAGCCTTGATCCCGCCATGGATCAGTTCGCGCCCGCCAAGCACGAACAGGACGAGGAACAGCCCGATCCAGAACATCCAGTATTGCGGTGTGAAGCTGGCGATCACGTCCTGCAGCAGCTTGAAGGCGACGGCGCCGATCAGCCCGCCATAGAGATAACCGGCGCCGCCGATGATCAGCACCAGCATCAGATCGGCCGAGCGATGAAAGGCAAGCACGTCGAGCGAGACGAACTGCGTGGTCTGGGCGAGCAGCGCCCCCGCCGCCCCGGCATAGACCGCCGCCAATGTGTAGACCGCGACCAGCCGCCAGTGCAGCGGCACGCCGGACGCCGAGGCACGGAGCGGGTTGTCACGGATCGCCCGCAGCGACAGGCCGAAGGGCGAGCACACAATGCGCCGCGCCAGCACGAACAGCACGAAGAGCACGGCGAGCGAATAGAGATAGGCGACCTTGCCGAAGATATCGAACTCGAACAGGCCAAGCACCGGCCCCATCATGATGCCCTGCAGGCCGTCGGCGCCGCCGGTGATGCCGCCAAGCGAGTTCGCCAGCTCCCCCAGGATCAGCGCGACGCCGAGTGTCACCATCAGCCGCGTCAGGTCGCTGCCGCGCAGGATCAGCGGGCTGGTGAGCAGGCCGAGCAGTCCAGCCGCTCCCATCCCGACGGCGAGGCCCGCCAGCGGATCGGCGCTGGCATGCTTGGCGAACAGCCCGGCCGCATAGGCGCCGAAGCCGAAGAAGGCGGCATGCCCGAGCGAGACGATACCGGCATAGCCGAGGATCAGGTCGAGCGAGACGGCAAAGAGCCCCAGGATCGCGATCTCGTTGAGGATCAGCAGCTGGCGCGGCAGCAGGAAGAAGGCCGCCACGGCGAGGACCCAGAACACGATCTCGGCCGGATGCCAGCGTCGCGCGCCATAAAGCGAGCGCCGGACGCGCGCCTCGATGCTGCCGGCACTCATGCCCGGCCCCTGGCGAACAGGCCGTGCGGCCTTGTGATCAGCAGGACGACCATCAGCGCGTAGATGATGAAGGCGCCGAGCTGCGGCACCAGGTACTTGCCGGCGACATCGGCGACCCCGAGCAGCATCGCCGCGAAGAATGGGCCGGAGATGGTCGAGGTGCCGCCGACCGTCACGACGATCAGGAAGTAGATCATGAACTTCAGCGGGAAGGTCGGATCGAGCCCCATCAGCTCGATGCCGAGCGCCCCGCCAAGCCCCGCGAGCCCGGAGCCGAAGGCGAAGGTTAGCGCGAACAACCGGTTCACAGGTATGCCGAGGCCGCGCGCCACCCTGGCATCGTCGACCGCGGCGCGCAGCCGGCTGCCGAAGCGCGTGCGGGTGAAACCCCATTGCATCGCGAAGGCCAGGGCGCCGCAGAGCACGATGATGAAGAGCCGGTAGCGGCCGACACCGATGCCGGCGACATCGAAGCGCCCGCTCAGCCAGGCCGGCAGCTGCACGAATTGCTGGCTCGAGCCCATCAGGTAGTCGGCGCCGGCAACCGACATGAACACCAGCCCGATCGAGAACATCACCTGGTCGAGATGGCTTTTGGCGTACATCGGCCGGTAGACCAGCCGCTCCAGCACCAGCCCTGCGAGCGCGGCGGCAAGGAAGGCCGCCGGCAGCGCCCACAGGAACGGCAGGCCGAGCCGCTGCATCGCCAGCACGGTGACATAGCCGCCGAACATGGCGAAGGCGCCGTGAGCGAGGTTGATGAAGTTCATCAACCCCATAGTCACGGACAGCCCGCAGGCCAGCACGAACAGGATCATGCCGTAGGCGACGCCGTCGAACAGGATGGTGAGCACGTCGGGTCCGCCCTGGCCGGCTTACTTCTTGGCCTTGGTCGGATCCTTGACGTTGGGGATCGTCTCGAACTCCTGATTGTAGAGCTCGCCGTTCACGCGCTCGACCTTGCGGATGTAGACGTTCTGGATGATGTCGCGGGTCTCGGGATCGATCGAGATCGGCCCGCGCGGGCTCGTCCAGCTCATCCCCTTCATCGCGTCGACCAGCGCCTGCCCGCCCTCGCCCTTGGTCTTCTTCAGACCCTCATAGAGCGCATGCATGCCGTCATAGCCGCCGATGGCCATGAAGTTGGGACGCAGGCCAGGATTTGCCTTCTTGAAGCCCTCGACGAAGGCCTTGTTCTCCGGGCTGTCATGCGAGGCCGAATAGTGCTGGGCGGTGATGACGCCGAGCGCGACATCGCCCATGCCGTTGAGGATGTCGTCATCGGTCAGGTCGCCGGTGCCGATCAGCTTGATGCCGCTCTTGTCGAGGCCGCGCTCGACGAACTGCTTCATGAACTGGGCACCGACGCCGGATGGCACGAAGACCAGCAGCGCTTCGGGCTTGGCGTCGGCGACGCGCTGCAGGAAGGGCGAGAAGTCAGGGTTCTGCAGGGGCACACGGATGTTCTCGACCTGGCCGCCGCCGGCCTTGAACGCCTCCGAGAACGAGCTCTCGACATCATGGCCCGGGCCGAAGTCGGAGACGATGGTGATGACGCGCTTGGTGCCCTGCTTGGCGATCCAGGCTCCGAACGGCGCGGCGATCTGCGGCACGACCTGGCTGGTGCGCACGATAAAGGGCGAGCGCTCGGTGATGATCGCGGTCGCCGCCGCCATCACCACCATCGGTGTCTTCGCCTGCGTCGCCAGAGGCGCGGTGGCGAGCGCCAGCGGCGTCAGGCCGAAGCCGGCGATCGCTGTGACCTTGTCGTTGACGATCAGCTCCTGCGCTATCCGGCGGGTGACGTCGGCGGTGCCGGTGTCGTCCTTGACGATGAGCTCGACCTTCCTGCCGGCGACGGTCGCGCCCTTCTCCTGGATGTAGAGATTGGCCGCCGCGACGATCTGCCGTCCGGTCGAGGCGAAGGGACCGGTCATCGGCAGGATCAGGCCGATCTTGACCGCATCCTGCGCCAGAGCCGCGCCGCTGACCGAGGCGGTCAGAGCCAGGCCGAGCATTCCTTTGAGAACCGTCCTGCGAATGGTCATGTCGTTCCTCCCGAGTGTTTGGCCGAACCCCTTGCCGGGGCTTTCGTTGGATTATTCGTCTTCGTCGTCGCGATAGATAAGGCCCGCTTTGGCGAGGCCGTCGCGCATAGCGTACATGTCCAGACCGAGTTCGCCAGCAGCCAGGCGTCTACGCTTTTCGTCTTCATTGGCCTCGCGCTTGCGGCCGGCGGCAGCGACCGCTTCGGCATTGCGCCTGGGCACGACAACGACCCCGTCATCATCGGCGACGATCACGTCGCCGGGATGGATCAGCGCCCCGGCGCAGACCACCGGAACGTTGACGCTGCCGAGCGTCGCCTTGACCGTGCCCTTGGCCGAGATCGCCCGCGACCAGACCGGGAAGCCCATCTCGGTCAGCGTCCGAACATCGCGGACGCCGGCATCGATGACGAGGCCGATGCCGCCGCGCGCCTTCAGCGAGGTCGCGAGCAGGTCGCCGAACATGCCGTCGGTGTTGTCGGCGGTGCAGGCGACGACGAGCACGTCGCCCGGCTGCACCTGCTCGATCGCGACATGAATCATCCAGTTGTCGCCGGGCTGGGCCAGCACCGTCACTGCCCCGCCGGCGATCTGCGCGCCGGCATAGATCGGTCGCAGATAGGGCTTCAGCAGGCCGCTGCGGCCCATAGCCTCATGCGTGGTCGAGACGCCGAGCTCTGCGAGATCGGCCATCGCCGCGGCCGGGGCGCGCTTCCTGGTGCGGAAGACGACGGGGTTCATGCCAGTGTCTCCAGCGCTTCCGGGAAGAGGCGCTGATAGGCCTCGCCATAGGTCATCGCCTTGCCAGAGTTGCGGCCGCCCTGCATGCCGCGATTGAGCGCGACGCGGGTGTAGTATTCCCAGAGGTGCTTCTGCGCCGCGAGGATCTCGAACGCCTTGCGCTTCTGTTCCCAGACCTCGTCGATGTTGAGGATCACGTTCGGCTTGAAATTACACTGCTCGGGCTGGTGCGGCTCGAATAGGAAGACCGGCGGCGCGGCATAGGCGCGATCCGGATCGGGCTTGTGCCCGGCCGCCTGCGCGATGATGCGGGCCTCCTGGGCGAAGCGCGTCGCCTCGGGATGGTCGACGTTGTAGGGATCTTCGAGCGCATGGGTCAGCACGAAGCTCGGGTTGAGTTCGCGGAAGATGTCGATGGCGCGCTCCAGCATCGGCTCGGTGGTGCGCAGCGGATAATCGCCGGCATCCATGAACTCGATCTCGGCGCCGAGCGCGGCGGCGGCGGCTTCCGCCTCTTCGCGGCGCTGGACCTTGACCTCCGCCATCTGCACGCCCGCCTTCTTCCAGGCGAACTGGCTTTCGCCGCGCTCGCCATAGGACAGGCAGAGGATCTTGACGCGCATGCCGCGCTTGGCGTGCAGGGCGATCGCCCCACCAGCGCGCCAGACGAAATCGCCGGGGTGGGCGGTGATCACCAGTCCTGTCTTCTGGGCGCTCATCGCATGCGCTCCTCTCTCACAATCTGCCGGCCGGCACGAAGGCCTGCCCTGCCATCAGGATGCGGGCGGTGCGCAGCAGCCCGGCTCGCTCGACCACCGGCTGCGCCGTGGTTCCACCCACCGTCAGTGTCACCGTGAACTCGCCGGTCGGGTGCTCGACCGAGAGAGAACGCTCGTGCCCCTCAGGCATCGCCACGACAGATGCCGCGGGCGAGCCCAGCAGGACAGCGGCGGTCGCGACCGTCACCGCGGCGAAGACGCCGATCGAGGCGTGGCACTCATGCGGGATGAAGCTGCGGGTTGAGATCGCCCCCCCGGCCTGCGGCGGCGCGACCAGCGCGATCTTCGGCACGACCTTCCTGGTGACGTTGCCGAGATTCATCAGTGGTCCGGCGGCGAAGCGTATCGCTTCGATCCGGGCCTTGAGCTCCGCGTCCTCGTTGAGCTGGTCGCGTGGCTCGTAACCGGTCCGTCCGACATCAGCGGCCCGCAGCACGATCACCGGCATGCCGTTGTCGATCAACGTGCAGGGCACGCCCTCGATCACGTCGACCACGTTCCCGGTCGGCAATAGCGCCCCGCAGACCGAGCCCTCGGCATCGAGGAAACCGATATCGATCGGCGCCGAGGTCCCCGGCACGCCGTCGATGCGTGCGGAACCCTCGGCGCTCGCCTGCCCGTCCGGCGTATCCATGGTGAGATCGGCGATGGTGCCGGTATTGATCGTGCGGACCCGCACCGTGGTGCGCGCGCCGCTTGCCTGCACCAAGCCGCGGGCCAGGGCGAACGGGCCGATCCCGGCGAGGATATTGCCGCAGTTCGGGGTGGTATCGACCGAAGCCGTCTCGACACCGACCTGCGCGAACAGGAAGTCGATATCGCAGCCGGGTTCGCTGGAGGCCGAGACGATCGCGACCTTGCTGGTCAAGGGGTGGGCGCCGCCGAGACCGTCGACCTGGCGCTTGTCGGGCGAGCCCATCACCGCGAGCAGGAAGGCATCGCGCGCCGCGATGTCGGCCGGCAGGTCGTCGCGCAGGAAATAGGCGCCCTTCGAGGTGCCGCCGCGGATCAGCATGCAGGGGATGGCAAGCTGGCCCATCGCTTCACTCCGCCGCCTTGATGCCGGCACGGGTAATGACCTCGCGCCAGAGCACGAGTTCCGAGCCGATCAATTTGCCGAAACCCTCCGGCGTCTCCGGTCGGGCGATGGCGCCATCTTTGGCCAGCGCCCCGGCGAAATCGGGCTGGCCGAGCAGCGCGTTGATCTCGCGATTGAGCCGCTCCACGATTTGTGGCGGCGTACGCGCCGGCGCCACCATCCCGTACCATTGCACCGCCTCGAAATCCGGCAGGCCGCTCTCGGAGAGCGTCGGCAGGTCCGGTGCGAAGCCGACGCGCTCGCGTGCGGCGACGCCGAGGGTCCGGAGCTGCCCACCTTCCGCTAAGGGCAGCACCGCCGGCCCGCCCGTCAGCGTGAACTGGATGTTGCCTGCGACGAGGTCGTTCACCGAAGGTGCGGTGCCGCGATAGGGCACATGCGTCGCCTCGATACCGGCGCGATGGCAGAAATAAGCCGTGGCGATGTGGGCGGCGCTGCCTTGCCCGCCCGACGAATAGTTCAGCTTGCCAGGGTTCGCCTTGGCGTAGGCGATGAACTCGCCGAGGGTCTTGGCCGGCAGCTTCGGATTGATCGCCAGGATGTTCGGCAGCATGGCGACGAGCGCGACCGGCTGGAAATCCTTGATCGGGTCATAGGGCACGTTCGGGTAGAGCGATGGCGCGAAGGCCAACGTCCCGATATGGCCCATCATCAGCGTGTGCCCGTCGGGATCAGACTTGGCGACCTGTCCGGAGGCCGTCATGCCGCCGGCGCCCGGCCGGTTCTCGATCACGAAGCCCTTACCGGGAATGCTGCGCTCGAGCTTGCTGGCGATCAATCGCGCCAGCACGTCGGTGCTACCGCCGGGCGTGAACGGCACGACGATCCGGATCAGCTGACTCGGCCACTCCGGCTGAGCCCGCGCTGGCGCCAGCCCGGCGAAACCGGCGAGCCCGAGGCCGGCGAGGACGGAGCGACGATCCTGCATCACCGGGCCCCCTCCTTGCGGCGAGCCCCGCGCAGCTGCGCGTCGGCGATCGCGGCGGAGAGCCCCGGGTGAAAACCCGCCGCGGCCAGCATCTCGGCCGCCTCGCGCATCTCGGCCGAACGGCGCACGCCATGCGTCGCGACGCGCTCGCGCATGTCGGCGGCGAGCGCATCGAAGTCGATCGACGGAAAGGTCGCGTTGAGGCTGGCGAAGACCGGGTCCTTGACGTCCCAGGCCTCGCAGGCAGCGGCGCAGTCGACCATCAGCGCCTCCAGTCCCTTGATCACGATCGAGCGGCAGAGCTTCATCGCCGAGGCCCGGCCATAGACCTCCGAGACCGGCGTCAGGTTCATGCCGAGTCCGTTGAGCTCCTCGGATGCGGCCTGCGCCTTGGGGCCGCCGGAGAGGATCGCGACCTTGAGGCCAGGCTTCAGCACCGGAGCCATCACCGCGGCTTCGAGATAGTCGGCACCGCTTGCAGTGACAGCCTGCGCTGCCCGCTGCTTGGTCGAAGGCGCAGCGGAATTGACGTCGACGAAGACCTGCCCCGGCTTCAACCAGGCGGCCGCCTCGCTCGCGACAGCCTCGGCACGGTCGGCAGTGACTGCCGAGAACACGAAGGTCGCGCCCGTGCAGGCTTCCCGTGCGGACACAGCGCGGACGACTCCGAGCTCCCGCGCCGCCGTCTCCAGACGGCTGCCGGCCTCGCTGCCGAAGAGCAGGTCATAGGCGCGGATGGCGACGTGGTCATTGGCCAGCAGCCCACGCGAAAAGGCCTGGCCGACCTCGCCGAAACCGATGAAGGCGATCGCTGCCGTGTTGGCGCCTGCCATGGCCGGCCTCTCCTCGCACGTTTCGTCCCGCCGCGAGGTTCGGCCAAAGCCATTCTGCCATCAAATGATAAGAATGCAGCGATTGATTACTTTTCTTCATCTCGCCGCGGCACGACGCTGCGCTTCAGCGCCTGGCTCAATAGCGCGATCAGATCCCGCGTCACCGGCCGCAGCGGCACCGATTTGCGCGTGATGATGCCGAGCGTCCGGGTGACGGCCGGCGAGCGTAGTGGGATCGCCACCAGATCGCCGGCATCGACGACATCGAGCGAAAGCTGCGGCACCACCGCGTAGCCGATGCGCGAACGCACCAGGCTGACCGCGGTGACGACGCGCTGGACCTCGTAGCGCCAGGTCAGGCTCTCGCGCCGGGCCCCGAGCGCATCGTCGATCAGGATGCGGTTGCCGGTCTCGGCGCTGATCCGCACCAGCGGCTCGTCCTGCAATTGCGCCCAGGTCAGCGAGCTCGCCTGCGCCAGGGGCATCGAACGATGGCTGACCAGCACGAAAGGCTCCTTGACCACCGGCTTCAGCTCAAGGTCCCAGCGATTGGCGGCGACGATGGTGACGCCGAACTCGGCCTCGCCCGACTGGACCTTGTCGGCGATCTCGGACGCCGAGTTGTCGTGAATGCGGACGCCGACGCCGGGATGGCGCTCCGCGAAGGCGGCGATCACGGCCGGCATGCAATGCGCCGCCACCGTCGGCAGGCAGCCGAGCGAGACCTGCTCGTCACCCTGGCGCAGATCGACCCTGACCTCGTTGATGGCGAAGCCCAGGTCCTCGAAGATGCGCCGCGCCCGCGGCAGCAGTGTCGTGCCGGCCGCGGTCAGCGAGACCTGCCGCGTCGTGCGCAAGAAGAGCGGTGTCCCCAGCGATTCCTCGAGCTTGCGGATGCGGTGGCTGAGGGCCGTCTGCGACAGGTTGAGATGCGAGGCTGCGGCGCGGAAACTGCCGCGCTCGGCGATGCTGACGAAGGCCTGAAGCCCGAGAACGTCCACCCTCATCGGATCGCCCTCTCCTTTCCCGCGATGAGATCGGCGAGCCGGACCAGATCGGCCAGTGTCGCGGCGCCCATCTTCCGCATCACCTCGCCGCGATGCACCTTCACGGTCACCTCGCTCAGGCCGAGATCGGCCGCGATCTGCTTGTTGAGGCGCCCTTGCACGACGAAGGCGAGCACCTCCCTCTCCCGCACCGTCAGCGTCGCAAAGCGCTCTTTCAGCTCCGCGAGCGCCGCGTCGTCCCGGCGCCTCGCCTCGTCCTTTTCGATCGCCGTTCGTACTGCGTCGAGCAGGTCCTGCTCGCGGAACGGCTTCAGCAGGAACTCGACCGCGCCGGCCTTGATCGCCCGCACCGCCATCGGCACATCACCATGGCCGGTGAGGAAGACGATCGGGATCGGATCGTTCAACCCGGCGAGCTCGGCCTGGAAATCCATGCCGCTCGGACCGGGCATCCTGACGTCGAGGACGAGGCAGGACGGCGTGTCCGGGCGCCGCAGCAAGGCGAATTCACGCACCGACGCGAAAGTCGAAACTGCGTAACCGACCGAGCGGAGCAGGCTGTCGAGCCCCTCGCGAACCGAGACATCGTCGTCGACGACGAAGATGGTGGCTGGTTTATCCATGGCGCTCATCCGATACCGGGCCGGCCACCGGCAAGGTGAAGCCGAAGACCATGCCGCGCGGAAGATTGATGGCGGCATAGATCGCTCCGCCATGCGCCTCGACGATCGAGCGGCTGATCGCCAGGCCCATGCCCATCCCACCCGGCTTGGTCGAGTGGAAGGCCTCGAAGACCTGCTCGATCGCAGCCGGCGACAGGCTGGTGCCGGTGTCACGGACGCTCACCGTGATCGTGCGGCCATCGCTCGCCGTGCTGACGAGCAAATCGCGCGGTCCTGAATCCAGCCCGCCCATCGCCTCCGCTGCATTGATCACAAGGTTGAGCACGACCTGCTGGAGCTGGACCTTGTCGCCGAGCGGTTGCGGCAGGTCATCGGCAAGATCGGTCTGGAGCACCACGCGGCTCCTGCGCAGCTCGCCGCGGG
The DNA here is from genome assembly GCF_056400825.1 of Allobosea sp. P4_H5. Taxonomy (NCBI): domain Bacteria; kingdom Pseudomonadati; phylum Pseudomonadota; class Alphaproteobacteria; order Hyphomicrobiales; family Alloboseaceae; genus Allobosea; species Allobosea sp. P4_H5. The sequence continues at coordinate 57,395 of NZ_JBFUKM010000010.1, read as the reverse complement.
TCAGGGCCAGAACCTCCTCGATCAGCGCGACCAGATCGAGCCGGTCGCGCGAGGGCGGAGCCTTGGCCACGAGGTTGCGTACGCGCCCGATCACCTCGCCCGCCCGGTCGGCATCGGCGACGACGCGCTGCAGTGCTCGCTTGGCCTCGCCGCTATCGGGCGGTGTCGCCGCGAGCCAGCGCAAGGCGGCATGGCCGCTGGCGACGATCCCGGCCAGCGGCTGGCTGACCTCATGCGCGATAGAGGCAGTCAATTCGCCCATGGTGGTGACGCGCGCCATATGGGCCAGCTCGGCCTGGGTTTGCCGGACGCGCGCCTCCGCCTCTCCGATCCGCAAGGCCAGATAGGTGGTCGCACCGATGGCGATCAGGCTCAGAGCTCCGTTCGCCAGGCCAGTCTCTTGGATTCCGCGCGGCGTCAGCAGATAGCTCAGCACCGTCAGCACAGCGCTGCCGGCGCCAAACGAGACGACCACGACCGGCCGATCGAACCTGACCGAGATCAGGATAACCGCGACATAGAGGACGGCGACCGCGATCTCCAGGCTGGTGAAGGTATCGGCTATGAAGATCGAGGCCATCGCCACGATCAGGCCGAGCCAGAGCCATGGCCTTTCGATGCGCATGCGCTCGCGATCGCGCATCATGCTCCGTCCTTCGCCGCCCGCCCGTCCGACCAACATATCGGACAAGACAGGCCGATGGCCGGTCTGTCCAGCCCGGGCATCAGCTCGGATTGTCCAGCGTGAACAGGTCGGCATCCTCGTCATAGGCGAAGTATTCGCCATAGCGGGCCCAGTTCGTCACCGCTTTCAGCGTCGTCGCGGCATAGTTCTCCGACATATGGTCCTCGAGCTCGTCGCGGAAACGCGGCGCCGGCGCCCTGTGGCTCGAGCGCTCGTCGAGCACCCGCCGGATATGGGCGGCGAGCGGCACATAGGCCGCGAGCTGCTGGGCGAAGAGGCGCTTGCGCCCGTCGACATCGGCGTCGGCAAAGCGCAGCCCGGCGGCGGTCAGCCTGATGTCACCGCCTTCGAGATCGGCGAAGCGCAGCAGCTGCAGCGTCTCGGCCACCGGGAAGAGATCGTCGATCTCCAGATGCAGCTCGGCCGCGAGCGGCGGCAGGTCCGCCTCTCCCCGATAGGGCGCGCCCGCGATCGTCTCGATCAGCCCGGCCATCAGATTGGTCGAGACCCGCGGCAGCGCCATGGCGATGCCGGTTCCGGGGAAGAAGCCGTCACGGGCCGGCGCGCCGGCCTTCGCGGTCATGCGGGCATAGATGTCCTCGACCAAGGTGCGGAAGGCGGGATCGAGACGGTTGCGCGGCTGCGGCAGCTCGACCTTCAGCTCGGCGATGACCCGCCCGGGATTGGAGCCGAAGATCAGGATGCGGTCGCACATCAGCACGGCTTCCTCGATGTTATGCGTCACCATCAGGACCGCCTCGATCGGCATCCGCCCCTCGCACCAGAGGTCGAGCAGGTCGGTGCGGAGCGTCTCGGCGGTGAGCACGTCGAGCGCCGAGAACGGCTCGTCCATCAGCAGAACCTTGGGGCGCACCACGAGCGCGCGCGCCAAGCCGACGCGCTGGCGCATGCCGCCGGAGAGCTCCTTCGGATAGGCGCTCTCGAAACCGTCGAGGCCGATCAGGTCGATGGCGGCGAGCGCGCGCTTGCGTCGCTCGGCCGGCGCGACGCCCTGCGCCTCCAGACCGAGCTCGACATTCTCCAGCACGCTCAGCCAGGGGAACAGCGCAAAGCTCTGGAACACCACGGCGACGCCCGAGCTCGGCCCGGTCACGGCCCGACCCTCGAAGGTGACGGTGCCGCCGCTCGGCTGGATCAGCCCGGCGATCGCCCGCAGCAGCGTCGACTTGCCCGAGCCGGAGCGGCCGAGCAGGCCGACGATCTCGCCGGGCCGGAGCTCGACATCGACCTTGTCGAGCACGACCAGCGAGCCGGCCGCGCCCTTGTCATAGCTCTGGCAGATCTCTTTGGCGCTGACGAGCGGGGTGGCCTTCCCGGCCTTGAAATCGCGGGTCGCGATGATCTCGTTCATGGCGGCATCCTCTTGCCAAAAGGGTCAGTCGAGGCGCATCCGGCGTTCCGCCATCACATAGAGCGGGCGCCAGAGCAGGCGGTTGAAGAGCGTGACGAAGAGCGACATGACGGCGATGCCGAGCACGACGCGCGGGAAGTCGCCGGCCTCGGTCGCGTTGGCGATGTAGGCGCCGAGGCCATAGGCCTCGAGCTTGGTGTCGCCCCAGCTCGCGACTTCGGCGACGATGCTGGCGTTCCAGGAGCCGCCGGACGCGGTCAGAGCGCCGGTGACGTAATAGGGGAAGATCCCCGGCAGCATGACGCGCCGCCACCACGTCCACGAGCGCAGCTGGTAAACGCTAGCCGCCTCGCGCAGATCGGTCGGGAAGGCGCTCGCCCCGGCGATGACGTTGAACAGGATGTACCATTGCGTGCCGAGCACCATCAGCGGCGAGAGCCAGATGTCGGGGCTGGCACCGGTCGCGACGATGGCGATGACGGCGAAGGGGAACAGCACGTTCGCCGGGAAGGCCGCGAGGAACTGCGCCACTGGCTGGACGCGCTCGGCGACGGCCGGGCGCAGGCCGATCCAGACGCCGACTGGGATCCAGATCAGGCTGGCGACGGCGATCAGCAGGGTGACGCGCAGCAAGGTGACGAGGCCGCGCGCCAGCGGGTCCCAGGCATCGGACCAGGACAGGCTCTGAGCGAGATAGGCGATGGCGGTCCACATCGCCCAGGCGCCGACGGCGAAGACCAGCGCGAGCCAGGCCCGGTCGAGCACCTTGCCGGTACCCGCACTGACCTCGCGGCGCACCGGCGGCGCACTGCGGAACCGCACCAGCAGCAGCCGGCCGCCCAGCCAGGCGAGCGGAGCCGTCAGGCGCTTGAGCAGGCGGGTGCGCCGGGCGAGGCCATGCACCCAGGAGCGCGGCTTCTGCTGGCCGGCGGTCTGCTCGAAGCGGAACTTGTCGGCCCAGGCGACGATCGGCCGGAACAGCAATTGGTCGTAGAGGCCAATCACGATCGCCATCGCCAGCACCGCCCAGGCCACGGCGGCGAAATCCTGCTGCTTGATCGCGAGCGCCAGCCAGGAACCGAGGCCCGGCAATTGCACGGTGGTGTCGCCGACCGTGATCGCCTCGGAGGCGACGACGAAGAACCAGCCGCCCGACATCGACATCATCGTGTTCCAGACCAGCCCCGGCATGGCGAAGGGCGCCTCCAGCCGCCAGAAGCGCTGCCAGGACGACAGGCCGAAGCTGCGGCTGACCTCGTCGAGATCACGCGGGACCGTGCGCAGCGACTGGTAGAAGGAGAAGGCCATGTTCCAGGCCTGGCTGGTGAAGATCGCGAAGATCGAGGCGCATTCGGCGCCGAGCTGGCTGCCCGGGAACAGCCCCATGAAGAAGGTGACGGTGAAGGTCAAAAAGCCGAGCACCGGCACCGATTGCAGGATATCGAGCGCCGGGATGATCACCATCTCGGCGCGCCGGCTCTTGGCCGCCAGCGTTGCGATGGTGAAGGTGAAGGCAAGCGAGGCGATGATCGCCGCGAACATTCGCATGGTCGTGCGCAGCGCATAGTCCGGCAGCAGCGCCGGATCGAGTACGACCGGCTCGCTGGCGAGGCCGGAAAGCGGCGCGCGCATCGCCGCTGCGCCATGCAGCGCCAGCACAGCTAATGCAGCGAGCAGCGCGAACGCCGCCAGATCATAGAGATTGGGCAGGACACGATTGCGCGTCAGCACGGCGAGCGCACTGGACCTCGTATCGCGGTTCGACAGAAACGCCATGGGAACCTCGGCGGGATGGAGGTGGCTGCGGCCGGTGGCCGGCCTTGCGGGCTGAGCGACTTGGTCAGGCGGCGCGCCTGCACCCTGAGCGGCAACTGCCATCCTCGTCGCGCTGCTCCCCGCCCTCGCTGCGCCAGCGGCATTCCAGGCGCCCGTCAGCTGCATTGATGCGCCATTCCGCGACCAAGGCCTGCCGCCTCGGCATGGCCGCGAGCAGGGGTGCGTTGCTGTTCCGACGCAGGCTCGACCAGGCCGACACCTGCGCCAGCGAGATTGCAGAATGCCGAAATGCGACGACGTTGTTCATGGCCCACCTCTCCGATCCCGGTGGGGCCGTCCGACGCGCGAACGGGCGCACACGACGACGCGCGCCGCAGCGATTGCTGCACACGATCGGTCGTCATGGCCCCGTCCCTGCGACGGAAAGCCGGCTGCTGCGAAAGCGCTTCGCGGTCAGCGCCGCGAAGACCTGGCCTCTCTGCGCCTGAGGACAACCGCGATCAATCGGACGATGGGATCGCGGCCGATACCTTGGTATAGCGCCGCATCGGGCGAGCGCAGATCAGTCGGCGCGGCCACGCGCCTCGACCGGCCATTGCGCCACAAGATCGGCGCCGCGCACGACGTGCAGCACGTCGTGCAGGTTGATCGTCGGGTCGCAGTGCGGGACCGTGCATTCGACGACCGTGCCGATCGGCAGCGCGCCCTGCCCTTCCGATGGCAGGATGCGGCCGAACTCGTCGCCGCACCATTCGATCCGGCCAACCAGTTCGCCATTCAGGAAGGCGCGCGGCGGCGGCCCGTCGAGCGCAAAGCTCTTGCTGCCGCCATCGGTGATGGCGAAGCCGAGCGAGCTGTGCCCGATCACGGTGACGGCGATGCGCAGCGCCGGCTTGAACTCCGGCCCACCGCGGCCATGCATGTCGACGCTGTCATAGGCTTCGTCCATGAAGACATAGGAGCCGGCCTGGATCTCGGTCAGCAACCGGTCCTCGCCGTCCAGGAGATGGCTGCCGGTGCCGCCGCCCGAGACGATCTCCGGCGCGAAGCCCGCGTCGCGCAGCGCCTCGATCATGGCGGCGAGCAGCCGTCCCATCTCCTGGTTGGCGGCGCGGCGCGCGGCGAAGTCGTCGATATGCTGGACGCGGCCCTGATAGGCCTGGACGCCGCGATAGAGCAGCCCGTCCAGCCCTGAGACGAGCCGCGCCAGCTCGACCGCCTCGGCCGGCGTAGCGACGCCGCTGCGCTTCAGCCCGACATCGAGATCGACCAGCACATCTAAGGCCGCGCCGTGCCGCTGCGCCGCCTCGGCGTAGGCGGTGGCGAGATCGGCGCGGTCGACCACGACGCCGATACGCCCGCCCGCCGCCGCCGCGCGCGCCAGTGCGTCGATCTTCGCCGGGCTGGCGATCGGGGCGCTGAGCAGGAGGTCGCGCACGCCGCCCTCGAACAGCGCCAGCAATTCGCCCGGTTTGGCGCAGCAATTGCCGAGCGCTCCCGCAGCCATCTGCCGGCGGGTGATCTCGGCGCATTTATGCGATTTCGCATGCGGCCTGAGGTGCAACCCGGCCTGCCGGCAGGTCTGCGCCATCAGCGCGATATTGTGCTCGAACAGGTCGAGATCGAGCACGGCAGCCGGCGTCTCCAGCCGCGCCCGGCTGCCAGGAACGCCGACGAGCTGTTCGTTGAGGGCAGCCGCGCCAAACAGGGCGTCGCTCATGTCCTTGCCTCCGCAAGCGCAGCGCGACGACGTGCGGTGGCGTCGCGATCAATGCTCACGCCATCGGCAGCGAAGACCACGCCGTAGTCGCGAGCCGCGCCCGCCGCCGTGACCTTGCCTTCGCGCAGATCGTCCTCGATCCGGATCGGATCGCGCCGCAGCGCATCGCCATAGCCGCCGCCGCCGGCCCCGATCAGGCGGAAGACGTCGCCGGCGCGGGCGGTGAAGCTCTCCATCGGCATGGTCGGCAGGCCCTGCTCAGTCCCGTCGGCGCGGATCAGGATATGAGCCGAAGGCGCGCCGGGGCTGCCGCCCTCGAAGCCGAAGGGCGGGTGGTCGCGCCGGTCGCCGCGCAGCACGAAGCGGACCGGCGACAGGAAGCGGAATTCGCGGATGAGCGAGAGCCCGCCGCGGAACTCGCCCGGCCCGCCGGTATCGGGCACGAGGCCATAGCGCAGCACCTCGACCGGCATGTCGGCCTCGATCATCTCGACCGGCTGGTTGGAGAGATTGGCGGCAGGGTTGGAGATGCCCTCGATCCCGTCCTTGCCGGCGCGGGCGCCCCAGGTACCGACCACCATCTCGTTGAGCACAAACGGGCGCCCCTCATGCGTGCCGCCGGCGGCCAGCAGATAGGGCCCGCCCTCGGAGCCACCCATGGCCCGTTCCGGTACGATCTGCGCCAACGCCTGCATGATCGCGTCGAAGACGCGGTAGCCGACGACGCCGCGCGCACCGCAGGCTGCCGGATAGCGCGGATTGACCAGGCAGCCCTCGGGCGCCCTGACCGTGATCGGCCGCAGGTACCCCTCGCAATTGGGTATATCCTGCTGCGACAGGCAGCGGATCGCGCAGAAGGCGGCCGATTCCGGCAGCGAGATCGGGCAGTTGATCGAGGCCGCGACCTGGTCGGCCGTCCCGGTGAAATCGATGTCGATCGTGTCATCAGCGACGGTGACGGTCGCGACGATCGGCAGCGGCTCAGGATTCTCGCCGACGCCGTCGATATAATCGGTGGCGCGATAGACGCCGTTCGGCAAGGCGCGGATGACGTCGCGCATCATCGCCTCGGCATGGTCGTGCAGTGCATCGATATAGGCGCCGAGCATTTCGGCGCCATAGCGGCCGATCAGCGTCTTCAGCCCCTCCTCGGCGACGTTGCAGGCGGCAATCTGGGCGCGGATATCGCCGAGCACCTCGACCGGCGAGCGTGTGTTCGCCTCGATGATGCGGAAGACGGAATCGACCGGCTCGCCGGCCTCGTAGAGCTTCAGCAGCGGGATGCGCAGGCCTTCCTGCTGGATCTCGGTGGCGTAGATCGCGACCGAGCCGGGCACGATGCCGCCGAGATCGGTGTGGTGCGCCACGGTGGCCGCAAAGCCTGAAAGCCGGCCGGCGACGAAGATTGGCTTGAGGATATAGATATCCGGCAGATGCTGGCCGCCGGAGCCATAGGGGTCGTTAGCGATCAGCACGTCGCCGGGTTTCAGCGTGTCGCCATAACGCTCGCGGACGAAGCCCATGATGCGCGGGAAGGAGCAGAGCTGGATCGGCAGGGTCAGCCCCTGCGCGATCACCCTGCCCTTCGCATCGCAGAGGGCGGTCGAGTAATCCATGATGTCGCGCACCACCGGCGAATAGGCCGAGCGCATCACGATCAGCGCCATCTCGTCGGCAGTCGAGGCCAGCGCGTTGCGGATCACTTCGAGGGTGATCGGGTCGATCTCGTGCATGCTCATGCGGCCTCCAGGGCGATGTCGATATTGCCGGCCTCGTCGAGCCGCGCGCTCTGGCCGGGGCCGACGACGCAGGTGCAGTCATATTCCTCGATGACGAAGGGTCCTCGCCGCGCTGTAGCATCCAGATCGGCCCGGCCGATCACGGCGATCGAGGCCGCGGACCCGTTGGCGTTGAAGGAGACAGTCCGATCGGCCCGGCGCATCGGCGCCTCCGCAGCGAATTGCTGGCGCGGGGCGATCAGCGGCAGCCGCGCCGTCAGGCGGGCATTGACGAGGTGGACCGCGTCCTTCTGCGAGCGATGGCCATAGGTACGCTCGTGCTCGCGATGGAACAGCTCGTTGAGCTCGGCAATGTCGAAGCGCCTCGCCGGCACCGTCAACTCATAGGCCTGGCCGACATAGCGCAGGTCGGCCGCATAGCGGAATTCGGCCTGTGCGAGATCATAGCCTTCGAGCGAAAGGATGCGGCTGGCATCCATGCCAAGCTCGGCGAAGAGCTGCTCCAGCCCGGCATCGTCGAGCTCGCCCGCCCGCCGCCGCGATGGCCGCACGAACTCCTGCTCGACATCGGAGCGTAGCAGGCCGAGCGCGCTGAAGACGCCGGCTGCGCGCGGGACGATGACGCGGCGGATACCGAGCGCGCTCGCGACCTCGGCCGCGACCACCGGCCCGTTGCCGCCGAAGGCGACCAGAGTCGCCTGGCGCGGATCGCGGCCGCGATAGGTCGAGACCGCCTTGACCGCCCGCGTCATGGTGGTGACCGCGAGCGTCAGCACGCCGCGCGCCGTCTGCTGGAGGTCGAGGCCGAGCGGGCGCGCGACTTGGTCGTTCAGCGCGGCGCGGCCGGCATCGGCCTTGAGCGGGAAACTGCCGCCGGCCAGCGCGATGTCGTTGATGTAGCCGAGCGTCAGGAAGGCGTCGGTCAGCGTCGCCTGCTTGCCGCCAAGCCCATAGCAGACCGGGCCAGGCCAGGCTCCGGCGCTCTGCGGCCCGACCGAGACCTGGTTCATCTTGTCGATCGCGACGATGCTGCCGCCGCCGGCGCCGATCTCAGAGACGTCGATGAACGGCATCTTGATCGGATAGCCGCCGCCCTTGACCAGCTTGCTCGACAGATTGATGCCGGCGCCGACCTCGTATTCGGTGGTGCGGGCCGGCTCGCCATGCTCGATCAGCGCCGCCTTGGCGGTGGTGCCGCCCATGTCGAAGGAGATGATGCTGGGCTCGTCGCTTCCCGAGACCAGCCGCGCGCAGGCGATGACGCCGGCTGCCGGGCCGGATTCGACCAGCGACGCTGCGCGCTTGACCGCCGAGCCCAGCCGCATGATGCCGCCGCCCGAATGCATCATCTCGACCTGGCAGGTGACCCCGATCGAGGCGAGCCGCGCCGTCAGCGCGCTGGCGTAGTTGCGCACGACCGGGCCGATATAGGCGTTCACCACCACGGTCGAGATGCGCTCGTATTCGCGGATCTCCGGCAGGATTTCCGAGCCGCGGCAGATATAGACGCCGTCGCCCAGCTCGGTGCGCAGGATGTCTTCAGCCTCGATCTCGTGCTGGGGATTGGCATAGGCATGCAGGAAGCTGATCGCGACCGCCTCGACGCCCTCCTCGCGAAAGCGCCGCGCAGCCGCGACGACATCCTCTTTCGAGAGCGGGATCCGCACCGAGCCATCCGCTGCGAGCCGCTCGCGCGCCTCAAGCCGCAAATGCCTGGCCGCCAGCGGCTTCGGCTTGTCGTATTGCAGGTCGTAGAGCACCGGGATGCGCAGCCGGCGCATTTCGAGCACGTCGCGGAAGCCGGCTGTGGTCAGGAGGCCGGTGCGGGCGCCCTTGTATTCGAGGATGGCGTTGGTCGCGACCGTCGTCGCATGGACGATGCCGGTGATGCGGTCGGGCGTGGTCTGGTAGTCCTCGACCAGCGCCTTCAGCGCCTGGGCGATGCCGCGGCTGTAATCGTCCGGGGTCGACGGCACCTTGCGGGTCTCGATCAAGCCATCATCGCGCGCGACGACGACATCGGTGAAGGTGCCGCCGATGTCGATGCCGATCCGGTAGCTATGCTGCGCCATGGATGTCTTCCCGGGTTTCTGGAGCGGCCGCGTCGGCACGGACGGGCAGCGGCGTGCGCCGACCGGCGAGGCCCTTCGGCACGGCCGCGATGAGGGCTTGGGTGTAGGGGTGCTGCGGCCGGCCGAGCACATCGAGGCAAGGGCCCTGCTCGACGATCGCGCCCTTGCGCATCACGACGATGCGGCTGCACAGCGTGCGCACCAGAGCCAGATCATGGCTGATGAAGAGCAGCGTCAGCCCGAGTTCGCGGGTCAATCGCGACAGGAGATTGATCACCTGCGCTTGCAGGGAGACGTCGAGCGCCGAGACCGGCTCGTCGGCGATCAGCACCTCCGGCTTCATCGCCAGGGCGCGCGCCAGGCCGATGCGCTGGCGCTGGCCACCGGAGAGCTCATGCGGCAGGCGCGGCCCGATCTCGGGGCCGAGCCCGACCAGCGTCAGCAGTTCGGCGATCTCGCTCTCGCATTGCGCCTTCGGTACGCCGCGCAGCGCCAGCGTCTCACTGATGCAGCGCGCCACGCTCTTGCGCGGGTTCAGCGCACTGCTCGAATCCTGAAAGACCATCTGCACGCGCCGCCTCCACGGCCCGGCATGGTCCCTCATCAGCTCCGCCATCAACTGGCCATCGAGCAGGACGTCGCCTGAGCTCGGCTTCGCCAGCCCGACCGCGAGCCCCGCCAATGTCGATTTGCCCGAACCGCTCTCGCCGACGATGCCGACGACATCGCCGCGCATCACGTCGAGGCTAACATCATCGAGAGCAATGAGCCTTTCGTCGCGCCCGAGCAGACGGTCGAGCAGCCCGCCTTGCGCGAAGGATTTGGAGACACTGCGCAGCGAGAGGATCGGGCCGGTCATCGCGGCCTCCAGCAAGCGGTACGATGCCCGGCTTCATCGATGAGCGGCGGCATCTGGTGGCTGCAGCTCTCGGCCGCGTCGGGACAGCGCGGCGAAAACGGGCAGCCTACCGGCAGGCGGCCAAGCCGCGGCGGCGCGCCTTCGATTGCGGTCAGCGGGCCGACCGGGCCGGAGAGGCTCGGCACGCAGGCCTTTAGCAGGCTGGTATAGGGATGACGCGGAGCGCGCTCGATCGCCTCGACCGGCCCGTCCTCGACGACCTTGCCGTCATACATCACCACGACGCGGTCGACGATCTCGGCGACGAGCTGGAGATTGTGCGAGATGAAGACGACGGCGAGGCCGAGCTCGCGGCGCAGCTCGGCGATCAGGTCGACGATCTGCGCCTGCACCGTGACGTCGAGCGCCGTGGTCGGCTCGTCGGCGATCAGCAGGCGCGGGCGGCAGGCGATCGCCATGGCGATCAGGGCGCGCTGGCGCATCCCGCCGGAGAATTCGTGCGGGTAGGAGGCGAGGCGCCGGCCGGCATCGCGGATGCCGACGCGCTCGAGCGCTTCCGCCGCGATGCGCTTGGCTTCCGCGGCCGAAACACCGCGATGAGCCCGCACCACGTCGGTGATCTGGCGGCCGATGGTCAGCGCCGGGTTGAGCGAGCTCTGCGGATCCTGGAAGACCATGGCAATGTCGCGACCGCGCAGCGCCCGCATGCGCCTTTCATCGGCGGCGAGCAGGTCTTGGCCGTCGAAGATCACGCGCCCGCCGGTGGCGCGCGCCGGCGCGCCGAGCAGGCGCATCACCGCGAGCATGCTGAGGCTCTTGCCCGAGCCGGACTCTCCGACGATGCCGACGGCCTCGCCCGGCGCGACTGAGAAGTCGACGCCGCGCACCGCCTCGACCATGCCGCCATCGGCCGAGCGGAAGCCGACGCGCAGGCCCTCGACGCTGAGCAAGGCCTGGCTCATGCGACCAGTGTCCTGGCTTCGCTGCGCGGGTCGAACAATTCGCGCACCGCATCGCCCAGCAGGTTGAAGCCGATCACGGTCAGCGAGATCGCGAGGCCCGGGAAGACCGGCAGCCACCATTCGCCGGAATAGATCGCGCTGCGGGCGTCGGAGAGCATGGTGCCCCAGCTCGGCTGCGGCGGCTGCACGCCGAGGCCGACGAAGCTGATCGAGGCCTCGATGACGATGCCGATCGCGACCAGCAGCGTGCCCTGCACGATGATCGGCGACAAGCAGTTGGGCAGCACATCGCTGATCACGATGTCCCAATGCGAAGCGCCTTGCAGGAAGCGGGCGCGGACATAGTCGGTGCCGGCGATGCGCCTGGCCACCGCGTAGGTGACGCGGGCAAAGACCGGCGAGAACAGGCAGCCGACGAGGACAACGATCTTGACCTCGTTCGGCAGGAGCAGAGGACCGACCGGCAGCGGCCCGACGCCGAGAATACCGACGATCGCGATCGCCCAAACCAGAAGCGGGATCGAGGCGACGCCGTCGACGATGCGCATCACGATCTGCTCGCCGAGCCCGCCCTTATAGGCGGCGAAGACCCCGGCGGAGACACCGATCAGCGCGCCGATCAGCACCGCACCGATACCGACCGAGAGCGAGGCGCGCGCGCCGAACAGGATGCGGCTCAGCACGTCACGGCCGCCCTGGTCGGTGCCAAGCCAGTGCCGAGCGTCAGGCGCGGCGAGCCTGTCCTCGATATTGAGCGCGAGCGGATCATAGGGCGCGATCAGCGGCGCGAAGATCGCGGCGAGCACGATCAGCCCGACGATGCCGGCCCCGAGCCAGCCGCTCCAGTCGAGGCCATCAAGGGTTTTCCGCAGGCCGCTCATGCCGTCGCCCTCTGGCGCGGATCGAGCACGCGGTTGATCAGATCGGCGCCGAGATTGGCGAAGACAAAGATCGCGGTGAACAGGAAGACGATGCCCTGCAGCAGCAGGAAGTCGCGCTGCGAGATCGCGTTGAGGAGCGCGCGCGACAGGCCGGGGATGTTGAAGACCTGCTCGATGATCAGCGCCCAGCCGAACATGTAGCCGAAGGAGAGCGCCGCAAGATTGACCACTGGAGGCAGCGCGTTAACCAGCGCATAGAACACGACCTGGCGGGACGAGAGCCCCATGGCGCGGGCGGTGCGGACATAATCGCCGCGCAAAGTCTCCTGCAGGCTCGCCTGCGTCATCCGCGCGAGGACGGCGATGTAGTAGACCGCGAGCGAGAGCGAGGGCATCAGGATGCTCTGCAAATGCAGCGACAGCCCGGCCGCGAGCGGAAAATAGCCGCCGGGCGGCAACAGGCGCAGATCGACCGCGAGGAAGCGGATCAGCACGATGCCGAGCCAGAAGGCCGGGATCGACAGCCCGAGCACCGAGGCCAAGCGGCTGACCCGGTCGAAGGCTCCGCCCGGCTTGAGCGCCGCGAGCACGCCGATACCGATCCCGAAGACGAGCGCGATCAGGAAGGCGAAGACGACGATCGCCAGCGTCACCGGCAGGGCGCTCACAATGTCGGTCGCGACGTCGCGACCGGTGACGAAGGACTTGCCGAAATCCCCGCGCAAGATGTCGCCGAGCCAGGCGACGTATTGCGAGAGGAACGGCCGGTCGAGGCCATGCGCCTGCTCGAACTGCATGATCTGCTCAGCGGTCGCGTCAGCCCCGAGCACGATCCGGGCCGGGGAGCCCGGACCGGAGCGCGTCAGCGCGAACAGCGCGAGGCCGACGAAGAGCAGCGTGCCGATCGAGGAGATGATGCGGCCTGCGACGAGGCGGAGCATGAGCCTGCGGTCCTAGAGACGGGTACGGTCCAATGTGACTCTCTTGTCATCCCGGACAGAGCGAAGCGCAGATCCGGGATCCATTCCTGGGCCTTTCCGAAAGAGGTTCCGGAATGGATCCCGGGTCGAGCTACGCTCGCCCGGGACGACCGCCCAACGGGACATCAAACCTTGACCTCGCCCGGCGCGATGGTCAGGCCCTGGTTGACCTTCACATCCTGCAGCGCCTGCCGCCAGAGATTGGAGGCGTGGACATAGCCGAGCACGCCGAGCGGCGCGTCGCGGGCGGCAAGTGCCTGCAGCTTGCCGTAGAGCTCCTTGAGCTTGGCTTCTTCCGTCTCCGCGAAGGCCGCCGCCAGCGTCTGGTTGAACTCGGGATTGTTGTAGCCGGAGCTCTTGGACAGCACCTGCTCCGGCGTCAGGCAGACCTGCATGATGTAGCTCGGCTCGCCCGGCGACATGAAGACCTGCAGCGCCGCCTGATGCTCGCCGCGGATCGCCTGCTGGATCAGGACCGAGAACTCATAGACCTTGAGATTTACCTTGATGCCGATCTTGGCGAGCTGCGCCTGCACGAAGATCGCCGCATCCTTGGTGTCGAGCAGATAGGGCTCGGCCTGGATGCTGAGGTCGAACTCGGCGCCGCTGGCGTATTTCGACTTGGCGAGCAGGGCTTTCGCCTTGTCGAGATCGAAGCCGAGCTCCTTGTCCGCCTCGGCGTTGAACCACCAGCCGCGCGAAGGCGCCGGCACGGACGAGGGCTCGAGCAGCCCGTAATAGACCTTCTCGCCGATCGTCTTGCGATCGATCGCGGCGGAGACCGCCTTGCGGAAGTTCACATCGTCGAAGGGGGCTTTCAGGTTGTTGGTGTACATCAGCAGCGCCCCGCCCAGCGTCGGGCGCGAGGCGCCGGTGATACCCGGCATGGTCTTCAGCCGGTTGAACTCGCGCGGCGGCGGCGCGCTGATCAGGTCGACCTGGCCGGTCAGCAGATAGGCGACGCGGGTCGCGTCCTCCGGGATCATCTTGACGACGAGCCGGTCCCAATGCGGCAGACCCTTGCGCCAGTAATTCGGGTTCTTCCTGAAGCTGATATAGTCGTTCGGCTTCCACTCCTCGAAGACACCGAAGCCGGTGCCGACGCCGGCAGGCTTCGACTTGAAATAGTCGTCGCCATGCTCCTTGCGCGAGCCGGCCGGGTAGATGCCCATGTATTTGGTCAGGAAATAGAGCCAGGGGCCGTAAGGCTCCGACAGCTCGAACTGCACCTTGAGCGGATCCAGCACCGTGACCTTGGTGATGCGGGTGAAGAGCGAGCGGCGCGCCGCCTTGTTGGCGGGATCGAGCAGGTAATCGAAGGAGTATTTCACATCCTCCGCCGTCATCTTCTTGCCGTTGTGAAAGGTGACGTCGTCGCGCAAGTCGAATGTGTAGGTCTTCTTGTCGGCCGAAATCACCGGCAGGGCCTTGGCGAGCTGCGGCTTCAGCACGCCGTCGACATCGTACTCGACCAGGTTCTCGAACACGGTCTGGCCGAGCACCATGGCGTCGTGATTGAGCTGGTTTATCGGATCGATGGTAATCGGATTGCTCGGCAGGACGATGGTCAGCGTCTTGCCATTGTTCGGTTGGGCCTGGAGCAGGCTCGCGGGCAAGAGGCCGCCCAGGGCGCCGCCTGCTGCAGCTGCGAGAAACGCACGGCGATTTGTCGGCACGGTCAGCATCGGAGTCCCCCTGTTTTATGGCAATGCCTTGGCGGCGCCGGAGACCGGCGCCGCGCCGAACACGAGAAAGCTAGAGCGCCGGGGCGGCGAATAAAAATAAGAAGTGCTTGCCGCTCGATTGCCTCAGGCTATCATCTTGGCGATGCGCTATACCTTCGGTCAGGCGGAAGCGTTCTACTGGGTGGCCCGGCTCGGCGGCTTCCGCGCCGCCGCCATGCATCTCAACCTGTCGCAACCGACAGTCAGCCTGCGCATCAAGGAACTCGAGCGCATCCTCGGCGGCGAGCTCTTCGACCGCTCGCTCTACCGCCCCGTGCCGACGACGCTGGGCCATGCGATCTATGCCGATGTCGAGCGCATGCTGGCCCATGCCGAGCAGGTGCAGCGCCACAGCAAGGACGGCTTGCGCGGCAAGAGCCTGCTGCGCATCGGCGCCGCCGATTCCTTCGCCGCCGCCATCCTGCCGGACCTGCTCGCCCAGCTGGCGCGCCGCCATGCCGAATTGCAGGTCGACGTCACCGTCGACTTCAGCACCAAGCTCGAGCAGCTCCTGCTCGACCGCTCGATCGATATCGCCTTCCTCTCGCAGCCACGCGCCCATGAAGGGATCACCATCGTCCCGCTCTGGCTGATCGATCTCGTCTGGGTGGTGGGCGAAGGCCTGCCCTTTGCTGGCAATGTCGCGACGCCGGAGAACCTTGTCGACCTGCCGATCTTCACCAACAGCTCGCCGTCCGGCCTGTTCACCACGATTCAGATGTGGTTCGGCGCGCATGGACTGAAGCCACGCCGCCTCAACACCTGCAATCCGCTGACCGTGATCGCCCGCCTCGCCAGCGCCGGCACCGGCGCGGCGATGATCCCGCGCGAGATGATCCACCTCTCCGGCGAGAAGCTGGCGCTGCGCGTGCTCGAAGCCGATCCGCCGATCCCCTCGCACAATCTTTGCGCGATGTGGTGGAACAACGAATCCGCCGACGAGTGCGGCTATCTCGCCAATCTCGCACGCGAGATCGCGACCAGCTGACGCAAGGCTATGCCCCTTATCCAGGCGGAATGCCGGATTTGCGGCCAAAACTGGGCATAGCCGCCGGGCCGAGCATGCATTAGGCTCCCCTCCGGGCCATCTCATAATAGGCCAGCTAAAACAGGGGAATATGATGGACGAGCGTACGCTGAGCAGCTTGATCGAGAACGTGAAGGATGGCGCGATCTCCCGCCGCTCCTTCATTCGTAGACTGGCTGCCGTCGGCATCACGGCGCCGATCGCCTCGCAGATCCTGGCCTGGAACAACGTCGCCATGGCGCAGGCGTCTCTGGCCTACAAGCCGACCAAGGCTGGCGGCGGCGGGCCGCTCAAGATCCTGCTCTGGCAGGCACCGACGCTGCTCAACCCGCATTTCGCCAGCGGCACCAAGGACCAGATCGCCGGCCGCATCTTCTTCGAGCCGCTTGCCGGCTGGGACAAGGACGGCAACCTGACGCCGCAGCTCGCCGCCGAAGTCCCGACCCGGGCCAATGGCGGGCTCTCCGAAGATGGCAAGGTGGTGACCTGGAAGCTGAAGCAGGGCGTCAAATGGCATGACGGCAAGCCCTTCACTGCCGACGACGTCGTCTTCACCTGGGAATACGCCGCCGATCCGGCGACCGCCGCCTACACCACCGGCTCCTACACCAACATCAAGGTCGAGAAGGTCGACGACCACACCGTCAAGGTGATCTTCAAGGAAGCGACGCCGTTCTGGGCCGATCCCTTCGTCGGCGTCGTCGGCCAGATTCTGCCCAAGCACCATTTCGGCGAGTACAAGGGCGCGAAATCGCGCGAGGCTCCGGCCAATCTGAAGCCGGTCGGCACCGGCCCCTACAAGTTCGCCGAGTTCAAGCCGGGCGACATCCTCACCGGCACGCGCAACGAGGACTATCACGTCAAGAACCAGCCGCATTTCGACACGATCGAGGTCAAGGGCGGCGGCGATGCGGTCTCGGCGGCCCGTGCCGTGCTGCAGACCGGCGAGTTCGATTATGCCTGGAACCTGCAGGTCGAGGACGAGGTCCTCAAGAAGATGGAGACCGGCGGCCGCGGCAAGGTCAGCGCCGTGCCGTCGGGCGACATCGAATTCATCATCCTCAACACCACCGACCCCTGGACCGAGGTCGACGGCGAGCGTTCCAGCATCAAGACCAAGCATCCGACCCTGTCGGATCCCAAGGTGCGCCAGGCGTTCAACCTTCTGATCGACCGCGACTCGATCCAGAAGTTCATCTATGGCCGCGGCGGCACCGCGACGGCGAGCTTCGTCAACGAGCCCAAGCAGTTCAGGTCGCAGAAGCTGAAATACGAGTTCAACGTCGACAAGGCCAACAAGATCCTCGACGACGCCGGCTACAAGCGCGGAGCAGACGGCATCCGCGAGAAGGACGGCAAGAAGCTCAAATACGTCTACCAGACCTCGATCAATGCCCCGCGCCAGAAGACGCAGGCGATCATCAAGCAGGCCTGCCAGAAGGCCGGCATCGACCTCGAGCTGAAGTCGGTGACGGCGTCTGTGTTCTTCTCTTCCGACGTGGCGAACCCCGACACCTACACCAAGCTCTACGTCGACATCGAAATGTACACGACGACCCAGCCACAGCCCGATCCGGAACGCTTCCTCAACCAGTTCACCTCCTGGGAGATCGCCAACAAGGAGAACAAGTGGCTGGGCCGGAACGTCTCGCGCTATTCGGATCCTGCGGCCGACGAGGCCTACAAGGCTGCCCAGAAGGAGCTCGACCCGGCCAAGCGCGCTGCGTTGCTGATCAAGGTCGACGAGATCTTCTGTGAAGCGAATGTGATCCTGCCGCTGCTCTCGCGCACCCGCGTCGCCGCCTCGGTGACCAACCTGATGCACGATCACAGCGGCTGGGACGTCGACACCTGGAACGTGGCTGCCTGGTATCGCAGCTGAGGCTGGCTAAACCGCTCGCGGACGACCGTTATCGTCCGCGAGCGGCCCCTGCCGCTTCCGCGCGAGCTGGTTCGGCCCGATGGTGTCTCAGCGCCATCGGCCCGCGCAGTTCGCTTTAGCGACACCCCGCTTCACGGGAATCCTTGATGGCGACTTATCTTCTGCGGCGATTGCTGATCGCCATACCGAGCCTGCTCGGCATCAGCCTGATCCTGTTCACGGTCCTGGCGCTGGCGCCGGGCGATCCGTTCTCGGAGATGGCGACCAACCCCAACGTCCCGCCCGAGGTACGCGAAGCCCTGCGCGCCAGCTTCGGCCTCAACGACCCGATCATGGTGCGCTACCTGCGCTGGCTCTCCGCCATGGCACAGGGCGACTGGGGCTTCTCTTTCGCCAGCCGCATCAATGTCGACACCCTGATCATGCAGCGCGTGCCGACCACGCTCTTCGTCGTCGGCACCTCGCAGATCCTGGCGCTGTGCATCGCGCTGCCGGTCGGCATCTACGCGGCGACGCGGCCCTATTCGGTCTTCGACCAGATCGCCAATACGCTCGCCTTCGTCGGCTTCTCGCTGCCGACCTTCTTCACCGGCCTGCTGCTGATCCTGCTGTTCTCGATCAAGCTCGACTGGTTCCCCTTCGTCTACCGCTCCGACATCGCCGCGAGCGGCTGGCGCTGGTATTGGGAGATGTTCCGTCAGGCGATCATGCCGATCACGGTGCTCGGCCTATTCCAGGCGGCGTCGTATACGCGCTATGTCCGCTCGGCCGTGCTCGACGTGATCCGGCTCGACTACGTCACGACGGCACGCGCCAAGGGTCTCAGCGAGAAGCGGGTCACGCTCCGGCACATCACCCGCAACGCGCTGATCCCGGTGGTGACGCTCGTCGCCCTACAGATGCCGGCGGTGTTCGGCGGCGCCATCGTCACCGAGCAGATCTTCCGGATCCCCGGCATCGGCTCGCTTCTGATCGACGCGATCCTCGCCAACGACACCCCCGTGATCATGGCCGTGACCTTCGTCTTCGCCTGCCTGGTCGTCCTCTTCAACCTCATCGCGGATCTGCTCTATGGCTGGCTCGACCCTCGCATCTCCTTCGGCTGATCCGGCCGTGGGCAACGCCGGGGCGGCCGTATCGGTCTCGCCCGGACGTGAAACCTGGCGGCGCTTCCGCCGCCACAAGCTCGCCATGGCGAGCGCGCTCATCCTCGCCTTGCTGATCCTCGGCGTAGTCGTCGGCCCCTGGTTCTGGCCCGTTCCGATCAACGACATCGACTTCTCGGCGCAGCTCCAGGGCCCGTCGCTGGCGCATCCCTTCGGCACCGACGATCTCGGCCAGGATATCCTGGCGCGGATGATGTATGGCGGGCGCATCTCTCTCGCCGTCGGCCTCGCTGCCATGGTGGTCGCGACCACCGTCGGCGTCCTAATCGGCGCCACGGCCGGCATGTCGCGCAAGATCGCCGACCCCGTGCTGATGTGGGTGACGGACCTATTCCTGTCGCTGCCGCAGCTGCCGCTGCTGCTACTCGTGATCTATCTGTTCCGCGAGCAGCTCAAGGCATTGTTCGGCGTCGAGGGCGGCGTCTTCATCCTGATCGTCGTCGTCATCGGCGGCCTGCGCTGGATGCCGGTCGCCCGGTTGGTCCGCGCGCAGTTCCTCTCGCTGCGCGAAAAGGAGTTCGTCGAAGCCGCCAAGGCCCAGGGCGCCACCAAATTCCGCCAGATGACGCGGCACATCCTGCCCAACGCGGTCGGCCCGGTCATCGTCGCCTCGACGATCGAGGTCTCCTCGGCGATCATCGCGGAATCGACGCTCTCCTTCCTCGGCCTCGGCTTCCCGCCTGATATCCCGACCTGGGGGCGCCTGCTCTTCGACGCCAAGGACCATCTCGACACCGCCCCGCACTGGGCGCTTTTCCCGGGCGCGGCGATCTTCCTGACCGTGCTGTCGATCAACTTCATCGGCGACGGCCTGCGCGACGCGCTGGACCCGCGCCGGGTGATCTGAGCGCATGATGCATTGGCGCCATCAGGCCGGCAGCCCGACTTGGTGGCGCCGACGCATCTCCTTCCGCCAATCGCCGGCATAACCAGCGATGGATAGTCGCCCGCCCTTTGACCGCGCGGTGAACAGCCGTCAACATCCGCAGGCTCGACCGCTTGCGGCGTATCCGTCCCTGTAGAATCGTCCGCTCGGCCGAATCGCGCAAGAACCGGAGCGCCGACAGGGGAAGCAGAGCTGATGGATGCGACCTTCCGCGACCGGCTCGTCATCGTCGAGGACGACCCCGTCACCCGCACGGTCATCGCCGGCTATTTCACCGATCAGGGCTTCCAGGTCGAGGAAGCCGAGACCATCGCCCAGGCCAGGCAGGCGGTGCGACGCTTCAGGCCGGACCTGATCTTCATCGATGTCGTCCTGCCCGACGGCGACGGCCTGGAGCTCGCCCGGGAACTTCAATCGGCCTCCGATGCCGGCATCATCTTCGTGACGCGGCGCGACGCCGATGTCGATCGCATCGTCGGGCTCGAGCTCGCCGGCGATCACTATGTCAGCAAGCCGGTCGATCTGCGCGACTTGCTTGCCAGGGCTCGTTCGCTGCTACGCCGCCGCCGGACCGAGCGCGACACGGCGCGCCGCAACACCGTGGCGATCTTCGGACCGTTCACGATCGACCTGCTGCGCCGCGAGCTCGCGATGAACAACGGCGAGCCCATGCGCCTGACCCGCGGCGAGTTCGACCTCTTGGCCGCGCTCATCGAGAGCAATGGCCATCCTCTCAGCCGCGACTATCTGATCGAGGTCATCAGCAACCGCTTCACCGATGTCGACGCACGCAGCGTCGATGCTCTGGTCGCACGCCTGCGCAAGAAGTTGGGGGACACCGACAAGTCGGGGATCATCGCGACCGTCAGCGGCAAGGGCTACAAGATCGGCGTCCCCGTCGAGCGCATCTAGCTTACTTCGAACGAAGCCGGTGACGGCGCTAGCTTTCCAGCGCCCCGATCATCTCCACCCGCGTCGCATGCCGGCCCCCCTCGAACCCGGTGTTCAGGAACGCATCGACGATGTCGAGCGCCAGCCCTTCACCGACGACGCGCGCGCCGATCGACAGCATGTTGGCGTCGTTGTGCTGACGGATCATGCGGGCTGAGAACGTGTCGGAGCAGACGCCGCAACGGATGCCCTTCACCTTGTTCGCCGCCATCATGATGCCCTGCCCGGTGCCGCACAGGATGATGCCGAGCCGACAGTCGCCGGAGGCGACGAGCCGTGCCGCCGCTTCGCCATGCTTGGGATAATGCGTGCCCTCCGGCGTCGTCGGCCCGACGTCGACCACGACCCAGCCCTGCGCCGCGACATGAGCGGCGATGGCCTGGCGGAGCGGAATGGCGGCATGGTCGCTGGAGAGGACGACGCGGTTGCTGGCTGTCATGACGTTGTCGTCCATTTTTCCGAGGCCATCCGGCGGCCCGGGCGGGTTGGAACAGGCGCGTCTTGTCCCGTCAATGTGTCAGAGCTTCGCGGTCCGGCCTGATCGAAGGACACTCCGGAGGCTGCCCGGTCTCAAACCGCACCGGCCGCCGCCGGTGCCTCCTCCTCCAGCCCGGCCAAAGCATCCAGGGCGTCGCTGCGGGCCAGCCCGAGCGCCTCGACCGCAGCGATGAGCGCTTCCCGGTCGGCTTTCGCCGCATCGCGTTCGAGCGCGCTCGCGAGGGCAAGGACCTGCCCGAGTCCGACCGCCCCGGCCGAGCTCCCCAATTGATGCGCCAGCCGCCGCAGCTCGCTCCGGTCTGACACCGGCAGGGCGGCCTGCATCTGTGTCAGGATCGCCCCGGACACGGTCGCGAACAGCACCACGAGTTGCCGCGTGCGCTCATGGCCGATCAGGCGGCGCTGCGTCCCGAAGAAGCCCGCATCGACAGGCTGCTCGGCCGAAAGCGCCACGACCTGGCTCCGGCCACCGCGGCTGCTACCGCGCCCGATTACCTGCAGCAGGGCGGCGGAGGTGATCGGCTTCGACAGGATCGTGGTCAATCCCGCTGCACGCATGCGCCGCATCGTCTCCGGCGAGACATCGGCCGTCAGCGCGACGATGCGCGGCTGCGCGATGCCGGTGATTTCACGGATCGCCAGGGTGGTCTCGATGCCGTCGATCCCGGTCATGTGCATGTCGAGCAGCACGAGATCGAAGGACCGCCGACGCAGCGTCTTCAGCGCGGCCTCGCCGGAAGCCGCGGCCTGCACCTTGTGGCCGGCCTTGCCCACCATGAGCCGCGCGACCTCCCGCGTCACAGGGTCGTCGTCGACCACGAGAATCGTCTGCAACTGCCCCGTCGCCAACTCGCCTGGCCGGGCGGCAGCCTTGGCCGCCGTCACCGGCAGCCTGACCGAGAAGGTGCTGCCCTGTCCTCTGGCGCTGACGACGGAGATCGAGCCGCCCATCAGCTCGGCCAGCTTGCTGCAGATCGCCAGGCCGAGCCCGACGCCACCATTGCGCCGCCCGGTTTCCGGATCGACCTGCACGAAATCCTGGAAGATCTGCCGTTGCATGGCCGGATCGATCCCGATGCCGGTATCGCGAACGGTCAAAGTCAGTTCGAGGCCTTTCCCCGCCGAGGCGCGCTGGAATTCGGCCCCGAGCTCCACCTTTCCCGCTTCAGTGAAGCTGATCGCATTGCGCAGCAGGTTGACCAGGATCCGGTGGATCTTGCCGGCATCGCCGTGCAGGCGCAGCCCTTCGGGCGGCGAACGCAGCGTCAGGACAAGGCCCTTCTGCTCGGCCAACGGCCGCATCAGCGCCACCGCAGCGCCAAGGAGGGGCCCGAGGTCGAAGTCCCGCCGATCGAGCCCTTCGGTCCCGGCCTCCAGCCGCGACAGGTCGAGCGTCGCATTGGCGAGGTCGACCAGCGCCTCGCCCGAGGTCGCGGCCATGGCGACGAGGCGGCGGTCGCGCTGGCTCATGCGGCGGCGGTCGATCAGCTCGAGGACGCCGAGCACGCCGGCGAGCGGCGTGCGGATATCGTGACCGACCACCGCCAGGAACCGGGATTTGGCCCGCGTCGCCTCCTCCGCCGTCTTCTGCCCGGCGGAGGCGAGCTGCAGCGCCTGCTCGAGCGCCGCGGTGCGCTCGGCAACCTTGTCCTCCAGCACGGCCCGGCTTTCCGCCAGGCGCCCGGCCATCACGTTGAACTGCTCGCCCAGCTCCTGCAGCTCGTCGCCCGTGCGGATCGCGATCCGCGCGTCGAGCTCGCCGCGACCGATCCGCGCCGCCCCCTCGCCAAGCACCTTGATCGGCGCCACCAGCCTCCGGCTGAGCATGATGCCGGCCAGCACCGCGACCAGCAGGGCCACGAGCAGCACCGCGAGTGAACGCAGGATCGATGCATGGATCGGCGCGAAGGCTTCGCTCTCCGGCAGGTCGATCACCACGTTCCAGTCGAGGTCCGGAACCGGAGCCATCACCGACAGGACGCGCCGGCCTTCGATATCCGTCACCGAAAGCCCGGCTCTGGCCGCTCCGGCTGCCTCATGCGCGTTCACAAGCGCGGCGAGATTGGTATTGCGCAGCACGAAGCGCAGGTCGGGATGAGCGATCAGGCGCCCGGAGCGGGTGACGATATAGGCGCGGCCGGCCTCGCCGACCTTGAGGCGGGAGACCAGCTCCCGGATGAAAACGAGATTGACGGTCGCCCGCGCGACCCAGTGGGGAGGCGACGCCGCCCGCTTGAGCAGCACCATATGCGGTTCCGAGCCACGCCGGAATTCGACCTCGCTGTAGAAACTGCCCTGTGCCAGGGCCGCCTGGAAGCCAGGATCAGCCGACCAGTCGGTGCCGCCATCCGCCCGATCGCGCGCGTAGCGCGACAGGAGGAGCTGCTCGCGCCCCGCCGGGTCGATCTGCCGCAATTCGAGGACGGCGGGAACCTGCCGCATCAAGCGCAGGCCGTCGAGCCGGCGCTCCTCCGGCGAATTGCTGCTGGCGCCGCTTTGAGAGGCCCAGTCGAGATGCCCCATGATGTCGGCGACGAAAGCGCCGATCCTCTGGGCCGCCGCCCTGGCCTGCTCCTGCTGGACGCGGACCAGCAGGGCCCTCTGGTCGGAGAAGGCGAAGAAGGCCGCGATCGCCGCGTTGAGCCCGAGCGCAAGACAGATGGCGAGGCCGACGAAGAGCGCATATTTGCGGGAGAGTTCGCCGCGCCGGCGCGGCGCGCCCTCCTGCCCTGCCGAGCGATCCTGCGTCACGACAGGATCCGTTGCGCACGGATCCGCAGCGAGGCCGGCAGGCTCAGCCCCAGGGCCGCAGCGGCCTTCTCGTTGATGACCAATTCGAAGCTGCGCGAGAATTGCACCGGCAGTTCGGCGACGTCGGCCCCGCGCAGGATGAGGTCGATATAGGAGGTCAGCATCTCGGCCGTCTCCTCCCGCGCCCCGGCATAGGACATCAACCCGCCCTGCAAGGTGAAGGTGTCGAACGGGTAGACGGCGGGCAGGGCCAGGCGCGCCGCAGTGGCAGTGCAGAGCGCCGCGTTTCGGTAGGTGAAGCTGTCCGGCAGGAAGACCAGGCCGCCTCCCGCCCCCTTGCCTGCGAATCCCGTGATCCCGCTGTCGATCGCGGAAGGTTCGGTCACGTGGATCGTCTCGAAGGCCGGCCCGCCGCCAGTCGCCGCCGCCTGCAGGCGCGCGAGATAAGTCGCGCCGGCCGCCGGCGTCGAGTGAGGATTGAAGACCACGCCGATGCGCCGCGTCGCCGGCGCGATCTCGGTCAGGAGCTCGACCCACTTCTCCGACATGGCGGGGTCGTTGTTGCTGAAGCCCGTGGCGTTTCCGTCGGGGCGTTCGAGCGAGCGCACGAAGCCGCTCCCGACGGGATCGGAGGCCGTCCCGAACAGCACCGGGATCCGCCGGGTCTTCGCCAGCACGGCAGCGGTCTCGGCGCTGGAACCGACGACGATGATGTCCGGGTTCTCGGCGACCACCTCGGCGGCGCCTAGGGCAAGGTCCGCCTCGCTGGTTCCCCAGACTCTCCAGCTGACCCGCAGATTCTTGCCCTCGACCCAGCCCCGCTCCGCCAGCAGCCGATAGATCTCGGCCACGCGCGCCCTCACGATGGGATGGTCGAGCGGCAACCCGATCAACATCGCAATCCGTTTGGCCGGCTCTGCCGCGCGAGCCGACCGCCCCGATATCGCAAGGCCGCATGATGCCAGGGCAACCAGGAGGGAGCGGCGATGCATGCGGCGAACCAGATGAAGGAAGGAGCCGGCCGCTCCCTGGTGGATAATTTGCATGCTCCGCCCGTTCGCGTCGAGAGGAGATGGCAGCGGAGGAATGGGAGCGGCCTTTCCCGACATTTTCAGCGCGTGCGGCATCGGAAAAAGCCCCTTGCGAGCACTCCCGAGCCGGCGAATCTGCCGCACTTTCACTCCGGGATCGCAGCTGCTAGACGGGGGCCGATCGCGCGTGCACGGCGCAAACAGGTTACACGAATTATGCTTCTTCGCGTTGGCACCCGCCGCAGCCCCCTTGCCATGACGCAAACCAACTTTGTAATTGGTTCAATTCAGGCATTGCATCCGCACATCGAATTCGAGATCTGCCCGATTTCGACGGTCGCCGATCGCGACAGGGTCTCCGAGTTCCACCAGTTCGGCATGATCGGCGTCTTCACGACCGAGCATGAGGAGCAACTGCTCCGCAAGGACGTCGATTTCGTCGTCCACTCCCTTAAGGATCTGCCGACCCTCCTTCGCGACGGACTCGTCCTGGCGTCAGTGCCCAAGCGCGAG
Organism: Allobosea sp. P4_H5; assembly: GCF_056400825.1. NCBI lineage: Bacteria > Pseudomonadati > Pseudomonadota > Alphaproteobacteria > Hyphomicrobiales > Alloboseaceae > Allobosea > Allobosea sp. P4_H5. Next base: position 31,920 of record NZ_JBFUKM010000010.1, on the reverse strand, counting down.
GATCCGCGCGATGTCCTGTGTGGCTCGGCGCTCGAAGACCTGCCGGAAGGTGCGCGGGTCGGAACCGGCTCGCTGCGCCGCCGCGCGCAGATCCTGAGCCTGCGGCCCGACGTCACCGTCGTCCCGATCCGCGGCAATATCGGCCCGCGGCTCGCCAAGATCGAGGGCGACGATGCGCTCGACGCCGTCATCCTGGCTCATGCCGGGCTGGAGCGGCTTGGTCTCGGGAGCAAGTCGTCGGCATTCCTCGACCCCGTCGCGTTTCCCTATGCCGTCGGCCAGGGCGCGTTGGGCATCGAGGCGCGCGGCGAAGATACCGAGCTGGTCGAGATCCTGCGCTCGATCGAGTGCCGCAAGACCAGGGCCGAGGTCGATGCCGAGCGCGAGATGATGCATGCGCTCGGAGCCGGCTGCAGCCTGCCCGTCGGCGCCGTCTGCAACTGGCAGGACGAGCGGCTGAGCCTGCAGGCCCAGATCACCTCGCTCGACGGCCATGAGCGGGTCGTCGCGACGCAGGACGAGCCGGGAGAGCAGGCGAAGGAGCTGGGTCTCGCCGTCGCCGAGACATTGAAGATTCGCGGCGGCGAGAAGATCCTGCAGTCGAGCTACCGGGAATACTGCAGCCACTTCAAGATGCTGCAATCCTGAGGCTGAGCATCGGACCGGGAACTGGGTTCCGCTTTTCGGTCCAGTGCTGTGACAAATGGCTGGATCGCCACGTTCCGTCCGAGAGACGCGTGGCGAACTGGCTGCGTCGCCTCACGCGGCCGACGATTGCGCCATCGTCTCCATCGCGGCCGCGATCGCCGCCTCGGTCGCCTCGATATCGGCCAGGCTGTGGGCAGATGACAGGTAGCAGAGACCGCGCGGCAGGGTCATCACCCCCTGTCTGAGCAAGGCGCCGGTGAAGACCAGCGTCTTGTCCTTGTCGACCTTCGCCGTATCGCGCAGCGTCTCGACCGGCCCGTTGGCGGCGAAGATCTGCAACGCCGCCCCGACCTGGCGCGCCCGGACCGGAACGCCGCGACGCGTGGCCTGATCGTTCAGGAACCCGCATAGCCGCGCCGCGAATCCGTCCATGCGCGGATAGATCTCCCCGCGCTCCGCCTGCAGCACCTTGAGACAAGCGATCGCAGCCGCCACCGAAAGCGGGTTGCCGTTGAAGGTGCCGCGATGCATCAGCCGGCCGCTCGACAGGATCTCCATCGCCGCACGGCTGCCCGAGACCGCGCTGATCGGCAGGCCGGCGCCGAGCGCCTTGCCGAGCACGCTGATATCGGGCGTCACGCCATAGCGTTCCTGCGCGCCGCCGAGAGCGAGGCGGAAACCGGTGATCACCTCGTCGAAGATCAGCAGCGCGCCGCAGCGCTGCGTTGCCTTCCGCAGCCGCTCCAGGAAGCCGGCTGGCGGCTCGAAGCAGCCGCCATTGATCGCGGCCGGCTCGACGATGACCGCGGCGAAGCTGGAATCGAGCACCGCCTCGACCTGCTCGGCATCGCCCCAATCCAGCAGCGTCACGCTCTGGGCCGCCTGCGGATCCTGGCCGAGCGCCGAGGCGCCGTCCTGCCCGATCGCATTGCCGACATGGATGCCGTCGGCCCAGCCATGATAATTGGCCCGGAACTTGATGATCTTGACGCGCCCGGTCGCAGCGCGCGCGACGCGCAAGGCGAGCTGGATCGCCTCGGTGCCGGTGCTGACGAAGCTCGTCTGCTCGGCCGAAGGCACGCAGGCCGCGATCAGCTCGGCCAGCTCCGCTTCGCCCCGGTGCACGCTCGCGGTCCGCAGGCCGCGACCGAGCTCGCCTTGGACGGCAGCGATCACCGAAGGCGGCGTGTGGCCGAGGATCAACGGGCCGTAGCCGAGGGCGTAATCGATGAAGCGATTGCCATCGACGTCGACGACATGGGCGCCCTCGCCGCGCTCGACCGTGATCGCCACCGGATTCTGCGTCGCGCGCGGGGTCGAGGAGACACCATAGGCGAGATGGGACAGTGCGTTCTTGCGATGCGCATAGGAGCCGGCAAAGCGCTGGCGGTCTGCGGCGTCGAGGCTGTCACTCATCACTGTCTCACATAGGCGTCGGTGGCATCAAAACAGCAAAATAGGTATCAATGATATAAACATAATACAACATACTTCCGCGAGCAGCGGGCCTGATTGGTATTCCAGACCATACATGCTAGCGATTCCCCCACGACGAATCCGGGAAGGCAATCCATGGCGAGACCGCAGACGGGTACGGCGGCTGAGCGGCCTTCGTCGGAACGGGATGTCATCCCGCTCTATCACCGCGTCTACGTCATGCTGCTCCAAAAGATCATGGACGGCTCCTATCCGCAGGGCTCCCCGATCCCGAGCGAGGACGACCTCGCCGAGACCTTCAGCGTATCGCGGGTCACCATCCGCAAGGCGATGGAGAGGCTGGAGCGCGAGGGGCGTGTCCTGCGCCAGCGCGGTCGCGGCACCTTTCCGCTGACGCCGGCCAACGAGGCGGGCGAGCCCGCAAGCCAGCTGCTCAACAACCAGATTTCCCTCGCCCGCAAGACGAAGATCGCCTTGCTGGCCTATGATTTCGTCCGGCCCTCGCCCTTGCTCGCCCAGACCTTCGAGATCGCCGATGGCACGGAGCTCTTGCGGATCGAGCGCGTCCGGGGCGACGAGCGCTCACCGATCTCGCACACCCTCTGCTATCTCCCTGCGGACCTCGCCCCGCTGGTGCCGCGCACCGCGATCTCGTCGCTGCCGGTCTCCGCCACGCTCGCCGCAGCGGGCGTCAAGCTCGCCCGCTTCGAGGAGAAGATCACGGCGGTGCTCGCCGATTCCGACATTGCGCCGCATCTCGACGTCGCGATTGGCACGCCGCTGGTGGCGATGACCCGCCATGTCCGCGACGAGGACGGTCGCCTGATCGAATTGCTGCAGGCGCTCTACCGGCCCGACCGCTACGAATACCGCGTGCAGTACTCGATCGACGGCCAGAACCTCGGCACGCCCTGGAAGGCGATGATCACCGACAGCGGCGCGTCCTGAGAGCGCCGCTGTCGGGCTGGCGCTTCAGCGCCGGATGAACGGGTTCGGGATATCCGTCGCCGTCGAGATCCAGACGCTCTTGGTCTCCATGTACTCCCTGATGCCGGCGATGCCGCCCTCGCGGCCGACACCGCTCATCTTGAAGCCGCCGAAGGGCGAGGTCGTGCTGGTCGAGCGGTAGTTGTTGACCCAGACCGTTCCGGCGCGGACCCGGTTCGCCATGGTCAGCGCCCGGCGCATCGACTGCGTCCAGATGCCGGCAGCCAGGCCGAACTGCGTGTCGTTGGCGATGCGGACCGCTTCGTCCTCGTCCTTGAAGCGGATCACCGACAGGACCGGGCCGAACACCTCTTCTTGGGCGATGCGCATGCTGTTCTTCACGTCGACGAAGATGGTCGGCTTGAAGAAGAGCCCCTTCGGATAGCCCGGCACCGAGGCCGGCTCGCCGCCGGCGACGAGGCGCGCGCCCTCGGACTTGGCGATCTCGACATAGGACTTGATCTTCTCGAGCTGCGGCTTGGTCGAGATCGGCGCGACCTGCGTCGCCGGATCGGAGGGGTGGCCGAACCTGACATCGGCGATGAAAGCCTTGAGCTGCTCGACGAAGGCGTCGTGGATCGTGTCCTGCACCAAGAGGCGCGAGCCGGCGACACAGGTCTGACCTGAGGCCGCGAAGATGCCGGCGACCGCGCCCTTCACCGCCTGGTCGAGTTCGGCATCGTCGAAGACGATGTTCGGCGACTTGCCGCCGAGCTCCAGCGTCACCCGCTTCATGTGCCGGGCGGCCTTCTCGTTGATCATCCGCCCGGCTTCTGGCCCGCCGGTGAAGGCGATGCGCTCGACCAGCGGGTGGCTGATCAGCGCGTCGCCGACCTCGGCGCCGAAGCCGGTGATGACGTTGACGACACCCTTGGGGAAACCGGCCGCCTCGACCAGCTTGACGAATTCGAGCAGCGAGGCCGAGGTGAACTCCGATGGCTTCAGCACGACGGTGCAGCCGGCCGCCAGCGCCGGCGCCAGCTTCAGGCTGGTCAGGGGCAGCGGCGAGTTCCAGGGCATGATGCAGGCGACGACGCCGATCGGTTCCGGCTTGGTGTAGTTGAACACGCCGGGCTTGTCGGTCGGGATCACCGTACCTTCGATCTTATCGGCCAGCCCCCCGTAATAGTAGTAGTAGTTCGCCATGTAGCGCATCTGCATCGTGAGCTCGGCGAAGAGCTTGCCGTTGTCGCGCATCTCGACCCGCGCCAGCCAGTCGGCGTTCTCGGTGATGAGGTCGCCGAGCTTGCGCATCAGCGCGCCGCGGCCCGAAGCCGACAGAGCCGGCCACGCCCCTTCCGAGAAGGCGCGATGCGCCGCCGTGACCGCCTGCTCGACGTCGGCGGCATCGCCGCGCGCCACCCAGGCCCAGTCCTCGCCCGTCACCGGATCCGAAGTCTCCAGCCAGGCATTGCTCGCCGGATCGACGAAGGCGCCGTCGATATAGTGCTGATAGCGATAGCGCTGGTCCGAATCCTGCTGGGTCGGGCGGATCGCGGGCGAGATCGGATCGAGCGAGAGCGTGGCTGCGGTCATCGGAGGTCCCTGGAGAGCACGGCGTCGGGTAGCCGTTGACAGATATGTATCATCATCATATCAAAAATACCAATACGCTTGTCACGTGGGTGGCAGGCGGCTTGACGTGGCAGCCGGGCTGCCGTCGATGGCCGTCGAAACCCGGGCTTGATATCCATAAGAACGAGGGGATGAGCATGAAGACGACGAGATTTGCCTGCGCGGGGCTGTTCGCGCTCGGACTGGCCGCGGCAGCGGCTCCCGCTTTGGCGCGCGACCTGATGGTGGTCGGCTTCGGCGGCGGCTTCCAGGACAATGCCCGCAAGCACCTGTTCCAGGGCTATGCCGCCGAGAAGGGCATCAAGGTTGCCGACGACGTCTACAATGGCGAGATGGCCAAGATCTATTCGATGGTGAAGTCGAACGACGTCACCTACGACGTGATCATGGTCGAGGCGCCCGAGCTCGCCCGCGGCTGCGAGGATGGCGTCTTCGAGAAGCTCGACTGGAGCGTCATCGACCAGAAGAAGTTCATCCCCGGCGGCACCACCGCCTGCGGCGCCGGCGCCGTCGGCTGGGGCGTCAGCCTGTTCTACGACCAGGCCCGTAACCCCACCGGCCCGGCGAACTATGCCGAGCTCTGGGACGTTCAGAAGTTCCCCGGCAAGCGCTCGCTGCGCTCCGGCGCCAAGATGACGCTGGAGATCGCCCTGCTCGCCGACGGCGTGCCGGCCGCCGATGTCTACAAGGTGCTGGCCACGCCGGACGGGCAGAAGCGCGCCTTCGCCAAGCTCGACCAGATCAAGCCGCATGTCGTCTGGTGGAAGTCGGGCACGCAGCCGCTGCAGCTCGTCGGCTCGGGCGAGGCCGCCTATGCCGTCGGCTATGTCGGGCGCACGATCCGCGCCAATGAAGGCGGCGCCAAGTACCCGGTGCAGTGGAACACGCTGCTGTTCTCGTTCGACTACTGGACGGTGGTGCGCAACTCGCCGAACAAGGCCGAGGGCATGAAGCTGATCAGCTACATGACCGACGAGAAGCCGCTGACCAACCTGGCGCAGGACTGGGCGGTGTCGCCGGCCAACACCGCCGTCGCCAACAATCCCGAGGTCATCAAGAAGAACCCCGGCATGGTCGCCAACCACGCCAAGGAAGGTCTCTTCATCAACACCGAGTTCTGGGTCGAGCACGGTGAGGATCTCGAGGCCCGCTTCAACGCCTGGCTGGCCAAGTAAGCCGTCGAGCGGGCACGGGGGCTCAGCATGTCACGACGGAACCTGCTGGCGGCAGCGCTGATCGCGCCCCTCCTGCTCCTGGTCACGCTGAGCTTCCTCGTCCCGCTCGGGGCGACGCTCTATCGGGCGGTCGACGATTCCGAATTCTCGACCGCCCTGCCCCGCACCGCGACAATCCTGCGCGCCTGGGACGGCAAAGACCTGCCGCCCGACGAGGCCTTCGCCACCTTCGTCGAGGAGTTGCGTAACGCGCAGCAGAACCAGGAGGCCGGGGCCGTCCTCAGCCGCCTGAACTTCGAGGAGACCGGCCTGCGCAGCCTCTTGCTGCAAGCTGCCCGTGCCTCGGCTCGCCTCGCTCCGCCGGTGAAAGACAGCCTGATCGCGCTCAATCCGCGCTGGGGCGAGCCCGAGCTCTGGCGTTTGTTCAAGCGCTCCACGGGACCCTGGACCTCGCTCTATCTGCTGCGCTCGCTCGATATGCGCCCGACCGACAAGGGCATCGTCCATGCCTGCGCCGAGGACGCGGTCTTCCTGCCGCTGTTCTGGCGCACCTTCGAGATCAGCCTCATCGTCACGGTGATCTGCGCGCTGCTGGCCTATCCCGTCGCCTATACCCTCTCGATCCTGCCGCAGGGCTGGGCCAATGCCGGGATGATGCTGGTGCTGATCCCGTTCTGGACCTCGATCCTGGTGCGGACCACCGCCTGGTTCATCATCCTGCAGCGCGAGGGGCCGATCAACGCGCTGCTGCTCGCCTTCGACATCGTCAACCAGCCGCTGACGATGATCTTCACCCGATTCGCCGTCTATCTCGCCATGGTCCATGTGCTGCTGCCCTTCGCCATCCTGCCGCTCTACGGCGTGATGAAGGGGATCAAGCCGGACTATATGCGCGCCGCCGCCTCGCTCGGCGCGCCGGGCTGGCGCCGCTTCCTGCGCATCTACCTGCCGCTGACCATGCCCGGCGTCGCCGCGGGATCGCTGATGGTGTTCATGCTCTCGGTCGGCTTCTACATCACGCCCGCTCTGGTCGGCGGCTCCGGCGACCAGATGGTCAGCTACTTCATCGCCTTCTTCACCAACACCTCGGTAAACTGGGGCATGGCCGCCGCGCTGGCGACGCTGCTGATGGCGATGACCGCGCTGCTCGTCATCGTCGCGCGGCTCATCGTGCCCGGCTTCCGCTCCGGCAATGTGAAGGTCTGAGCGATGGCAGGCACCACTCCATCCTCTCCCGCGCGCAAGCTCTCGGCCGGACGCCTCGCACTGGCGCTCGCCACAGCCCTGATCCTGCTCTTCCTGGTGGCGCCGATCGTCGTCGTCTTCCCGCTCTCGCTGTCTTCCGGCGAACTGCTGGTGCTGCCGACGCCGGGCTACTCGCTGCGCTGGTACGAGGACTTCTTCAGCTCCAGCCGCTGGCTCAGCGCCACCTGGAACAGCTTCGTCGTCGGCATCGCCACCATGATCCTGGCGACGCTGCTCGGCACGCTCGCCGCCTTCGGCATCTTCCTCGGCCGTTTCCGCGGCAAGGCGCTGCTGCTCGCCATCCTGTCGCTGCCGATGGTGACGCCGGTGATCGTGACCGCGATCGCCATGTATTTCTCATTGTCGCTCGTCGGCCTCGGTTCGACCCTAACCGGCCTGATCCTCGCCCATACCGTGCTGTCGGTGCCCTTCGTGCTGCTGACGGTGCTGGCCTCGCTGCAGACCTTCGACCAGAACCTGCTGCGCGCCGCCGCCAGCCTCGGCGCCAACCCGGCGATCGCCTTCCGCCGCGTCGTGCTGCCGCTGATCGCGCCCGGCGTGGCGACAGGCGCGCTCTTCGCCTTCGCCACCTCCTTCGACGAACTGATCGTGGCACTGTTCATCGCCAGCCCCGGCCAGTTCACCTTGCCGCGCCAGATGTATGCCGGCCTGCGCGAATTCCTGAGCCCGACCATCGCCGCCGCCGCCGTGCTGCTGATCCTCTTCTCGGTGCTGCTGCTGGCCCTGAACGAATTCATCCGGAAGCGCGCGCAGGCTCGCGGGGCCTCCCCCTCCGGCCCGACCGCATGAGTGCCAGCATGAGCGATCCCATCATCGTCTTCGACAAGGTCACCAAGAGCTATGACGGCACGACGCAGGTCGTGAAGTCGCTCGACTTCGCGGTCGAGCGCGGCGAGTTCGTCACCCTGCTCGGCCCCTCCGGCTCGGGCAAGACCACGACGCTGATGATGCTGGCCGGCTTCGAGGATCCCTCCGGCGGCACCATCACCTTCGACGGCCGCCCGCTGAACAATGTCCCGGCCCATCGGCGCGGCATCGGCGTGGTCTTCCAGAACTATGCGCTGTTCCCGCATATGAGCGTTGCCGCCAACCTCGCCTTCCCGATGGAGATGCAGAGCGTCGGCCGGGCCGAGCGCGAGGAGCGCGTCCGCGGCGCGCTCGACATGGTCAAGCTCGGCCATCTCGCCGACCGGCGCCCGACGCAGCTCTCCGGCGGCCAGCAGCAGCGCGTCGCTCTCGCCCGCGCTTTGGTCTTCCGGCCCAAGCTCGTGCTGATGGACGAGCCGCTCGGCGCGCTCGACAAGCAATTGCGCGAGCACATGCAGCTCGAGATCAAACACATCCACGAGCAGCTCGGCGTCACCGTGGTCTATGTCACCCACGACCAGGGCGAGGCGCTGACCATGTCGAACCGCGTCGCCGTCTTCCATCACGGCCGCATCCAGCAGCTGGCGCCGCCGAACGAGATCTACGAGAAGCCGGCCAACGCCTTCGTCGCCTCCTTCATTGGTGAAAACAATCGGCTCGACGGCACCATTGCAGAGCGCGACGGCGCCCAGTGCCGCTTGCGCCTCTCCGATGGCAGCGAGGTCCGCGCCATGGCCGGCACCGACCTGCCGGTCGGCGCACAAGCCGTGCTGGCGCTGCGGCCTGAAAAGGTCCTGATCGGCCCGGCCGCCACCGGCGAGAACCGCTTCGACGCTGTGATCGAGGAGCTCATCTATTACGGCGACCACACCCGCCTGCGCCTGCGCCTCGGCGGCTCCGACAGCTTCACCGCCCGCCTGACCTTCCGCGACGGCCTGCCCGCTCTGCAGCGCGGCGAGCGCATCCCGGTCGGCTGGGCAACGGCGAACTGCCTCGCGCTCGGCCCCGAAGAGACCTGACGGTCGTCTCAGGTCGCTCTTGCCAAAACATATTAAGTAGCATACTTAATACAAATAAATGCACGGCCGCATGACGCCGCTGCGGAGGATGCCCATGACCGCCAGCCTGACAACGCAAGTGATCGTAGCCGGCGCCGGGCCGGTCGGGCTCGTCGCGGCCCTGATCCTTGCCAGAGCGGGCGTCGATGTCGTCGTGCTCGAAAAGCGCGCCGCCCTCACCGCCGCCTCCAAGGCCTCGACCTTCCACCCGGCGACGCTGGAGATCCTCGACGATCTCGGCGTGCTCAAGCCGATGCTGGCCGAGGGCGAGATCGTCAAGCGCATCCAGTACCGCACGCCGGAAGGTCCCTTCGCCGAGTTCGTCCTGGCCGATCTTTCCGAGCGCACCCCTTTCCCCTTCCGGCTGCATCTCGAGCAGGCCCGTCTGACGCCGCTGCTGCTGGCGCAGATCGAGGCACTCCCCAATGCCCGCGTGCTGTTCGGCGCCGGCTTCGAGGCGCTGTCTCAGGATGAGAACAGCGTCACCGTCACCGCCGACCGCGACGGTGAGAAGCTGACCATCGCCGCCGACTACCTGCTCGGCACCGACGGCGCCCGCAGCACCGTGCGCGAGGCGCTCGGCATCGCCTTCGACGGCATGGTCTATCCGCACAAGGTCCTGCGCGTGATGACCTCGGACGACCTCGACACCGTGCTGCCGGGGATTGCGCCGATCACTTATCTGCACAACGGTCCGAAATCCCTGAGCTTCCTCAAGATGCCGGATTGCTGGCGCATCATCATCCGCGTGCCGGGCGATGTGCCCGACGAGACCGCGCTGCAGGACGGCTGGTTCGCCGACCGCATCCGCGAGGTCATGCCGAGCTGGATCACGCCGCCGACCGTGCTCGGCCGCGACGTCTATGGCGCCAGCCGCCGCGTTGCCTCGCACTATCATGTCGGCCGCGCCTTCCTCGCCGGCGACGGCGCCCATGTCACCAACACCCGCGGCGGCATGAACATGAACTGCGGCATCCACGATGCGAAGGCGCTTGCCGAGGCGATGATCCGCGCTTTGCGCGAGCACCGGCCGGAGCTCGTCGTCGCGGCCGCGACCGAACGCAAGCGCATTGCCGAGGAGATGCTGATCCCGCGCACCGACCGCAACGTCGCCGGCGGCGAGGACTGGCTGCAGAAGGTGCGCGATCTCGCCGCCTCGCGCAGCAGCGCCATCGACTATCTCGCCGCTGCCGCGATGCTCGACATGCTCGAGCGCCCTGCCCGCGCTGCCTGAGGGACATCATGGATCTTTCTCAACTCGCCACGCAGCCGGCGCTCGGTGTGCTCGTCCCGCCGGCCAACCCGACCGTCGAGCCGGAGATGAACCGGCTGGTCTCCTCGGGCGCCCGGCTCTACGCCACGCGACTGCCGGTGATGCCGGACACGACGCTGGAGCAGCGCAACCGCGCCTATATCGCCTCCTACCAACCGGCCCTGAAGACCTTCGGTAGCCTGAAGCTCGACGCCGCGACAGTCGCGCTGACCGGGCCGAGCTACCGGCTTGGCGCCAGCGCCGACGATGCATTGGCGGCATGTCTCTCCAATGCGTCGGGCTTTCCCGTCGAGACGGCGAGCGGCGCGATCCGCCATGCGCTGAAGGCGATCGACGCGAAACGCATCTGCCTGTTCTCGCCCTATCCGGCCTGGCTCACCGAGGAGGCCGCCGGCTACTGGACCGGCGCCGGCTTCACCGTCGCGCAGGTGGTCAAGGTCTCCGAGACCTTCCGCGCCTATGAGCTGACGACGGAAGAGGTCGAGGAAGCCCTGCGCCAGGTCGAGACCGCCGGCATCGACGCCATCGTCATGAGCGGCACCGGCATGATCACCCTGCCGGCCATGCTGGCGCGCCCCGAAGGCTCGGCCCCGCCGCTGCTCTCGTCCAATCTCTGCTGCGCCTGGTGGATGATGAAGCAGGCCGGTGTGAAGCCCGGCGAGCTGTTCACGCGAGCCTGCCCGCAGCTCGCAACCGCTTGAATCGGCGACACGGCCGGGCTTGGTATGACTTGGGGCAACCCGGCCGTACGCTCTTGCGCCGCCGCGTATATAGTATCTAAGATAGGATATTATAACCTTAAACGGCCAGCGGCCACGCGCGGGAGAGCTCCATGGTCTCGATCTCGGCAACCCTACGCAGGACCGGACTCGCCCTTCTCTTCGCCTGCACCGCAGGAGCGGCGCAGGCGCGAGATCTGACCATTGCCGGCTTCGGCGGCGGCTTCCAGGACAATGCCCGCAAGCATCTCTTCGAAGGCTTTGCCAAGGCCAGGGGCATCCCGGTCAAGGACGACGTCTACAATGGCGAGATGGCCAAGCTCTATGCGATGGTCCGCAACAAGGACGTCACCTATGACGTCGCCATGGTCAACGCGCCCGAACTGCTGCGCGGCTGCGACGACGGCATCTTCGAGAAGCTCGACTGGAGCATCATCGACAAGGCGAAATTCATCCCTGGCGGCACCGTCGCCTGCGGCGCCGGCGCGGTCGGTTGGGGAGCGGCGCTGTTCTACGACCAGACACGCTACCCGAACGGCCCGAAGAGCTATGCCGAGTTCTTCGACGTGCAGAAATTCCCCGGCAAGCGCTCGCTGCGCTCGACCGCCAAGATGACGCTGGAGATCGCCCTGCTCGCCGACGGCGTGACGAAGGATCAGGTCTACAAGGTGCTGGCGACGCCGGAAGGGCAGAAGCGCGCCTTCGCCAAGCTCGACCAGATCAAGCCCCATCTCGTCTGGTGGAAGGCCGGCACGCAGCCGCTGCAATTCGTCGGTTCCGGCGAGGTCGCCTATGCGCTGGGCTTCATCAACCGCACGGCCGCAGCCAATGTCCCGACGGAGAAATACCCGATCCTCTGGGACACCATGCTCTATTCCTATGATTTCTGGGCGGTGGTGCGCGGCACGCCGCACCGGGACGAGGCGATGCGGATAGTCCAGTTCATCACCGATGCCACCCCGCTCACCAACCTCTCCCGGGACTGGCCGATCTCACCTTCGAACGTCTCGGTCGCGCGCGATCCCGAGGTGATCAAGCGCAATCCCGGCATGATCTCGAACCATCTCGACCAAGGGCTCTTCGTCGACACCGAGTTCTGGGTCGTCCATGACGAGGACCTCGAGGCCAGGTTCAATGCCTGGATGGCGCGCTAGCGCTCCGCAGCGGAGCACCCGCCATGACCGACCTCTCTCTGGGCCTGCTCCAGGCCGCCGACTGCCTCGATGCCTATCGCAGTGGAGCGCTCTCGCCCGTCGAGGTTACCCGCTCCTGCCTCGCACGGATCGAGCGCTTCAACCCCGCCCTGAACGCCTTCCTCATCGTCGATCATGACGGCGCCCTCGCCCAGGCCAGGGCGTCGGAGGAGCGCTGGCGTGCCGGCAATCCGCGCGGATTGCTCGACGGGGTTCCGGTCACGGTCAAGGATCTGTGCCTGACGACCGGCCTCCCGGCCCGCAACGGCTCGCTGACGACGCCCGGCAGACCGGGCGCTGAGGATGCGCCCTGCGTCGCGCGCCTCGCCGAGCAGGGCGCCGTGCTGCTCGGCAAGACGACCATGTGCGAGTTCGGCTGGAAGGGCATCACCGACAGCCCGCTCGGCGGCATCAGTCGCAATCCCTGGAATCCGGAGCGGACCTGCGGCGGCAGCTCAGGCGGCGCGGCCATCGCCGCTGCGACCGGCATGGGCGCGCTCCATATCGGCTCGGACGGCGCCGGCTCGATCCGCATCCCTGCCGCCTTCTGCGGCGTCTACGGCTTCAAGGCGACCTTCGGCCGCGTTCCGACCTATCCGAACGGCCGTGTCGGCGTCGGCCATTACGGCCCTTTGACCCGCAGCGTCGCGGATGCGGCACTGACGCTGACCGTGGTGACCGGTCCCGACCCGCGCGACGGCACCGCCCTGCCCTATGACGGAACCGACTACCGCCTGGAGCTGGATGCCGGCGTGAAGGGCTGGCGCATCGCCTATTGCCCCACCTTGTGCGGGGCGATGCCCGATCCCGCGGTCGAGGTCATGGCTCGCCGGGCCGTCGCCATCTTCACCGAGCTCGGCGCAGAGGTCGAGGAGATCGCCTCGCCCTTGCCCGACCACCGTCAAGGCTTCGAGCAGCTCTGGCAGGCCAGCATGGCGCAGATCCTGCGCAAGATCCCGGCCGAGCGGCATCACCTGCTCGATCCCGGTTTCGTCGCGACGGCCCGCGCCGGGCTGGAGCTCTCCGCCAGCGCCTATCTCGATGCCGTGGCGGCGCGCCAGGCCATGACCGCCACGATGAACGCCTTCCATCAGCGCTATGACCTGCTGGTGACACCGCAGATGCCGCTGACCGCCTTCGAGGCCGGCGCGGATGTGCCGGCGGGGCGCGGCATGTCGTCATGGCTCGACTGGAGCCCCTACAGCTACCCCTTCAACTGGACGCAGCAACCGGCCGCGAGCATCCCCTGCGGTCTTGCGCCAGACGGCCTGCCGGTCGCGCTGCAACTCGTCGGTGCCCGTTATGCCGAAGCGAAGGTGCTGAGGGCGAGCCGGGCTTTCGAGACTGCCCGCCCCTTTGCCCGACCGTCGCTCTGGTGAACGGCCGGGGCAATTCGTACGGACCATGCCGATCCTTCAGCGGGAGCCACTGCCGCCAGGCCGATGGGCGACGCATTTGATCTCGACCAGCAGGCCGGGATGGGCAAGCTCGGAGACGCCGATCCGCGTCCAGGCATAGCCCTCGCGTGGGACGAGGCGGTTCTTGACCTCGCGGAACACGTCCATATGGCGCGCCATCCCGACATGATAGGTGGTGACGTCGACCATGTCGGCGAAGCCACAGCCGGCCGCCTCCAGTACGATCCGGACATTCTCCCAGGCGGCAGCGAACTGTTCGGCCGGATCGTCGATCACCTGGAGATCGGCGGTGCGGCCGACCTGGCCGACGACATAGACGATCTCGCCGACGCGCACGGCCGGCGCATAGCCGGCCCGCTCGACGATGGCACGCATCGATTCCGGGACGATGATCTCGCGATCGGCCATGGCTGCGGGTCCTCTTCCAGCGATCGACTTACATTTTTGGTCATCCCGGGCGACCGAAGGGAGATCCGGGGCGATCTAAAATTCCGTCATTGCGAGCGAAGCGAAGCAATCCAGCTCGTAGAGCACTTCCGCCCTTGGATTGCTTCGTCGCTATCGCTCCTCGCAATGACGGCCGCGCTTCAGCCCGAAACGCCGGTCGGCAGGTCGTCGCGGACGGAAAGGCCGCCGAGATAGTCCTTCACCTCGGCAGACGGGATCACGTCGGCATATTTGCAGTTGAGGTCGAACAGGTTGATCGCGTGGCTCGCCTGGAAGCGGTCGAACGCGGTCTCCTCCGGGATAACCACCTTGAAATTATAGGAGTAGGCGTCGACCGCGGTCGCCCGCAGGCAGCCCGAGGTGGTGCAGCCGGTCAGGATCAGCGTGTCGACGTCGAAGAAATTGAGATGGCTCATGAAGATGGTGCCGAAGAAGCAGGACGGCTTGCGCTTGCCGATGCGGATGTCCTGCGGGCGCGGCGCCAGCGGCGCGACTGTCTGGGTCGCATGCGTGCCTTCGGTCGAGGTCTTCTCGGCACCACGATGGTTCTTGCCGACCTGCACGCCGGAATCGATCATGTCCGGCCGGCGGGCGCTCTCGGTGTAGAAGACCGGGATGTTCTTTTCGCGCGCCATCTCCAGCAGCGGCACGATGTGCTCGACCGCCGCCCAGGCCTCGGGCCCGCAATGCGTGCGGTACTGCTTGAGGCCCTCCAGGATGTCCTCGGGCTTGTCGCCGCAGAAATTGTACTGGACGTCGATGATGAACAGGGCCGGACGCTTGCCGAAGCCGCCGCGCTTGCCATAGCCGGCCTGCGCATAGACCTGCTTGTCGCGCTCGGTCAGGAAATCGTCCCAGATTCGCTTGGTCATCGTCTTCAGCTTTCAGTCTCAGGAGCGGTGCAAGTAGCGGCCGGCCGGCGTCGCGCGGGCAGCGGCATCGACGGCGCCATCGCTGGCGATGACGCGGCCGCGCAGGATGGTGCGCACGGGCGCGCCCTTGAAGCGCATGCCCTCATAGGGCGAGTAGTCGGAGTGCGATTCCTGCGTCGCCGGATCGATCAGGACTTCCCTGTCCGGGTCGACGACGACGAGGTCGGCATCCATGCCGACGGCGATGCCGCCCTTGTTTGGAATCGAGTAGAGCTTGGCGACATTGGCGCTGGTGGCGGCAGCGATCTGCTCGATCGGCAGACCGCGCTTGTGCACGCCCTCATGGATCAGGACCGGCAGCAGCGTGCCGATGCCGGGAAAGCCGGCGCTGGCTTTCCAGATGTCCGGTCCCTTGGTCTCGCGCTTGCGCGGCACATGGTCCGAGCCGATGGTCGAGATCGTGCCGTCGCGCACGCCCTCCCACAGCGCCTCGACATCGATCTCAGACCGCAGCGGCGGATTGACCTTTCCAAGGAAGCCGATCGGCGACTGGCTGGTCAGCGCAAGATAATGGCTGCAGGTCTCGACATGGATCGGCGCGCGGCCGGGCCGCTTCGCCCGGCGCACGATCTCCAGGCTCTCGGCACTCGACATGTGCACGATATTGACCGGGCACTGGGCCTTCTCGCCGAAATAGATCACGCGGAAGACGTTCTCGGCCTCGAGGAAGCCTGGGCTCTGCTCGTCCCAAACCGGCAGGTCGTTGCGGCCGGCTTCCTTCAGCGGCTCGCGGAAGACCGGGATGACCTCGACATTTTCGCAATGCACGCCGACGACGCCGCCCTTGATCCGCGCGCCCTGCAGCAGCGCCCGGTAAAGCAGGCCGTCATCGATCTCGGTGAAACCCTTGGCCGCGCCCGAGGCACCCTTGTACATCAGGTAGACCTTGATCGAGGTCACGCCGAAGCGCTCGGCGCAGTCCGGCAGCGTCTCGATATGCAGCTTGCTGGTGACGCCGAAATGGAAGCCGAAATCGATCAGCGACTGGCTCTCGCCGCGCTCCTTCCACGGCCCGGTCGACTGGCGCAGGTCGTTGGAGCGATGAAAGGTCATCATCCCGGTGACGCCGCCAATGGCGGCCGAGCGCGATTCAGTCTCGAAATCGGTCTCGTTCGAGCCGAAGCCGATATGGGTATGCGGGTCGATCAGCCCCGGCATCACCCATTTGCCGCGGCAGTCGATCACCTCTTTGGCATTCGCCTGCTCGCCCGGCGCCAGCAGCGCCGCGATGCGCCCATCCTTGACCGCGACCGAGCCCGTGCGGACCCCGACGCCCGGGAAGACGATCTCGCCTCCCGCCAGCAAGAGATCGAAACTCATGGATGCTCCGTGACCAGGACCGGCGCGACGCGCCGGGTGAAGAAGGCGAGGACCTCGGCCATGATGCCGCCGGCCCGCAGGCAGGCGCGCTCGCTCATGGTCGAGACATCGGCCGTGACCGTGAAATGGATCGGCCCGGAAGCGCCGCTGGCGGTGACCGTGGCCGAGGCGGTGCCGTCGATCGCGGCGACAAGCCCGTCGATATCGAAGCTCTCGCTGCCGTCGAGGCCGAGCTGGCGCCAACCCTGCCCTTCCGCGAAGCGCAGCGGCACTACGCCCATGCCGATCAGGTTGGAGCGGTGGATGCGCTCATAGCTCTCGGCGATGACGGCGCGCACGCCAAGCAGGGCCGAGCCCTTGGCCGCCCAGTCGCGGCTGGAGCCCATGCCGTAATCCTTAGCCCCGAGCACGATCAGCGGCACGCCGCGCTCTGCATAGGCTGTGGCCGCCTCATGCACTGAGACCACCTCGCCTTCCGGCTGAAGCTGCGTCCAGCCACCCTCGCGGCCGGGCACCATCTGGTTCTTGATGCGCAGGTTGGCGAAGGTGGCGCGCGCCATCACCTCGTGATTGCAGCGCCGGCCGACATAGGTGTTGAACGCTTTCGGCTCGATGCCGAGCCCGATCAGATAGCGCCCAGCCGGACTGTCGACCGGTATCTCGCCGCTCGGCGAGATGTGATCGGTGGTCAGCGAATCCCCGTAGGCGCCGAGCACGCGCGCACCATGCAGAGCCTCCGGCACACCTTCACGCGCCCGCTCGCGGGCGAGCTCCAGGAAGGGCGGCTCGACCAGATAGCTCGATTGCGGGTTCCAGCCGAAGCGCAACCCGCTCGGCGCCGCGAGCTCGTCCCAGAGCAGGCTCGACGGCATGTCGCCATAGACCTCGCGGAACAGGCGTGCATCGCCGGCACGGGCGGCAAGCGTGGCGATCTCGGCCTCGTCCGGCCAAAGATCGGCGAGCCGGATCGGCTTCTCCGCATCCGCTCCGTTGAGCGGCTCGCTTTCAAGATCGATGTCGATGCGTCCGGCGAGCGCGAAGGCGACGACCAGCGGCGGCGACATGATGTAGTTGGCCCGCACCTGTCGGTGGATGCGGCCCTCGAAATTGCGGTTGCCCGAGAGCGCGGCGGCGGCGACCAGCCCGCCAGCATCGATCGCCTGCGCCATCACCGGCAGCAGCGGGCCGGACTTGCCGCCGCAGGTGGTGCAGCCATAGCCGACCACGCCGAAGCCGAGCCGCTCCAGCGGCGCCAGCAGGCCGAGTTCGTCGAGATAGCGCGTCACCACGCGCGAGCCCGGCGCCAGCGAGGTCTTGACCCAGTCCGGGACCGCGAGCCCGGCAGCCACCGCATTGCGCGCCAGCAACCCGGCCGCGATCATCACTGCCGGATTGGAGGTGTTGGTGCAGGCGGTAATCGCCGCGATCGCCAGCGCGCCGTGCCGGAGCTCGGCTGAACCTGCTGGCGTCGAGACCGGAACGGCCGTGGCGGGATCGGCGGCGAAACCACCCTCGGCCAGCGGTTGCGGCAGCCGGCTCGTGAAATCCGTCGCGACGGCGGATAGATCGAGCCGGTCCTGCGGGCGGCGCGGCCCGGCGACGCTGCGGCCGACCCTGGCAAGGTCGATCTCGACGACGCGGGAATAGTCCGGGTCGGGCAGGCCGGGATCGCGGAACATGGCATTGGCCCGTGCATAGGCCTCGACGAAGGCGGCCTGCGCCGGCGAGCGCGTGCGGGCGAGATAGGCGATGGTCTGCGCGTCGATCGGAAAGAAGCCGGCGGTCGCGCCGTATTCGGGCGCCATATTGGCGAGCGTCGCCCTGGATGGCACCGACAGCGTCGCGGCGCCCGGCCCGAAATATTCGATCACCGTCGCGACGACGCGCTCGCGCCGCAGCCGCTCGGTGACGGTGAGAACGAGGTCGGTCGTGGTCGCGCCGGCGGGCAGCGCCCCGACGAGCCTGACGCCGACGAATTCCGGCACCGGGAAGACATAGGGCTGGCCGAGCATCGCCGCCTGCGCTTCAATGCCGCCGACACCCCAGCCGAGCACGCCGATGCCGTTGATCATCGGCGTGTGGGAATCGCCGCCGATGACGAAGTCCGGACAGGCGATCTCGCCGAGCGATGTCGCGACCCGCGTGACGACGGGGGCGATGTGCTCCAGATTGACCTGATGGATGATGCCGGTGCCGGGCGGATAGACACGGACGGAGCGGAAGGCCTGCTGCGCCCATTTCAGGAAGCTGTAGCGCTCGCCATTGCGCTCGAACTCGCGCGCCATGTTGCGCGCCATCGCGTCGGGCGTGGCCGAGACATCGACCTGCAGGGAGTGGTCGACGATGACGTCGACGGGAATGCGCGGCTCGACGCTGGCCGGATCGCAGCCGGCCTCGGCAACGGCGTCTCGCAGAGAAGCCAGATCAAGCAACACCGGCAGGCCGCTGGAATCCGGCAGGATGACGCGACCGACAGTAAGCGGCACACCGACGCCCTGGCTCTCGCGCCAATGCAGCATCGCCGCGGCGGCATCCGCACCGATATTGGGATCGCAGAGACGGCCGCGCTCAAGATTTTCGACGAAAACCCGGCAGGCATAGGGCAGCGTGGCGAGGGTGACACTGGAACGCTCAGCCGCTCGGGCGACCGAGACATAAGTTCCCGTCGCAGCATCGCTCGCCAAGGGATTATCGGACGTCATGACGTCGGCCATTTCGCCGTTCGTATCGTTCTCACCCGGCAAAAATGAAAGCCGAGCCAATAAATGTCAACACTTTTGGAAAAGTATTTTTCTACAGACATTTTAAGCCTCGATCAGCCAACCGCCAAGTCAAAGCTGCGGTATATACGGCGTCATTCGCGCGAGACCCTCCTCACCGGCTTCCAGCGAGCATTCTTCAAAACTGTTGACACATTTTTGAGCCGCTCCTAACGTTCACGCATGGACCTGCAGGAACCGGCAACCGGCGAACGGCGCCCCGAGACGCTCGGCGAAGGGATCTTCGGCCGCATTCTCGAGCTGATCTACAGCACCGAACTCGCCCCCGGCATGGTCGTCAACGAATCCGTGCTGGCCACGCGCTTCGGCGTCAGCCGCGGGCCCGTCCGCGAAGCGATCCGCCGTCTCCAGGGCATCCAGCTCGTCTCCCGCGAGCCGTTCCTGCGAGCCCGCGTCGTCTCGCTGTCCGCCCAGGCGATCCTCGAACTGTTCCAGATGCGCGAGGCGCTCGAAGGCTATGCCTGCCGCCTTGCCGCCCAGCGGATGAGCGAGGCCGAAATCGATGCGTTGATTGCCGATCTCGAAGCCGCCCATGCCGGGCGCCAGCCGGAAGGCGCGCGCTTCGACTTCCACGAGCGGGTCGTCCGCGCCAGCGGCAACAGCCGTATCATCGACAGCCTTTGCGGCGATCTCTACCACCTGCTGCGCATCTACCGGCGCATCTCCGGCGCCGTGCCGGAGCGCAAGGAGCTCGCCTTCACCGAGCACTGGCAGATCCTGCGCGCCATCAAGATGCGCGACGGCGCCCTCGCCGAATCCCTGATGCGCTCGCATGTCGAGCGCGCCGGCCGCCATGTGCTGGCCCAGGTTCCCGAAACCCCATCCATTGCTGCCGCCGATGCGGAGAAACGAGCATCATGATCGCCAGACGCGAGATTTCGGCTCCGGCCGCCTTCCGGGCCTTGCTCAATTCCGGCGAGTTCCTGGTTTCGCCGGGCGTCTATGACGGCTACAGCGCCCGCCTGGTCGAGGCCGCCGGCTTCAAGAGCGCCTGCACCAGCGGCGCCGCCATCGCCAACTCGATCCTCGGCGTCGAGGATCTCGGCATGATGGGGCTGAACGAGAACGTCAATCACTGCCGCCAGCTCGCCCGCTCGATCTCGATCCCGCTGACCTGCGACGCCGACAACGGCTACGGCAACCCGATGAACGTGCACTACACCGTGCAGATGTTCGAGGAGGCGGGCGCCGCCGGCGTCAATCTGGAGGATCAGGTCAGCCCGAAGCGCTGTGGCCACATGCCGGGCAAGGAAGTTGTCTCCAGGGAGGAGATGGTCAAGAAGATCGAGGCCGCCTGCCTCGCCCGCCGCGATGACGACTTCGTCATCATCGCCCGCACTGATGCCCTCGCCGTCGAAGGAATCGACGCAACGCTGGAGCGCATCCGCGCCTATGTCGCGGCCGGCGCCGACGCGATCTTCCCCGATGCCGTCAAGACCGAGGACCAGATCGCCCGCGTCGTCGAGGCGGCTGGCGGCAAGCCGGTCTCGATCAATATGGGCTTCGGCATCCGCCCGCGCCCGACCACGCCGCTGATCCCGCTGCCGCGCCTCAAGGAGCTCGGCGTGCGCCGTGTCAGCCTGCCGCGCATGCTCCCGGCCGCCGCGATCAAGGCGATGCAGGAGGCGCTCTCGGTGATGCGCGGCGTGATGGAGACCGGCATCCCGGCCGATCGCTCCGACCTCCTGGTCGGCATCGAGGAAATCTGGAACCTGATGGGCTTCCCGGCCATGCAGGCGCTGGAGAAGCAGCTCCTCACCACCGATCACTACGAGACCAAGTACAAGACAACGGCGAAGGCTTCCTGAGGCAGAGCGGACCATGGCGTCCGCCGAGCCCGACCTCGAGGTCGACGTCCTGGTGATCGGTGCCGGCGGCTGCGGCCTTGTTGCAGCGCTCGCCGCGCATGAGGCGGGTGCCGAGGTCGCGGTCGTCGAGAAGCTGCCGCGCCTTGCCGGCAACACCATGCTGTCGAGCGGCTCGATCCCGGCTGCCGGCACCCGCTTCCAGGCTGCGGCCGGCATTGCCGACGATCCCTCTCGCTTCGCTGCCGATCTGCGCCGCACTGCCGGTCCGCACGAGGCCGAGGCGCTGGTCGATCGCCTCGCAGAAATCTCGGCGCCGATGGTCGAATGGCTCGCCGATGCGCTCGGCCTGCCGATCGAACTGATCGGCGCCTACCGGCATGTCGGGCACAGCGTCAACCGGCTCCATGCCGTGCCCTCGCGTCGCGGCGCCGACCTGATGCAGGGGCTCTGGCAGGCGGCGGAGACGCGCGGCATTCCGGTGGCGCTGGCGACCCCTGCGACCGCACTTCTCGTCGAGGATCGTGCCGTCCGCGGCGCGCGGATCCAGACACAAGGCAGCGAGGAGAGCCTGATCGCCGCCAAGGCCGTGATCCTCGCCTGCAACGGCTTCGGCCATGACCGGGAACTCATTGCCCGCCACGCCCCCGACATCGCCGGAGCCGAATATTTCGGCGCGCTCGGCAGCGATGGCGAGGCCGTACGCTGGGGCGAGGCACTTGGTGCCCGCTTCGCCAATATGAGCGCCTACCAGGCCCATTCCGCCATCGCCCAGCCGCATGGCGAACTCGTCACCTGGACGGTCGTCGAGAAGGGCGGCGTCATCGTCGACGAGACCGGTCGGCGCTTCGCCGACGAAACCCTGGGTTACTCCGCCTTCGCCGCGCCGGCCCTGGCGCGCGGTGGCCGCCTGTTCGCGATCTATGACAGCCGCATCCGCGAAACCACCGCCGCCGGCCAGCCGGATTTCGACGTGCTCGTCGCCCATGGCGGCGCGCCAGATTTCGCCGATGCCGGCGCGCTCGCCACCGCCTGCCGGCTTCCGGCGGATGCGCTCACCGAAACGCTGGCGCTGGCTGCCGGCGCTGCCAATGGCGATCGGCTTGATGCTCTAGGCCGCAAGGCCTGGGGCATGGGGCCGCTGCAGGCTCCGCTCGTGGCGACACGGATCGCCCCGGCGCTGTTCCACACCCAGGGCGGCCTGCTCGTCGACGAGGAGGCACGGGTACTGCGCAAGGATGGCGGCGTCGTGCCGGGCCTCTATGCCGGTGGCGGCGCCGCAGCCGGCATCAGCGGGCGGACGGGCGGCGCCGGCTATGCCTCCGGCAATGGCCTGCTCGCGGCGCTCGGGCTCGGCTTCATCGCCGGGTGGGCGGCGGCCAGCCACGCACAATCGACCTAAGGGCGGGCGCGCCGATGGATCTCAGGGCGCTGCGCTATTTCCGGACGGTCGCAGAATGCGGCAGCTTCAGCCGCGCCTCGGAAATGCTGCGGATCTCCCAGCCCGCCGTGAGCCGCACCATCCGCGAGCTCGAGGCCGAGCTCGGCAAGGAACTGCTCGAACGCGGCCGCGACGGCGCCCGGCTGACCGAGGCCGGCCGCATCCTGTTCGAGCACTCCGCCCAGCTCCTGCGCCAGGTCGAGCAGGCCGCCAGCGACGTCCGCCGCGGCGCGGCCGCGCTGACCGGCCGCCTCACCATCGGCATGCCGCCGGGCGTCGGCCATCTGCTGGCGCCACCTTTGCTCGCCCGCTTCAGCGCCGCGCATGAGCAGGTCGAGATCAAGATCGTCGGCGGCTTCTCGAGCCAGCTGCACGACCTGCTCGCCCGCCGCCAGCTCGACCTCGCCTTCGCCCATGATCCCCTCCCTCAGCGCGGCCTCAAGGTCACGCCCCTGCTCCGAGAGGAGGTCTTCGTCGTCGGGCTGCCCGGCAGTCTCGGCGATGGCACCGGCGGCTTGCCCTCGGCCGAGATCGTCAAGCTGCCGCTGATCCTGCCGAGCCGGCCGAACGCCTCGCGTCGGCTGCTCGACGCCTGGGCCGCGCGTGAGGGCCTGTGGGTCGATGCCCGCTACGAGGTCGACGACCACGTCATCACCAGCGGGCTGGTCAGGCGCGGCCTCGGCGTCAGCCTGATGACCCGCGCCACCCTCGCTGCCGGCATGCTCGCCGGGGAGATCGACATCCGCCCGATCGCGCCGCGCGCCTATTGGCCGCTGGCGCTGGTCGAGCTCGATTTGCCTTCGCCCTCTGGCATCGCCACGGAATTTGCCCGCATCGCCCGAGAGATTGTGCGCGAGATGACCGAGCGGGGAGGCTGGCCGGGCGCGATCGGCCCGGAATGAGCGAGCTGAACCACCCGCGTCATTCCGGGGCAGCCCGCAGGGCTGAGCCCGGAACCCAGAACCGATGCCGCTTCTCGAAGAGGCGCGCCGGATCGGCTCAGGTCACGATGAGGCGCATCGGTTCTGGGTTCCGGGCCCTTCGCTGCGCGAAGTCCCGGAATGACCGGAGAGAATCACGCCACCGCTCATCGCCGAAGGCCGTTGGTATTGGAGCAACGGTCCACCCGCCTCACCCCGGCGCGACCAGCGAAGCCCCGCCGCAGACATAGAGCGTCTGGCCGGTGATCGCTCCAGCCTCCGGCGCCAGCAGGCACTGCACGAGATAGGCGACCTCGTCCGGCGCGATCAGCCGGCCGATCGGCAGCGAGACGGCAGGCGCCTCACCGCGGCCGGGATCGCGCAGCATCGGCGTGTCGGTCGCCGCCGGCGCCACGACATTGACGGTGATGCCGCGCGGCGCCAGTTCGAGCGCCAGGCTTCGGGCAAGGCCATGCAGGGCCGCCTTGGTCGCGGCATAGGCGCCGCGCCCGGGCCGGCCGAGCGCGCCGCGGCTCGACAGCAGCACGATGCGGCCGCGGGTGTCGGGCAAGGCCGGCGCGAGCTCGCGCAGGATGGTGATCGCCGCACCGACATGCAGCCGCCAGAGCACCTCGACATCCTCGTCGCGGATCTCCGCGATGCGCCCCGTCCGCATCACGCCCGCGCAGTGCACGAACGCGTCCGGCCGCTCCGCCAGAATCTCCGGCAAGGCGCCCACCAAAGCCGATGCATCGAGCAGGTCGAGCGGGATCGTGCGCAGGCCGGCAGCCTCCATCTCGGTCGGCGCCGGCTGGCGATCGATCCCGGTCACGCGCCAGCCTGCCGCCAGCAGACGCTGCGTCAGGGCGAGCCCTATCCCGGACGAACTGCCGGTGATCAAGGCATGACGGGACGTTGCCGCCTCAGCCATCAGCCGGCTCCAGTTCCCGCTGCATCGACCCGGCATCGATCACGAGCCGCTCGCGCAGCAGCGGAACGACGGTCTCGGCGAAACTGGCGAGCCCCTCCGCCATCGGGTGGAAGCGCAGCATCAGGCAATCGATGCCGATGCGCTGATAGGTTTCGATCCGCTGCGCCAAGAGCTCCGGCGTACCGACGAGGCCGGCGCCGAGCCCGCGCGCAGCCACGGCGGCGATACGGCTGCGCTTGCCGTAGTCCAGCATCTCCTCGGCCTGGGCGTAGGCATCGTCCAGCGTATCGGCGCAGATCACATGCGCGCTGAGCTCGATCCCAAGTTCGCGCTGATGGCCGGCAGCGAGCGCCTTCATCTCGGCGATCTCCTGCGTCATCACCGCGAGATTATCGTCGTAGAGCCGGTAATCGGGCACGTAATCGGCGAACCAGACATCGCAGCTCTCGGCCACCAGCGCCTTGCCCTCGGGCGAACGGCTCGCAGCATAGATCGGCGGTGGCGAACGGCGCGCCTTCAAGGGCAGGCTCGCCTTGTCCACCGTGTAATAGCGGCCGCTGAAGGAGAACGCGCCTTCAGTCCACAGGCCGCGCAGCACCCGCACGAATTCGCCCAGCCGCGCCGCGCGATCGGCACTGCTTTCCAGCCAGCCGCCATTGCCGAACAGGTTGAGCTCGTCGGGCCACCAGCCATTGACCAGGTTGATGGCGAAGCGCCCGCCGCTGATCCGATCGAGCGAGGCGCCCATCTTGGCCACGGCCTGCGGCGTGACGATGCCTGGATGGGCGGCGACCATCAACTCCATCCGCCGCGTGCGCTGCGACAGCGCCGACGCCATCACCCAGGCTTCGAGATCCGGCCCGAGCCAGCGCTCGGCGATCAGCGAGATCGAGAACCCGACCTCCTCGGCCTGCTGCAGGATGCGCGCCGCGAATTCAAAAGAAGTATCGGCCGCTCCACCGGCGCCGGCCGTGCCGAGCTCGGCGATCGCACGCTCCATCTCGGATTCGGCGCGGATGGTGTGGGGCAGTGGAGCCCAAATTCCCAATCTCATGGCATAGCCCCGGTCGACGTGAAGGTCGCGGCGCGCTGCACCGACGCCAGACCGGCGAGCGCCGACGCTTGCGATTGGGCGAAGGCAAGCACCTGCTCGCCGACGCGGCCAAGATCGGCGGCGACCGCAGGGTCGCTGCAAGCTCCGCCTGCGAACAGGCCGGGCACGGTGCGGATCGTTGCGCCGTAAGGCGTCGGCCAGCCGCGCAAAGCGTGCGCGATCGTCCGCAGCGTCGCCAGCGTCTGGCCTGCGGCCTGCCAGCCGGCGGCGCAGGCGATCAGCCCGATCGGAACGCCGTCGAGATAGGGCCGCGCCTCCCCCGAAAGCTCCTCGGCATAGTCGAGCGCGTTCTTGATCAGGCCGGAGATGGTGCCGTGATAGGCCGGGCTCGCGATGATGAGCCCGTCGCAATGCATCAGCGCCGAAACCAGCGCTGCAGCACCCGCATCGCGGCTTGCGACGCCCGGCTGATAGAGCGGCAGCAGCAGGTCGCACCCGGCGAAGATGCGAATCTCGGCTTCGTCCCCGATCGCCTCGCAGGCCTGGCGCAGAGCGAGTTCGGTCGAGGATTGCTCACGGGGCGTGCCGCCGATGCCGACGATCAGCGGCTTGACGGCGGGTGTTCCGGCGGGAGGGGACGTGGCCAGCATGGTCTCCGCTCGAACAGGACTGATCGGCATCACGAAACCGGGTCAGCAAGCTCGCGTCCAAGGCCGTTTCGGTATCGCGCCATAAGCGGATTGCATGCAGCCTCCATCAAATACTGTTGACACTAATTGCTATCAGCCCGTTCGACCTCCAACGCGCAGCATCCGTGGATCGCACCGGCTTCAGCGAAGAATGGTCACGCGACAACGTCGGGTTGCGACTTCTCTTGCCCACAGCGACTTGACCGGCCGCCTTTTGGGACACATGCCGAAATATGCGCCAGCCCGCGCGGCAAGAAGTGTTGACATTTTCTTGCATACAGCAAAGGCTCAGGCATCGCGCCTGGCCTGGGCACCTTGCCCGCCACGTGCCGATCAGGCCGGAACGAGGGAAGAAGAACGATGAGCGGGATGGACGATGCGGGGATCGGGAGGCGCGCCCTCCTCGGCGGGCTGGCCGCGACGGCCGGGCTCGGCCTGGCCAGCAGAGCAGCTTGGGCCTTTCCGACGCAGCCGATCACCTTCGTCGTGCCTTATGCCCCCGGCTCGACCGACCAGTTCGCCCGCGCCTTCGGCACCGAGATGGAGAAGATCCTCGGCAAGAACGTGCTGGTCGAGACCCGTCCCGGCGCCGGCGGCACGATCGGCGCGAACTACGTTGCCAAATCGGCCAAGCCCGACGGCCACACCTTGCTGTTCTCGACCTCGGCGCCGCTCTCGGTCGCGCCGCATCAGAACCAGCTTCCCTATGCGGTCTCCGACCTGCGGCCGGTCGCCCGCGTCGGCCTCGGCCCCAACGTGATGGGAGCGCGCATCGGCGCGCCCTTCAACGATGTGAAGAGCCTCGTCGCCTATGCCAAGGCCAATCCGGAGAGGGTCACCTTCGGCAGCGCCGGCACCGGCGGCGGCACGCATCTCTCGGGCGAAGCCTTCGCGCTGGCGGCCGACATCAAGCTGACCCATGTGCCCTTCCCCGGCGCGACGCCCGCGGTGGCGGCGACCGTCGGCGGCACCATCGACCTCGCGCTCGGCTTCGCCCAGTCGATCGTGCCGCAGGCCAAGGGCGGCCGGATGGTCGCGATCGCCCAGTTCGGCAAGACGCGCGCCAAGATCCTGCCGGACGTGCCGACCTTCGCCGAATCCGGCGTCGACCTCGCATTGTCGCCGCTGGTCGGCATCTGGGCGCCGAAGGCCACGCCTGACGCGGTGGTGCAGCAGCTCGCCGCAGCGATCGAGAAGGCCGCCACCGGCCCGGCCGTCATCGCCTTCGCGCAGAGCACGATGACCGAGGTCGAGTTCGCCGGCCCCGACATCTTCGGCCGCGAGATCGCCGAGGAAAGCGCGATGATGAAGCCGCTGCTCGTCAAGCTTGGCCTGGCCAAGTGACCGGAAAAGCGAGCAGCCTGGGCGAAGCCCTGCGGCCGCGCCTCGGCGCGGTCGCAGGCATCCTCTGCGGCCTGATCGGGACCTTCGCCTCGCTGCAGCTACCACTCGGCACGAGCCGGCTGCTCGGCCCCGGCGCGGTGCCGCTGCTGCTCTCGTTGGCGATGACCGGGCTGAGCCTCGCACTGTTGATCAAGCCGGGCGCGGACGAGGCCGACGCGGATGAGGACGATGGCGGCCTGCACGGCGCGACAATGGTCGCGCTCGTCGCGCTGATGATCGGCGCCTTCGCGCTGCTGTTGACAAGGCTCGGCTTCATCGTCGCCGGCACCGCGCTGATGTACGGCCTCTATGCCATCGGCGAGGAGAAACTGGTCTCGGCCAAAGCCCTCGTCCGGGCCGTACTGACCGCCCTCGCCGCCTATCTGCTCTTCGTCGTCGCGCTCTCGGTCAACATGCCGGCCGGCTCGCTCTGGGGTTACTGATGGAAGGCTTGCTCGGAGGGTTCATCGTCGCCCTGAAGCCGATGAACCTGGTCTTCTGCTTCGGCGGCGCGCTGATCGGCACGCTGATCGGCGTCTTGCCCGGGCTCGGGCCGACGGCGGCGATCGCGATGCTGCTGCCGCTGACCATCGGGCTCGACCCGGTCTCGGCGATCATCATGATCGCCGGCATCTATTACGGTGCCAGCTATGGCGGCTCGACCACGGCGATCCTCGTCAAGATCCCCGGCGAGGCGCAGAGCGTTGTCACCTGCCTCGACGGCTACAAGATGGCGCAGCAGGGCCGCGCCGGCAGCGCCATCGCCATCGCCGCGATCGGCTCGTTCGTCGCCGGCACGGTCGGCGCGCTCGCCATCGGCCTGATCAGCATGCCGCTGGTCGAGTTCGCCATCCGCTTCGGACCAGCCGAAAACCTGTCGCTGCTGCTGCTCGGCTTCATCGTCATCCTGGTCCTGGCCAAGGGCAACGTCGTCAAGTCGCTGATCATGATCGCCGCCGGCCTGCTGCTCAGCATGGTCGGGCAGGATGTCATCACCGGCCAGCCGCGCTTCACCCTCGGGATACCCGAGCTCACCGACGGCTTCGGCGTCGTCGTGGTCGCCATGGGCATCTTCGGCCTCGGCGAGGTCTTCGAGAACGTCGAGAAGTTCCGCACCCGCTCGATGCAGGCCGTGCCCGTCGGCAGCTTGATGCCGACCAAGGAGGACTGGAAGCGCTCGGCCATGCCGATCGCTCGCGGCTCGGTGCTCGGCTTCCTGATCGGCCTGCTGCCGGGCGGCGGGGCGACGCTCGCCTCCTTCATCTCCTATGGCGTCGAGAAGAAGTTCACGAAGCATCCGGAGGAGTTCGGCAACGGCGCGGTCGAGGGTGTCGCCGGACCGGAAGCCGCCAACAATGCCGGCGCGGCCGGCTCCTTCATCCCGCTGCTCGCACTCGGCCTGCCCGGCAATCCCGTCACGGCCCTGCTGCTCGGGGCGCTGATCGTCCACAACGTCACGCCCGGCCCGCTGATGATCCAGGAGCGGCCGGAGATCTTCTGGGGCGTGATCGCCTCGATGTATGTCGGCAACGTCATGCTGGTGCTGCTCAACCTGCCACTGATCGGCATCTGGGTGCAGCTCTTGAAGGTGCCCTACCGCGCACTCTACGCCGCGCTGATCCTGTTCATGATCATCGGCGCCTATTCGCTCAACAACAATCCGGTCGAGGTGCTGCTCCTGCTGCTCTTCGGCGTGCTCGGCTATGGCCTGCGCAAATTGCGCTTCGACACGGCGCCGCTGATCCTCGCCTTCGTGCTGGGCGGGCCGATCGAGTTCAACCTGCGCCAGACCATGATGCTGGCGCGCGATCCGCTCGACTATCTGATGGGCCGGCCGATCGCCCTGACCATCCTGGCATTCGGCCTGCTGCTGATCGTGCTGCCGATGTTCTCGAAGGTCCGCCAGAAGCTGATGGTGGCGAGGGCGGTCAATGAGCTCTGAGGCGGTCCTCTCCCCCGCCCTCGCAGCCGAGCGCCATCACGGACCGCAGGCCCTCGCTTTGCGCTATCTCGCGGCGATGGAGCGGCGCGATCTCGACGCCGCCCGCGGCTTGGTGACGGCTGATGCCGAGTTCATCTTCCCCGGCGGCGCGAGGCGGAGCGATCTAGCCGCGATCGTTGTCGGCTCGTCCGGCCGCTATCGTAGCATCGCCAAGCATGTCGAGCGCTGTGACCTCTGCGAGCGCGAGGACGGCACCGCCATCGTCTACGTCCTCGGCAGCCTCTATGGCGAGTGGCCTGACGGCAGCGCCTTCTCCGGCATCCGCTTCGTCGACCGCTTCGAGATTTCCAGCGGATCGATCCGGCGCCAGGAAGTCTGGAACGACAGCGGCGAGGCCCGATCGGCCATGCAGATCGCGAACCGCGGCTGAAGCCGTCTCGTCCACTCGCCGGCCGGCTGCCGCAAGCGCGTCGTTGAGCAGGCGGGGATGACGCCATCCGTGGGCCGAGGCTGCCGGCTGTCAGGTTGAACCGGAGCAACTGCGGCAGAATTGCAACAGATCATTTTATCTAGAGATGTGAACGGCTGTTCATTGCCTCCTGCCCTCACCCGCCTAAGCCTGTGCTGCGGTTGGGTTGGGCATTCTCATGATATCGGTCACCACTCCTGCGCTCGGCGGGACATCTCGTACGCGGCTCGCCTCGCGCCTGCTTGCGGGCACGGCGCTCGTGCTGCTCCTGTCCGCCGGGCAGGCGCTCGCTAATGGTGGGCGCGGCGGCGACCGAAGCAGCGCGCAACCCGGCTCCGGCGGCGCGGGCGGCATCGACAACCCGACGGGTGCCGGTGGTGCGGGCGCCAGGGGGCAAATAGCGCCAGGAGGCAACGCGGGCGGTGGCGGCGGGGGCGCCGGCGCTATTACCGGCGGAACTGGCGGGCTCGCTGGCGATGGCAACCCCAGCGAGGGCCGAGGCGGCGATGGCGGCGTGCATGGCGCCGTCGACGCGGCCCTGCCGGTCGGTGCCAATACCGGCAGCAATGGCGGCGACGGTACCTCCGGCTATTTCTACTCGGGCGGCGGCGGTGGCGCGGGCGGCTTTGGTGCCGTGGTCACGGGCGCGGGTGCGACGGGAGCGATCGCCGGCACGCTCACCGGCGGCAATGGCGGCCATGGCGGTGGTAGCTTTTATGGTTTCGGCGGCGGTGGCGGCTCCGGCGGTACCGGCCTGCTCTTCACCGATGGAAGCGCGGCGCAGACCCTGACCATCGACGGAACGATCCAGGGCGGCAAGGGCGGAAACGGCGGCTCGTATGTGTCGGACGGCACTGGCGCCGCGGGTGCCGCCGGCGTCGGCGGCGCCGGCCTGGTCTTCACCAGTGGCGGCGCGACGACGACGCTGACCGTCAACGGCACGATCCGTGGTGGCGATGGCGGGCGCGGCGGCTCGAATTTGCCGACTGCTTTTGGTCGTACCCCTAATCCAGGCGAAGAGGCGAACGGCGTCGGCGCTGCCGGCGGCGAGGCCATCGTTGGTGCCGACCTGATCATCACCAATAACGGCACGATCGAGGGCGGCCTCTCGGGCGACGGCACGACGCGCGCGGCGGCGATCCATTTCACCGGCGGCAGCAACAGGCTGACCATCGGCTCCGCCTCGGCGACCATCAATGGCGGCATCGTCATCGACACCGGCACGCTGACCTTCGACCAGACGATCGCTGCGACGATCAGCAGCGTGATCAGCGGCGCCGGCAGCGTGGTCAAGGCCGGCGACGGCACGCTAACGCTGACCGGCGAAAACACCTATACCGGCGGGACGACGATCTCGGCCGGGTCGATCAGCATCAGCGCCGAGGGCAATCTCGGCGCGACCTCTGGCACGCTGACGCTGGACGGCGGCATGCTGCAGGTGACCGGCACGACGCTGACCGGGCTGACGCGCAATATCGTCCTCGGCAGCAATGGCGGCGGCTTCGATATTGCCGACGCCGGCAATACCTTCACGGTGACGCAATCCTTCTCCGGCTTGGGTGGTTTCACCAAGGCCGGTGCGGGCACCCTCGTCCTGTCCGGCGCCAACACCTATACCGGCACGACGATCGTCTCGAACGGTATCCTGCAGGCCGGGCAGGCTGGCGCCTTCTCGGCGGGCTCCACGGTCACGATCATCTCGGGCGCAACGCTCGACCTCGCCAGCTTCGACCAGACGATCGGCTCGCTCGCTGGGGCCGGCGCGGTCACGCTCGGCACCGCCACGCTGACCGCGGGCGGCAACAATGCCTCGACGACGTTCTCCGGCACGATCTCGGGCACGGGTGGGCTGACCAAGACCGGCACCGGCATGCTCACTCTCTCCGGCACGAGCACCTATTCGGGCGCGACCACGGTCGCGGCCGGGACGCTCTACATCAGTGGCTCCGGCGCGATGTCGGCGGCCTCGGACTATACAATCGAGATCGGTGGCCTGCTCAACGTCAACGACACGCTCGGGACGGTCACAGCCGGCTCGATCGCCGGGGCCGGCCAGCTGCGGATCGAGAACGGCTCGACCTTGGAGACCGGCGCGACCAACGCCTCGACCACGTTCAGCGGCATGATCTACGACGCCGGCAGCATCAGGAAGGTCGGCACGGGGACGCTGACGCTGACGCAGGAGAACACT